>DATJHQ010000023.1:0-256413 GCA_035493815.1 Rariglobus sp.
CCGCAGAAAATCGGTCTTCTTTTTTAACGCTTCGCTGAACTAAAAGACTCAATCCACAAAAAGAAGCCGTGCCGAAAAATACAACGGCGCAGGCTTTTAGTATTTGTAGTGTGGTCGGGTTCATTTCCGATTTGCCGAACGCTTTAGATCAGACATTCGGTTCGCTGGCGCGGTTCGTGCGGCTCGGAGCACGAAACGTGACAGCGAATCGAATTGTCTGTAGCGACTGGTTCGGCTCCGTGGTTTTTATTTTAATACCTGCGGTAATCATACGCGTGTGTTCGTCTTTACTGTAATCTATTCGATTACTTGTTATGAGTCTCGCTCCAGCGAAGCGAAGAAAAGGCAATAAAAATAGATACCAGAAATCCAACAGGAACAATCGTATAGAAAGAGAATCCGCATATCAAAGCTGCGAAATTTCCGAATTGGGTTTTGGGCGTCAAATAAGCGATACCGAAGAAAAATAGGGGAATCACAAGCGTTCCTACGATTCCGCCGATGAGCCATACAAGGAATCGAAATAGCCGGTTCATTTTTTGCCGAACGTTATAGATGAGCCGATGCGTATGCTCGGCGCGATGGGTGCGAAGCAGCCAGCGTGACGAGCATATGCATTGGCTCTGGCGACTGGTTAGCCTCCGTTTTTTCTGCCTTCATTAATTCTTATGATTAAAGATGAGCATCGCGAATAGGAAAACCATAGCGATACTTCCCATGATGTGAAGTTTCCTATAATCTTTCGCCGAAGGTCTCAATCTGCTGTTTTTTGCTTTTTCATCTAACGAGCTGCGAAACGCCTTCGCTTTCTCGCTTTTCCCGTAAACCTTAGGAATGTCGGAGATGATTTGGAGCGAAACTATAATGTATAGAATGAGCATCATAGTTTTTGGCTAACGTCTTAGGTGAGACGCGCCTGTGGCTGGCGCGATGGGTGCGAAGCAGCCAGCGTGACAGCCATAGGCGTTGTCTCTAGCGACTTGTTAGGCTCAGTTTTCATTTTTCTTTGCGGTTCCACTGGCAGGCGCTGAGAGCAAAGAGGTCTCCACGAAGTAGATAATAGAATCTGCGAGCGATATCTAGCATGCCCAATGATTCGCCAACTAACTTCGACGCCAACTCTTCAAAATCCGCATCTTTATATTCGGAATAGGTAACATTTCCGCGATTCGACAGCTCGATTAGCCAAATCGGTCCGTCATCTAGTCCACGGCGAAGCGACACAATGCCATGCTCGCCGTCATCTTGATGGACTCGAAGGTCACGTATCGCCTCGGCGATTTGGGATTCGGTCGGCGTTCGAACGTCACGGCCTAGGCGATCAGTAAGAATAATCCACGGTTCGGTTTTCATGATTTTTGCCTAACGCTTTAGATCAGACATGACCGCAGCTGGCGCGGGGCGTGCGCAGCACGACACGTGACAGCTGTGGTCATTGTCTGTAACGACTGGTTAGCCTCTGTTTTATTTTTCATTATGACACATGGCCCACGACTCAAAATAGAAGTCCTTCGGATCTATAATATCCGTATTAAATTTCTCTTCGCTGTCCGCTATCAATACAAAAACTGAAGTTGGCTGTGAGCCGCCGATATCGTGTCCTGCCCATCGTGAGCGAATCGCTATCTGGCTTACAGAAAAACCTATAAATCTCTTTTCGGTCTTATTTTCGACTTGGTAATCAAAAGGATGATCGAGTTTTAGTAATAACCAACCGTTTTCTAGTCCGATATTTTTGTATTTTTTGGTTACACTTCCTCTTAAGGGAAGATGTTCGCAAAAAAGCCTGCGTCCTTCGTCTTCCGTCAATCTGAAACGTTTACCGACTTGGCTCATGATTTCTTTGGCTAACAGTGTTATTGGGCTCAACTGAGTTGAGCTTTTGGGGGGAGATGGTGGGATGAAACGATTTTATGGAATAAAATCATTTCAAGCTGGTTGTGTGATTATTGAGCGGGAAATTCTTGTGGGGAATGCCGGCTAAAGCTTAATTGCGAGTATGGCTTTAGGCGACAAGGAATTTTCAGAAAAGAGAGCGCCTATCTCGTTTCCTCGTTGGAATGAGGTTTTGAAGCAGGAATCTTTGTCGGAAATCGAGCGCGAGGCGTATCGGCAGGGGATCATTTCGTTTTTGGCTTATTGTAAAAGGGAGCGTTCGCCTGCGTCGGTTATATTGATTCAGCAATACTTGGGGGCGTTGGACGGGCAAGCTGCAAGTGACTCGCGCGTTGCGCTTCGGTGGTTTTACAAGACTGCGTTGCGGATGGCGGAGGTGTCAGGGGGGGAGGTGAGAGCTGAGAGGCTAGAGCTGAGAGCGGGAGGAAGTTCGGCGGGCGAAACGGGACCGGGAGGTCTCGGCTCCGGGGGGAATAGTGGGCAGCGGTTGACGAGGGCGGGGGATGATCTGCTGTTGGCGAAGAGTCGGGAGGTGCGGACGGCGGATAGTAGGGACGGGAAGGTGAGAGCCGAGGGGCTGGAGCCGAGAGCCGGAGGAGCGGAGCGGAGCAAGTCGCAAGAGACGTTGGCGAGGGCGGATTTGGGCGGGGCGGATTGGGAGCGTGATTTGATACGGGCGTTGCGGGTGAAGGGTATGTTGTGGCGCACGGAGGTGACGTATCGGGAGTGGGCGAAGCGATTCGTGGCGTTTTTGGCGCCGGACTCTCCGTATAAGGCGGAGGGGGCGCAGGTGGCCGGTTTTTAAGTATGTTGGCGGTGGAGCACAGGAGCAGTCCGGCAACGCAGAAGCAGGCGTTGAATGCGTTGGTGTTTTTTATGCAGGAGGGGTTGCGGCGTAATGTGGGGGAGATCGATTTCAAGCGGGCGTGGCCGAGGAAGAAGATCCCGACGGTATTAACGAAGGGGGAGTGTCAGAAATTATTCGCGGGGATGCCGGGGACGTATCGGTTGATGGGCGAATTAATGTATGGGGCGGGCTTGCGGTTGATGGAGTTGCTGAGGCTGCGGGTGCACCATTTGGATTTGGAGCGGGGGCAGGTGCAGATTTATGCGGGAAAGGGCGGGAAGGATAGGGTAACGGTGTTGCCGGAGGCGTTGAAGGGGCCGATCAGGGCGCATTTGGAGCGGTTGCGGACGTTGTTTGACGGAGATCGGGCGGCCGGGGTGCCGGGGGTGTGGTTGCCGGAGGGGTTGGCGCAGAAATACAAGCGGGCGGGGGAGCGTTGGGAGTGGCAGTGGGTGTTTCCGTCGAGGGAATTGGCGGTCGATCCTGAATCGGGGATCAAGCGCAGGCATCATGTTTTGGACGGGACTTTCCAGAATGCGGTGCGGAAGGCTTCGGCGGCGGCGGGGATCACGAAGCGGGTGACGCCGCATGTGTTGCGGCATTCGTTTGCCACGCATCTTTTGGAGGGCGGGGTGGATATCCGCACGGTGCAGGATTTACTGGGTCACGAGAGCGTGGAGACGACGCAGATCTATACGCATGTGATGCAGAAGCCGGGGCTGGGGGTGAGGAGTCCGCTTGACGGAATTTAAGGCGTCAACGGGCGGATAAGGTAGCAGGTTTCAGAGAAAGCTTCGCCCCGTCACTTCCCCGCGAGGTTTTGCAATGAACCTGATTAGCAGGGGAATGGTGGGTTGATGGAGCAGTTGTGGATGAGTGGCAAGAGAGTGGATGCAAAAAAGCCCGGCTTTTTGGAGCCGGGCCTCGAAAAATGGAGACAAACTGATTTAGGAGGGCAATTCGACGTGAGGGTCGATGTCCGCCTCGTAGTCGATGCCGGGGATGCCGAAGCCGAAGAGTTTGAGGAACTCGCTGCGGTAGCCGGCGATGTCGGTGAGGGCGGAGAGGTTTTCGGTGACGACTTCGGGCCAGAGGGCGGCGACTTCGGCCTGGGTGTCGGCGCGCATTTCCCAATCGTCGATGCGGACGCGGCCGGCGTCGTCAAACTCGAGGCCCATGCCGCCATACATCTGGGTGCGGTAGAGGCGGTCGATCTGCTCGATGCAGCCTTCGTGCGTGCCTTTCGCCTTCATGATCTTGTAGAGGATCGAAATGTAGAGGGGGACGACGGGGATGGCGGAGCTGGCCTGGGTGACGAGCGCTTTGTTGACGGAGATGAAGGCGCGGCCGTAACCGTTGGTTTTGAGGGTGGCGTCGATGGACTTGGCGGCGCGTTCGAGATCGTTTTTGGCGAGGCCGATGGTGCCGTTTTTGTAGATGGGCCAGGTGACGGCGGGTCCGATGTAGGAGTAGGCGACCGAGGTGGCGCCGGGTGCGAGGAGTTTGGCGTCGGCGAGGGCGTTGATCCACATCTCCCAGTCTTCGCCGCCCATGACGGCGGTGGTGTCGGCGATCTCGGCTGGATTGGCGGGCTCGATGGTGATGGAGCTGACGATGCCCTTGTCGGTGTCGACGGTCTTGTTGGTGTAGGACTGGCCGACGGGTTTAAGGCAGGATTTATGAACGACGCCGGTCTTGGGATGCGTGCGGCGGGGGGAAGCGAGGGAGTAGACGACGAGGTCGACCTGGCCGAGGTCGCGCTTGATGGTGTCGAGGACCTGGGTCTTGAGGGCGTCGGAGAAGGCGTCGCCGTTGAAGTTCTTGGCGTAGAGGCCGGCGGCGTGGGCTGCCTTGGTGAAGGCGGCGGTGTTATACCAGCCGGGGGTGGCGGTCTTGTCGGGTTCGGAGGGGCGCTCGAAGAAGACGCCGATGGTGGCGGCGCCGGAACCGAAGGCGGCACCGATGCGGGAGGCGAGGCCGTAGCCGGTGGAGGCACCGATCACGAGGACCTTTTTGGGGCCGTTTTTGAGGGGGCCCCTGGACTTTACGTAATCAATCTGCTCCTGAACATGGGTGGCACAGCCGGCGGGATGGGCGGTGATACAGACAAATCCACGGACTTTGGGTTTGATGACCATAAAGCGGTGGAGTTTCGCGGGGGCGGAGCGGGTGACAAGCTTGGAAAGAACGGGGAGACTTAGCGGAGGCTGAGAGCTGAGGGGCTAGAGCTAAGAGCCGGAGGAAGAGGAGGAGGCGGCGGATCGAGGACGGAATCTTTCTTCTTTCTCTTACTCTTTATCTTTCTCCCTCCGAATTCCCTGGCGACAGAGAAAGATAAAGAGGAACGAGAATGATTCGGATTTAGTCGCTGAGGAGGACGATGGGGCCCTGGGCCTTGGGGACGCCGCCTTTGCGTTCCAGACTGACGGCGAACTTGGCGGCGAACTTCACGTCTTTGTTGGGCTTGAAATTGACGCGGGCGTCGCCGGTGGCGGGGTCGACCTGGAAGACGCCGCCGTCCACGGGATTCGGATAGGCGGGATCTATGACCCAGAGTTGGTAGTCCTTGTCGCTGGCGAGGGCGGGGAGCTTGGCAACGGAGAGAACGCCTTCCTGGGTCTTGGGGTTCCAGACGGCGATGGCCTGGGCCTGCGGGGAGTTGCCGGCGAGGGAGGCAAGCGAGGCGATCTTCAGGTCGGCGAGGGCGTTCTGGTGAAGGAGGTCGGCGATTTGAGCGGAGGCTTCGGCGCGCTCGGTGGCGAGTTTGGCGCGGAGGTCGGCGATGTCGGTCTGGGCGCCCTTGAGGGAGGCGATCTGTTGCTTCGAGATGAGGCGCTCGGCTTCGAGGATGTTGTTGAGGTTTTTGATCTCGATGGCGGAGAGGCGGGCGTTTTCGCGGAGGGAGTCGAACTGGCTGCGGGTGTTGAAATTGGCGACGACGAAGTAGCCGGTGGCGATGATGAAGCAGGCGGCGGCGGCCCAGCCGGCCCAGGCGGGGAGAATGAAGGGCACGACGTGGTCGGGCCGGGTGGTGGAGCGGTCGGCGGCGGCGGCCATGATGCGTTCGCGGAGGAAAGCGGACGGCGCGGCGGGCGGTGCGAGCAAGGCGACGCCGGCGGAGGTCTCGCGGAGACGGTCGACGAGGTGGCGGAGTTCGCGGTCGGCGGCGAGCTCGGCTTCGAACGCGGAGAGTTCCGCGCCTTCGAGCAGGTCGAGGGCGTAGAGCGCGGCGGCTTCTTCTTTGCGTTCGTCGATCATAGCTGCGGGGTGAGAACGTCGCGGAGCTTGAACAGGGCGCGACGGATGCGGGCTTTTACGGTGCCGAGGGGTTCGGAGAGTTTCTCGGCGATTTGCTGCTGGGTGAGGCCGCTGAAATAGGCGAGCTCGAGGGCCTTGCGCTGGTCGGCGGGGAGGGTGGCGACGGCGGAGCGGACGGCGGCGGCTTTTTCCTTGAACCAGAGGGAGCCGGGCGCATCGAGCTTGGCATCGGCGGCTTCGTCGTAGCCGAGGTCGGATGGAAGTGCTTCGGTGATGATCTCGGCGCGGCGTTTGCGGGAGCGGACGCGGTCGATGGCGCGGTTGCGCGTAAGGGTGAGCGCCCAGGAGAAGGCGTGGCCGCGGGAGGACTCGAAGTCGGGGGCTTTTTCCCATAGGGTGACGAAGACGTCGTGGAGGACATCCTCGGCCTCGGCGGCGTCGTTGAGAACGCGGAGGGCGACGGCAAAAAGGGGGCGGGAGAAGCGGTCGTAGAGTTCGCCGAGGGCGGACTGGTCGCCGGCGGCGACACGTTGGAGGATCTGCGCGTCCACGGCGTGTTTTTCCTCGTCGGGAGGAATGATGGCGGCTGGAGGCACCGAACTCATGCGAAGCGAACGGAAGGCGCGGACGGGAGCCGGGCGGCGCGGGCGGGCGACTGCGAAAGCGATGAACGAACTGGTTTGGGCGTAGGCCACTTCATAACTAGAACGTGCGGGCGCATCGATGGGATGCAGGGAGAATCAGAATTTTGGCGGGCAAATCAACCGGAATACGGCGCGGGTGCTGGGCTGAGAGCGAAGAGGCTAGAGCGGAGAGCTTCCGGAGGTGGGGAACGGAGAGTTTCGGAGGGAGAATGAGAACGAGAAAGAGAATGAAGAACGAGAAAGATATCGGAGGGGAACCGGAGTTAGAATATGGCCATGCCGAGAATGCCGAGGGCGATGAGGAGGGCGATGATGCCGAGGGCGTAGCGTTCGCGGGTAGTGAGGCGGAAGAGCATGGCGGGTTACAGGCCGAGGGGATGCAGGCGGGACAAGATTCCAACGATCAACGGATCGTCGCGCAATTCCTCCCACGGACGGTTGCTGGAGATGCGGATGAAGAGCTGGTCGCCGTCCTTGTGAAACCCGTAACGCAGGGCGAGCTTGAGGAGGGCGCGCGGCGAACGCGGATCGATCTGCACGATGGGGTGTCCGTCGTAGAGGTGCCAATACCAGACGTTGGTGAAGATGGGGCCGTTTTTGAAAACGCGCGCTTCGGGTGCGGGAACGGGCTGATCGCCGACGAGGAAGGGTGTCGGCCCAGGCGTGCGTGGCAGAGCCTCCCAGCCCGTGCCGGGCCAGCAGGCGTCGGGCGTATGGGAAGACACGAGGCTGACGGGCGCCTGACCGGGAGGCCAGTAGGCGAGGTAGAAGGTGACATGCTCGACCTTGTTGTCCGAATCGGTGCGGACGTAGCTGCGTTGCACGAGATGGTCGGTCTGCAGCGTGGCGGTGAATTGATAAAGGTCGTGTGCGGTGATCACGTTCCAGCCTTCGGCGGCGGCGGGGAGAATCGCCTCAAGATCGGGCGCGGCGGCGCCGGGCCGCGAGGTCCCGTGGGTGTTGAAAACGAAGAACGCGGCGAGCAGCAGCGCGGCCATCAACCCCGCGGGCACGCCCCAGCGTCGCGATGGAGAGCCGGCGATTCCACCGGTTTTTTCCGGTGGTGGCGGCGAGGCGGGGCGATCGCCCAGCCACAGGGCGAGGCCGCCGAGAATCAGGGAAGTCACCCCGAGAACCGCAAATCCGGTGAGATCGTGCCAGGTGCCGCCGATGTCGATGCCGGCATTGGCGAAGAGGGTGAGGAGCAGCGAGCGCAGGATGTTCATCCCGATGGCGAGCGGCACGGAGAGGACGACGATGAAGACGCGAGCCGCCGGCCGTCGCACGAGGGTGGCGGAAAAAAACAAGCCGGCGACGATGCAAGAAACGAGGCTGCGCACGCCGCTGCACGCCTCCTCGACGCCAACGCTGGTGTGGGCGAGCTCGATGATGTTTCCGGCGGTGGTCGCGGGAATCCCCAGCAGGTGCAGCGAGTGGATCACGACCTTGGTGACCCACAGTTGCAGGGTGAGCGTGATGTGCTGATAGGTGCCGGGTGGAATGGGGGCGCTGAGCGGCCACAAACCGACGGCCACGAGCGAAGACCAGTTGAGCGGAATGAGTTTCATCCGGTCACCGGCCATCCAGACAAGGGCGGCGAAGAGCAGCATGCTCAGGGCGCAGGCGAGCATCTGGCCGACGAGGGCGTGAGACCAATCGACGGCGGCGGCGAAGAGTCCGCCGAGCGCGACCAAGGCGAGTCCGGCGACGATGGCGGAAGCGCGCAGGATTTTTATCGAGGGAGTCTCGGGGAGCCAGCGCCACGGGCCGTGTTTCCTGCTTTCATGCAGCAGCAGGAAAAAAATCGCGGGCACAAAAAGTCCGTGGGACAGATCGGGGTTGTGGAGCCACTGCGGCCAGAGCAGCGCGGAGAGCGCGGCGATGAGCAGCCCGGCGGACACCAGCACGCATCCGGTCGCGAGGCGATCACTGCGGGTGACGGGTGATGGGCCGGACGTGCTCATTCAAGGAGACCGGGGCGCGTTGGCAACCGGAGCGTAGTGGGTGAACAGAGCGTAAGTGGTTTCCAGCGGCAAGGGCTGGAGGGTTGGAAGATAGTTTTCCAAATGAGAGGTGTTGTTGGGAACGAGGAAAAACCCGCCAACCATGTCCAGACTGGAAAAACGCGTGCCGACAACTTCCTTCAAACGTGCGGTGCTCCAGTCGAGAATATCTTTATCCCGGGCGACGCCGGCCGCGCAAAAAAAGGTGAGATAGGCCGAGTAGCTTTTTTCGTCCGGCGGCAGGGGTGATGCCTTCAGCCGGACAAAGAGTTTCCCGAGCAACCCGTCGTCGGGCCAGAGAATGAGATGGGTGGAGAGCAACTCCACCACGGCGGGAGTGAGAGGCGGGGCGAGCAGCCGGCCGACTTCCTTGTCCAAAGTGGTGGCCCAGTCTCGTGCGGCGAGGGCGTTGAGGCGCAGGGAGGTGCGGTCACGGGGGCTCAAATTAATGCCGGCCTGCTCAACAAGTCCCAGCGCGGCCTGGGCGGCGTCGTGTTGGATGAGTTGATTGCAGATGAAATAAAGCGTGTAGCCGTTGGCTCCGCGGCCGGCCGCGTCGAGCAACAGCTGGCGAACACCGGACGGAGGGGATGTCCGAATGGCGCAGGCAAGCGAGAGCACCGTTTGCACGTCCGGCGGCAACATTTGGATGCGCGGGTTCTCCGCGAGCTTCGCGAGGGATTCATCGTCGCCGATACGCCGGTTCGCGAAAAGAAATGCGTTGAGCCACGCGGGTGAAAAATCGGGAGCCGTGAGGATGCGGTCGCGGGCGAGAGCCTGCACCGCCTGAAAATCTCCGCGGGCAAGGAGTGAGCGGAAAAACGCCTGGGATGTCTGCTCGGCGTTCTCGGGGTGTTCGGCAAGCAGACGGCGGTATAAACGGTCGGAAAGGCCGGACTGGCCGACCTGGCAAAGTTGGGCGAGCAGGAAGCCGGCGCTGTAGTTGCGGGGGTTGAGATCGTAGGCGAGGGAAAGGTCGAGCATCGCCTCGCGGGTGTCCTGGGCGGCGTAGGCGCGTTGAAATTTGGTCAGGAAGAAATCCGATTTGATGCCGTCGAATTTTGACCATGAGGGCGGCCAGATGATGCCGGCGTATGTCACCGGATAGCCGATCGTGCGCAGGGCGGTGAACGCGGCGAGCGTGCCCGCCAGATAAAGCGCGGCGAAGCCGGTGCCGTAAAAGGCAAAGGCGCGTCCCCAGAAAGGCCGGACGTCGGCCTGATTGACCGAGCAACGCCAACGGTCGGACGAATCCTTTTGAAGCAACGGACAAATGGATTGGAAACGGGCGGGCTGGTTCCAGTGGGTGATGGCGTTGCAGCCGGTTTCCCAGGCGTTGCCGGAATCGCTCGGGTGCTGGCAGGGACAGCGACCGCGGGCGCCGCGCAGGCGGTAGAATGTCTTGCGGGCGTTCCAGTAAAGGAATCCGCCGACCAGCCTGAAAAAGTCTGAAAGCCATCCCATTGCGGCAAGCGTGCGCGCGTGGACGGCGCGCATCAATGGAGATTTGCGGCCGGGAAGGGCGACCGGCTCAGACTTTGACCTCGAAGAGTTGCGGATGCATCTCGCCGGTGGCGACTTTGTTGACGGTGCCGGTCATGCGGATGGCGAAGTTTTCGCCGATCTCGATGCCAATCTGGCCGCCGGGCATGTGCACGGTGACGTTGGCATCGACGAGGCCGAGCTTGTGGGCGACGGCGGCGGCGGCGCTGGAGCTGCTGCCCGAGGCAAGGGTGTAGCCGGCGCCGCGCTCCCAGATCTCGATCTGGATATTTGCGCGGTCAAGGACCTTGAGGAATTGCACGTTGGTCTTCCTCGGGAAGTTGGCGTGGGTTTCCAGATGCGGGCCGTATTTGTGGGCGAGCTCGGAGGAGACGGAATCGAGCGGAAGCACGCAGTGGGGATTGCCGATGGTGGCGGAACAATAGGTAAACGTGCGGTCGAGGACGGTGATCTTTTCGTTGATGACTTCGCGCTCGGGGCCGACGTGGGGGATTTTGGTGCTGGTGAAGCTCACGTTGCCCATGTCCACGGTGATGAGGCGGCCGTCTTCCTTGATGACGGACTGGACGTGGCCGCCGGGAGTCTCGACGGTGAAGACGGGATTCTTGGCGAGTTTCTGATCCCACAAATAACGGGAGAAAATGCGCAGGCCGTTGCCTGATTTTTCGGCCTCGGAGCCGTCGGGGTTGAAAATGCGCAGACCGAAGTCGCTCTTGGCGGAGGGCAGCGGGCCCCAGAGGATGCCGTCGGAGCCGACGCCAAAATTGCGGTGACAGACGACGCGGATCTGCTCGACGGTGGGGGCGGCTCCCCACTGGGGGAAGTCCGCGGGGTCGCAGACGATGTAGTCGTTGCCGAGGGCGTGATACTTGTGGAAGCGCATGGAAGGGAGCCGCCGAGCCAAAAGGAAAATCCGTCCGCGAGGAAGTGCGGAATGCGGGGAGACTTTGCGTTTTTGGGATCAAGATGGCGGCGGCGGCCGTTGAAATATAACCTTCTAATCCAATAGCGGGTTACTAAGATATTTTTACCCCAACCCCATGACTACCCCAATTGTCGCTTCGACCGAGTGTCGGTTTTTGGATCCGCGTTTTTCGCGTTTTGGACGGATTTTCAAGACGGCGTGCGCCGGATTTTCAGGAATGATAACCGCCGGTGTTCTGTCCGCCGCCGCGCTTACCTGGGATGCCAATCCGGAGATGGCCGGGGCGCAGGACGGCGACGGTGTTTGGAGTGTCACTACAAACAACTGGTGGAACGGGGAGGCGAATGTCGCGCTCACCACACCGCTTGATATCGTCACGATAGGAGCGGGCAAGGCGGCGAAAGGCGTCGTGACCTTGTCCGGCACGCAGACGGTGGCCGAGGTCAAGTTTCACGTCGCGGACGGAGGCAGTTACACGCTTTCGGGCGGCAAGCTTGTGTTGGCCGGTATCTCGCCGGCGGTGACAGTCGACGCCGGCGGCGAGGTGGTGGTGGGAAGCATGCTGGTGCCTTTGTCGGCGTTCAAGACGACCATCGGACAGGGCGCGAAACTGGCGCTTTCGGGCGGCCAATTCACGACCAACGTCGCCTGGACCGTGCTGGGCGGCGGACTCTTGGAACTGAACGGAGGTGTCTTTGGCGGAAAAGGGGGCAACATCACCCTGTGGACGCAGGGCGATGTGCTCCAACGTGCGGCCACGCTGGACCTCAAGGGCGGCCGATTGTTGATCGGTTATGGCGGCGATTCGGTTTACACCATCGACGACCCTGCGGCGATCATCGTGCAGGCGGCCAGCAGTTCGCTGTCCGCCAATTTGAACATCGTGGGACGCTCGGGCAAATCGGGCACGCTGCGCCTCAAGAATGGCACGGTGACCTTGACGACGCCTGTTTTGATCGGTGGTGACGGTTCGAGCCGCGGGGTTGTGAGCATCGAGGGTGGCACGTTGTCCGATCCCGATTGCCCGCTTTACATCAACCACGATGCGGTGTTCCCGGCGGGCTCGGGAGAGCTGTCGATTTCGGGGGGAGTTTTGAGAATCGGTGGAATCCAGTTGGGCGCCGGCGGAAATTTCAAACCGGGCGCCTCGGCGAAATTGAAAATGACCGGGGGCGCGTTGTATGTGGGCGCGGCGGGTATTTCCAAGAAGGCGGCCGGTGATCTCTCGACCAATATCCTGCTGGCTGGTGGCACGATCGGTGCGCTGGAAAACTGGACGTCGCCGCTCGACATGACCCTTGCTGAAGGCGGAAACGTCATTTTCACCGCCGCCAACGAAGGCGGCGAATCACGGTTGATCAACCTCAATGGCGTGCTTTCCGGTGCCGGCGGGCTGACAAAATCCGGTGTGGGCGTTCTCGTGCTAAACGGCGCTAATACCTATCGTGGCGACACAATGATCACGGCGGGAACGCTCGCGCTCGGTGCGGGGGGCTCGCTGGCTTCGCAGATGATCGTTGTCCGTTCCGGCTCGGTGCTTGATGTCAGCGGAGTCACGGGCGGCTGCACGCTGGGCGCCGCTCAAAGTCTCCGTGGCGTGGGTCGGGTAAAAGGCGCGCTCACGGTGGGACAGGGGGCGACGCTGGTCGGTGCGTTGGACGACACGACGACCGGTGTGTTGTCGTTTATGGATTCACTTACGCTGGGCGGAACGACGCATCTCAAGCTGATGAACTGCCTGGCCAACGGCCATGACCGCATCGTGGTCGAAGGCGCTCTGACGCTGGGAGGAACGCTGGTGCTCAATGTGGGCGCGGATATGATCTCCGCCCTCGGAGGTGGCGCGGCCACGTTTGATCTTTTTTCCGCCACCGGATTTTCGGGGCAATTTTCATCGATCAGTCTGACGGGGGCGGATGAGGCGGTTTCGCACGATCAGAACTCCGTGACCGGGCGAAGCGGCTACACCTATGCGGTCGATGTCAAAACCGGAAACTTGCTGGTGTCGCGCAAGAGCCAGGCGGTGACGGAGACTCCGGTGGAGGCGAAGAAAACGATTGAGGTGGCGGATGAGCAGTCCGCGGAGGAAGCGCGGGCCGCCGCCGCCGAGCTTCGCAAAGCGACGAGCTTCTGGCGGCGGGGTGACCGTTGAGAAAGGGCCCGTGGGTCAGACGGTCACGGCCTCGGGAGCGGATTCGCCGTAGCCGAAGAGGCGCCGGCTTTTAATCGCGTTCGCAACGGTGACGGGAACCATGGTTTCCCAGCTGGAGTCGTTGGCGCGGATGCGCTGGAGGACGTCGCGCGAGAAGATGCCGAGAATGTTGGGATCGAAACCCACGATGCACTCAAGGTAGTGGTTTTCCATCAGGTGCGCGTAGAGGTTGGTGAGGTGGGGATCGACCTGGAGGTTTTTCGCGCTGATGAGCACGGTGGAGGCGAACGTGGAATTGCCCGAGGGGGAGGCCGCGGGATGGCCGTCGGTGAGGTAACGATCGTAGGCTTTCTGCTGCATCGGGTAGATGTAGAGTTTCACGAAGTTGCGGAAGAGGCGGCCGAAGCTTTCGAGAATGCCGCCCTCGAGGCCCTCGTAGTATTTCTCGTTGAACACCTCGAGGAGGTTGTTGATGCCCATGGCGACGCCGATCATCTCCTTCGTGTAACGACGGAAGTAGGACGTGAGGCGGTAATACTCCGAGTAGTTGGAAATGAGGACGGTGAAGCCGATGTCGCCGAGCAGATCGACGCGGGCGAGGAAGTCCTGCGCATCGAGACCGCCGGCGGCGAGGAGGTTGTTCATGGTGATTTCCATGAGGACCATGATTTCCTTCCCCTTGACCTGAGGCTCCTGCATGAACTGGGCGCAGGCGCAGTTGAGCATGTCGACGTTGACATGGGTGACGGGGCGGAAGCTGCCGCGCTCGACGAGGATGGCCTTTTTGTAGAGGACCTCGGAGGGCTGGAGCACCTCGTGATTGGCGCCGAACATGACGGCGTTGGTGAGGCCGTGCTGCACGAGGTGCAGGGAGACGAGGCGGTTGTCGACGTTTTGAAACGCCGGGCCGGAGAGGCGCATCATGTCGATCTCGATGCGGTCGGTGCCGACGTTGTCGACGAGCGACTGGATGAGCCGGTCGAGGTTGTCGCGGTAGAAAAAGGCGCCGTAAATGAGGTTGGTGCCGACGATGCCCACGGCCTGTTGCTGGTGGAGGTTGTCCTTGTCCCACATGCGCACGTGGATGATGACGTCGTTGGGAGGGCCGTGCGGTTCGGTCTGGAAACGAATGCCCATCCAGCCGTGGCACTCGTTGTTGCCGCGAAAGCTCTTGGCGGCGACGGTATCGGCAAAGACGAAGAAGGTGCTGGCGTCGCCGCGTTTGGCGGCCAGGCGCTCGATGAGCAGGCTATACTCGTGATCGAGCATGGTCTGGAGGCGTTCGCGGGAGACGTAACGCGGGGCCTTGCCGTAGATGGCGTCGCTGAACGTCATGTCGTAGGCCGAGATCGACTTGGCGATGGTGCCCGCGGCGCCGCCGGCCTGGAAAAAGATGCGGGCCACTTCCTGGCCGGCGCCGATTTCGGCGAGCGTGCCGTATTTTGCGTCGTCCAAATTTACGGTGAGGGCCTTGCGGTTGGTGGTCAGCAGTTCGATTTGGTCGCTCATGAGTTTAAAGAGGGCAGATGTTTTGAGTAACAGCAAATCCCGGTCCGGTGAAGATGGGAGATGTCACATTTTGAAGGCAAAACTTTCGTGAAGGCGCGCGGGAACTAAAAGCACTGGCGCACCGCCTTTGCGTGGTTACGGTATGCCATCTTATGAAATATTTCTTCGCGTCGATGCTGGGCACGCTGACCGCGCTGGTGCTTTCCGTCATGGGACTGGCGGTGCTGGCCTTTGTTTTTCTGGCGGCGGTTTCGACGTGGGAAAAGAAAACCGTGGTCGTCGAACCGGGCTCGTATCTGGTGTTGGACCTGAAGGCCAACCTGACGGATACTCCCGTGGAAAGCGACGGGGCGGGGTTTGGCGCGCTGTTGTCGGGCGGCGCCGGGTCGCAGACGTTGCAATTGCGGCAGGTCACCCGCGCGCTGCGCGAGGCGGCGCATGACAGACGCATCGCGGGGGTGTTTCTCACGGGCAGTCTGGAGCCGTCGGGCTACGGCACGGGCTTCGCGGCGCTCAAGGAAGTGAGGGCGGCCCTCGCGGATTTCAAAGCCTCGGGCAAACCGGTCGTGGCCTATCTCGATTACGCGACGACGCGCGATCTTTACCTCGCCGCGGGAGCGACCGATCTGGCGCTGGACCCGTATGGCACGTTGCTCCTGCCCGGACTGGCGAGCGAACCCATGTTTTACGCGGGGGCCTTCGAGCGCTTCGGCGTGGGCGTGCAGGTGACGAAATCCGGCGTCTACAAATCATACGCGGAGCCTTTTGTCCGCAAGGACCTGAGCCCGGAAAACCGCGAACAGCTGGAGAAACTGCTTGGCGACATCTGGACCGATCTGGTCGCCGATGTGGCCGAGGATCGCAAGATGCCCCCGGCCAGTGTCCAAAAACTGGCCGACGAGGAGGGTATTATCCGTCCCGAGGTTGCGGTGAAGGCGGGACTGGTGGACCGGCTTGCCTACAAGGACGAGATTCTCGCAAAGCTCAAGAAGGCGACCGGAAAGACCGATGCGTCCGACGCCTTTACGCAGATCGCACTCGCCGATTACATCGACGTATTGCCCAAGGACACGACGGATGGAACCCCGTCGGCCGACGACGGCATCATTGCGGTGATCTACGCGGAAGGCGCCATCGTGGATGGAGAAGGAAAGGACGGGGAGGTGGGCGGCGACAGTTTTTCGCGTGAAATCCGGAGCCTGCGTCAGGACAGGGATGTGAAGGCAATCGTGATCCGGGTGAACAGTCCCGGTGGTTCGGCCACCGCCGCCGAGCATATCCAGCGCGAGATCCGTCTGGCCCAGGAAGAAAAGCCGGTGATCATTTCTATGGGAAGCTACGCCGCCTCGGGCGGGTATTGGATTTCGGCTTACAGCAAGCGCATCTTTGCCGATGCGACCACCATCACGGGTTCGATCGGCGTGGTGGGGATTCATTTCGACATTCAGAAACTGGCCAATGATCTCGGCTTCACCTGGGACGGCGTGAAAACCGCACGGCATGCCGATCTGATGACGATCTCCCGGCCAAAGACCCCGGAAGAGCTGGCGATTTTCCAACGCATGGTCGACTGGATATACGGCGAGTTCATCCGCAAGGTCTCCGAAGGCCGGAACCTTGATCCTTCGGCCGTCCGGAAAATCGCCGAAGGTCGGGTGTGGTCGGGAAGCGAGGCGTTGAAACTGGGGCTTGTTGACGAATTGGGCGGGCTGGACGCGGCGATAGCGTGCGCGGCGAAAGAAGCCGGTCTTAAAAAATCCTGCGCGCTGGAGGAGTTTCCGCAGCCGCAATCATTCACGGAAAAACTGACGGCGTTGATCGGACGGGGGCATCCTCTTGAAAGCCGGGGTTCCGGCGTGTTGTCTCGGGTGCTGACCCGATTCAAGGAAGAGGCCGCCACGCTGGAGCAGTTCAACGACCCGCGCGGGGTTTACGCTCGCCTGCCGGTGGATATCATCGTGCGCTAACCAATCCTTCCCATGTCATCCGAACACATTCTCTCCCGCGATATTTCCGCCACCGTGATTCCGGCGGGCGACACGGTCACCCTCAAGGCAGGCACATCGGCCCATGTCATGCAGACGCTCGGCGGCAGTGTCACCGTGCGGACGGACCACGGACTGTTTCGCATTCAGCGCGAGGATGCGGATGCGCTGGCTGGCTTCGATGTGGCCACGCTGGCGGCGGCTTCCCCGGCGACGGGCGAGTTTAGCGAGCAGGCGGTGTGGGCGGCGATGAAGACCTGTTTCGATCCGGAAATCCCGGTCAACATCGTGGATCTGGGTCTCGTCTATGATCTCAACATCGAGAAGGGGCGGGCGGGCGGCCATGTGGTCGAGGTGAAGATGACGCTGACCGCGCAAGGTTGCGGCATGGGGCCGACGATCGCCGAGGATGCGCGCCAAAAAATCGCCGCGTTGCCCACCGTCGAATCCGCGAAGGTTTACATCGTGTGGGATCCGATCTGGACGCCGCAGATGATTTCGCCCGAAGGTCGCAAGACGCTGGGGCTGGAATAGAGGCGGTGCACTGGGGGCCATGGAGCATGGCTTGATCGCGGGCTCCGTGGGAAAAGGAATGGCAACATCTCGGGTTTCTTGCATGGTGCAGATAGATGTCCTTGGGCGCATCTTGCTCCTTAGTCCCAAGACCGCCGGTCCATGTCCGAACGCACCCAATACAATCGTCGCCGCCTCGTCCAACATGTCGGGGTGCTGATCGCCCTCTACGCGTTGCCCATTGTCGGGCTCGCTGTCTATTTTCTCTCCACGGGTCTTAACGCCGACATTACCCGGGGTGAGCGTGAACGCGCCGGGTTGCACCAGATGCTGCGGACGGTCGGCCTGCTTCATCACGCCGTGCATCTGGCATGGAACGATACCGCCGACGACGAGGCCGCGTCCCGCGCATTCGAACAGGAGCTGACCGAACTTGAAACACAGCAGACCGCGCTTGCCGCGATGCTGCCCCGGCCCGAGGCGCTGGTCGCGGCCGGCCGGTCGGCCCCGACAATGGAGGAACTGCGCATGTTGTGGAATAAAGCCAGCGCCGCGCCGCGCGGCAGCCCCCAGCGCACCGCCGGCCAGCGTCAGCTGGTGCAACGGCTGCACCAATTTATTTTTCATGTGGGTGACCATTCCGGTCTTACCATCAGCCCGGAGGCCGAGACCAACGCCATGACCGACGTCATCGCCTCGTTGATGCCGCTCCACCTCGAGCGCCTGCTTCACATGCACGAGCTGCTCGGACCCGACCTGCGCAAGCACGCCTGGGACGACGCAACCTCGGCGACGGCGGGGGTGTTTTGCCATCAGTTACGGCAGGAGGATATCGTTCGCCTCCAACGTAGCATCGACGCTGCCATCGGTGGCGATCTTCGTTCGTCCCGTGCGCTCGATTCTTTTCAGCGGGACTATCCGCAGGAGGCGGAGAACTTTCTCGGTGAGATTCAGAAATTCGCCGAGACGATCTGCCCGTCCTCCTCATCGGAAAGACCTGTGCTACCCGTCTCGGAGTTCGACGGCAGAATACGCATGGCGTTCGAGTCTGGCCTAGCGTTCTGGCGCGACTCGATCGACCATCTTGACCGGCTGCTGGCCGATCAGATTGCCGAGGCTCGCACGCGGCGTGACCACGCCGTGCTCATCGCCGCCGCCTTTGCCGCGTTGCTGTTGCCCGTCGCCTGGGTGTATTTCCGCACGTTCATCCGACCCGTCGTGCAAGATATGGTCAATGAGGCGATGGACAGCGAACGTCTTGCCGAGGAAGCCCGGGCCGCAGCGGACGAATCGCTGCGCCGCCTTCGCCAGACCCAGGCCGCGCTTGATGACCACTGCGCCATCATCGTCACCGATCCGGACCATCGCATTTTGGCGGTCAACGACCGGTTCTGTTTACTTTCCGGTTACGGGCGTGAAGAGCTGCTGCATGACTCACCGAGTCTCTTCGACGGCACGGCGCATCCCGCCGGTTATCTGGAAAACATCCATGCCACTGTCGCTGCCGGACGTCTCTGGCATGGCAATCTTTGCCAGCGCTCACGCGACGGAGCCACCTATTGGGTCGATGCCACCGTGTTTCCCATCGCGGATGCCGCCGGCCGGCCGGTCGAATTCATCGCAATTCAAAACGACATCAGCGAGCAGGTCCACGCACGCGAAGCCGCCGAGGATGCCGTCCGCGCCAAAAGCCAGTTCCTCGCCATGATGAGCCACGAAATCCGCACGCCGATGAATGGCGTGATCGGATTCGCCAACCTTCTCGCCGATACCCGGCTCGACGAGACGCAACGCGACTATTTGCGCACCATCCTTGGTTCCGGCGAGTCGCTGCTCACCCTGATCAACGACATTCTCGACTTTTCCAAGCTCGAGGCCGACCGCACCGAACTCGAATCGCGCCCCGTCGCCCTTCGTCTGCTCATCGAGGATGTGCTCGACTTGCTCGCGACTCAGGCTCGTGCCAAGCAAATCGAGCTTGTTTACTGGACCGAGCCGGACGTGCCCGAGGGTATCTTGGGTGACGAGACCCGTCTGCGGCAGATACTGCTCAATCTGGTTGGCAATGCCATCAAGTTTACCGCCGCCGGCCATGTGGAAATCCGCGTCGTCACGGTTCCTCCGGGTGACGACGGACGCCAAAGACTCTCGGTGCATGTGCACGACACTGGTATTGGTATCCCGACCGACCGCCGTGACCGTCTTTTCAAGGCGTTTTCCCAAGTCGATACCTCGACGACGCGCCACTACGGAGGCACCGGTCTGGGCCTGGCCATCTGCCAGCGTCTTGTGACGCTCATGGGAGGTGAGATCGGTGTTGACAGCAAGCCGGGGGAGGGAAGCGATTTTCATTTCACTCTGCCCGTGACGGAGGCAAGCGTGACCGGCCAACTCCGGCTCCGCGCGCCTATGGCGCCTCACGAGATTGAGCGCGCCCTGCATGGCCGGCGAGTGCTCGTGGTCGACGACCTGCCGGCCAATCTGCGCCTGCTGGAAAAAATCCTCGCCCAATACGGCGCGGGCATGGTGGCGGTGCGCCGGGGAGTGGATGCCTTGGCCGTCCTTGATCGCCAGCGTTTCGATCTCGCCGTCCTCGACTACATGATCCCCGGCATGGACGGCATCGCCCTGGCCGGCGCCATCCGTGCCCGGGAAGACACGCGGCACCTGCCACTCCTTCTGGTCTCCTCAGCGCAACCGTCGCAGACGGAGACGCCGCCCGGTCTGTTTACCGCGATCCTGCCCAAGCCGATCCGTAACCTGCAGTTTGCCTCGATCGCGGCGCAGGCCCTGCGCGATCCCGCCGCGCTGCGCCGGCCTCCGCCAACCGCCGAGATGGGTCCGGTTCCGGGTGAATTCGCGGCCGCGCATCCTCTCCGGCTCCTCGTCGTCGACGACAACCCCGTCAATCTCAAGGTCATCGCCGCTACGCTCGGGGTGCTAGGCTATGCCCCCGCGGCTTTTGCCAACGCTGCCGCCGCGCTGGAGCGGTTGCGGACCGACAAGTTTGATCTGGTGCTCATGGACGTGCAGATGCCCGAGATCGACGGGCATGAAGCCACGCGCCGGCTGCGAGCCGGTGCAGCTGGCGAACTCAATCGCGGCACCCGGGTGATCGCCCTTACGGCCGGAGCACTCGACGAGGAGCGAGCAGCCTGTCTGGCCGCCGGCATGGACGATTTTATTGCAAAGCCGGTTCCACGCTCCGTGCTTTTGGAAAAGCTGACCTCAGCCTCCAACCTTGCGCAGAAGAATTGAGTGCTCCGGCAGAAGTGCCATGTCGTTTCCTTGGGTAAGACAGGCATGCGCCGCACATGGGGCGAAAAAGTACGCCGGTTTAGAGGAAGCGAGTCTCGTCGCTGTCCGCTTCAGGCGCTGATAGTCTCCAGTGAGCAGCCGTCGGAATCGGCGGTGGGCGTCTCGCAGTTGGGGCGGGCGATGACGCCGGGGTAGGGTTCGTCGGCGAAGATTTTTGAGGGCTCGGCGAGGAGGTGCCGGTCGCATACTTCGAAAAGCGCGGCCTCGGTCTCGGTGCGCCGCATGTCGTGGAGAAACGAGCCGGTGGCATCCACACTCTGGCCGACGAAGTTGAGGTATTTCTTCATCTTGTTCACGTGCATCCGTTCGGGCAGGCCGGGCTGGCGGGTGGCGTCGTAGAGACGGGCAACGTAGTCGCGGACATCGGCGAGGGTGACGATAGTGACCGGTTTCCGCGCGAAGGCCTCGCGGCATTGGCGGAAGATCCACGGGTTGCGAATGGCATGGCGACCGATCATCACACCGGCCGCCTTGGTTTCACCAAGCACACGGACGGCGGTGGCGGCGGAGGTGATGTTGCCGTTGGCGAGAACGGGGCATTTCACGCGGGCCGCGGCCGCTGCGATGTAATCGTAGTGAACCTCGCTGCGATACATCTCCTTCACCGTGCGGCCGTGGAGACTGAGCAGATCGACGTCGTGCTTGTTGATGAGGTCGAGGATGCGCTCGAAATGTTCGGTGCTGTCTAAGCCGATACGCATCTTCACGGTAAAGAGACCGGGGCAGGCATGGCGGAGGGCTCCGAGAATTTCGTCGATTTTGGCGGGTTCACGCAAGAGGCCGCCGCCGACGTTTTTCTTATAAACCTTGGGGGCGGGGCAGCCCATGTTGAGATCGATGCCGGCGACGGGATGACGAAGGAGCTCGGTGGCGGTGCGGGCGAGGTGGTTGATTTCTTCGCCAATGAGCTGGGCGAAGACGGGGCGGCCGGTCTGGTTTTCGTCAATCGAGCGGAGGATGTGTTTCTCCGGGCGCGACTGCGCGTGGACGCGAAAAAACTCGGTGAAAAAACAATCGGGAGCACCGTAGTGCGCGATGACCCCCATGAACGCCAAGTCGGTCACGTCCTGCATCGGCGCGAGCGCGGTGAGCGGCTGGCCCGGTTCAATGGCGGCCGGGAGGGGCGCGGGGCGAAGAAGGGATGACGGGGACACGCGGATATTGTGAGAAGGGACGGTTACTTCTCGTCGTCTTCGTCCGCTTCATCGTCCTCGGCCGGTTCATCGGCCTGCTGGCGGAGGACGCGTTCGAGGATTTCGGTCATGTCTTCGACGGAGTCGAAGACCTTGCGGGCCACAAAAATGGGCCGTTTGTGCTGCAGGGCCAGCACGGTGGAGTCGCTGGGCCGCGCATCGAGCTCGACGATTTTTTTGCCGAGCTCGTTTTCCATGCGCAGGAGGATGCGGGCGAAGAAAGTGCCCTCGCTGACGTCGTTGATGACGATGTGATCGAGCTCGGCGCCGAGACCGGTGAGGATGTGAGCGATGAGATCGTGGGTGAGGGGACGGTCTTTTTTGACGCCGTCGAGAGTCATCTGGATGGCGTTGCCCACGGAGTGGTCGACGTAGATGACGAAGGTCTTGTCCTCGTTGCCGAGAAACACGGCACAGCCGTTGGCAGTGGGCATCACGCCTTTGACGAGGACGAGAACGACGTCATTTTTCATGTGCGGAAAACTTGGGTCTGGGTTTGCGAAGGCGCAAGCGGACAAGGCGAATGGGATAAAAGCCCCGATACGCCGGCTCAGGCAAACCCGCGCAGGGATATGCCCCATGATCTGGCCTGGGCGAGCACGGCGGGTTTATCGAGCATGATGACACGGCCGGTTTCCAGCACGGCGGCCTTGATGCCGGCCTCGCGCATGGTTTCGAGGGTTTTGAGACCGAAGCAGGGGACGTCGAAGCGGTAGTCCTGTTTGGCCTTCACGGTTTTCACGAAGAGGGTTTCGTCGGTTTTGAAGGTGCCTGCGCGGCGAATCATCTCGTCGGTTCCCTCGTAGGCTTCGACGGCAAGGACGGTGCCCTTGCGCACGACGCAACCCTGGCCGATGTCGAGCCGGGCGCATTCACGGGCAATCTGCACGCCATGGGCAACGTAGTCGTCGTCGATGGGAAACGAGCGGCCCGTCATGCAGCCGTCGACGGCGATCTGGTCGTCGAGGAAGCTGCGGGCGTCGAGCAGGGTGACGCCGATGGCGGCGATTTCTCCGGCGATGGCGCCAAAGATAGTCTCGGCGTTCCGGCGTTTAAGGGAGGCGAGAAGGGCGACCGCCTTGAGATCGGGATGGAGACCGTGGAAAAGACGGCGGGGGGAAACCTGGCCGGCCATGTAGGCGTAGCCGGCGTCGAAGCGCTTGAGGGCCTTGAGCATGGCGCCGACCTGCCCGACCTTGAGGAGAACGCGATCAGACTCGGGAACCTCGGCGATGAGCGCGGCAGGCGTTTCCTCTTCCATCGCGATCAGGCGCAGGGGAACTCCGGCGGCGCGGATGGCGTTGGCCACGAGACGGGGATAAAGTCCCTGCCCGGCGATGAGGGCGACGGGTTTTTTCGGATCGAAGCCGGCGGGTAAAAAGGCGGACAGCACGGAGACGACGTTGCAGGGTTGGGCGCGCGGCGGAAACAAAAAAGCCGCGCCACCAAGACGCGGCCCGCAGACAGGATGGAGAGAAAAGGGCGCCAACCCCGCGCTCAATCCTGCGTGCCGTAATATTTTTTATAGCTCCGGTAGTAGCGGTAGTTGGAGTAATATTCGATGCGGCGCGGCGACAGGCCGTTGAGGACCACCCCAAGCAGCTCGTTTTTGCCGGACCGGAGTGCCTTGATGTATAGCCGGATGTGTTTGCGGAAGGCACGGTTGAATCGACAGACGTAAACGACCTCGTCCACGCGCTCTGCGATCAGCAGCGAATCGGTGACGGCGCCAAGCGGCGGCGAGTCGACGACGATGAGATCGAAGTGTTTCTTGAGGCGTTCCAGCAACTGGCCGAAAACGGGGCTTTCGAGGAGCTGGGTGGGGCTCTTGGAGCGGCCGCCGGAGCTGATGAGGGACAGGTTTTCGCCGATGGACGAGATGCCAAGCAGCGGATCGTTCACGAGGTCGCCTTCAAGCTTGGCGCCGCCGTCGAACCAGCTGATGAGGCCCGACTCGTTGGGCTTGTTGAAGTGGCGGTGAAGCATCGGCCGGCGCAGATCGCAGTCGATGAGCAGAACGGACTTGCCGTGGCGGGCGAAGCTCCCCGCGAGATTGCTTGAGATGAGGGTTTTGCCTTCGCCGGGAATGGTGCTGGTGACGAGAATGGACTTCGGGAAATCGAGCTTGGAGTGGATCTTTACCGAGCTGTAAACGCTCAGGAACGGTTCGACTCCGGTCTGGTTTTTATTGTCGATGACCAGACGGTATTTGTCGGAGTCCTTCAGGGCGGACAGATCGGGAATGATGCCGAGAAGGTTCGCGCCGATGAAGTGCTCGATGTCCCATGCGCTTTTGATGCGGTCGTCGATGAAGCTGAGGCCGATGGCGACGGCGAAGAACACCACGATGCCGAGGGTGATCGCGGATTTGGTGATACGGCCGAAATCAGGGGTGTAAGGGCCGCCGGCGGGAGTGGCGGGGTCAAGGGGGCGAACGGGGATCTTTTCCAGATATTTGCTGGTCGTCGTCTGACTGAGTCGGTCGAGGATCTGGGAGTAATTGTTGCGGGCGACGGCGGCCTGATTTTCGAGGCTCTTGTATTCGATGGATAGATCACGAAGACGGAGCTGTTCCTTGGCCTGGGCGGCGTATTCCTGTTCGAGGGATTGTTCGTTGGCGCGGACTTTTTCCAGGTTGGTCTTGAGGTCCGCGATGGCGAGGGTGATGGCGGTGTCGAGCTGGTCTTTGGCGACGGCAATGGCGTTGGCCACGTTGATCATCTTCGGGTGACGCTCGAGATAGCGTTCCGCAAGGAGGGACTGATCGCGTTGGAGCGATTCGAGCTGTTTGCTGAGATCGGGGATGGAGCCGTAGTTGGCGATGGATGTGATCTCAAGGAGGTTGCGGCCCTCTTTGCGGTATTTCTCGACGAGGTTGTATTGTTCTTCGATGGCCAGACGGCTCAGGCGGACATCCTGCAGGGCGGCGTTGGCGGCGGTAAGGCGGGCCTGGACGATGTTGGTGCTGCTGTCCAACGACACGAGGTTCTGGGCGCGCATGTAGTCCTGCAGGCGCTGGTCGGCGGCGTTGGCGGCTTGGAGGAGCTGGTCGGCGCGTTTTTGCAGGTATTCTACGGCGTAGTCGTTGCTGCCGCCAACCTTGTCGAGGAGGCTTTGGATGAACTGCTGGACGTAGCGATTGGCGATCAAGGCGGCGGCTTCCGGATCGCGATGGGCAACGCTGACGCTGATCAAAAAGGTGCCGCGGATGGACTGGACGGTGAGCGTGCCCAGATCCACGCCCGCCGGAGGAGCCGAGCCGGGCGGGAGGTCCTTGAGGTAGGGGCGCTGCAGGATTTGCCGTTCCTGCGGGGTGAGGGATTCAAGAACACGGGAGCGGATTTTTCCACTGCTGATGACTTGGAGATAGGTGTTCAGCTCGACGTCGCTGTCGACTCCGGTGTCGACCACGTTTTGGGTGGTGACGATCTTTTCGGGCTTGTCGATCTGCATGGTCGCGGTGCTGCGGTAAAGCGGCGTGGCGCGGGATTGGTAGTAGGCGACGCTGATCGCCACGATGAGAGCCAGAGGCAGGGCCACCCAGAGACGTTCGCGCAGGATGATGTAGTAATCGCGCAACGTGCGGCGTTCGACGATTTCCTCGTCTTTGCCGACGGGCTTTGGGGCAGGTGACTTGAAGGCCTCGGACATGGTTTTGAAATTAGAAGATGCGTTCAGGGACGTAAACGATGTCGCCCGGCTGGATTACGAGTGAGTTGTCGCTGATACTGGCCTTGTCCTTGCCCTTCAGCATGCTGTCGACGTCGACGGTGAAAACCTGTTTTTTGCCATCGGGCGTCACGCGGGTGATGTTTACGGCGGTGCCCTTGGCGGTGTCGGTAAAGCCGCCGGCCTTGGTGACGAGTTCGAGAATGGTCATGTTGGTCTCGATCGGCAGCGGGTAACGTCCGGGGGATTTGACCTGGCCTTGGATGGAGACTTCGCGTGAGGCGTAGGACTCGATGTTGATGGTGACCTGGGGGTTTCTGAGATAGCGGCCGTCGCGATAGGCGTTTTCCACCGCTTTTTGCGCGTCGCTTACCGTGAGTCCGACGACTTTGACTTCGCCGACGAGGGGGAGGTTGATGTTCCCCTTTGCGTCCACCCGTGACATGGTTTTGAGATCGTCTTCCTGGTAAATATCGACCCGGAGGAGGTCGGTAAGGGTGATCCGGTAGGCGAGCACGGCCTGATTGGATGGCGTGATCTTGCTATCTTCCGCATGCAGGGGGAGGGCGGACAGCAAGCACAGCAGCGCGGAAATAAAGAAAAGATGAATGGGGCGCGGGTTCATGACGGGATTACCAGCGGGTGGAGAGGGTCAAGGAGATGGAGTCGCGGGCGTAATTGCCCAGACTCTGGCTGGACCAGTTTTTGAAGAAACTATAGGTGAGGGAGGCTTTGAAGTGTTCGTTGAGGCTGTAATTAACTCCGGCGCTCCAAGTGAAATAATAATCCTGACGTCCCGTGGACGCTCCGCTGATGAACTCGCTTTCCCCGCCGCCAATACCTGAAAAGAGCGACCATTTGGCGGTCAGTGAGTATTGCATGTCTATGTTTGCACTGAGCGTGTCAATGCTGGCATCCGTGGCGGTGGTGCTAAAGGATTTTTTCAAGGTGCCGGTAAAGCTGATGCGGCGATTGAGGCTCCAGGTCGCCGAAGCACTGGCATTCCAAGTGCCGAAAGACTGGCCGGTGGCGTCTTCCTGGCGGATTTCATACCCTCCACGGATAGAGCCATTTACCTTGGGAAGGATTTTTCCGGATATGCCGACCGTGAAGATGTGGTCGGTTGTCTGCGTGTTGGCGCCGGAATCGCTGAATTGGATGGCATACCCGGCGATGAGATCGCGTTCCGAAGTGTAGGCGTAAAACAGGTCCGCGTTGGCGCCGTAGGTGGTGAGATTGTAAATGCCCGGGGCGGCTTGCTGGTAGGCGGTCAGGCCGTAATTCAAGCCTCCGGAAATGCTGTAGCGATCAATAACCGGATATTTCAAGTTCAGGCCGGCGGCATAATTCCAAGAATCGGTGCGCGCGTTGATGGCGGTATCGGCGCTGCTCTGACGTGCGGCGCTCAAGGTAAAAGACCCCGTGGTGCGCCCGCTGCTTTTGACGAGTTCCAGATTGAGCGTGGGATTCGAGAAATTCTGATCGGTGTTGCTGTTGAACTGGCCGAGATTCCAGGTGGCGCTGGCATTGATCGCAATGTAGCCGGCATGGCGTGCGTATTCGATGCCGAAGCTGCTTGTGGTGAGGACATCGCCGTCTCCTCCCTTGCGGGCGAAAATATTGGAATCATATCCGACCGACACACTGGCATTCACGAACACCTGATCCCGCCCTTCGTCGAATTTGACCAGCGACCATCCTTTGGGGACTGCAAGAGACAAGGCGGCGATTCCAATGAACAGCCATCGCCAAAAAATCCTTGGACCCATAATTGATTAGTGGCGGAAAGACGCGCGTCAGGGAGTGTTGCGCGTGATGGCAGAGGGGCTGACCGTAACCACGGGATCGATGGTGCCCGGCAGCACTTCGACCGGCACGATTTCTTCACCCGCATCCGTGGTTTCGCTGAAGACGTTGCTGTAAACATCGTTTGGATGGCGTTCCGCAACGGAGAAATAAACGGTTTTGCGGGCCATACAGGCCATGTTCACCTTGTCGCTGAGTGCTTCTTTTTGCTCGGGTGGGATGGGCTGGATCTTGATGGTGGGCGGTTCGGTGGGCGAGTTGCGGGTGATCACGGCCTGCTGGCCGACTTGCAGGGAATCGCCGCCGCCACTGGCACCTCCATTTACAGTCGCATCTCCCTCAAGCATGGAAACGGTGGTGGTATTGCCTGAAGACTCGATGACCACTTTGCGGCCATGAATCGTGATGTTTGCCTGAGGCGTGCTGTAATTCATGGTGCTTCCCGCGACCATCTTGCTGGTGCAAAGGCCGACTGAACCCCTGGGAAGAAACGCCGCCGTCTGTGAAACAGACGGTTCTATTTCCGCATCATTTCGATTGGGCGTGAACGGTTCCTGCAGAAAGCGTTTCACCTCGAGTTTGGTATCAGGATCGATGGAAATTCCGGTGCCGTTGGAGAGAACCAAGGCGTTGCGTGAATCGGACTTGGTTTCGATGATCGTGCCCTCAGCGGAGTAGACCGATTTTTTGGTGAGTTCGTTGATTTTGTCTCCGGTGTTGATCGAGGAATCACCTTCCACGTCGGCGACATAAAGTTTGCTGGTCGGATTCTTCCGTTTTGCGCCGTCGTCGGCCCGGGACTGGGATGAAAATACCGTGAGCACGGTGACTGCACACAGCCACGGCGCCAATGTGGATAAATAACGCAGTTTCGACTTCATGGTTCGTTTATTGACCTAGTTTGTCTGAAAGACGACCGGATTTACTGTGGCTTAATCGCGTTAAGTGAACCCAATCATACCTACTGCAAGCTAGGGTTTATACCCTAAACCATGGGGATTCGACCGATTATTCAACCACAATATTCAGAATTTTACCGGGCACGAATACCACGCGCTTCACGATTTTCCCGGTTATAAATGGGGATGCCTCAGCGTGTGATTGGGCGGCTAAAAATGCGGCATCTTGATTTGTTCCAACGGGAAGCAGTAGCTCGGTGCGTTTTTTCCCGTTAACCTGCACGATGACTTTCTGTTCGGTGGAAACGAGTTTGGCGGGGTCGAATTGAGGCCAGGCGGCCTGTTGGACGGAGGTGGTCGAACCTCCCATGCGTGCCCAAAGTTCTTCGCAGAGGTGGGGGGCGAAGGGGGCGAGCAGTTGGATGAAGCCAAGGATGGTGCGACGGTTGACGCGTTCGGCTTTTTGGAGCGCGTTCGCGAAAATCATCATCTGAGAAATGGCGGTGTTGAAGCGCAGTGACTCGATGTCGTCGCCGACTTTTTTGATGGTTTCGTGGTAAAGTTTCACGAAGTCGGCCGGTTCAGCGAAGTCGTCGGCGAGGGCGATCTTCGGGTTGATGTCCTCGTTGTCGCGACCGATGCACTCGCGCCAGACTTTTTGAAGGAAACGGAAGACGCCTTCGATCTGGGACATGCTCCACGGTTTCATGGCTTCAAGCGGGCCGAGGAACATGAGGTAGAGACGGAGCGTGTCGGTGCCGTGCGAGGCAATGATGGTGTCCGGGCTGACTACGTTGCCGCGACTCTTGGACATCTTTTCGCCGTCTTCGCCGAGGATAATGCCTTGGTGGAAAAGCTTGGTGAACGGTTCGGATTGCGGCACGACGCCGAGGTCGAAGAGGACCTTGTGCCAGAAGCGGGCGTAGAGGAGGTGAAGCACGGCGTGCTCGGCGCCGCCGACATAGAGATCGGGCACTCCCCAATATTTCAACGCTTCTGGCGAGGCGAAGGCATCGGGGTTTTTCGGGTCGAGGAAGCGCAGGTAATACCAGCAGGAGCCGGCCCACTGGGGCATGGTGTTGGTCTCGCGGCGGGCGCGAATCCACGTGTCGCCGGCGGGCTTGGGCTGCGAGGCGGGCACGAAGTCGCCGGTGGCGAAGTCGAACCAGAGTTCGAGCCAGTCAGGAACGTTGGCGAGCGGGCTTTCGCCGTTGCCGCTCGGGAGATAGGATTGGACGTCGGGAAGGGTGAGCGGAAGGGACCGCTCGGGGAGCGGCAACGCGCAGTGGGTGATGCCGTCGTCGCCAACGTAGGTTACAGGCGCGGGGAGATCGGCGCGGCCGGTGGCGGCGCGTGCGTAGTCGTCGGGACTGACCCAGACGATAGGGAAAGGCTCGCCCCAGTAGCGTTGACGCGAGAAGAGCCAGTCGCGGAGTTTGTAGGTGACGGTGGCTTTGCCGCGGCCTTTCGCGGCGAGGTCGGCGGTGATTTTTTGTTTGGCCTCGGCCCACGGGAGGCCGGTGTAGCCGTCGGAGTGGACGAGTTTGCCGTCGCCGGTGTAGGGGAGCTTGGGCGAGCCGTGGCCGTTGGACGAGTTGGCGTCGTGATCGGGCTCGATGACCTGGATGACGGGCAGCTGATACTGCACGGCGAAATCGTAGTCGCGATCATCATGTGCGGGCACGGCCATGATGGCGCCGGTGCCGTAACCCATGAGCACGTAATCGGCGATCCACACGGGGATGCGGGTGCCGTTGGCGGGGTTGATGGCAAAAGAGCCGGTGAAGACACCGGATTTTTCCTTGGCGAGGTCGGTGCGCTCAAGGTCGCTCTTGCCGGCGATTTTCTTGCGGTAGGCTTCGACGGCGGCTTTTTGGGCGGGTGTGGTGAGTGCGTCGACGAGCGGATGCTCGGGCGCGATGACCATGTAGGTGACGCCGAAAACGGTGTCGGGGCGCGTGGTGAAAACTTTCAGATCGCCGAGCGCATCTTTCTCCAACTTGAAGAGCAGTTCGGCGCCTTCGCTGCGACCGATCCACGCTTCCTGCATGCGCTTGGTGGAGTCGGGCCAGTCAACGTCTTTCAGGTCGGCGAGCAGGCGCTCGGCGTAGGCGGTGATGCGCAGGACCCACTGGCGAAGATTGCGACGCTCGACGGGGAAGCCGCCGACTTCGGATTTGCCGTCAACGACTTCTTCGTTGGCGAGGACGGTGCGGAGCTCGGGGCACCACCACACGGGGCGCTCATCGACATAGGCCAGGCCTTTTTTGAAAAGCTGGAGGAAGATCCATTGCGTCCACCGGAAATACTTCGGGTCGGTGGTGTCCACTTCGCGCTCCCAATCGTAGGAGAAGCCGAGGGCTTTGATCTGTCGGCGGAAGTTGGTGATGTTGTTCTGTGTGTTGGCGGCGGGGTGCGTGCCGGTTTTCACCGCGTGTTGCTCGGCGGGGAGGCCGAACGCGTCCCAGCCGATGGGATGGAGGACGTTAAAGCCCTTGGCGCGTTTGTAGCGGGCCATGATGTCGGTCGCGGTGTAGCCCTCGGGATGGCCGATGTGCAGGCCGGCGCCGGACGGATACGGGAACATGTCGAGCACGTAGTATTTCGGCTTCGACGAGTGGTTCTCGGCGCGGAAGGAGTGGTGCGTGTCCCAGAAGGTTTGCCAATGCGGTTCGATCTGGAGAAAGTCGTAGTCTTTGCAATGCGTAGCCATCGGATGAAACCCGCCACCTTGAACGATTCACCCCGTGCGTCAATGACGCGTAAAGCCATCCGTTTTACGTCCCTTTGGTTACGGGGGTTTGGGCACGCGTCGACAGGCTTGCGGCCATCAAGGCGGAGCCGCAAAAACGCCACCGTCGTGCCGCAGATTAAACTCAAATAATCGCTCATCATGTTCACTGGAATCATCGAGGAAACAGGTTCGGTCGTCGCGTTCTCGCAAGGGGCGGACGCTTGGAAACTGCAGCTCGCCGCGGACGTCGCGCTCACGGATGTGGCGCTTGGCGACAGCATTGCGGTGAATGGTTGCTGTCTTACCGTCACCCACTTTGACGCGACGCATCTTTGCTTCGATGTGCTGGAAGAAACACGCCGGCTTACCAATCTCGCCGGGCTCACGACGGGTGCGGCGGTAAATCTCGAACGCAGCCTGCGTTTTGGAGGAAAGATCGGCGGCCACTTCGTCAGCGGACATGTGGACGGACAGGGGATCATCGAGGTGTTCGAGCCACGCGGCGGTGACCATTATCTGCGCGTGCGCGCGCCGGAAGGACACGGTCGGTATCTCATCCACAAGGGTAGCATCACCATCGATGGCATCTCGCTGACGGTCGCCGAGGTTGAGGGAGATTCCTTTGCGGTGTGGATCATCCCGACGACAATCACAGTGACCAACCTGCGTGAGAAACGGGTGGGTTCGCCGGTTAATTTGGAATTCGACTTGCTGGGCAAGTATGTCGAGAAGCTCACCGGCTTTTACAAGAAATAGCCCCTCTTTGCATGCGCACCGCGCTTACCGCCATCACCGATGAACTCAAACGCCTGAAAGCCACGGGCGTGAAGTCGGTGTCCGTGTCGGAAGAAGGCATGTCTGTTCTGCGGCGTGTGGTCGCTGCACGCTTGAAGGAAACAGCAGGGCACAACTCTGAGCGGGAAATCTCTTCTCCTCCCGCGACGCGCCTGCCGGTTTCGGCGCCTGTGCCTGCGATGCCGCGCTCCGTGGTTGCCAAGACCGAGCTGCCGGCGGAGCCGAAACTGCCGGCACCGCCCGTCGTGGTGTTACCGGAGGGAGACAAAGCTGCGCGCTGGAATTGGCTGGGCAATCTCGTGCTCAACCACCCTGTTTGCACGGAGAACATCCGTCCCGGGAAAAAAGTGGTGCTGGGCGTGGGATCGCTCGATGCGAAAATCATGTTTGTGGGCGAGGCTCCGGGCGCGGAGGAAGAAATCCAGGGAGAGCCTTTCGTGGGCCCGGCTGGACAGCTGCTCACGAAGATGATCGGCGGCATGGGGCTGAAGCGCGCGGATGTTTATATCGGCAACATCATGAACTGGCGTCCGCAGACTCCGACGCCTGCAGGGGCGGAGCAGATAGGCAATCGCGCGCCCACGGCGGAAGAGATGACCTTTTGTCTCCCGTTTCTGCGCGCGCAGATCGAGATCGTGAATCCCGAGGTGATCGTGGCGCTCGGTTCGACGGCCGCGCAGGGATTGCTCGGGGCCGGCAGCTTCAAGGCGCTGGGGGAAATCCGCGGGCGTTGGAAACAGTTTGCCGAAAAACCGGTCATGGTGACTTACCATCCGTCCTATATTCTTAGAAACGGCTCCAACCGGTCAAAGCGCATGGTTTGGGAGGACTTGTTGAAAGTGATGGAACGGCTTGCTATGCCCGTTTCCGACAAACAACGCGGTTACTTTTTGGATAAATGAAACGACTCATTCTTTTGATGGCGGTCTGCACAAGTTTTCCCGTGTTGCGCGCGGGCGACGTGCCTTTTGATTTCGAGGTGCTGCAATATCGCGCCAAGACACTGGCCGCAAAGCCTTACACGCCGCCGGCTGATCGCGTGCCGGAGTCGCTAAAAAAACTCACCTACGATCAATACCGCGACATACGCTTCAATCCCGATGCGGCTTGGTGGCGGCGGGAGCAGCTGCCGTTTCAGCTCCAGTTTTTTCATCCGGGTTTTCTCTTTAACCAGACGGTGCATATCTCGGAGGTCGAGAATGGTGAGGTCTCGCCGATTCCCTACGAGAAGAACCTCTTTAATTTTGGAGCCAATCGTGATCTTGGTTCCATGCCGAAGGACATGGGTTTTACCGGATTCCGCATCCACTATGCGCTGAACAACCCTGATTATCTCGACGAGCTCGCGGTGTTTCAGGGCGCAAGTTACTTCCGCGCGCTTGGCAAAGGCATGCGCTATGGACTTTCCGCGCGGGGGCTGGCGGTCAACACCGCGCAACCCGGCGGCGAGGAGTTTCCTGTTTTTGTGGAGTTTTGGGTCGAGAAACCCGTTCCCGGTGCCAAGCAGATCACGATTTACGCCTTGCTCGACAGCCCGAGCGTTGCAGGCGCCTACCGCATGATCATCACTCCCGGAGCCGATACGGTGATGGAGATCAAGACGGCACTGTATTGCCGGAAAGACATAGCGGTGTTTGGGGTGGCTCCGCTCACCAGCATGTTTTGGTTTGGGGAAAACACATCCGATCATCACGGCGACCTCCGGCCCGAGGTTCATGATTCCGACGGTCTCATGATGGAGAGAGGCACCGGCGAATGGCTGTGGCGTCCGTTGACGAATCCCAAGACCGTGCAGATCGCTTCGTTCATGGATGAAAATCCCCGCGGATTCGGCCTCGTGCAACGTGACCGTCGGTTTGAATCCTATGAAGATCTGGAAGCATGCTACCAGCTTCGCCCGAGCACATGGGTGGAGCCGATGGGCAAGTGGGGCGCGGGTAGCGTGCGCCTGGTTGAGCTTCCCACGCCCGACGAGACCAACGACAACATCGTGGCGTTCTGGGTGCCGGCCAAGCTTGCTCCGGTTGGCCAGCCTCTGAAATTCGAATATCGCCTCCATTGGTTCATCGAGGGGCAGGGAGGGCGTAAACCTCCCGGCGGTTATGCGGTGGCAACCCGTATCGGACATTCACAGACAAACGAGGCCGATCTTGCCCGTTTCTGGGTCGATTTTGACGGTCCTTATCTTAACGCCCAAAGATCCGCCCGTGACATGTCCGCCAACATCTCGGTGGGGACTGGGGCGACCTTGGTTCACCAGAGCCTTGAGAAAAATCCATTCACCGGTTCCTGGCGCGTGGCTTTTGCCCTGCGTCCCGATGGCAGCGGCAAGCCGGTGGAACTCCGTTGCTTCCTGCAACGGCCGCCCCATATTCTCACGGAAACATGGAGTTATCTGTGGAATCCGTAGAGGCGCAGCGTGCGGCTTTTCGTCCCAAGACCGGCACGATGGAGGCATGGAATGCCGCCTATGTTCGTGCTGAAGATTATCTGCGCGCACATCGCATTCACAACCGCCTTCATCAGAGCCGTCTGATTCAGGTATTGCTCGAGCGCGCGGCTCGCCGGCACGCGGAAAATCCAGCCCTTGATCCCACCACACTCGTGGCCGAGGAGACCGAGCTTTTGATGGATGAGTGGTTTGGGGAGATGCTTGACGTCAAGGATATGCCGCATGACCGCATCGCCATTGCGGGGCGGGTCGCCCTTCTTCTGAGCGACGGTGCCGAGAAATGGCCTTATGGATTTCTCGATCCGCGGGCGGCTCCGGCCGAGTTTATGACGGCGATGAGGGCTGGCTCCATGCAGGCGGGTCCCGATATGGCGGTTTCGAGCATGGTGCCGCGTGAAATTGATTTGGGGCCGATCACCGAGGCGGCCGGGGAAACGCTGGAACGCATCGAGAAGTGGCCTTTGTTGAGAACCTTGGTCCTGTGGCTTGTTTTTTTGGCGGCGCTACTCGGAATTTTTTACGTCACCCGCTGAGGCATGAGCACTTCACAAAGCACTCGGATATCCCAGATCATCACCCCCGAAAGGCTGCGTCGCAGACGGGCGGTTTTTTATTCCGGCGTTCTGCTGATCACCAGTCTGGCGACCTGGTTCATGGCCGACTTGCTCTGGCGCAATGATGGGATCAAGGGCATCGAATGGGCGCTCCTTGTTCTTTTCGTGATTTTGTTTACGCAGATCGCGGTTGGATTTGTGACCGCGTTGCTGGGATTTTATGTCATAAACCGTGGCGGCGACCGGCATTCCATCACACGCACGGTTGATTGGGACTCGGACGCTCCGCTGGCCAGCACGGCGATCGTCATGCCCGTCTTCAATGAAGACGTGAGCAGGGTGTTCGAAGGGTTGCGTGTGATTTATCGTTCATTGCAGGAGACCAAAAAACTGGAGAACTTCGATTTTTTCATCCTCAGCGATTCGAATCAACCCAACCAGTGGATACAGGAGGAAATCGCCTGGGTGGAGCTGTGCAAACAGGTGGGGGGATTCGGGCGTATTTTTTATCGAAAACGCCGCCACCAGATCAATAAGAAGGCCGGCAATGTGGCCGACTTTCTCCGTCGATGGGGAAAGCGCTACCGCTACATGGTCGTGTTGGATGCCGACTCCATCATGAGCGGCGAGGCCATCGTGAAATTGGTGGCGATGATGGAAAAGAATCCGCAGGCGGGGCTCATCCAGACCGCGCCGCGGCTGGTTTATGGCGAGTCGCTTTACGCCCGGTTGCAGCAGTTCGCCAACCGTCTTTACAGTCCCATTTTTCTGGCAGGGTTGAATTACTGGCAGCAGCACGAGGGCAATTACTGGGGACATAATGCCATCATTCGTGTGCAACCGTTCATGGAGCACTGCGCATTGCCCGATCTGCCCGGACGGGAACCATTTGGCGGGCGCATCCTTTCGCATGATTTTGTGGAGGCTGCGCTCATTCGCAAGGCGGGGTGGCAGGTATGGCTCGCGCATGACATCGAAGGCACGTATGAAGAAGGGCCGCCGACGCTGATAGACAGTGCGAAACGCGACCGGCGCTGGTGCCAGGGCAATATGCAGCATGCCTGGTTGATCACCGTGCGCGGGTTTCGCCCGGCCAATCGCATTCATCTTCTGATGGGAGTGATGGCCTATGTGTCATCACCACTGTGGCTGCTGTTTTTGGTTTTGAGCACGGTTCATGTGTTCAATCAGGTGCTCAACCCGTCACAGCATTTTAACCCTGAGATTTACACTTCGGTCTTCGGACAGATCATCGAGGTTCCCGAGGCGTTGAGTTTGTTCTGTTTCACGCTGTTGCTGCTCTTCCTTCCAAAAATCATCAGCGTCGTTGCGGTGTTGCAGGAAGATGCCGCGGCGCGCCGGTTTGGCGGACGGGCTCCCGTGGTGGTTGGGTCGGTTATTGAAACTGCCCTGTCGGTTTTGCTCGCGCCGATCCACATGCTTTTTAACAGCAAGTTCGTGTTCTTTACGCTGTTGGGACAAGGCGTCTCCTGGGTGGCGCAGCGACGCGGCGCGGAGGATGGCACTGACTGGCGTGAGGCCATCATCACCCACGGAGGACAGACGGCCTTCGGACTCATATGGGGGGTGTCCTCGTATATCATCAGTCCTGCCTTTTTCTGGTGGCTGAGTCCGGTGCTCGCGGGACTGGTTCTGTCGATTCCGCTCTCGATCATGCTGAGCAAGGAAAGCCTGGGCCGGCAAACGCGCAAAATGGGGCTGTTGCTCACTCCGGAGGAAACGGAACCTCCCCACGAATTACGCAGGCTCACGCAAAATCTGGCGGAATGTTACAAGCAAATGCGGCCGATCGAACTCTTGAGGGCCGATTATGGCCTGTTGCAGGCGGTCCTCGATCCTTACATCAACGCCGTGCATGTATCCATGCTTCGGCAACGCCGCCCCAGCGAGGAATCGCGCGACTGGTTTTCATTGTTGAGGCACCGCTTGCTGAGCGAAGGACCTGAGTCTCTCACACCCAAGGAAAAACTCGCCCTGCTTTTGGATGCCGAGTCCATGATTTGTCTGCACGAGGAATTGTGGCGGCACCCGGGAGCGTTGCTTGCCGATTGGTGGCGGTTGGCCATGCGGCAATACAATGTGCTTACCGCGGCGCCGATAACGGCGCTGTATCGCTAACCTGTGCCCGGTGATGAATAGTGAAGCCGGTTGCGGATGGGGCCGGTGTGCGCCGTGCCGCCGGCGCCGTTTCGCGGCGTCAGGCGACGAGTTTGGTCAACTCTGCCCGGGTGCGAATAAAGGCGGCTTCGAGTTCGGCCACGAGTTCCTCGAGATCATCCAGACCGTGTTGTCGTGATCTGTGCTCAAGTTGTTCCGCCACTGTGCGAAGTTCGATGGCCCCGACATTGCTTGAGCTGCCCTTGATGCTGTGGGCTGCACGCGTAAAGGTGGCGACGTCGCCGGAGGTGCGGCTGGCATGGAGCTCCGCTATGCGAAGTGGGGTGTCATCCATGAAAATCCCGAGAATTTCCTTCAGGAATCCGTCATCGTCGTTCGGGCTCAGGGCGCGAAGACTCGCAATAGCTTCAGGGTCTATGACCTGACTGTTTAACATTAATAAAAATTGGCCTGCTAGATACTGAGAGGCAATGAGACGGGTATTTTACGAGGAACAGTCGGTTGTTTTTTACACTTAATTAGCGGTTGGCTGCTGTTTTTAGCAAAGGATGGGCTCAGATTGACCATTCGAAGGAGGTGTTGGCTTCGATTTCATCAATGGTCGTGAGTCCCAGGAGGACTTTTTTAAGACCATCGTAGCGCAGTGGTTTAAAGCCGGCCTTTGTCGCGGCCTCCGTGATCTTTTGAACATTTGCCCCCGCGGTTATGAGTGCGCGAATCTCTTCGGTTACAAGCACGAGTTCATGAAACGCGACGCGGCCTTTGTAGCCGGTGCCACGACAGGCGGCGCAACCACGTCCGCGGAAGAAGGGCACATCGACAAGACCTTCATCCAGAAAATATTTCTGAAGCACTTCCCGGGGCGGGTAGTAGGGCTCCTTGCAGTTTTCACATATGCGGGCGGCCAGGCGCTGGGCCAGCACGCCGATGATCGATGGAGCCACCATATAGGGCTCCACGCCTATCTCTATGAGTCTTATGATGGCCTGGGCCGCGGTGTTGGTGTGAAGTGTTGCAAACACGATATGCCCGGTGAGGGCGGCCTCGGTGGCGATCTTGGCGGTCTCGGCATCGCGAATCTCCCCGATCAGGATGACATCGGGATCCTGCCGGAGCAGCGCGCGGAGCACGGTGGAAAACTTAAGATCAATGTGGTTGTTGACTTGGGTCTGCGTGACACCGGCGAGCTGAATTTCCACGGGATCCTCAATGGTGGAAATGTTTGTGTCGGGTTTGTTGATCTCGTGAAGGGCGGAGTAAAGCGTGGTGGTTTTCCCTGAGCCCGTTGGGCCGGTCACGAAGATGATGCCGTTCGGGTTTTCGATGAGACGGCGGAATGGTGCGAGGATGGTCTGCGACATCATCATCTTCTCGAGCGTGATCATCGATTGCCGGCCGGTCATGGCAAGGATGCGGATGACGGCCTTCTCGCCGTATTGTGATGGAATGGTGGATACTCTGAAATTCGCGTTTGATGTGCCTATCGGAATCGAGAAGCGGCCGTCCTGCGGGAAACGCGATTCGGATATGTTAAGGTCGCAAAGGATTTTGATCCGCGTGAGGAAAGAGCGGTGGAGTTTTCGTGAAAAGGTGAGGACTTCCCTTAGCATCCCGTCGATGCGGAACCGGACGCGAGACTGGCCCACCTGGGGTTCGATGTGGATATCGGTGGCGCGCTCGCGGATGGCAAAATAGATGATGTCGTCCAGGATTTTGATTAACGAATCGGAGTCGGCGAGGTCCGGGTTGTCGAAAACGGTGGCTATGCCCAGTTCCTTCAGGGTCTCGCCGAGATGTTTTTCGTTGGAATACTGGATCAGGATCGCATCTCCGATATCGCGAGGAAGCGCGAAAACGGGACTCACGGGCATTTGCGCGATCTGGCTGATGCGTTTGACCGTGTTTGCATCTTCCGGGGTGGAAAATGCGGCGGTAAGGACTCCGTCGAGCACGTAAAGACCGAGCACGCCGACTTTCTTTGCAATCTCCGCGGGAATCGACTCCAGCGCCTTGTCGGTTATGAGCGACGCGAAGGGGTCGACATAAGCGACATCAAGTGTGTCCGCATAGATGCGACAGCCGACATCCTTCGGCACGTGCTTCGCTTCGATCAGGGCTTCAAGCAGGCGCAGGCCGTCCCCGTGTTCGTGCTCAAAGTCTGCCAGTTCGTTTTCGAAATCGAAGTGGGGCAGCTGGCGGATGCGTGCGGCGAAGGAAGTGCTATGAGGAGGTTTTAGCACGGGCTTTCTTTCGGTTTTTGAACAGTTTTCCTATTTCTATCTGATGGAGTTTTTCCTGGGAGAAGGCGCCGGAGGTGCGTTCGGACTGCAACTCGGCGAGCATTGCGGGCAGGGAGTAGCGGACTTCGGCGATCTTCGAAGCAGTCGGCGGCGTTTCAGAATCGTCCGGAGCCGGTGTGGATTTGCTCATGGGGAAGTGATCAGGCCGATTCTTCGGTATCGCTGGAAAGTATTTCCGTGAGGAGACCAATCAACTCGTCCCTGGGGGTGTCCTTGCGAAGATAATTGATGGCCCCGAGATCGGCGGCTTCTTCCACGGTCTGGCGCGTGGCAATTGATGTGAGGATGATGACGGATGCTTTGGGATCGAAGGCGCGGATGAGCTTGATGGTTTCAAGACCGTCTTGGACTGGCATGTTGACATCCAGGAGGACTAGGTCGGGGCGTTCACTCTGGTAAGCCGCGAAGCCTTCGGCGCCGTTTGACGCCTCCACGATCGACGATGCGCCGAGCGATTTCAGGATCAGGCTGATGTATTTTCGGACGTGGGGTTCATCGTCCACCACGAGGGCTTTGCCGGTGAATATCATGATTGAGCAGGTAGGGTGACGCGGAATTCGCAGCCGCCGGAGGGGAGGTTTTCTGCAACGATCGTGCCATGGTGGGCCTCGACGATTTTCCGGCAGATGGCGAGGCCGAGGCCGGTGGATTTTTCGCCGCCGGTGGGTTGCACCGAGAGGCGTCCGAAATCCTTGAAGAGCTTGTCCCGCTCACCCTCGGGAATGCCGGGGCCTTGGTCGCGCACGCAAATGGTGTGGGTTCCATCGGGTAATGCACACAGGGATACGCCTATGGTGGAGCCGGGAGGAGAATACTTGACGGCGTTGCTGAGCAGATTGTCGACGACCTGGCGGATTCTTGCGGGGTCAAGACTGAGAACGGGGGAGGCCTTGTGGTCGGAAAAAATGATTCGGGTGCGTTTACGGGCGGATTCGAGAGAATTGAGGGAGATTGATTTTTGCACGAGTTCGGCCAGCGGAACGGGGGCGGTGTTGAGTCTTAACTCACCCGATTCGATGGTCGCGACATCGAGAAGATCGTTGACGAGGGTTACCATGCCCTGACTGGCCTGATGGATGAGATCAAGGAGCTCAAGCTGGTCGGGGGTAAGCGGCCCTACGGTGCCATCGCGCATGAACTCGGCAAGGCCGCGGATGGAGGCGAGGGGATTGCGCAAATCATGCGCGGCCATTCCCAGGAATTTGTTTTTGGAGGCATTGGCCCGGCTGAGCTGATCCACGAGCATGCGCTGCTTTTCGGACAGAAGCCGAATCTTGAGATGGGTGCTCATGCGTGCCACCACTTCCTTCTGGCGGAAGGGCTTCATGATATAATCGACTCCGCCGGCGGTAAACCCTTCGAGAACATCTTCGGCTTCCTGCTTTGCGGTGATAAATATGACGGGCGGGGTATTGATGCCATGCCGTTTGTGCAGTTCGCGGCAGGCGGCAAATCCACTCATGCCCGGAAGCAAAACATCGAGCAGCACAAGGTCGGGTTTGACCTTGTCGTAAAGGGCGAGCGCCTCCTCGGCCGAAGATGCATCGGTCAGCACATAGCCTTCGCTTTGCAGCATGCCATGCAGGATTCGCAAATTCAGCCGGTCGTCATCCACCAGGAGGATTTTTCGCCCTTTAAAATCAACGAGATCGGATTCTTCAGCGCTGAGGGGCATCTTGGGTGATTTGATAGATGACGTAGGAAAGCCGCAAGCTTCGCCCTATGGGGGATTGTCCTTGGATGTCTGAATCGCGAAGCAGGATCAAATTACATATCATGGCATGCGTATATGTTGATATAGAACTTGCGCGAAGTCGGTGGCAGTGCTTCGTTTGCGACCTACTCTTATGGCCAATACATTTGTTTTTTCCTCCGAGTCCGTGGGCGAGGGGCATCCCGACAAGGTTGCCGACCTCATTTCCGACAGCATCCTCGATGCCTGTCTGGCGATCGATAAAACCTCCCGAGTCGCCTGCGAGACATTCGTGAAGTCCAACGTCGTTGTCGTCGGCGGCGAGATCACGATTCCCAAGCTTCAGGACAAGAAGACCGGTAAGACCAAGCCCATCGGCGAGGCCATCAACATCGACAAGGTCATCCGTGATGCCATCCGCCACATTGGCTACGTCAACGACGACGATGTCTTTCACGCCGACACCGTTTTCATCAACAACTACCTCACCGCCCAATCCGCCGACATTGCACAGGGCGTGGACGCGAAGAAGGCTGCTGGAAAAAAGACTGCCGAACAAGGTGCGGGCGACCAGGGGCTCATGTTCGGCTTCGCCGCCGACGAGACCAAGGAGCTCATGCCCGCGCCGATCATTTTCGCCCATCGCCTCGGCCGCGAACTCACCAAGATCCGCAAGAGCGGCAAAGTGAAATGGCTTCGTCCCGATGCGAAGTCGCAGGTCTCCGTCCGCTACGTGGACGGCATCGCCACCGAAATCGTCAACGTCGTCATCTCCACGCAGCACACTGCTGACGTTGGTCACGCCACGATCGAAAAATTCCTCATCGAGAACGTCATTAAAAAGGTTCTCCCCGCCAAGCTCATCACCAAGAAGACCGAGTTCCTCATCAATCCCACCGGCAAGTTCGTCATCGGCGGCCCCCAAGGCGATTCCGGTCTTACCGGACGCAAGATCATCGTTGATTCCTACGGTGGTTGGGGCCGTCACGGTGGCGGTGCTTTCTCCGGCAAGGATCCGTCCAAGGTTGACCGCTCCGCCGCCTACATGGGGCGTTGGGTCGCCAAGAACATTGTCGCCGCCAAGCTCGCCAAGCAGGTCGAGGTGCAGTTCGCCTACGCGATCGGTCATCCGAATCCCGTGAGCGTTTATGTGAACACCTTCGGCACCGGCACGATCTCCGACGAAAAGATCACCGAAGCCATTCAGAAAGTTTTCAGCTTCAAGCCGGCCGACATCGTCAAGCAGCTCAACCTGCTCCAGCCTATTTACCGCCAGACGACCAACTACGGCCACTTCGGCAAGTCCGGCCTTCCGTGGGAGCAGACCAACAAGGTCGCCGCCCTTCTCGCCGCCGTTAAGTAAGGCTTACTCAAAAATTCAAAATCCGGATTTTCGAATCCGAAATCAAATCATGTCATCCGTTTCCCTTCTGAAAAACGTTCCCAAAGGCCAGGACTTCATCGTTCGCGACATCAAGCTCGCCGACTGGGGCCGCAAGGAACTCAACGTCGCCGAGCACGAGATGCCCGGCCTCGTTTCCCTCCGCAAAAAATACGGCGCGAAAAAGCCCCTCAAGGGCGTGCGTGTCACCGGTTCGTTGCACATGACGATCCAGACCGCCGTGCTCATCGAGACCCTCGTCTCTTTGGGGGCCGACGTGCGTTGGGCTTCGTGTAACATTTTTTCGACCCAAGATCACGCTGCCGCCGCCATCGCGAAGACTGGCGTGCCGGTGTTCGCCTGGAAGGGGGAGACACTCGAAGAATACTGGGATCTCACCTGGAAGGCTGTCAGCTTCCCCGGTGGCAAAGGCCCGCAGCTCGTCGTGGACGACGGCGGTGACGTTACTCTTCTCCTGCACAAAGGCTACGAGATGGAGCAGGGCAGCGACTGGATCAATTCCGAGTCCGGCTCGCACGAAGAGCAGGTCATCAAAAATCTCCTCAAGAAAATCAAGAAGACCCAGAAGGGTATTTTCACCGCGATGGTGAAAGAGTGGCGTGGTGTCTCCGAAGAGACCACCACCGGTGTGCACCGCCTCTATCAGCTCCATGAGCAGGGCAAGTTGCTCGTTCCTGCGATCAACGTGAACGACTCCGTCACCAAGTCGAAGTTCGACAACCTCTACGGTTGCCGCGAGTCCCTCGCCGACGGTCTCAAGCGCGCCACCGATGTCATGATCGCCGGCAAGGTCGCCTGCGTGTGCGGCTACGGCGACGTGGGCAAGGGCTCCGCGTTTTCGCTCAAGGGCTTTGGCGCTCGCGTCATCGTGACCGAGATCGATCCTATCAACGCACTCCAAGCCGCGATGGAGGGCTTCGAGGTCAACACCATCGAGAGCACTCTGGGTGTCGCCGACATCTACGTCACCACGACCGGCAACAAGGACATCATCACGCTCGAGCACATGGCCAAGATGAAAGACCAGGCCATCGTTTGTAACATCGGCCACTTCGACAACGAGATCCAGGTTGACCGCCTCTACAAGGCGCCTGGCGTCAAGCGCGTCACCATCAAGCCGCAATACGACCTGTTTACCTTCCCCAAGGGCAACAGCATCTACCTGCTCGCCGAAGGCCGCCTCGTGAACCTCGGCTGCGCCACTGGTCACCCGTCGTTTGTGATGTCGAACAGCTTCACCAATCAGACACTCGCCCAGCTCGATCTGTGGGCCAACAGGGACAGCTACGCCGTCGGCGTTTATCGTCTGCCCAAGCACCTCGACGAAGAAGTTGCCCGCCTGCACCTCGAGAAGATCGGCGCCAAACTCACCAAGCTCACCAAGAGTCAGGCCGAGTATCTGGGCGTTCCGGTGAACGGCCCCTACAAACCTGAGCACTACCGTTATTAATAGCCGGCCAACAGGTTTTCCTCTTTCAAGCCGCCGCTCACCCCGGCGGCTTTTTTCTGTCTGTAAATGCGCGCAGACGGCATTTTTACCTGCCGCTTGATTAAACTAGACGACTATTCATACTAACTTACCTAACAAACTTATTTACCACTTGAACCCCGCCCCCGCCGGACGCACGTTTAACCCCTTTATCATGACCACCGACTCTGCCGCTCCCAAGCCCCTCGTCGCCAACGAAGGAATCAAGATCGCCTCGCATCACCTGCGCGGCAACCTCGCCGCGGAGTTTGCCGACACCTCCACACCTAATGTCAGCGCCGATTCCGAGCAGCTGATCAAGTTCCACGGCACCTACATTCAGGATGATCGCGACCAGCGCATCACCCTGAAGCGCGCCGGCAAGGACAAGGCATGGATGTTCATGCTTCGCGTGCGTCTTCCCGGCGGCAAGACCACTCCCAAGCAGTGGCTCGTGCTCGACTCGCTGGCCGCCCAATACCAGATCCCGTCGCTCCGCCTGACCACCCGCCAGACCTTTCAATTCCACGGCGTGCTCAAGGGCCAGATGAAGCCGCTCATTCAGGAGATGAACAAGGTTCTGCTCGATGCCATCGCCGCGTGCGGTGACGTGAACCGCAACGTCATGGCGCCGGTCAATCCCGAGCAGTCGCCAATTCAGGAACTCGTCTATCAGGACGCCAAGGCCTGGTCCGATTACGCCCTTCCCAAGACCCGTGCCTACCACGAAATCTTCCTCGACGAGGAACGCGTCGCCGGCGGCGAGCCCGAGCAGGAGCCGATGTATGGCGACACCTATCTGCCTCGCAAATTCAAGACCGCCTTTGCCGTTCCCCCGTCCAACGACGTCGACCTGTTCATGCAGGATCTCGGCTTCATCGCCATCATCGAGAACGGCCAACTCGCCGGTTACAACGTCACGGTCGGCGGCGGCCTCGGCATGAGCCATGGCAACGTCGAGACCTTCCCGCGCCTCGCCGATGTGATCGGCTTTATCACCCGCGATCAGGTCAATGCCATCGGCCACGCCGTCATCACGACGCAGCGCGACCACGGCGACCGCACCAACCGCAAGCACGCCCGCCTCAAATACACGATCGAGGACAAAGGTGTCGCCTGGTTCAAGGCCGAGGTCGAGAAGCGCAGCGGCATCACCTTTGGTCCCGCCCGCGACTTCAAGTTCACCACCATCCAGGACCAGCATGGCTGGCACCGGAACGCCGACGGCACCTGGTTCTACGGCCTGCACATCCTCTCCGGTCGCATCATCGACCGCGCCGGTTGGCCGATGAAGACCGCGCTCCGCGAGATAGCCGCTCTTCTCGAAGGAACCTCCGGTGATTTCCGGCTCACCCCTTCGCAGAACGTCACCATCTCCGGCGTCACCGATACGCTCAAGCCGCAGATCGACGCCATTCTCGCCAAGCACGGTCTCGACAAGGAGAACAACCAGTCGGCCCTCCGGCTGAATTCACTCTCTTGCGTGGCTCTGCCCACCTGCGGCCTGGCCCTCGCCGAATCCGAGCGCGCGCTGCCGTCGATCATCGAGAAATTCGAGACCGTCTTCACCGAGGCCGGTCTGCGCGATGATGCGATCAGCCTCCGTATCACCGGCTGCCCCAACGGCTGCGCCCGTCCGTATCTCGCCGAGATCGGTTTCGTCGGCAAGGCGCCCGGAAAATATGCACTCTACCTCGGGGCTTCCTACAACGGCACCCGCCTCAATCGTCTGTTCTCACCGAGCATCACGATCGACGATGCCGTGGCCAAGCTCACGCCCATCATCAAGCGCTATGCGCTCGAGCGTAACGACGGCGAAGGCTTCGGCGACTGGTGCAACCGCGTGATTCTGCCGGCTGATGCGACGACGCACAGCATCGGCTCACAACCCGCATAAGTGCAGATTTCTGTTCTATGAAGGCCGCCGGGGGAATCCGGCGGCTTTTTCGTGCGCAGGGCGGAGATTGAGACAGTCGCCGTGTGTTCGTGACACGGACTTCGCGGTGTTTTACGGTCACGACATGGATGATTTTACCCCGTTTTCCGCCAACGCCGATTCTGTGGGGCCGTCGAAAGCGATCTCCGGCGCGAATACGGGAGTCGATATTGATGAGTTGAAAGAACGCGTCACACGGCTGTCGCTGATCTGCGAGGCGCTCTGGGAAATTCTAAAGGAGAAAAACGCTCTGCCGGCCGATCTGCTCAATCTTAAGGTGGCCGAGATCGACCTCACCGATGGCAAACTCAACGGACGAAAAGCCAACACGATCTCCACCTGCCGAAAGTGCAACCGCGTGCTTTCGCCCAACCGGCAAACGTGTCTCTACTGCGGCGAATTTTCCGAGCACGCATCGGTTTTCAACGGCTTTGTCTGATTCACAGTGCGGCGGCTTCGTCGAGCATCGACTCTTCGTGATCGAGCAACTGCAGAAGCGGCCGATGAGTGTCGTCGGTGATGACATCGCGCCGCCAGAGATCGTCGAGGGCGGCGCGTTCGGCGCGAAGAGCCTTGAGCCGATGGGCACGGCTGGCGTTGCGATATACGCGTGCGTTGGCGCGGACTTCGCCGTCGGCGACCAGTTCGGCGAGGCGGGTTTCATACTCTGAGACGACCTTGCCTAGGGCGGCGGATTCCTCGGGGGTGGCCGCGGCATTTTGGTCGGTGGTCAGAACCTTGAGACCGGCCTCGACGGCGGCGATGCGGGCCAGCCGGTCTTCTTTGACGCGGGTGTCGTCTTCACGGAGGTCGAGCCATTTGATCAACCATTCCAGCGTCGTGCCTTGTATGAGAAGAGTCACGACGATCACCCCAAAGGAGATGAAAATCACCAGTTCCCGGGCGGGGAAGGGGTGTCCGTTGTTCTGCCAGAGAGGAATGGAAAGGGCGGCCGCCAGCGTGATGGTGCCTCTCATGCCCGCCCAGCCGCCGACCAGCACTCCCTGCCATGCGGGACGCGTTTCAGTGCGCCGGATTTTGTGGGAAAGTAAAAACGGGAGATAGGCTCCGGGAAAAATCCAGGCGAGGCGCCCGCCGATGACGATGAATGAAATTACCAGGGTGAACATCACGAGTTTGCCCGGTGAATACAGATGGCTGACGGATGCATAGATGCCGGGGAATTGCAGGCCCAGCAGGACGAAGGCGAGGCCGTTAAGCCAGAAGAGCACGGTCGCCCACACCGTCCACGATGTCTGCCGGCTCGGCACGTCCATGCGCACAGGATCGCGCCACCCCGAATAGAGTCCGGCGGCGACGACCGACAGGATGCTGGATCCTCCGAGCGCTCCCGCGATCAGGTAGGCCGCGTAAGGGGTCATCAAAGAAACGGTGGTTTCGATAAACGGGTCTGATCCGCGCAAGTGGCGCAACAGGTCGCGCATGCGGCCGATGAGGTAGGCGGTGGCAAGACCGACTCCGAAACCGATGACGGCAAGTTTGGCGAAATCAAACGTGGCTGCGTGCAGGGAAAACGTGCCGGCGACGAGGGCGGCGAGCGCGAGTTTGAACGCCACGAGGCCGGTCGCGTCATTCATCAGGCTTTCGCCTTTGAGGATGATGGTGAGGCGCGAGGGGACTTTGAGCCGGTCGGTGATCGCGCTGACGGCGATAGCATCGGTTGGCGAGACGATGGCGCCGAGGGCAAAGGCCATGGCGAGTGGCAGTCCGGGCACGAGCCAGTGGGCGACAAAACCAACGGTCACGGTGGTGAAGAGGACCAGTCCGATGGCGAGGATGAGAATGGGCCGTTTCGCCTTGGTGAATTCCCTGAGCGGCATGAGCCATCCATCCGAGAACAGCAAAGGGGGCACGAAGAAGAGAAAGAAAAACTCAGGCTCCAGCTCGATATGCGGAAAGATAGGCCACAACCCCACGAGGAGCGCACCAAGCACGTAGGTGATCGGCTGCGGCCAGGGAAGCCAGCGGCCCATGACGCTCAGGGCGGTCGTGAGCAAGAGCAGCCACAGGGCGTGTTCAAAACCAGTCATGGCGGATTTGAGGTGGTTATGATGATGCAGAAGCCAACGCAAGTGGCGTGCCGTGGCAACTGATACCCGATTGGCGAGCAGACGCCGGACGGCACGCGACACAAAAAAGCGGCATCCGGTGAAGGATGCCGCTGGTGGAAGCGCTTGGGTTTTGATCCGTGTTACTTGCCGGACTTCTTGGCTTTCTGGCGCTCGCCGGTGTTGAGGATGCGCTTGCGCAGGCGGAGGTTCTTCGGGGTGACCTCGAGGAGCTCGTCCGCGGCGATGTATTCGAGCGCGCGCTCGAGGGACATCTTGGCGGCGGGGATGAGGCCGGTGGCGACACCCGAACCCTGCGAACGGAAGTTCGTGAGGGCCTTTTCGCGGACGGCGTTGACGGCGATGTCCTCGTTGCGGGGATTCTCGCCGACGATCATGCCTTCGTAAACCTGTTCGCCGGGTCCGATGAACAGCTTGCCGCGCTCCTGACACATGAGGAGGGCGTAGGTGGTGGTCTCACCGGGCTCGGTCGCCGTGATCACGCCGGTCATGCGGGTGAGCACTTCGCCGGCGTAGGGGCCGTATTCTTTGAACAAATGGCTCGTGATGCCGCGGCCGCTGGTGGCGTTGATCACGTCGATTTCGAGGCCGATGAGACCGCGGGTCGTGATGGTGGCCTCGATCATGGTGGTGGCGGTGAGCTTCTCCATGTTGGTCAGCTGGCCCTTGCGGTTCGCAAGGTTCTGCATGATGGAGCCGACGCATTCGTCGGGAACCTCGATCCAGACCGTCTCGTAGGGTTCGTGGCGGGCGCCATCGACGACCTTTTCGATCACGGTGGGGCGGGAGACGAGGAGCTCGAAGCCTTCGCGGCGCATCGTCTCGACGAGCACGGCGACCTGCATGGTGCCGCGGGCCTTGACGTTGAACACGCCGGCGCGATCGGCATCGTCGATGTAGATGGAGACGTTGGTCTTCAGCTCGCGCATGAGACGCTCGCGGATCTGGCGGGAAGTGACGAGCTTGCCTTCGGTGCCGACGAGCGGGCCGTCGTTGACGGCGAACTGCATCTCGAGGGTGGGCGGGTCGATCTGGGTGAAGGGCAGGGCGTGGGCGTCTTCGCGCACGTCGAGCGTGTCGCCGATGTCAACGTCCTCGAAGCCGGCGAGGCCGATGATGTTGCCGGCGTGGGCCTGCTCGACCTCGCGCTGGCCGAGACCGGTGAATTCGAAGATCTTGGTCACCTTGGCGCGGACCTTCTTGCCGCCCTCGTTGTGGCGGATGACGAAGATCGGGTCGCCGACCTTGACGATGCCGCCGAGGATCTTGCCGACGGCGATACGGCCGACGTAGTCGGACCAGTCGATGTTCGACACGAGCATGTGGAACGGCTCCTCGGGCTTGGCGAAGGGAGGCGGCACGTGGTCGATGATGGTTTGGAAGAGGGGCTTCATGTCCTTCTTCTCATCACCGAGCTTATACATCATGTAGCCGTCGCGGCCGGAGCCGTAGACGACGGGAGCGTCGAACTGCTCCTCGGTGGCGTCGAGTTCCATGAGGAGCTCGAGGACCTTGTCATACATCTTGACCGGGTCGGCGTTGGGACGGTCGATCTTGTTGATGACGATGACGACCTTCAGACCGTGGGCGAGCGCCTTGCGGAGCACGAAACGGGTCTGGGCCTGGGGACCGTCGTAGGAGTCGATGACGAGGAGCACGCCGTCGACCATGCGGAGGGCGCGCTCGACCTCGCCGCCGAAGTCGGCGTGGCCGGGGGTGTCGAGAATGTTGACGATCTTGTCGTTCCAGTGAACGGAGGTGTTCTTGGCCTTGATCGTGATGCCCTTTTCCTTTTCGAGGTCCATGGAGTCCATGGCGCGGACTTCCACGGCCTGGTTGGCACGGTAGACGCCACCTTCTTTAAGGAGCTGGTCAACCAAGGTGGTCTTACCATGGTCAACGTGGGCGATGATGGCGATATTACGGATGTTCTGATTCATAAGCACGGAGCGCGTTCGGTCTTTGGAAAAAAGAAGAACGTGCGGAGTGCTTCTGTCCTTGGCAAGGCCTAAGGAGGCGTGTCGCCTAAACGTCGCAGGACAGATCGGTATTACCGCGTATCCGCCACGGGAAGGAACTTGCGCTCGTGCAACCAGTAGAGGCATTCGTCTCCCCACGGAAGGAGAGGGCGGCCAAGTCCTTGTCCGTGACCACCCTTTTCATAGAGATGGAGCGAGAAGGGCACGTGGTTTTTGCGCAGGGCTTCTGCAAAAAGAAGGCTGTTTTCGACTGGGACGACGGGGTCGGCGACGGTTTGCCAGATGAAGCAGGGCGGGGTCTGGCTGGTGACTTGGAGTTCGTTGGAGAGTTCCTTCACGAGTTCCGGTGAGGGATTGGCGCCGAGCAGATTCAGCTTGGAGCCTTTATGGGTGAACTCGCCCATGGTGATGACCGGGTAGCATAGAATACCGAGATCGGGGCGAGAGCTTTCACGCTCGATGGGGTCGGTGGCGGTGGGTTTCCCGGCATCAAAATGCGTGAGCAGCGTGGAGGCGAGGTGGCCGCCGGCGGAGGAGCCCATGATGCCCACACGAGCGGGGTCGAGGCCGTGTTCACGGGCGAGGTGGCGCACGGTGCGGAGGCCGCGGGCGGCATCATTGAATTCCACCGGGTGGTGGTAGCCGTGGGAACCGAGACGATATTTGAAGACGTAACAGGTCACGCCGTGCGTCGTGAGCCAGTCGGCGTAACCTTTCCCTTCGTGCCCCGCCAGCATGCCGTAACCGCCTCCCGGCAGGATAAGCATGGATGCGCCGTTGGCCTGTCCGGCCGGCGGGGAATAAACTGTGAGGGTGGGGATGTCGTCGGGGCTGTTACCGAGCGCGCCGGGAGTGTGATCGGGCCAGAGAGGCAAGGAGTCGGCTCGCATTGGAAGCGAAATGCAGCAGCTGGCAACAAGCAGGAACAAACAGTGACGCAGGGGTATCATCCGACGCAGGCTGGACATACAGGCGCCAACCGAAAACAAAAATACTCCCCAATGCCCGTTTCTCCGCGCGAACTCCCCATTTACGAACTTGAAGCCGCCATCACGGGCGGCCTGCGCGCGCAGGGCCGGCTCATCGTGCAGGCGCCGACGGGGTCGGGCAAATCGACGCAGTTGCCTCAGATGCTCTTGCATCACGGATTTCTTGAGCGTGGCGAAGTTGTCGTGCTGCAACCCCGCCGACTCGCCGCGCGCATGTTGGCGAAGCGCGTGGCGGAGGAAGCGGGTTGCAAGCTGGGCGATGAGGTCGGCTATCAGATCCGGCTGGAATCACGGGTGTCGGCCAAGACGAAGATCCGTTTTGTGACCGAGGGGATTTTGCTGCGGCAGATGTCGTTTGATTCCGAATTGCGCGGAGTCGCCGCGCTGGTGTTTGACGAGTTTCACGAACGACATCTTTACGGCGACATCTCGCTGGCGCGGGCGATGCAGATTCAGCAGACGACGCGGCCCGATCTGAAAATCGTGGTGATGTCGGCGACGCTCGATGCCGTCGTGTTAAAAGACTACCTCGCACCTTGTGAGGTGCTCACATCGCAGGGGCGGAGTTATCCTGTGGCTGTCGAATACCTGCCGAAGACCGTGAATTTCGAGAGCGAGCCGGTGTGGGAAGTGGCGGCGCGCGAAGCGGCGCGAGTGTCGGCGAAGACGCCCGGAGACCTGCTGGTGTTCATGCCGGGCGCGTATGAGATCAACCGCACGCTGCAGGCGCTTCAATTTCAGCGCGAATTGAAGGATTTTGTGATTTTCCCGCTGCACGGTGAATTGCCTCCCGAGCAACAAGACCGCGCCGTCGCGAAATACGAGACGCGCAAGGTCATCGTCTCGACCAACGTGGCGGAGACGTCGCTCACGATCGACGGGGTGACGGCGGTGATCGACTGCGGGTTGGCGCGCGTGGCTCGCTTCGATGCGAACCGTGGCATCAACACGCTGCTCATTGAAAAGATTTCCGTCGCGAGCGCCGATCAGCGTGCCGGTCGCGCCGGCCGCACGGCGCCGGGCGTGTGTGTGCGACTGTGGACGGAGCGCGAGCACGGCGGGCGGGCGTTGCAGGAATTACCGGAGGTGCGGCGGCTCGATTTGGCGGAAGTGGTGCTCACGCTCAAGGCGAGCGGCATCGACGACATCGCAGCGTTTCCGTGGTTGGAGAAACCGGAGCCGAAGGCGCTCGCTCGGGCGGAGATGTTGCTTGCGGATTTGGGCGCGCTGGCCGGGCGAGCTCGCACGATCACGGAGATCGGTCGCAAGATGTTGCGGTTTCCGGTGCATCCGCGTTACGCGCGCATGTTGCTGGAGGCGGATGCGCGCGGTTGCGTGCGTCCGGTGGCGCTGATGGCGGCGATCACGCAGGGGCGTTCATTTCTGATGCGCGGAGTGCCTCGCGACGTGGAGCAGGCGCGGGAAGACGTGCTGGGCGAGGAAACTGAAAGTGATTTTTTTCTGCTCATCCGCGCGTGGCAGTATGCAGAGAAAAACAGTTTCTCCGTGGATGCGTGCCGGCGGCTGGGAATCTATGCGCAGGGCGCGCGTCAGGTGGGACCGTTGTTTAAACAATTTCTGGAAATCGCGGAAAAGGAAGGGCTCGATGCGGGCGAACAGCGCATTGACGGCGCGCAGGTGCGCAAATGCGTGCTCGCGGGATTTTCCGACCAGCTGGCAAAGCGGCTCGACGGCGGAACGCTGCGCTGTGAACTCGTGCACAACCGGCGCGGCATGCTTGCCCGCGAGAGCGCGATGCAGCAGGCGGCGTTGTTGGTCGCGGCTGAGGTGAGCGAGGTTGAGGGGCGGGGGGGCGAGGTGAATGTGCTGCTCTCGCAGGCGACGGCCGTTGAGGAGTCTTGGCTCAAGGAGCTTTTTCCCGGCGACTACGGTGATGCGGTCGGCGTGCTTTACGATGTGACGGCGAAGCGGGTGATCGCGCGGCGCGAGCGACGGTTCCGCGATCTGGTTCTAGAGTCGAAGCCGACGGCGGACGAACCGCCGGAAAGCCAGGCGGCGGCGCTTCTTGCTCAGCAAGTTTTGGCAGGCAACATTACGCTCACCGAATGGAACGAATCCGTGGATCAATGGATCATTCGCGTGAACCGGCTGGCGGAATGGTTTCCGGAGCTGGAGGTGACGCCGATCACCGAGGCCGACCGCGCGACGCTGATCGAGCAGGTGTGCTACGGCAGCTACGGTGCGCGCGAGTTGAAGGACAAGCCGGTGATGCCGGCGCTGCGCGACTGGTTGCGGCCGGAGCAGCTCGCCGTGATGGACGATTATCTGCCGGAACGGCTCACGATGGCGAACGGGCGCAAGGCGCGTATCGAATATGCAAAGGAGGGGCCGCCGGTGATGAGTGCGCGCATCCAGGAACTCTACGGCATCGAGGGAAAATTTTCTCTCGGGCACGGCCGCGTGCCGGTGAAAATCCAAGTGCTCGCGCCCAACCAACGGCCGATTCAGGTGACGGACGACCTCACGAGTTTCTGGCGCGACATGTATCCGAAAGTGAAGGCGGAGTTGTCGCGTCGTTATCCGCGCCACGAGTGGCGGTAGGCGGGGTTACTTGGCGGCGCCGGCTTTTTTCGCGGACTTTTTCTTTTTCGGGAGGCGCTCGATGTTGAGATAGGTTTTCGAGCGCATCTGCTCCTCGTAAAACTCGACGAGGCGGACGCCTTCGCGGGGTTTGACGAGGTCTCGTTTGGTGGCGGCGTCGATCTGTGCCTTCATCTTGCGGCAGAGTTCCTCCCACTGGTATTGCACGCCGTCGATGACGTCGCGGATGCGGCTGCCGGCGAGGGTTTCCTCGATGTAGAAGCCGTTGGGCTCGTCGGGTTCGAGGAAAACGTGAACCTCGTTGACGCGACCGAAGAGGTTGTGGAGGTCGCCCATGATGTCTTGGTAGGCGCCGGTGAGAAACACGCCGAGGTAGTAGGGCTTGCCGTTGAGCGGATGGAGCGTGAGGTAGTCCTTGGTGTCCTGGAGATCGATGAACGTGCTGATCTTGCCGTCGGAGTCGCAGGTGATGTCCACGAGGACGGCATTGACGGAAGGCTTTTCGTTGAGGCGGTGCAGCGGCGCGATGGGGAAGAGCTGCTTGAGCGCCCAGTGATCGAGGAGGGACTGAAAGACGGAGAAGTTGCAGACGTATTGGTCGGCGAGAAGCGCGGCGAGGCCACGGAGTTCCTCGGGAACGTAGCCGGTGTCGCGCGTTTCCTTGGCGATCTGCTCGCAGACCTGCCAGAAAATGGACTCGGCGGCGGCGCGGTTTTCGAGGTTCAGGTAGCCGAGATTGAAGAGGGAGAAGGACTCCTCCTTTTTCTGGATGGCGTCGTGGAAACGCTCGAGCTTGCCGAGCTTGGCCTTGTTTTTGAGGAGGGCCTCGAGATCGGAGACGACCTTGTGCTTTTCCTTGGGCTGGTGTTCGACACCGAGGGTCTCGCGCTTGTTGATGCGCTCGAAGACCTCGACGACGAGCATGGAGTGGGGGGCGACGACGGCGCGGCCGGACTCGGTGACGATGTCGGGCACGGGGACGCCGGATTCGTCGCAGATGTCGCGGATGTTGGCCACGACGTCGCGGGCGTATTCGGCCATCGTGTAGTTCATCGACGACTCGAAGTTGGTGCGGGAACCGTCGTAGTCGATGCCGAGGCCGCCGCCGCAGTCGAGGTAGCCCATGGGGAAGCCCATCTTCACGAGCTGGCAGTAGAAGCGGGAAGCCTCGATGACGGCGTTCTTGATCGTGATGATGTTCGGGACCTGCGAGCCGATGTGGAAGTGGACGAGCTTCACGCACTGGGTGAGCTTGGCCTTCTTCAGCTTTTCGGTGGCGAAGAGGATCTCGGCGGTGTTGAGGCCGAACTTGGCGTTGTCGCCGGTGGACGAGGACCATTTGCCTTCGCCGCGCGTCTGGAGCTTGGCGCGGAAGCCGATGAGGGGCTTCACACCGAGTTCTTCGGAGATGGCGATGATGTCGTCCACCTCGGCGAGCTGCTCGACGACGATGATGATCTTCTTGCCGATCTTGCGGCCGAGCAGGGCGAGGCGGATGTAATCGTGGTCCTTGTAGCCGTTGCAGATGATGAGACGGCTGCTGCCCTCGTGCATGGCGAGGGCGATCATGAGCTCGGGCTTGGAGCCGGCTTCGAGGCCGTAGCCGAAGTCCTTGCCGGCGGCGACGATCTCGTCGACGACCTCGCGGAGCTGGTTGACCTTGATCGGGAACACGCCGCGATACTCGCCCTTGTAGCCTTCCTCCTTGATGGCCTTGCGGAAGAGCTCGTTGAGCTGGGTCACGCGGTGGCGCAGGAGATCTTGGAAGCGAATGACCAGGGGGGCCTTCAGGCCCATGCCGAGGGATTCGTGAACCACGTCCATGATGCGGATCTGGCGGCCGTCGGCGAGAGGCTGGACGTTGACGAAGCCGGCGTCATCCACCCCGAGGTGGCCTGAGCCCCAGCGTTTGAAACCGTAAAGCTCTTCGGATTTTGAGGCGGACCAGGCGGAGGCGGATTTGCTTTTCAAAGCGTAAAAAGGCGGACGGGGTTATGGCTTGCGTTCAAGTGGATCAACGGAGTTGTATGGCTGTTTCATTTTTCAAAAACCACAACACGAAATAACAACCATGTCTTCCCCTATTGAAGTGCAGTCTTTTCTGGCCCAAGCAGCAGCGCCGTCGGCGTCGGGCGGTCCCATCCAGTTGGTGTTTCCCATTTTGATGGTGGCGGCGATTTGGTTCCTGATCATCGCTCCGCAGCGCAAGAAGCAAAAGGAGCACGCCAAGATGCTGGAAACCCTTGGTGCGGGCGATGAAGTCATCACCGCCGGCGGCATCTACGGCGAGATCACCAACAAGAAGGACGACCGCTTCGTCATCCGCATTTCCGAGAACACCAAGATCGAAGTCGGCAAGTCTTTCATCCAGACCGTGGTCAAGAAGGTCAGCTGAAAACTTAACCTCGCCGTAACCTGCCCCCCCGCGACCGGCCGCCCTCAAGCGCTGCGGTGTTCATGTCTTCACAGTTTAGAAACCTCCCTGCGCCTCCCGGCGTGCGGAGGTTTTGCCGTTGAACGAACTCCCGGTCCGGCGGTCGCAGATACCCCAATCCATTTTTAAACCAAACAACCCATGCTTAAACGCAACCTCTGGAAGCTGATCCTCAGCCTGGCAATCGTGCTCTGGGCGGTGTCATCACTGCTTCCCATCAAAGACCGCAAGTTCGACACCTACATCGCCTCGAAGGCGGAGGCCAAGCGGACCGAGTTCACCTCCCTCATCAAAGAGGCGAGTGACGGTGTCGCCGCGAAGAAATACCCCAGCGTCTACGTGGCGCTGAAATCCATCGCCAACGAGCGCAAGATCGACCTCACGCAATACTTCCCCGAGCTCAAGCTCGAGGCGAGCCTCACCAATATCCAGAAGCGCAACGACATCCTTCTGAACTACCTCCTCAAGAAGTCGCAGAGCCCGCTCCAGCTGGGCCTCGACCTCAAGGGCGGCGTGGCCTTCACCTTGCAGGTCGATGATTCGGCCTTCGCCAAGGACGGCGCCAACGTCCGCACCGAGAAGCTGCAGAAAGCCATCGAGATCATCGGCAACCGCATCAACGGCCTCGGTGTTTCCGAGCCGCTGATCCGCCCGATCGGCGACAACCGCATCGAGGTGCAGCTGGCGGGTGTTTCCACCAAGGACAACCCCGAGGTCGTGGACAACCTCAAGAAGCCGGCCCGCCTTGAGTTCTGCCTGGTTCACCCGTCGCTCTATCCCGCCACCACCGCCCCCGAAGATGTGCCGCCCGGCTACCGGACGCTCACCCTCGATCAGGAAGGTCGCAACGGTCAGGCGACCACCACCGAGCTTTTTGTTAAACGCATCCCCGAGGCCACCGGCGAGATCATCTCCGACGCGTTTCCCTCGATGGATCAATACGGCCGGTTCCGCATCATCCTCAAGTTCACCTCGGCGGGCAGCAAACGCTTCGCCGACATCACCCGCAAGATCGTCGAGAACAACCAAAGCTCCGGCCGCATCGGCCAGCTCGCCATCGTGCTCGACGGCAAGCTCTACTCCGCGCCCAGCGTGCAGAAGGAGATCGACGGCGACTCCGCCGAGATCACCGGCAGCTTCAGCCAGCGCGAGGCCTTCGATCTCTCGAACGTCCTGAACAACCCCCTCGACCTGCCCATGCAGATCAAGGAGCAGTATGAAGTCGGCCCCTCGCTCGCCCAGGACGCCATCGACAGCGGCGTGCGCGCCACCGTCATCGGCACCGCGCTCGTGGCGGCGTTCATGATCACCTTCTACTCGACCGGTGGCGTCGTCGCCATCCTCACGCTGGCGGTCAACTTGCTCATCATCCTCGGCACCATGGCCAGCCTCGGCGCCACGCTCACACTCCCCGGTCTCGCCGGTATCGTGCTGACCATCGGCATGGCGGTCGACGCGAACATCCTGATCTTCGAGCGCATGCGCGAAGAGATCGCGGTGGGCAAGTCCCTCAGCACCGCCAACGAGAGCGGTTACATCAAGGCGCTCATGACCATTCTCGACGCTCACTTTGTGCAGCTCATCATCTGCGGCATCATGATCGGCCTCGGCACCGGCCCCATCAAGGGCTTCGGCGTCACGCTGGCGATCGGTGTCATCTCCACGCTGTTCTCGGTGCTGGTGACCGCCCATCTCGTGCTCGAGATGCTGATCGAGGCCGCCTGGGTGAAGAAAATCACCATGCGCCGCATCCTGAAGGAGATCCATGTGGACTTCATCAAATACGGCAAGGCGGCCTTCATCGGCGGCTGGCTCCTCGTGCTCCTCGGCGTCGCCGTGGTGATCTACAAGGGCGACAAGATCTACGGCATCGACTTCGCCGGCGGTGACGTCGTCACCGTCGAGTTCCAGCAAAAGCTCGACTCCGCCGAGATCCGCAAGATCGCGCAGGCGAGCGGCACGGGCGAGGTCAGCGCGACCTACGCCAGCGCCCTCGGCAGCGACAAGGAAGTGCTCAAGCTCGAAACCGCCGAAGGCAAGTCCGGCGAACTTCTCAAGGCCCTGCAGGCCGCGCATCCCGAGGCGAAGCTCGTCTCGATCGGCGAGAGCCGCATCGGCGCCGCCATCGGCAAGGAGATCGAGTTGAACGCCCTGCTCGCCATCGGCGCCTCCATGGCGGTCATTCTCGTCTACATCGCCTTCCGCTTCGAGTTCGGCTTCGGCGTCGGCGCGATGTTCTCCTCGCTGCACGACATCCTGATGACGATCGGCATCTTCGTGCTCTTCGGCCACCAGTTCTCCGCGCCGATGGTCGCCGCGATCCTCTGTATCGCCGGTTACTCCATCAACGAAACCGTCGTCGTGTTCGACCGCATCCGCGAGGAGCTGAAGCTCAACCCGACCGGCTCGCTCCGCGTGGTGGTGAACGCCGCCATCAACAAGGTCTTCGCCCGCACGATCATGACTTCGACGACCACCTTCCTGGCGGCCCTCTCGCTGTTCCTCTTCGGCGGCGGCGTCCTTCGCGACATCTCCTTCACGTTCCTCGTCGGCATCGTGACCAGCACGTTCTCCGCGATCTTCATCTCCTCGCAGGTGTTCTACTGGTGGCACAAGGGTGACCGCAAACACGTCGAGGCGCATCAGGACCTGAAACCGGCCTACTCCTGGGAAGCCGGCAGCAAGGCCTCGCAATAATCCGCGAGCTTCATCGCTGATGCGCTGGACCTACACGCCGCTCCCGGCCGATGAGGTCGGGGCGCTGAGCCGGCACACGGGCGACAGCCCCGTGCTGGCCGAGCTGCTGCTTCGCAACGGCCTAGTGGCCGGCGAGGCCGCCGCCCGCTTCCTCCGGCCCACGCTGGCGGAACTCAACGACCCGTTCCTGCTGCCCAACGTCGAGGCCGCCGCCGTCCGCCTGCGCGAGGCCATCGGCAACGGCGAGCAGATCGTCGTGCTCGGCGACTACGACGTGGACGGCGTGAGCAGCACCGCGCTGCTCGTGAGCGTGCTGCGCCGCTTCGGCCTGCAGCCCCGCTTCGTCGTCCCGCGCCGCATGGAGGACGGCTACGGCCTCTCCCGCAGCGCCATCGACCGCGCGCTGGAGCAGGGGAAGCCCGAGATTTTCATCGCGCTCGACTGCGGCACCAACTCGCACGACGAGGTCGCCTACCTTGTTTCGCAGGGCATCGACGTGCTGGTGATCGACCATCACCGGTCCAAGGAAAAGCCGCTCGCGCAGGGCATCCTCATCAACCCGCACGTCAACAACGTCGAGGGCGACGACGCCTGGCGCAATCTCTGCACCGTCGGTCTCGTCTTCAAACTAGCGCACGGCCTGCTCAAGCTCATGCGCGCCGACAACCACCCCGTCGCCCTCGCGATGAAGCTGCGCGATTACCTCGATCTCGCCGCGATGGGCACGGTGGCCGATCTCGTGCCGCTCACCGGTGAGAACCGCATCCTCGCCCGCTACGGCCTGCGTATCCTTCAGGGCGGCGAGCGCTCCGGCGTGCGCGCGCTCATGGATGTCGCCGGTGTGAAGACCGACCATGCGATCATGCCGGTGGATATTTCGTTCCGCCTTGGGCCGCGCATCAACGCCAGCGGCCGCCTCGCCGACGCCGCGCTCTCCGTCGAGTTGTTGCTCAGCGACGACGACCAGTTCTGCCGTGAGACCGCGCGCCAGCTCGACGTGTTCAACCGCGAACGCCAGGACATCGAGCGCCAGATCACCGAGGAGGCCGAGCGCATGATCGAGGAGAACTTCCTCGACTGGCCGGGCATCGTCCTCTTCGCCGAAAACTGGCACCCCGGTGTGGTCGGCATCGTGGCCGGCCGCGTGATGCGCAAATACAACCGCCCGTGCGTCGTGCTCGGCAACGAGGGCGACATGGCCAAGGGCTCCGGCCGCAGCGTCAACGGCGTGAACCTCGTCGAAGTCCTCGGCACCTGCGCCGAACAACTCACGAGCTGGGGCGGTCATCCGATGGCCGTGGGCGTGTCGCTCCTGAAAACGAATCTGGATGAATTCCGCACGCGCTTCGCCGACGGCGTGCGCGCCGCGGCGGGCGGTGACTTGATCGAGCCCATCCTGACGATCTCCGCATGGATCACGCCCGAGCAGATCCGCGAAAAACTCATGGACGAGTTGGAGACCCTCCAGCCGTTTGGTCAGGGCAATCCCGAACCGGTTTTTGGCATCCGCGGCATCGTGCTGCGGCAGCGCCCGGATGTATTTAAGCAGGCTCACTTCCGTTTTCACTTCGACGACGCGGGCGGACGCCGGCTCTTCGGCGTGGCCTGGAAAATGGCGAACAATCTTCCGCCCACGGGCGTGCCGATCGACCTCGCGGTTGAGCTGGCGTGGAATCACTTCAACGACCGCAAGCTACTCCAACTCGAACTGATCGACTGGCGATTGAGCGAGTGAGTGCGTGAGTTGAGTCGGACACGGAGTTTTTAACCACTAAGGAAATCAGCCCAATGGGGCGATTTTTGAGGAGCGGCCTCGCGCAAAGCTCCGGCGGGGAAGCGGAGGGGCGGCTGATGCCGCCGGGTGGGGAAACCGCTGATCTTCACTGATACGATTCAGCATAGGTGATGATAGCCAGTGGCCGGGTGAGTAGGTGAAGGCCCCATACTTTCCGGCAAGGTGTTCGGCTAGATTGTGGGGATGAACCTCCTGTTGCTGATCGTTGTGCTGCTCCTCTTGTTTGGCGGCGGCGGCTTTTATTTTGGAGGACCCGCGATTGGCGGTGGAGGCGTGGGCCTCATTCTCCTGATCGCGCTCATCATCTTTCTCATGGGCGGATTCAGCAGGAAATAACCGGCCATGACCCGCAGGGCAGACGCGTTTGCCTGCGATGAAAGGACGCATCTCCGGTTGCCGGGGCACGGGGACGCTTGGATGTCGTCAGCGGGTCCGGCCCGCGAAAACCGGGCAATTTCCCCGCAAGGGGAGTCAGAAACCAACCAAACCAAAATGAACCAAACCAAACTGATACTCGCGAGCGTTTCGCTGTTCCTCGCCGGGGCCTTCACGGCCCATGCGCAAAGCGATACCACGACCACCACGACGACTACCACGGCCGATACGACCACCACCACGACTCCGACCTCTTCTGCTTATCGTGCGGCGGATGAGTTTGGGCCGCACAAGGGCTCCTGGGAGTTTACCCTCGGTGGCAGCGGCGGCAGCAACAAGGCGTTGAACAACTCTCTGGGCGGCGTGAATGCCACCCTGGGCTTTTACCTGAACAATGCATTGGAAGTTTCCGTGCGGCAGTCGGCCAACTACGTCAACGGCACCGGCAGCGGCGGCGCCAACTACGACGGTTCGACCTTCGTCGGGATTGACCAGCATTTCGGCACGGGGCGCCTGCGTCCGTTCGTCGGAGCCAACTTTGGCCGTCTCTACGGTGATTCTACCAACGACACCTGGGCGGCCGGCGTCGAGGGCGGTCTCAAGTTCTATGTGCAGCCGAAGACCTTCCTCTTCGCGCTGGCGAACTATGCCTGGACCTTCGAGAAATCCAACAAAGCCTCTGATAACTTCAATGACGGCGCCTTCCTCTGGTCTGTCGGCGTGGGTTTCAACTTCTGATGTCCGTCCGACTCGGTTGAAAGCCAACCCTCCCGCGCGCTCCGCAGATTCGTCTGCGGGGCGCTTTTTGTGAAGGCGGCCCAGGGTTCACCGGGAAAAGTCGGAATTTAACCACTAATGGAAACTCCCAATGGGGAGTTTCTCTGGGAGCGGCTTCCCGCCAATGGCTCCAGCGATTGAGCGGAGGGGCGGCTGATGCCGCCGGCGGGGAAAAACTTAACCGGCTTTAGCCACGGCGGGCGGCTTCGATTTTGGCGATGTCGATTTTGCCCATCTGCATCATGGCTTCGAAGGCGCGCTTTGCTTCGGCGCCGCCGGCGGCCATCGCCTCGGTGAGCGCGCGTGGCGTGATCTGCCAAGAAATGCCCCACTTGTCCTTGCACCAGCCGCATTGGCTTTCCTGTCCGCCGTTGCCGACGAGGGCGTTCCAGTAGCGGTCGGTTTCCTCCTGGGTGTCCGTCGCGACTTGGAAGGAGAAAGCCTCGCTGTGCGTGAACATGGGTCCGCCGTTTATGCCCATGCAGGGGATGCCGAGCACGGTGAATTCGACGGTGAGAACGTCACCCGTCTTGCCCATGGGATAATCGCTCGGTGCCTTGTGCACGCCGGTCACCTTGCTGTCGGGAAAGGTCGCCGCGTAGAAGCGCGCGGCGGCTTCCGCGTCCTTGTCGAACCAGAGGCAGATCGTGTTTTTGAGGGTGGGTTTGCTCATGGGGATATTTGATCAAAACACAGACAGCCGTAGATTATGCCGGTTCGCCTGGCGGCAGCGGAGGCGGTCAGGCTCCCGGCTCCGGTGCTTTGCGCGTGCGGAGGAGCTGTTGCAGGAAGCTGCGGTCGGCCGTGTCTTTTTCTCGCAGGCCTTGCTTCATTTTCAGCATGAGGGCGGCACTGGCAAAGGGGATGGGCACTCCGTCAATGGTCTCGATTTCGGTGCCGTCATGCGCATCCTCAAAGCGCACTCCGCAGGCTTCCGTCATCAGATCAACGGTGATGTCGTCGTTGACCCGGACCACCACCCATTGGGCGATGTCTTCGTCGCCAAGTTCACGGATGGCGCGATCAGGAAGGATTTCGAGGGCTTGTTTGACCAAGGCTTGGTTGGCGCGATCACGGGCGATGAGCAGATCAATATCCTCGGTGGCGCGAATAAACCCAAGTCGGTTGATGGCGAAACCACCCACCACGAGGTAGGCGACACCCAGGCGATTAAGTTCTCGCGCCAGCGAGACGAGGTCGGCGTCGCTGGGAACCCGGGTTACTTCCGGTTTCGGTTCAAGTTCGCCGTCCATGTATCGCAGGCTTCGTTGCTGGAAAAACGGAAGACTCCTTTGGGCTGGCCTTTGCCTTTGGTCAGTTGGGCCGTGGTGCGCTGCAGGCGGGCGAAGCGTTCCCACGGGGTTTTGCGCAATTGTCCGACGACTTTGATCGGAGTTGAATTCACGTCGGCAAGATCGTGCGGGCGGGTGACCGGGTCAAGGATGGGGTTGAGGGGGCGCTATGAGTTTTCCGCAGATGGGATCGGACTGCCGGTGCTCACGGGCGTTTTTGTGGATGGAGAGCGGAGGGTTTAACCACGAAGCACACGAAGGGCGTGAAAGTCGGAGGGCGGGGGCTGATAGCACTGAACCCGAGCTTGATATTGAGTGATTTTGTTAAAGCCTTGTAGCAAATATAACGAGCCAACGGGAGGCAGTCCGAGAATTGTTAGTTAATCAATGTTCCGTTCAAAAAACTAATAATTCTCAGCCTGGCCCCATTTGCGGGACGGAAGCCAAAGTTGCATCACAGATTTTGACATTGCCGCTCAAGCTCTTGATAGAGAGGTAGTCGATTAACACGAGGATTTATCGCAATACGGCGTTTTCGCTCCAAATGTGCCGCCAAGGTAAAATGTTGATCGAATGCTGCGACGAGTGCCGAGCATCCATTGTATTTATTCAGAATGTCCTTGTGTGGGTCATTCTCAGCGAAGAACTGCCCCATGGCATCGTCGCCGTGGAGTAAGCAGCTCCGTTGGCCAAAGCCCGAAAAGAGCGCAGCCAAGCCACGATCAAAGGTAAGCGTATAGGGCAGAAGAAAAGAACCTTCTTGTCCCATGAAATGGGCCTGTTGGCGGCGGTAAAAGTAATGCATGAAATCCCAAGCGATGTTCCGGCAGTTTTCTACCAAAAGCCCTGCCTTTTCGTTTAGCTTGCGCAAAGGCTCGTTTTTACCCCCCTCCTCGAAAAGCTTGGCAGCGGCCCACATCATCCACGGCAAAGTAACCCCAACAGAGCCGCACATAAAATGAATGAACTCAGCCATATTACGTCCTGCGTCACGAGGAGATGGTTTGGCTCGATAAAGAAGCGCGATTTTAAGAAGCAGCACGTTAAGCATCAGGTGGGACTGACGAATCTTTTCCATTTCGCCGTCTATAAGAAACCGGTGCCAGTTAGACAAAAGTGCGCTGGTCTTGGCGACGACCTCGTCTTCGCTCGCCAAGCAAACAAGTTCGCCCGTTTCGATGAAATGAGACAAATCGCAGGCTGCGAATTGTTCCGAAGCGTGAATCACTGCCCAGATGTCGTCGAGATCACGACCTTCGATTACGGCCTCAGCGCGTTCTTGAAGATAAGGAAATACTTCCCAATTAAATCGCGGTTTGGCCAAGGCCTGCAGGCTCTGTTTAAAACGTAGGATAGTGTCGTTGCGTTTACCTTCTACCACACGCCTCAGGTATTGGGCTGCATTGATATCAAATCCGATGCTGTAATCTACGGGCACTTGGATTTCTCCTTCGTTTACCATACCCGAAAGGATGGAATGACTAATAAAATGAAGCTGGTTATGCGCAAAGAGTGACCGAAGAAAGCCACCGCCCTCTAGGTTGATGCTTGCAGCCCAACGAAAGTTTGTGGGGCCGGGAGAGGAGATAACGAAAAGATAGTCAGCCAGTTCTTGTGGGTGGTCGACCCAAACTTGTGCAGCGTCATTCAGGGATCGCGCCTGAGAGAGCTGCAGAACGATATCTGGCGCGAGCATGCGTTAGAGCGAACGAAATTACCTACAGCAAGCTAAGTTGGGTGTCGTCGGACTCGGCGACGGTGATTTTTTTCTTGGGGCGGGCTTTGGGCGTCGCTGCACTCGGAAGTTCGATGCTGGAGTCGTCGGATTCGAGTTTTTGCAGGATCACTTTGGCGCGGTCGATCACGCTGAGGGGCAAACCGGCGAGGCGGGCGACTTGGATTCCGTAGCTGCGGTCGGCGGCGCCGGGGATCACGCGGCGGACGAAGACGATCTCGTCGTTCCACTCTTTTACCGCCACGGAATAATTCTTGAGGCGGGGGAGCGGTTTTTCGAGCTGGGTGAGCTCTTGGTAGTGCGTGGCGAAGAGGGTGCGGGGGCCTTTGTCCGCGTCGCGGTGGAGGTGCTCGACCACCGCCCAGGCGATGGAGAGGCCGTCGTAGGTGGAGGTGCCGCGGCCGATCTCGTCGAGGATGATGAGGGAGCGGTCGGTGGCGTTGTTGAGGATGTTGGCGGTCTCGTTCATCTCGACCATGAAGGTCGAATTACCTCGGGCGAGGTCGTCGCTGGCGCCAACACGGGAGAAGATGCGGTCCACGAGGCCTACGCGGCAGCGTTTGGCGGGGGTCCAGCAGCCGACCTGGGCGAGGAGGGTGATGAGCGCGACCTGGCGGATGTAGGTCGATTTACCGGCCATGTTGGGGCCGGTGATGAGGGCGATCTGGGCGTCGGTGGTGGCGAGGGTGGTGTCGTTGGGGACGAAGGCTTGGGAGCCGCCGGCGGAGGCGGGGGAGCGGAGCATCTGCTCGACGACGGGGTGGCGGCCTTCGGTGATTTCGAGGAGGTCGCCTTCGTCGAGTTCGGGCTGGCAGTAGTCCCACTCGCGGGCGAGGACGGCCCAGCCGGCGAGGACGTCGAGTTCGGCAAGGGCGTCGGCGGTTTGCGCGAGGGCGATGGAGTCGTCGAGGATGGCGGTGACGAGGTCGGCGAAGAGGGATTGTTCGCGGGCGAGGGCGTTTTCCTCGGCGTGGAAGATTTCCTTTTCCTTTTTGCGGAGGTCTTCGGTGACGTAGCGTTCGCCGCCGACGGTGGTCTGGCGGCGGATGTAGTCGGCGGGGACGAGGTGGAGGTTGGCCTTGGTGACTTCGATGTAGTAGCCGAAGTTGCCGGTGAACTTGACCTTGAGGCTGCGGATGCCGGTGCGGGCTTGTTCGGCGGCTTCGAGGTCGGAGAGCCAAGTCTTGTTGCCGCTGGTGAGGTCGCGCATGCGGTCGAGCTCGGCGTCGTAGCCGGCGCGGATGAAGTTGCCGTCGGCGAGGTCGGCGGGGAGGTCGTCGGCGAGGGCGGAGGAGAGGAGCTGCCGGAGGACCGGCAGCTCCTGAAGCTGAGAGCTGAGAGCTAAGAGCTGAGAGCCGGAAGGGAAGGCCGCAAGCGTGGTGCGGAGGTCGGGGAGTTGACTGAGGGTGTCGCGGATGCCGCCGAGTTCGCGGGGGTTGCGGAGGCGGTTTTGGAGGCGTCCGAGGATGCGGGGGATGTCGCGGATCTGGCCGAGGTGCTCGCGGAGTTCGCCGAGCTGCATGGGGCGGGCGAGGAGTTCGCCGACGATGGCGGAGCGGCGTTGGATCTCGGGGAGGTCGAGGGTGGGGGATGCGAGCCAGCGTTCGAGGAGGCGGGCGCCGGCGGCGGTGCCGGTGCGGTTGATGGCGGTGAGGAGGGAGCCGTCGCGGGTGCCGCGGGAGGACTGGAAGATCTCGAGGTTGCGGAGGGTGGCGGGGTCGAGGAGGAGGGTGCGGGCGCTGCGGTATTCCTGGAGGGAGCGGAGGTTTTCCGGTTTGGCGCAGAGGTTCTCGGTGGCGTAGTGGACGACGGCGCCGGCGGGGCCGAGGGCGGGGTGGTCGGGGGCGAGGCCGAAGCCTTGGAGGTTGAGGACGCCGAGGGCGGTGGTGACGGTGCGGAGGCCTTCGGAGGTCTCGAAGTGGTAGCCGGGGAGATCGGTGACGAGGCGGGTGGAGGCGAAGGCGTGGAGGGCGTGGACGGCGGTCTGGTCGTGCGGGGCGGTTTTCCAGCGTTCGAGTTCGCCTTCGATGACGATGAGTTCGGCGGGGTCGAGGGCGGTGAGGACGGGGAGGAGGTTTTCGGCGCGGGCGTCGGTGGCGACCTTGAATTCGCCGGTGGAGAGGTCGAGCCAGGCGGCGTGGAGGCCGGCTTTGTCGAGGAGGAGGGCGCAGAGGTAGTGGTTGCGCGAGGCGTCGAGCTGGTTGGCGGCGAGGGTGGTGCCGGGGGAGAGAATGCGGGTGAGGGCGCGGCGGACGAGTTTGCCGGCCTTGGCGGGTTCGGCCTGGTCGCAGATGGCGACTTTTTTGCCGGCGGCGAGGAGCTTGGTGACGTAGTTGTCGAGGGCATGGGCGGGGATGCCGGCCATGGGGGTCTCCTGGCGCTTGGTGAGGGTGAGGCCGCAGATGCGCGAGGCGGCGTCGGCGTCGTCGAAGAACATCTCGAAGAAGTCGCCCAGGCGGAAGAGCAGCAGGGTGTCCTTGGGGAGCGTCCGGCGCACCTCGAAGTATTGCTGCATCATCGGGGTGAGTTTTTCGGGAGCGGACGACATGGGGGACGATGCGAACGGGAAACGCGGCGGGAGGCACGAAAAAATTGCGTGAGAATGAGGGGATGGAGATGGAGGGAGAGACGGAGTCGGAGTTTTTTAACCACTAATGAAATCGCCCAACGGGGCGATTTTCTGGGAGCGGTTTCGGCCAATGGCCTTCACGATTGGGCGGAGGGGCGGCTGATGCCGCCGGGGGGTGAATTTATGGATTCGTTAAGGGCGAAAGGCGCGACGGGGTGGCTTGCTTTGGCGGGCGGTTGGGTGTGTTTAAGGAGGACGTATGTTTGTTTTGCCGATCAAGATTTCCCGGGGGCGAGTCGGAGCGCTGTGCATGCTGGCGTGTTTGTCCGGCTGTGCGACCAAGCCGCCGGTGGCGGAGATGGTTTTGGAGGCATCCGCACCCGAGGTGGCTCATTCCCGATTATGGGGGGAGAACGGTGAACGATGGCTGCCCGGCGGACGGCTCCCGGATTTTTCATACGCGGGGTATCGCAGTGGCGAACGGCCCATCCCGGATTATCTCCCGACGATCAGTGTCGCGGCGTATGGCGCGCGCGGAGACGACGAGGTGGACGATACGGCGGCATTTCAACGTGCGCTGGCGGCTGCGGTGTCGGGGGCGGTGCTCGTGCCGCCGGGACGCTACATCATCAGCGATGTTCTTCGTATCACCAAATCCGGCGTGGTGCTGCGCGGGGCGGGGGAGGGGCAGTCTATTCTCTATTTCCCAAAACCGCTGGAGGCCATCGCTCCCAATCCCGGTGCGACCACGGGCGGCCTGCCCACCTCAAACTATTCGTGGTCGGGCGGCATGGTGCGATTGGAAGGACGAATAAACTCCGTGCCGCTGACGTTTATCACGGCGCCGGCCAAGCGCGGTGATCAGGCCATCGTGGTGGCGAAACCACAGATGCTCGCAGTCGGTCAGTGGATCGAAGTGTTCATGACGGACACGGCTGACAACACTCTGGCCGCCGAACTTTATTCCGGTGACGCCGGCGATGTTTCCATGCTCAAGGGGTCCAGTCGTGCATCGTGGGTGACGCGCATCACGAAAATCGACGGCACGCGCGTGGAGCTGGAGCGTCGTCTGCGTTTTGATGTGCGTCCCGAATGGCGGCCGGTGGTGAGGTCATTCCGACCCACGGTGGAGGATTCGGGAGTGGAGGATCTGACGTTTGAGTTTCCGGTGACGCCCTATGGAGGGCATTTTACGGAGCAGGGATTTAATCCGCTCGCCTTCGAGGGAGTGGCCAATTGCTGGGCACGGCGGGTGAAGTTCGTCAATCCCGACAGTGGTCCGATGGTGGGCGGCGTGTTCAACACGGTGTCGGATGCGGTCTTCGAGTCGCAACGTCCGCCGGACCGCGAGGGCAATCAGGGGCACCACGGCATTTATCTGCATGGCGGCGGCGATCACCTGTTCACGCGTTTTGATTTCCGCATGAAGTTCGTCCACGACATCTCGGTGAGCGAGGCGGCGGGCATGGTGGTTTCCCAAGGGAAAGGAGTGGACCTGTGTTTCGACCATCATAAACGGGCGCCTTATGAGATCCTGTTCACCGACATAGATCTCGGGCTGGGAACTCGTCCGTGGAAGAGCGGTGGCGGGGCCGGGCTGGGGAAACATGCCGGTGCGCGCGTGACGTTCTGGAATTTGCGAGCCGCCGGGCCGTTGCCTCCGCCGCCGAAGGAGTTTTCCCCGTGGTCGATCAACCTGGTGGGCGTTGATGTGGGGTTGCCGCCGGTGTTGGACGGCGCCGGGACGTGGAGAGAGATCATGCCGACGAGAGAATTGCAGCCGGCGGATCTTTACCAAGCGCAGCTGGCGGTGCGATTGTCGCATGAGCACAACTAGTGCAGCCAATCATTGCCTTGGCGGCGGGCGTGGTTTCCGTAGCGGGTGTGGTTACACTCTTTTATCGTGATCTGGGCGGGGCGGGTAAGCCTCCGATGGTGGTGTTGCACGGGCTGCTCGGATCGTCGCGCAACTGGCTGACGACGGGCGGCGACCTGGCGGCGCAGTATCATGTGTTCGCGCTCGACCTGCGGAATCACGGCAAGTCTCCGCACGCGGACGAAATGACCTACGATGTGCTGGTGTCCGATGTGCTCGCGTGGATGGATGCGCACGGACTGGGCCGCGTCACGCTGATGGGGCACAGCATGGGTGGGAAAACGGCGATGCTGCTGGCGTGCCGCCATCCGGAGCGGGTGGAGAGGCTCGTGGTGGTGGACATCGCGCCGAAGGGATATCTGTCGTATGGGCATCGTGCGGAGTTCGCGGCGATGAACGAGCTGGACCTGCGGACGCTGCAATCGCGCGGAGAGGCGGAGTTGCGCTTCGAGGCGCGGGTGGCCGACTGGGCGATGCGGAAATTTCTCGTGACCAATCTGGAGCGCGACGAGGCGGGCGGCTGGAAATGGCAGATCAATCTGCCGGTGCTCACGGCGACGCTGCCGGTGATGGAAGGCACGCCGCTGACCGATGCGGATCGGTTTTCCGGGCAGGTGCTGTTTATCACCGGCGGCAAATCACGTTATGTGCAGCCGGAGGATCGCGAGCTGATCGAGCGGCATTTTCCGACGGCGCGGATCGAGACCATCGCGGAGTCGGGGCACAACCCGCACATGGAAACGCGCACGGCGTTCGTGCAGGCGGTGATGGGATAACTCAAGCCCCGCCGGTCAGCGACGGGCGGCCCACAGGCGCAGCGAACCGAGGAGGAATGTTTCGAGCGCGGCGGATTCGTTGAGGTTGAGCCGCAGCAGGCCGACGTCGTGTTCGAGTTGATCGATGGCGGCGGTGAGCGCGCGGCGCGTGGGCTCGTCGCCCTGGCGAAGGCGCGTCAACGCGAAGCCTCGCGTGGCGTGTTCGATGTCGGCGAAGAGGCGGGCGCGGAGACCGTTGGCGATGCCGGTTTCGATGGCGACCTGCTCGTCGTCGCCGAGGTCGGCGGGGAGTCTGGCCTTTTGAATTTTCCACGCTTCACCTGTGGCGAAGTCGAGCACGGCGCCGAAACGGGCGGTGAGGCCGTAGGCGGCGAAGACGGAATCGGCCACGGCTTTCTTGTCGGTGATGCCGTCGGAGAGACGTCCGAGCCAGGCCTGGTAATCGGCGATCCATGCGCTCCAGCCATCGGGCGTGAAGGCGGCGCTCATGCCGGGAAAACGGAAGTTCAGGCAACGGCTGCGGATCGTGGTGAGCAGCGCGTAGGGACGCGTGGTGAGGAGGAGGAGCGTGGTGTTGGCGGGCGGCTCCTCCAGCGTCTTCAGGAAAATGTTGGCCGCGCTGAGATTCATGCGGTCGCACTCGTGGATGATGGCGACCTTGCGCGTGGCGACGGTGGCGGAGACCTGGACTTTCCCGATGAGGTCGCGGGTGGCGTCGGCGGAGATCTGGCGCATCTTGCCGGCGGGCCTCAGGGCGAAGCAGTCGGGATGGGCGTCGGGCGGGAAGGGCGCGCTGGACTGCGGCGTGTTTAACAACCGGTCGGCGATGGCGTGGGCGACGGAGAGGAGGGTGTCGTGGTCGTCACCGGTGATCAGCAGGCTGTGCGAGAGACGCTTGCGCTCGATGGCGCGCTCAATGACGGCGACGGCGGGCGTGCCGGCGAGTGCGGTGGGCCAGGGAGCGGGAACGGCGGACATTCGTCAGACCAGGATCTTTTGCAGGCCGTGCCAGATGTCGTGCTCGACCTCGTCCTCGGTCTTGGAGCCGTCGATGACGAGGAAGCGCTTGGGCATGCTTTTCGCGAGGAGGAGGTAGCCTTCGCGGACCTTGTCGTAGAAGTCGATGTTCTCGCGTTCCATGCGGTCGGGCAGGTCGGAGGCGCGCTGGCGGATGCGCTTGAGGCCGAGTTCGGTGGGGACATCGATGATCACCGTGAGGTTCGGCATGACGTTGCCGACGGCAAACTGGTTGATGAGATTGACCGGGTCCATGCCAAGGTTGCGGGCGACGCCCTGGTAGACGGTGGTCGAATCGAGGAACCGGTCGCTGAGCACGATGGTGCCGGCGAGCAGGGCGGGGGCGATGACCTCGCGGACGAGCTGGGCGCGGGCGGCGGTGAAAAGAAGGAGCTCGGTCTCGGCGCACATCTCGTCGCCCTTGGAATTATGGACGATGATGTTGCGGATCTGCTCGCCGATTTCCGTGCCACCCGGTTCGCGCGTGGTGATGACCTCTTTGCCGAGAAGCTGGATATGCTTCACCAGACGGGCGATCTGGGTGGACTTGCCGCTGCCCTCGGAACCTTCGAAGGAAATGAGTTTGCCGGCGGGATTTTGTTTCAAAGGCATGGATGCAGTGTGTCTGAAAAGACCCGCCGGGGGCAACCGTTTTGAGGATTACTTCCAGGTTTTCAGGAAGCTCTGGAGGTCGGCCGTCGTGGGGCTTTCGCCGGTGCGGACGTAGTGGCCGGAGGTGCATACCCCGAGGGTGAGGCAGGCTTCGGCGTCGAGGCCGAGGAGCTGGCCGTGGGAGAAGCCGGCGTTGAAATGATCGCCGGCGCCCGTGGTGATGAGCGGTTTTTGCGTGTAGGGGCCGGGCACCCACGCGGTGCCGGCGGCGGTCGCACAGGCGGCGGATTCCTTGGGGTGGACGACCACGGCGGCGATGCCGAGGCGGGCGCGGATGTCGGCGGACATTTTGCGCAGGCCGGCTTCGTCTTCCTTGATGACGGGGTAGTCGAGCGCGGACCAGACCTGCTGGGCTTCCTTGAGATTGAGGCCGAGGGTGACGCGGCCGAATTTCTCGAACTTGCCGATGACGGCGAGCACGTTGAGCAGATCCTCGCGGGAGCGTTTCTCGGGATCGGCGAGATCGAAAAAGAAGAGGCGGTCGCGGGCGGGGAGCTTGGGCAGCACGGTCTCGACGAACGCGGTGAAGATGCCCGTCATGTTGGGAATCATCGTCCAGTTCACGAGGGAGATGAGGTCGGCGGCGCCGAGGGCCTGCATGAGGGCGGGCTCGCCCATTTTTTCGACGAGACGCCCGTAGGTGATCTCGTCGAGGCTGCGCATCTGGCCGAGCATCAGTTTGCCGTCGGTGAACTCGACGGCGGTGGTGGCGGCGGGATCGCAGAGGGAGACGACGTCGGCCTTGCCGGCGAATTCCTGGAAAACAGGATGGATGGCCACACGACCGAGGGCGCCGATGTATTTGAGACGGCTGCCGGCGGCGAGCAGGGCGTTGGCCATGATGGGACCGTTGCCGCCCAGCTTGTCCATGCGCGGATAGAACTCGATGTTGGTGCTCTTGCCGGCCGCGGCGAGGACGCGCTGGCCGAATTCCGTGATCGTCGTGATCGGCGTGAAGGCATCGCCTTGCGCGGTGCGCAGCGCGACCGGAGTGACGATCGTGTCGACGAAGCCGTCGAAGCCGACGATGGACAGCTTGTTGTTCAAGGCGCCGGCGTGAGATTGCAGGGCGGTGAGGGTGCGGGTTTTGAAATCCATAGGGTTGAGCTGGGTTTACCAGCGAAGATTTCCTCCATCGCTCCCGCAACCAGATTCGTTCGCGCAAACATCGTGATTTCCGTTGAACGGCCCAACCAAACGCTCCAACGCTTGTCTTACCAACGCACGATTTTTTCCGATGACGCTATTTTTCGCCTCCGCCAACCTGTTTAAAATTTTTGGAGACACCGACATCGTGGGCCAAGTGCTTACGACCGGCCTGGGTGTCTTCAGCCTGATCACCTGGACCATCATGCTCGGCAAGCACATGGAGCTGAAACGGCTGCGTGAGCTCAATTTCGCCTTCGAGCAGAGGCTGCGCGACGAGCGCACGCTGCTCGAACTGCCCGAGACCTTTCGCAACAAGCGCGCGATCCCCTACGCCGATCTTTTGGCCGACGCGGTGGAAGCCTACTGGCGCGCGGCCTCGATCCAAAAGGAGCGCGGCGGCGATTCCAGCCGTTCCCGTCTCGAGCATGCGGAAAACGCCATCCAGCGCGCCATCGCCCGGCAGATTCTTCGCTACGAATCGAGCATGATCTTTCTCGCATCCATCGTGACCGGTGCTCCGTTCCTCGGCCTGCTCGGAACCGTCTGGGGCGTGATGGTGGCTTTCAGCGCCGTCTCCGGCCAGCAGACCGCGAGCATCCAGACGCTCGCTCCGGGTGTTTCCGCCGCGCTGCTCACGACCATCGCCGGCCTCGTCGTCGCAATCCCCTCGGTCTTCGGTTACAACTTCCTGCTCGGCAAAACCAAGCAGCTCATCACCGAGATCGAAAACTACGCCAGCTCGCTCGCCGACCGCATCGAATTGGAGTCCAAATAAGCCATGGCACGGACTTTCAGACAACGCCGCCAGATGCATGCGGTCGCGGAATTGAACGTGACGAATCTCGTCGATTTGGCGTTCACCCTTTTGATCATTTTCATGATCGCGACGCCGCTTATCCAGAAGGAGCAGACGATCCCGGTGAACCTGCCGATCGAATCGAAGAGCACGCAGGCCAAGCCCGATCCCGACACCACTTTCGAAACCATCACGATTGATAAACAGGGCCGCTATTCGGTCGGCACGGCCCCGGTGAGTTTCAGCGAACTCCAGTCGCGGTTGCGCGGATTTGCGGCCCGGCCAAAGATCCCCGTCATCAGTATTCGCGCCGACCTGTCGCTGCATTGGCAGGAGGTCGTGACGCTCATGGACGAGCTCAAGAAAGCGAATCTTTCGCGCATCACTTTTGACACCCAGACGCAGGGTTGAGGTCGTCATGCCATGTCCTCCGTTGGTGTCATGAACAGCCGTCCGCCCAGTGCATTTTTCCTCTCGGTCATCTTGCATGGCTTGGTGGTGGCGCTGTTGCTGTTCCTGAGCTACGCGATGAGGGATCATACGCCGCCGGCTCCCAAGATTTTCGAATTGGTTGCGGGTGCGGGTGACAACTACGCGGCGACCGAGGCGCCGGCCCTGGGTTCGCCGACCGGCATCAAATTTGACATGCCCGAGTCTCCGGTGGTCGCACCTTCGCCGGCCCCCGAGCCGGCCCCTGCGCCGATCGAACCGGCGCCTCCCGAGCCCTCTCCCGTCGCACCGGCCCCCACGCCGGTAAAGCCTGCCAATACAGTGAAGCCCGTCCCCGCGCCCAAGCCGGTCGACATGGCTAAACTCGTCACCCGCATCACTGAAAAACGCGCGGCCAACATCAAGAAGAAGATCGAAAAGGAAAAGAAAGTCGCGGAGGAGCGTGCCGCCAAAGAGGCCGCCATCGACGCCAAGCGCATGACCAAGGCGGAGTTTGACCGGCTCAACCACACGAGCACTTCCTCGCCCAAATCCGGGCCGATCAAAGTCTCCAAAATCGATACCGCCGGCATCGCCGGAGGCGTGACCGGCGGATCGACCAGCAACAAAACGGGCGGTGCCGGCGGCAAGGCCCTGACGCGTGAACAAATGGCGCTGTCCGATGCTTACATTTCGATCCTGATCCAGCGCCTCCGTGAGGCTCATCAAAAACCCGACGGGTTGAGCGATCTGTTGCAGACGAAAGTGTCGTTTCATTTGAATCAGGATGGAACCATGAGCGATGTGAAAATCATCAGTTCATCGGGCAATTCCGACTTCGATGCCTCCGTGTTGGCGGCCTTTCGCCGTGTCCGTCTGCCCTCGCCTCCGGCCAATCTCAAAACCGACACTTACAGCGTCACCTTCAAGATGAAGGAGGATGAATGAACAAAACTTCAAAAAACCGCTTGCCTTCGTCTCCCAAAACCTGATTTTCCACCACCTCCCGTCAGTTACGGGCTCTTAGCTCAGTTGGTAGAGCGCCTGCATGGCATGCAGGAGGTCAGCGGTTCGACCCCGCTAGGGTCCACCATTTTAAAAGCCCGCCTCAAAAAGGCGGGCTTTTTTGCGAATATTTCCCATGGCTTCAGTTTCCAGCTGCTTGAGTAAGATTTATTTGCTCCATAAGCGGCCTTTCCCCTTCGGACTGCGGGTGGCTTCGGGTGGCATTTTCGTGGCGAACAGGTAAAGAAAGAAGGTGTCCCTGAGTTGGTCCCTAATTTGCTATTGAAGCAAAAAGTCAGGGGCCAACAGTGCGCCTGCAGCCTTAAAAACATCAGAAGCCATCTCAGATATGAAAAAGACCACGATCAAAGCAGCCAAAACATCCGCATCGGCCCCCAAGGTTGCGGCTAAAACCGTGAAGAAAGTCGCAGCGCCCTCGCGTAAAAAAGTGGAAGCTCCCGCCGTCAAAGCGGCCCCCTCCAAGACGGTGGCCACGCTTATCGGCGCGAACATCGACATCGGCTTTGGCAACATCCTTTACATCCGTGGTGAAGGCGCCGGCCTGAGTTGGGATGAGGGCGTTCCCCTTGAGTGCGTGAAGGACGATTTCTGGAGCATTTCACTGCCCGAAACTTCGAAATCCATCATCTACAAGTTTCTCATCAACGATCTCACCTGGTCGGCCGGTCCGGACTACGTCGCCGTATCCGGAAAGAAGACGATTGTTTCTCCAACTTTCTAACGCCTTGAGGCTTAGACGACGACCGGTTTTGATGACAGCACCGGACCGTCGGGGTTGAGTGCGCGGAGTTTTTGCTCCAATTGATCGATACTGAAGTGGTCCGAGGCGATTTCCTCGCTCGTGACCAAGTCGTAGGCCACTCGCACCCGTGAAAACGGATGCGGCAGATAAAACCGGTCCCAACTGGGGACCTGCCATGCGCCTTCATAGGCGCTGCCGAGCAAAACCATGGGAGAACCGGTGCGGCGGGCGATTACCGTTCCTCCCGGTTTGAATTGATAGAGCGGACCGCGCGGGCCGTCGGGAGTGATCCCCACATCGTGACCGGCCCGGAGCACCTCGACGAGGCCCAGGGCGGCCTCGCGACCCCGTTTGTGACTGGAGCCGCGCACCGAGCGGATGCCTGCCAGTGAGAAAAACGCTTCCAACCACGCGCCGTCGCGGCTGGTGCTTACCAAGCCGTAAACCTCGCGGTTGCGTCCATGACGGCGAAACATCTCGGCGGCGGTGAAAAGCCGGTTGTGCCAGAGCACGAAGATCACGGGCTGCTGAATGTCGCCCAGTTGATGGCGGGTGAGGGGTGAGAACTCGATCTTCAACGACAATGTCCACGCCCGCAGGATCATGGCCAGGGGCAGGAGCACCAGATAGCGCCAGCCGCTGAGGGCATGAACCACGATTTTGCGTGAAGCGGAAGACATGAAGCCGGCAGGTTGGCGTGAAGAAGGCGTGGTCGCCAAGCAAAAGCCCGGTTTCTTGCGAAACCGGGCTTTGAAAACTGGCGGGATGAACGGGACTCGAACCCGCGACCTTCTGCGTGACAGGCAGACGCTCTAACCAGCTGAGCTATCACCCCGGAAATGAGGAAAGAGGGCGAACGTAGAATCCGCGGACCCACTGTCAAGCGTCCTTTCGACGCAAATCTTCATGATTTTTGCTCCGTCATGGGAACGGGCCTGCAGGTGTTCAACACACGCAGCCAGACGTCCGTTTCGCCGCTCAATCCGTGGGTGGTGAGAGCCTTTGCGATTTCGATTTCGGTTGGCTCGATGACATCGTGCCGGGGATCGGCGGGCAGTGATGGACGCACGCGGCGGGTGAGAGCCCAACAAGCCCACGCCCGGGCTTGGCGCAGTTCGCGGCGAGGTTCGTTCATGCGGTCGGCGTAGTGTTGGAAATGCACGCGCGGGTTGCCGATGAATACGCCTTCGGGTGTATGTGTGAGAAACCAAGCCATCGCGGCGTAGGGAATGGGACAAAGCGCAAGGATCGGTTCATCACCGCGCAGATCTGCACCCATGGCGCGGTCCATACACAGGATGGCGCGGGCGGCGTAGCCGCGTTGCCAGAGGGAGTGGCCGTATTCGAGGGCGGTGTGATAAAATCCGGCGCCGCGGTCTTCGCTGTGTGCCTCGAATACGCGCCAGTCCATCCGTTCACGGGGCGCGGGCAGGTGGGGACAGGGAGGCAGAGAGGTGCTCATCGGGTTGCGTTGCTGACGTCCCTCGCGCGTCGGGTCAACTCCTGGGGCCGCCTTTGCCCTTGTCGGCACCGGCCGGCGCCGCTAACGCTCGGAGCGTCTTGCACGGGCGCCCGTAGCTCAGCTGGATAGAGCACCTGCCTTCTAAGCTGGTGGTCGTGGGTTCGAATCCCGCCGGGCGCACCATTTTCCGGTGGATACGTTTTGACTGTTGCCAGCGTCGCAAAAAATTTGAGTTTTCCATCATGGTCAAAATCACGGGCGAATACCAAGGCGACCTGCATTGCCTGGCCATTCATGAACCCTCGGGCAACGTTCTCTCGACCGATGCGCCGAAGGATAACCAGGGCCGCGGGGAGGCTTTTTCCCCAACCGATCTCACCGCGACCTCACTCGCGACCTGCATCGCCACCACCATGGCCATCGTGGCCCGCCGGCACGGGGTGGAGTTGAAGGGGCTGAAATTCGAGGTGACGAAGGAAATGTCCGCCGATGCGCCGCGCCGGATCGTGCGCCTTGCGACCCGGCTCTGGCTGCCGATCCGGAAAACCGAGGAGCTTGCAAAGGTGCTGGAATACGCCGCGCATCATTGTCCGGTGCACAACAGTCTTCATCCCGAGGTTGATAAGCCGGTGGTGTTTCATTGGGCCGAATGAGCGACCGGTCCGCCATCTTAGCGGTGAATGCAACGCAGGTCGGCAACCTGCCGGTTGAACTTGGCGGGGTGCTTGACGAATTTTGGAAGCGGTCGCCGCTCGGACTGTGCCTCGTGGATGCATCGGGTGTCATCGTGGCGGTCAACGAGGCTTTTTGCACGGCAGTGGGACGATTGGCCGTCGAGCTGGTGGGAGTATCGGCGCTGGGTCTGATCATGGCGGAAGCCTCGGTGCAAGGTGCGCTCGCCCACGCTTCGTTCATCAATGGCGATGATACCGCGATGGAGGGCACCGTCTACCTGCACAAGAGCGGTCGGCCGCTTTTCACCCACGTCACGGACACGCGGGTGAGGGCGATGGACGGCCGGGTGTTCCGCCTCACGTCGCTTGTCGATCTGGCGGGTCAGGTCGAGGGCGTGGGACCGCTGCGCAACCACCAACGCGCGGAAATTTTTGCGGCGATGGCGGCCGATATCAGCAACGATTTCAATAATCTGCTTTCGATCATTCTGGGCTACACGGCGTTTTTGCAGGATTCGACGCTTGATGCGGTCCGCTTGAACACTGCGATCGAAGGCATCGACAATACCGTGCGCCGCGCCGCCAATCTGATCCGCCAGACCCTGCATCTCTCGCGACACGATGAAATGGCTTCGCAGCGGATAATGATGGGATATTTTGTGAGGGAGTTTTACCGGATGTCAGGCGAAACCCTGACGCTTGGACTCGATGTTTCCCTCGATGTGGAAGAAGGACTTCCCCCGGTTTTGTTGGATCCCCAGCATTTTCATCATGCCTTGGCCAATCTCGGGCAAAAGGCCCGCGATCTGGCCGGGCCGGGCGGTCGTATGGTGGTGAGTGTGCGGCAAATTTCAGGCGAGTCGGTCCGGACGAAGTTTCCCGATGCGCGCGAGAACAGCTATGTGATGGTGGTGCTCCGGACGGAGCCTTCCTCCGAAAAATTGGCCGAAGAAGGAACCAGGGGTGTCTGGGACCAAGCCGTGCGGTTTGCCGAGCGTCGCCGTGATATCGCCGTGCTGATCGTGCATGGGATCATGGCCGGCCATCGTGGACACCTGGAGGTGGATGCACGATCGGGGCCGGCGTTGGTTTTCCGCATGTATCTGCCCGTGGCGGGAGAGCCGGAGCCGGCGGCATTGCCTCCCGCCGTTCTGCCGCCGGTTTCCGCCGAGGGCCTCAAGGTGTTGCTTGTCGATGACGAGGAAACTCTTTTGCGCACCTTGCAGGCGCAACTCGAGCGCAATGGTTTCCGGATCATCGTGGCAAGGGACGGACTGGAGGCTGTGCATGTGTTCAAGGCCCATTCGGCCGAAATTTCACTCGTCTTGATCGATCTGGGCCTGCCGCGCATGAGCGGATGGGAGGCGTTTCAAAAGATCAGGGAGCATGCCCCTGCGGTGAAGGTCATCGTCATGAGCGGACATTTGGAGGCGAATCTGAAGGCCAAGATCATCCGTGGCGGGGCGTGCGGATTCCTGCAAAAACCGTTTGCGGTGTCCGCGGCTTTGCAAGAAGTGAAGCGGGCGTGCGCGCAGCGGGGTTGATCGCGGCGCAAAGGCGGAGTCTTTCGCATTGCGCAGGGTGGGTAGGGCGCGTTGTGCTGTGTCATCCTTATGGCGAAGAAATCCCAAGCGACCTGGGGCGGACGGTTCTCCGCCGGCCCCGCCGATTTGATGCTGCAGTTCAGCGAGTCCGTGTCCTTTGACCGGCGGCTGGCGCCTTTCGACATCGCCGGCAGCAAGGCCCACTCCGCGATGCTTGCGCACGTGGGCATCCTCACCGCGAAGGAGCGGGACGCGATTCACGCCGGTCTCGACGAGGTTCTTGCCGAGATCGTTGCGGGTAAATTCACCTGGAGCACCCAGCTTGAAGACGTGCACATGAACATCGAGCAGGCGCTCACCAAGCGCGTGCCCGCCGCCGCCAAGCTCCATACCGCGCGCAGCCGGAACGACCAGGTCGCGACCGACATGCGGTTGTTCTTCAAGCATGCCTGTGCCGTCCTTTCCGGAAAAATCCTGGGTGCGCAGAAAGCCATCCTCGCCGTGGCCGGGCGCGATGGCGATGTGCTCATCCCCGGCTACACCCACCTGCAACGCGCGCAGCCGGTCTTTCTGGCCCATCATCTTTTTGCCTATCTGGAGATGCTGGAGCGCGACCGCGAGCGTCTTGCCGTGGTGGCGGATCATGCCAATTGGTGTCCGCTTGGATCCGGTGCCATCGCCGGCACCACGCTGCCCATCGACCGCGAGTTCACCGCGAAGCACCTGGGCTTCGTCGATGCGAAGGGCCGTGTGCGCGTCACGCAAAACTCCATGGATACGGTGGCCGACCGCGATCTCTACATCGAGTTTGCCTCCGCCTGTGCGCTTTTCGGGGTGCATATGTCGCGCATCGCGGAAGACCTCATCATCTGGTCGAGCGTTGAATTCAAATTCATCGACCTGCCTGACACGTTTTGCACCGGTTCGTCGCTGATGCCTCAGAAAAAAAACCCCGATTCCTGTGAGCTCCTGCGCGGAAAATCCGCGCGGCTTCAGGGCAATCTGCACACGTTGCTCACCTTGGCGAAGGGGCTGCCGCTTACCTACAATCGCGATTTGCAGGAGGACAAACCGCCGGTGTTTGACAGCTTCGACCAGACGGCGATCTGCGCCGATGTTCTCGCCGGCACGGTCGGCGGGATGACGGTTTTCAGAAAGCGTTGCGCCGAGGCGGTGTCCGATCCGGCTCTGCTCGCGACCGATCTTGCCGACTATCTTGTGGCGCGAGGCGTGCCTTTCCGCGACGCGCACCATGCGGTGGGCTCCGTGGTGAAACTCGCCGAGACGCTCAAGCTTCCGCTCAACCGGCTGCCCACGGCGGAGGTGAAAAAAGTGCATCCCGGCTACGGCGATGACTGGGCGGTGGTGTTCGATCTCAAGCGTGCCATGACGATGCGCAAAGGCACCGGCATGCCCGGCCCCGTGCAGGTGAAGAAGCAGTTGGCCCGCTGGAAGAAGTTGTTGGCCTGATCCACGTTCCTCCGTCCAATTCGCGGCAAGCGTTCATGTCCAAAGTCCGTATTCTGACCGATCGGGTAGCCAATCAGATCGCCGCCGGCGAGGTGATCGAGCGGCCGGCGGCGGTGGTGAAGGAGCTGGTCGAGAACTCGCTCGACGCAGGTGCGACACGCATTGAAGTCGAGTTCCGGCACGGCGGGCGTTCGCTCATGCGCATCGAGGACAACGGCCACGGCATGTCCCGTGACGACGCGCTGCTCGCACTTGAACGGCATGCCACAAGCAAGATCTCCGAGGCCGACGATTTGAACCGTCTCGCCAGTTTTGGTTTTCGCGGAGAGGCACTGCCGTCCATCGCGAGCGTGTCGCGCTTTACCTTGCAGACACGCGAGGCCGGGGACGACGCAGGAACCGAGATTCTCGTCAACGGCGGCAAGTTCGTCCACGTGCGCGACTGCGGCCGTCCGGTGGGCACGCGCATCGAGGTCGCGCAGCTTTTCAACTCGGTGCCGGCGCGTCGCAAGTTTCTCAAGACCGACCAGACCGAGGCCGCCCACATCATCGCCGGCGTGCGGCTCTACGCCCTGGCATTCCCGCAGGTGGCTTTTACGCTCATCGAGGACGGACGTATCATTTTCCGTTCGCCGGAATGCATCGGACTGGTGGAGCGTGTCGCGGAAATTTTTGGCAAGCAGCTGGCCGAGGGGCTCGTGCCCATTGAGGTGGCCGAGGGCGGCATGAAGCTGAGCGGTCTCATTGGTCGTCCCGGCACCGGACGTTCGACGCGCCACGAGATGATCACGTTCATCAACCAGCGACCGGTCGACAGCCGGGCGCTCAACTATGCTCTGATCGAAAGTTATCACGAGTCGCTGCCGAAGGGACGATACCCGCTGGCGTTTGTGTTCTTCGAGATCGATCCGGCCGCCGTTGATGTGAATGTGCATCCGGCCAAGCGCGAGGTGCGCTTTCGCAGCGAGACGGCGGTGCGCGGATTTATTATTCGCAGCGTGCTCGCGCGATTGAGGGAGCTGGTTGAAAGCCCCGAGGCGAGGGGGGAGAAAACGGGAAACCCGGTCGTGTCGCCGCCGGTGCCGCCGGTTTTCCCCGTGCTTTCGTCGGGATTTCAGTCGGCGGGCGAACGCCGCGTCGAATTGAACGTTCCCCGTCCGGCTTTCGCGTCTCCAGTATCCGTGGAGATCCGGAATCCAAAACCCGTGATCCGCAGCGTCCAGTCGGGCTGGCGCTGGCTGGGGCTTGCCCATGGAAATTATGCGTTGTTCGAGACCTCCTCGGGGTTGGTGATGCTCGACCGGCGCGCGGCCCATGAGCGCATCTGGTTCGAGCGGTTACAGGATCAATTTCGGGCCGGGACGGTGCCCAGCCAGCGACTGCTTTTGCCCGTGCCGCTGGAACTCGATCCGATCGCCAGTGCACTTCTGTTGGCGCGGTTGGGATTTCTCAATGGCCACGGCTTCGAGATCGTGGAATTCGGGCGCAATTTTTTCCGCATCGAAAGTGTTCCGGCATGGATGGAGCCGGCGGATGCCGAACCGTTTGTGCGCGAACTGCTCGGCGCCTTGCGCGACGGGCGCTTGCAAGATCGCGACGTGGATATCGCCCGCGAGCAGCTCGCCCGTCTTGCCGCCGCGAAGGCGGTGCGTTTGGGTGAATCGGCCGGTGAGAGTGAAATGCAGGCTTTGGTGACGCAGCTTTTTGCCTGCCGCGTTCCCCTGACCAGTCCCGGCGGACATCCGACGCACATCGAGCTCAGCCACGGCGAACTCACACGCCGGTTTCAAAAGTAAAAATCACGCCGATATTATTTTTTATCTCCCTCCTCTCAATAATTTAGCCCAAATCTTGGAACCTTCATTCACTGCGCCGGCTGGCACGGTTCCTGTTGTCACAACTTCAATTCACCCAACGCATGCCCGTTTTACCTAAATTCAAGAAAAGCTCCTCTTCCGCCCAGCCTGTTTCCGACTCGACCACGCCCAAACGCCGGGCCACCGACGATCCGGTGGCTGCGTTTAAGCAGGCCATTTTGAGGAATCTCACCGACACGCTCGCCCGTGATACCGGCACCGCGAAGCCGCGCGACTGGTGGATCGCCACCTCCATGGCCGTGCGCGAACAAATCCTCGGCCGCCTCATCGCCACGCAGGCTGTGCACAACAAGCAAAACGCCCGCCGTCTTTATTATCTTTCGCTCGAATATCTGATGGGCCGGCTTTTTGAGAACAATCTCTACAACACCGATCTCTATGACGTGGCGCGCACCGCCATCAAGGAGCTCGGGGTTGAATGGGAGGTTGTTCGTGAAAGCGAAGTCGACATGGGCCTCGGCAACGGCGGTCTCGGACGTCTCGCCGCGTGCTTTCTCGATTCACTCGCCACACTCGATCTGCCGGCCATCGGCTACGGCATTCACTACGAGTTCGGTCTCTTCAAACAAGAATTCGTCAATGGCATCCAGATCGAGCATCCCGACAACTGGATGATCTTCGGCACGCCGTGGGAAATCGTGCGCCCCGAATACACCACCGAGGTCAAGATCTACGGTCGTGTGGAAAACGTCTTCGATGACAACGGAAACTACCGTGCCGTCTGGACCGGCACCAAAACCATCCTTGGCGTGCCCTATGACATCCCGATCGCCGGCTACGGCACCAAGACCGTGAATCTCCTCCGCCTCTGGGCGTCGCGCTCCACCGAGGAGTTCGATCTCGTGGCGTTCAACAGTGGTGGCTACGTCGACGCCGTCCGGGAGAAGGCCATCGGCGAGACCGTTTCGAAGGTGCTTTATCCGAACGACAAGACGGAGAACGGCAAGGAGCTGCGTCTCGTGCAGCAATACTTCTTCGTGTCGTGCTCCCTGCGCGACATCATCCGCCGCCACTTCCGCACCGTAGGAAACTCGTGGGCAAACTTTGCGGACAAGGTCGCCGTGCAGCTCAATGATACGCATCCGGCCGTTTCCGTGGTCGAGCTCCTGCGCATCCTGCTCGATGAAAATCAATTCACCTGGGAAAAAGCCTGGGAGATCGTTGTCGCCACGTTTGGTTACACCAACCACACGCTTCTGCCCGAGGCCCTCGAAAAATGGGGCGTGCCTCTTTTCACCCGCGTGCTTCCGCGGCATGCGCAGCTCATCTACGAGATCAACCGCCGCCTCATGGAAGCGGTCGAGGCGAAGTGGCCGGGCGACAATCACAAGAAAGGCGTGTGCTCCGTCATTGAAGAGGGCGGAGCCAAGGCTTTCCGCATGGCCAATCTCGCGGTGGTCGGTTCACACGCGGTCAACGGCGTGGCTGCGCTCCATACCGAGCTGCTCAAGAAAGACCTCTTTCCCGAGTTCGACTCGCTCTATCCGGACAAATTTCAAAACAAGACCAATGGCATCACGCCGCGCCGCTGGTTGCTCGATTGCAATCCGCGTCTGGCCACGCTTATCACCTCCAAGCTTGGTTCGCCTACTGTCTGGGCGCGCGATCTTGATGTACTGCGCGGACTCGAAAAATTCTCCGCCGACAAGGCCTTTCAGAAGGAGTTCATGGCGATCAAACGCGCCAACAAGGTCGATCTCGCCGCGGTCATCAAGGAGGAGTGTGGCGTGGAGGTTTCCCCCGACGCGCTCTTCGATGTGCAAATCAAGCGCCTGCACGAATACAAGCGCCAGCACCTGAATCTGCTGCACATTCTTACGCTTTACCGCCGCTTGCTGCAAAATCCGTCACTGGACATCGTGCCGCGCGTTTTCATCTTCGGCGCCAAGGCCGCTCCCGGTTACGACCTCGCCAAGAACATCATCCGCGCGATCAACGTCATCGGTAACCATATCAACAAAGACGCACGTATCGGCGGCAAGTTGAAGGTCGCCTTCCTGCCCAATTATCGTGTGTCGCTGGCCGAGCGCATCGTGCCTGCCGCCGATCTTTCCGAGCAGATTTCCACCGCCGGCAAGGAAGCGTCCGGCACGGGCAACATGAAGCTCGCGCTCAACGGCGCCCTTACAATCGGCACGCTAGACGGTGCGAACGTCGAGATCGGCGAAGAAGTCGGCGACGACAATATTTTCATCTTCGGTCTCAAGGTTCCCGATGTCGAAGCCCTCGATGCCAAGGGTTACAACCCGTGGGACTACTATGGGGCGGACGAGGAGCTGCGCGCCGTTATCGATTGGCTCGGTTCCAATTATTTCGTGCCCGATGAGAGCCATCCTTTCGGCGCCCTGCACCACAGCCTGCTTGCCGGCGGGGACCCCTTCAAAGTCCTTGCCGATTACCGGGCCTATGTGCTCGCCCATGAGAAGGTTGATGCCGCCTATCGCGACCCGGCCCGTTGGGCCAAGATGGCCATTCTTAATACCGCCCGTGTCGGCAAGTTCTCCAGCGATCGCACCATCCGTGAATATGCGAACGAGATTTGGAGCCTGCCGCCTTTAGCGGTTCCTTGATTTCGGGCCAGTTTGAAGCGTGCCGATACTTGCCGCCTGCATTCAGGCGGCAGGGTCGTGCCCAAGAGATGATGTATGCCTCGGTCCTTCAATTGGTAACACGTAACTTCGATAAAGTATTATCGGAATTCGCCTTGCCCAAAGATAGGACTGACGGTTGTTTTAAAGAGAGGTCAGCTTGGGGATATCACCCTAGGCTTTTGGTCCGATTCACTTTTCATGCTTTCCCCTTATTGCACATCACGGATGACAGCTGATGGCGCCAATGCCCATCTCAGGGAGATTGCGCCGGGTGCTTCCACGATGTTCATCGACCAGATTTCCGAATTGGTTGAACGGTTGTTTACAGGAGAGCATCCCGATTATCAGAAGGCCGATCTTAAGTATCACGATTTGGAGCATACCTTGCTCGCGACCCAGTGTTTTGTGGATTTGGCCCGTGGACGTGTGAGGCATGGGGAGAAGCCGGCGTTTTCCGCGCGTGAATTCATGTTGGGCTATGCGGCGATCATGTTGCACGACACCGGCTATTTGAAGACGCGTGACGACCTTGAGGGTTCAGGCGCCAAATACACGGCCACCCATGTGGTGCGCAGTTGCGCGATGGCGTCCGCTCTTTTGCCCGAAATCGGATGCAGTCCTGATGAAATTGAAGGCATTCTGAATGCGATCCGTTGCACCGGCCTCACCAGTAAAATCGAACAGATCGATTTCCGCACCGGCGTCGAACGCATGATCGGCTGCATGGTCGCCACGGCCGACTATCTGGGCCAGATGGCCGACCCGAATTATCCGGACAAACTGAATGCGCTTTTTTCCGAATTTGAAGAGTCGAATGATTTCAACCAAGTGCCCGACGGGCAGCGTCTTTTCGGCTCCGTCAAGGAGTTGATGGCGAAGACCGGCGGGTTTTGGACCAACTTTGCCCTGCCCAAGCTCGGAGAGGATTACGAAGGTGTTTATCGCTGTCTGGCGATGCCGGATGGCACCAATCCCTACTTGAAGGCGGTTGATAAGAATCTCGCGATTATCGCCGAGCTTGCGGCTGCGTGATATCCGTCAGACCAACTGAACAGGCTCGCGCCGGCCTTCACTTGGTCTTCATCACATAGACTCCGTTCCAGTCATCGGCGGGCGGGGCTTCCTGATATTCCCGGACGATATCGAGGTAAACGAGCGACGGGTTGCTGCTCACGCCCGGAGTGACGCCGGGTTGGTTGGGCTCCAGCGGCAGACTTTGACTGAAAAATCCAATGGCTCCGGCCCAGTCGCGCACATAAAATTTTTCCATGCCTTGTGAAAAAAGCCGGATGCACTCGCGGGTGTTTTCAGTGACGTTTTCCTTGAGCCCCATGATTTCGTAGATCGAAACGATCGCGTTGCGACCGCGGACGAGGATGCGTCCGAGGGGGCGGAAGACGACACGGTCTCCGCCTGTCTTTTCGCAGGCGTTTTTGGTGGCTTCGGTGCACATCGTGTAGACACCCCAGCTTTTGGCGCCGGATTCCATGCGGGCGGCAAGGTTTACGTTGTCGCCCATCATGGTGTAATTGAAGCGGGTGCGGCTGCCGATATTGCCCACAATGGTTTCACCGCTGTTAAGGCCGATGCGCGACCGCATTTGCCAGACGATCTCGGGCCATTTGGAACCCTCGGAGCGCCATTTCTCACGCAGTTCCCCGAGCTTGATCTGGATGCGCTGGCTGGCGACGCAGGCGCGCAAGGCATGGTCCTGCAACGGAAGTGGCGCCCCGAAAATGGTTACGACCGCATCGCCGATGTATTTATCCAGCGTGCCGGACTCCTCCTGCAGGATGTCGGTGCAGGCGGTGAGGTATTCGTTCATCAGTTCGACCAGTTGGTCGGGCGGGATGATTTCTGAAAAAGTGGAGAACGCCTGGATGTCGGAAAAAAAGGCGGTGACGTCCTCTTTGTGGCCGCCGAGTTGCGGTGACTGGCCGGACTCGATCATGCGGTTGACCAGAGTAGGAGACAGATAAGTGCCGAACATGCCCTTGATTTGCTGCTTGGCGCGCTGCTCGCGGATGAGCTGGCGCACGATCATAAATATCTGCAGAACGCCGAAGCCGAGCACCGGCCAGAGAAGGGGAATCCACAGGCTGAGCTTGATCCAAAGAGCAGTGGCAAGGCCCGCGTAAACCACAGGGACGCCAAGGGCAAAGAGGGCCTGTTGCGAAAGCTTTCGTTTTGGGAAGAAAACCAGGCCCAGGACTCCAAGTGCGAGAACCCCCAATGCCACGGGCCAGGCCGGGAGCCGTTTGACGTAGTCCTCGCGCAACACATTTTCTATCGTGTTTGCGTGAACCAGGACAAGCGGGGTAACCGTTCCGAAGGGAGTCGGGCCGTTGTCGCTGAGGCCGGTGGACATCTGGCCGACGAGGAGGATTTTCCCTTCGACACTCGGGAGGTTTGGGTGAGGGGTGTCGCGAAGGTAATGATCCGTATAACCGATCACGAGTTTGCTGAATCCCATTTGGTTGCACCCGGCGTAGCCAAACCGGTAATTGATCAAATAACGGCCGGCCTCATCAATGGGGATACGCCGGTGAACATCGGTGCTGTCGAGGTAGATCCCGTCGCCGAGCACGACGCGCACATGCTCTGGATCGAGATGCCAGTAAACCATGAGGCTTTGGAGTGAAAGACTCGGCAGAACACGGCCTCCGGTGCGTTGCAACATGGGCACACGCCGGATGATTCCATCCGCCCCGGGAATGGTGTCGCAGAACGCGCTGAACCCAATTTTACGGAGAGGCTCTATGGGTAGGAGCGCGAACGGGGTGGTGGGGATTTTTCCCTGATCGCCTTCGATCCGGGTGATCGGCCGGGTGAGATCTCCTTCGGACGGCGGTTGTTTGGGGTCTTCGTCCGGCGTGTAGGCGCCGAAAACAACTCGCGACTGGAGTTGCTCCGCTCCCTTGATGAAAAAAGCGTCATCGTCCGACGGTTCGGTAAACAAGATATCCCATGCGACGACCGCCGGATTTCCGAAAGAAATCGAAGCCATGAACTGGCCGTGGATATCCCTGGACCAAGGCCAGCGGCCGAAATCTTTTATCCCGTCATCGTCGACGCCCACGGTGACAATCCGGGGATCCGCCGGGGGCTGAAAATGAGTGCGCAGACGGGTGAGCTGATCAAGCATGCCCGCTTCCAAACCGCGCCACCACGGGGTCAGGTTCAGCGTCAGCGCGAGGCCGATGCATACGAGGGCGGGCAGCAAATGCTCCTTAAGAAAACCGGTGGCGGGCTTTGGCATGAAGGTGGCGGCAACCGAGCCTCGCGCTCCCCGCATCAAGGTCAACATCGACGATGGGGCGGTCGTTGGTGATCGTGTATTGGACTGGCCAGCGGGACGGGATATTTACAGGCTCCGGTGGTTTTTGCGTCCGTCTTCCCCGGGATAGGCCGCCGCGTCCAATTTATGCCCAAAAACATTCAGGAACGACTCGCCCGATTTCTCGGGAAAACTCCGGATGTAAGCGGCGCGGTCTTTGTCGCGGCCAATGCCACGGTTGTAGGCGATGTGCGGCTTGGTGTGGATGGCAGCGTGTTTTACGGCGCTGTGTTGCGGGCCGATATCAATTCGATCACCATCGGTGCGCGTTCCAATGTTCAGGATAACGTGGTTGTCCACCTTTCGGATGACGCCGGCGTGCTCGTGGGTGCGGATTGCACCATCGGACACGGAGCAATCCTGCATGCCTGCACGGTGGAGGATGGTTGTCTGATCGGCATGGGTGCGACGGTTATCGACGGCGCGCATATCGGTGCGCGCAGTCTCGTGGGCGCCAACTCACTCGTGCCGCATGGCTTCAAGTGTCCGCCCGGGTCGTTGGTCTTTGGCTCGCCTGCGAAAGTGGTGCGCGCGCTTTCCAAAGCGGAGCAGGAGGGATTGGCCAAGATGGCCGCCAAATACATCGAGGTGGCGAAGGCTCATGCGGCGCTTGGCCGCGGGGTCAGCGCTCCAGTGTAAGAAACGTGTAGCGCCAGTGGTCGTCGTGGCTGTCACGGCGCGCCATTTCACGGGTGAAGTGATCACGCCAGTCGGGGAAAAAGGTGTCACCGTCCGTGATCTCCGTATGGATGAGCGTGAGGTGAAGAATGTCGACGAATGGCAGTCCCTCTTCGTATATACGCTGGCCGCCGCAAAGGTAAATCTCCCCGCGCAGACTCTGGGCCTTGGCGATGGCCTCGGTCAGGCTGGGGGTGGTATGGACGGAGGGAGGCAGGGTGGAGGGGGTGTGCGTGACCACGATGACATCGCGGCCGTTTATGCAGCCGGGCCATTCGCCAAACGAGCGTGCGCCCATGATGACGGTATGCCCGAGCGTCTTGTTTTGAAAAAAAACACTGTCCTCGGGGATCGACCAGGGGAGACGGCCTCCGCGTCCGATCACGCGGTTTTCCGAGCAGGCGACGATTATATGGAGCGGCTTGGGCATATGACTATGTCGGCTTGCATGCAGAACAAAACCGACGGCGGGAACGAGAATGATTTTGTGGACGTAGTGAGATAAATGCGACTTCGTCCGTTACCGGACACTCGGTTGTAACGTCTTACATCTGCCCCCTATGCTCGCCTGTCGTAATCTCACGGTTCGCCCACGTTTTGGGGCTGCGTCGTTGGTCCACGGGGCGAGTGCGCGATTTGGCACGGGCGGATTGCATGCGCTCATCGGTCCGTCGGGCTGCGGCAAGACGACGTTGCTCAAGGGGATTTTGGATATCCTGCCGTCCGAGGGGGAAATCCTGCTCCATGGGCGTCCGCTGGCGTCCCGGGACGCGTTGCTCCGCGAAGTGGCGTTCGCGCCTCAGTTCAGCATTGCGCACGGCAAGCTTACGGTCGCCGAGTCGGTGGCCTGTGCGCTGCGACTTTACCAGGTGGTCGATGACGCGACGGTGGCGACGCGTATCGGCGAGCTGCTGGGGCTGGTGGGGCTGGCCGAGCGAGGAGACACGCTGGTTGAAAAATTGAGCGGCGGGCAGCTGCGCCGGCTCGGACTGGCGCTTGAGCTCACGACCGATCCGGCCTGTCTGTTGTGCGACGAGGTGACGAGCGGACTGGATCCGCGTTCGGAGGATCAAATTTTGGCGGTGCTGCGTGCGCTGGTCGCGGAGCGTGGCAAGACCGTGGTGTGCGTGATTCACAATCTCGCGAAACTGTCCCAGTTCGACACGGTCACGGTGGTCTACGAAGGCGCGGTGGTTTTCCAAGGAGCGCTGGCGGTGATGTTGGCGCATTTCGGCATCGTGGACGCGTTGGAACTTTACGACCGGCTGAGCGAGAGGTCGCGTGAAGAGTGGCGGGAGCTCTGGGCGGAATCAGAACGCGTGTTGATGCAAGCGGAGGCGGATGAGCCGCTTTTGCCGGCGCCGGAAACACGGGAGCGTCCGTCTGCGATGTCGCAGTTGGGGACGTTGTTGAAACGCCGGTTGCGGCTGCTGTTGCGGGACCGAGGTTATGTGGCGCTCACGTTGGCGATCACGTTTGGGTTTCCGTGTCTCGTGGTGATTTTTGCGCTGGGTGGATTGCCGCAAATGAAAGGACTGTCACTGGATCAGGCGGGCGGTTTTCTGGAGACCTTGCAGGCGCGGGCGGCCTACCGGCAATCGGCGGCGGAAACGGCGACACTGGTTTCCGGGCTGATTATTTTTCAGGTGATTCTGCTGTGTCTCATGGGCAGCAACAACGGTGCGCGCGAGATCGCCGCCGAGCGCGGGCTCTATGAAAAGGAGCGCATGTCGGGGCTGCGTCCGTCGGCGTATGCATGGTCCAAGCTGATCTTCGTGGCCTTGCTGGGGGCGGGGCAGGGCGTGTGGATGACGGTTTTTGTTAAGTTGCTTTGCCAGTTCCCCGGCGAATGGGTGCCGCAGTTGGCGGTGCTCGGGGCGGTGGGCGCTTCGATGAGCGTGGTGTGTCTGGGACTGTCGGCCGTGCTGCAATCCCCGGACAAGGCTTCGCTGCTCTCGATTTATCTCGTGGGGTTCCAACTGCCGCTCTCCGGCGTGGTGCTGGCGCTCCCGCCGGCGTTGGTGTGGGCGGTGAGGCCGTTTATCGCGACTTATTGGGGCTGGGCCGGCTATCTCACGGCGATGACCGAGTCCCGTTTCTACGACGCAGTGGCGATGCTCGATAAAGGCTGGTTGTCTCCGCCAGTCGGGGCCGTGGCGGTGCTCAGTGTCCATTTATCCATCGGGGCGGCCCTTCTGTTTTGGGGTTGCCAGAGAAAGCGTTGGCCCTAGCCATGAATAACCCCTTTATGCCGATACCGCTTTTGCGTTTTGCGCCCCGATCATTGGTGCTCGCGGCTCTTTTGGGTGCGATGGCGTTGATGGCCGGTTGTGGCCGCTCCGGAGAGCCGTTTCCCGTGCAGGCCTTTCTGACCGCGCCCGACAATCTCCAAGGCAACCGCTACCAGCTCGACGCCGCGATCGACGCCCAGCTCAACTGGCGCGAAGGCGTTGGCCGTATCATCGCGGTGAGTCCGCTGAAGGACGATGCGCGTCTGCCGGTTTTTATCGCCGATTCGCTCAAGGCCAACCTGCTCGTCGCCCAGCGTTACCGCTTCATCGTCACCGTCCGCAAAGGCGGCCTCCTCTACGTCGAGCATCTCGATAAACTATAACCATGCGCCGTTTTCTGTCTTCTCTTGTTCTTGCCGGTGGCGGATTGATCACATCCCACGGTGTGGCGGCGCAAGGCACCCCGGGTTTCGGAACGTCTGCGGCGCCGGCCACGTCCGTAAGCGCTGGCAGCAGCGCAGCCGGACTGGCGAATGCCGCGGACACGAAGCCCGCCGCGACCGACGGCATGACACGCGCGCTCAACATCAACAGCCTGGAGAGCGGCACGTTGTTGAAAATCATCAACCAGGCTTTCGACACCAATTCCGATTCGATTGATCCCGAAAACGGCACGTTCAACTGGAAGGGCCACAGCTACGACATCGGTCAGTTCAGGGTTTTTCGCGGTCGGTTCGAACGATACCTCGCACTGCCGCCGTCCAAGGATGAAACGGCGTATGCGAGCACGCTTAACCAGATCACGGAGCTCCTTTCCACCCGCAATGGCGACGGCGCCGCGAGCAATGTGAAGGATGCCTGGAAGCTTCTTTATCAGGCATCCGAATATGATGCGGACGGGGGCAACAGTCTTGGCGTGGCGAACCAGGTTTTTAACGCCTGGCGCATTCGCGATGAGAAGGAGGCGCTTACCATCGCCCAAAACGAACTCGAACGCCTTCGTCGCCAGCAACAGGGCAGCGTTGTCTATGGCGCGGATGCATTGGCTTCCGAGACCGGCCAAACTGTGGCCGATGCGGCTTCGGCGGCGGCCCTTTTGGGCGGACAAGTCGCAAGCAGTGGTGCGGGCGGCGGCACGACCGTGCAGACGGGCGGCACCTCCAACAACACCGGCGGCAAGAAGGGGACGACGTCATCCACGCCGCCGTCGACCAAAGGTGCGGTGGGATCCGGTGGTGCGATCGGGCCCGCCGGTCAGATGTTCCGCGCACGTGAGCTCGCCGAAACCGAGGCCAAGATACAGGCGCTTTCCGCCGCCGGTCTGCTTTCCGTCACCCAGGCAAAGCTTCAGTTTCAGAGCCAGATCATGAGCCTGTTTCTCCAGCGCAGGTTTCAGCACTGCCTGATCGCGGCGAGTTTTTACCGGTTTATTTTCAAGGGCTCCCACCAAGATCTCGAAGTCGGGAAAAAGGAACTGGCCACCTTTATGCCGTCGAGTGATCTCGCTTTCACGGTTGAGACCATCGAGTTCCTGGCACGCGAAGCCATCAATGACGTGAACAGCGGCATGGCGGCGGTGCGGTCCAGTTACGACGACAACCGCAAGATCGCCGCACTCGAGCGCCTGCAGGAAACATTTTTCATGGGCGAATACCTGCCGGCGGTCACGCAGTTCGAGACGAGCCGCAAGGAGTCGCTGCTCACCCTTTACCGCAAGGTGGACGAGGCGCGGAAGCTCGCCGACCTCCGCGATTACGAGGCGGTCGTCCGCCTGAATGATGAAATCTCTTCGATGACCAGTGATTTCCGGGGAGCCGAGGTGAACGCCGCGGTGCGCTCCGCGCAGCGCATGAGTTCACTCGCCCTGAGTGCCGCGCAGCAGTGCGCCGCCGGGGGCGATTATCCCAAGGCGCAGGAGTTTGTGGAGAAAGCCGCGCAGATCTGGCCGCTCAATCCCGCGATCAAAACCTACACCGATAACATGGCCTCGCAGGCCAACATGGGCACGCAGGCCGCGTTGTTCTTTGACGACGCTTTCAAGCGCACCGACTACCGCCGTATCTATGAAAAACGCGCCGAACTGGCCGTGGCCTTTCTTAACGACAATGTGCGCGGGCCTCAGCTGAAGGCGGTGATCGACCGCATGGCGCGCGTTGAAATCTACCTCGCCCAGGAAGATGAGTTGCTGGCGCAGAACAACGCCTTCGCCGCCTGGGAAGCGCTGGTCGGTGCCACGAATTTTGCCCCGGACGACGTCGAGCTCAACCAACGCATGGCCAAGCTTGCGCCGCGCGTCGCCGATTTTATCGGCAAACTCGACCAGGCCCGCCGCTACGAAAACGACAAACACTACGCGGCCAGCCTTACGAATTATCTGGCCGCGCAGGATTTGTATCCCGCCAGTCAGATCTCACGCGTTGGAATCGGCCGGGTGACCAATATTATCATGGACCAGATGGCTCCCGCGGCCGCTGATCCTGCGGCGGCGGTCAAAGACGACGCGGACGCGGCTAAATAGCATTTGTTTTCGGGTTCGTCCTTGGCAGCGCGCGGAGGCGCTCGTATCCTTCGATCAGCTTCAACCCCATACCCCTGTGATCAAAATAGATACCTACGATCTGGCGGCTTATGTAAAGTCGCAACGAGGCGGCCCGCTCCTGACGATTCTCGATGAAGTGCGTGACTACGTGTTCATCAAGGACGAGGAGGGACGCTTTCTTTTCAGCAACCGCGCCCATGTGGACGCTTTGGGTTTCAAAAAAGAATCCGAATTGCTTGGAAAAACCGATTTTGACTTGTTCTCGGCCGATCTTGCCGGGGCTTTTTATGCGGCGGAGACTCACTTGTTCGAGACGCAAGTGCCGGTCGTTCGCCTGCAGGAGTCGGTGGATGCGGCGGGCAATAAATTCTACTCGACCGCGATCAAGTTTCTCATCTGCGACAAGCACGACAACGCGCTCGGCCTTGTCGGCACCGTGCACCGCATCGGACTTCAGGATTCGTTCGACCTTGAGCAATCCAAGTCGCGCATCATGGCCATTCTTCGCCACCAGCCCGGCGTGACCGCCAGCCAGTTGAAGGCCTTCGAGGCCTCGTTGCCGGCGCTGATGGACAAGCGCTAAAAAACCGGCCCCGCGCGAAGGCGGAAGCCGGTTTGGAAAACCGAAGGGAGCGTGCCGCGTGCCTTAGGCGGCCGGCACGATGCGGATGCTCTCGACTTCGACGCGATCGATAGGGGTGCTCTTCTCGCCGCCGCCGCCGTGGGTGGTGGGAAGGTTGGCGATCTTTTCGAGGACGGCATCACCGGCGACGACCTGGCCGAAGGCGGTGTATTGTTTGTCGAGGAAACGGGCGTCGCCGTGGCAGATGAAGAACTGGCAGCCGGCGGAGTCGGGGCTGGCGGAGCGGGCCATGGAGAGGACGCCGCGCACATGGGGCTTGGCGTTGAACTCGGCCTTTACCTTGTAACCGGGATCGCCTGTGCCGGGCATGCCGCGTGCACCCTTCTTGGTGTTGGGGCAGCCGCCCTGGATCATGAAACCCTTGATGATGCGGTGAAAAGCGGTGCCGTCGTAGAATTTCTCGTTGGCGAGCTTTTTGAAATTTTCGACGGTCTTGGGGGCGACGTCGGGCCAGAAGGCGACGGTCATCTCGCCGTAGGCAGTCTTGATGATGGCTTGTTCGGTGGGTGTGCTCATGGGAAAACCTCCAGCAAGCCGCCGCCGGCGGCCCAGGGCAAGCCTTCCATTTGGGATTTGGCCTTTGGGCGTTTGGGATTTTTCCTACGGGGAGTGCCTTACTTCGACCACAATGCCACCACACCGCTTTCCGCTGCAGCCCGTGCGGCCTGGCTCAAGGCTCAGGATGAGGCGTGGCAAAATCCGTCGAGTCCCTACCGCGTCGCCGCACAGGTAAAGATTCGCCTGGAGGCGGCTCGCGAAAAATTGGCGATCCTGCTGGGCGGACGGACGGAGGATTATGTGTTCACCTCGGGCGCGACCGAGGCCGCCAATCTCGTGTTGGCGCATTGGGCGAGGGTATTGCCGCCGGAGGCTTTGATCGCGATGAATCCGACGGAGCATCCCTGTGTGCGTGATACGGCGCTCCATTTCTTCGGTGACCGGGTGCGTTGGCTGGATTTATCAAGCGATGGCGTAGTCGGTTTGGGTGCGGTGAAGGCGGTCATCGGGCAGATGGGCGCCGTGGTGGTCATGGCTGCGAATAACGAGACGGGCGTGATCCAGCCGTGGATGGAAATCTCGCAACTGTGCCGCGAGCGGGGTGTGCCTTATCTGTGCGATGCTTCGCAGTGGCTGGGCAAGCTGCCGGCGGGCGGGCTCGGCGAGGCGGGATTTGTGATTGGCGCGGCGCATAAATTCGGAGGGCCAAAAGGTGCGGGCTTTCTCAAGCTCGGTGTGCAGGCGGAGGGATTGCGCGGGCAACTCGGCGGCGTGCAGGAGCGCGGACATCGCGCGGGCACGGAGGATTTTCCCGCCATTGCGGCGATGGTCGCCGCACTCGCGGAGTCGGAGCAGAAAAAAGTGTTTCTCGAAACGGAGCGGTTGCAGTGGAGGCAGAATTTTGAGCGTGCGTGCGCAGTGGTTGTTCCAGGGGCGCGGGTGGTCGCGGCTGGCGCCGACCGGTTGTGGAATACAGTGTCGTTACTCATGCCGCATGGTGAAAACACGCGTTGGGTGGCGCGGCTCGACAAGCGGGGTTTTCAAGTTTCCACCGGTTCGGCGTGCGCGACGGGCAAAGAAGGGCCTTCGCATGTGCTCGCGGCGATGGGCCTCGCGGCGGACGAGGCGCGGCGGGTGATTCGTGTGAGTGCGGGTTGGGAGACGACCGAGGCTGATTGGAAGGCGTTGGCGGCGGCTTTGCCGGAAGTGGCGGCGGAGCTGGCTGTGACTACGGGCAACGTGGTTTCGGGATGACGATGGATTTTGATTTCTCTTCGCCGGATTTGTCCGCGTAATCCGCCGACACCTTTCATGCGCCTTCGCCGGATCACGCTGCAGAACTTCCGTAACATCGCCTTCGCCGAACTGGCGTTCAACGGGCGGCAGCAATTTTTCGTGGGGGACAACGGACAGGGGAAGACGAATCTGCTGGAGGCGGCGGGCTTTGTCAGCGCGCTGCGGTCATTTCGCACGACGGATACGCGCATGCTGATCGCACACGATCAGGCGGAGGCGGCGCTGGCCTGCGAGTTTGATCACGAAAAACTCGGGACGACGAAACTCGTCATCAAGCTGAGGCCGGGCGGCAAGGAAGTCTGGTGCGACGGCGAGAAGGTTACGCGGCTGGGCGACTATCTCGGGCGGTTTCCCACCGTGGTGTTTTCGTCGCAGGATCAACAGCTCGTGCGCGGTGCACCGGGGCTGCGTCGGCGGTGGCTGGATTTCACGCTGGCGGCGATGGACACGGGCTATTTGCGCGCGTTGCAGGCTTATCACAAAGCGCTCGCCGAGCGGAATGCGTTGTTGAAACGCGGGGGCGGCGCGGGCGAACTGGGCGCCTTCGAGCGTCCGCTGGCGGCGGCGGCGGCGGAGCTGCAGACGAAGCGTGAGGCGGGCGTGGTGGAGCTGGCCGAGCATGTGACGGCGGCCTATGCGAAGATCGCGGACGGGGCGGAGCGCGCGGGATTGCGTTATGCTCCGGATGTCACGGCAGAAAACGCGCACGCATGGCTCGGGGTATTCGAGCGCGGACGCGGGCGCGACCAGCAGTTTCGCACGACATTGGCGGGACCGCATCGGGATGATCTCGGCTTCACGCTGGAGGAACGGGCGGCGAAGGATTTTGGATCGGAAGGGCAGCAACGCAGTCTGGTGTTGGCGTTGAGGCTGGCGCAGGTGAGTTTTTTCCGCACCCGGTCGGGAGTGGAGCCGCTGCTGCTGGCAGATGATGTGCTCGGCGAACTTGATCCCGAGCGGAGGCGTCGGTTCTGGGCGACACTGAGTGACGACCGACAGGTGATCGCGACGGGCACGAGTCTGCCGGATGTGGAGCTGGGTGCGTGGGAGGTGTTTCGCGTGGCGGGCGGCACATTCACGCAGGAGACGACAGCATGAACCTGGAGCCGTGGCAGATGGTGCTGGCGGTGTTGGGGGCGTTGCTGGTGGGTGTCTCCAAGACGGGGATTTCCGGTCTGGGCATGTTGTTTGTGGTGATGTTTGCCAATGTCATCCCGGCGAAGCAGGCGAGCGGGTTTGTGCTGCCTCTTTTGATTTTCGGCGACGTGATTGCGGTGTGGTCGTATCGGGCGCACGCGAAGTGGACGCATGTGGTGCGGTTGATGCCGTGGACGGCGGCGGGCGTGGTGATTGGCTATTTTGCGATGGGAAGGATCGACGACCGGCAGGCCCGCGTTTTGATCGGAGTGATCATCGTGACGATGGTGGCCGTGCAGGTGTGGCGGCGGTCGCGGGCGAAAGAGGGGGCGTTGACGGAGCATGGCCCGTGGTTTGCGGGGTTGCTGGGCGTGCTGGTGGGATTCACGACGCTGGTGGCCAACGCGGCCGGTCCGCTCATGGCGATCTACCTCTTGGCGATGCGGCTGCCGAAGATGGAATACGTCGGGACGGGCGCGGTGTTTTTCCTGCTGCTGAACTGTTTCAAGGTGCCGTTCATGGTGAAGCTCGGACTGATCACGACGGACAGTTTTGGGTTTAATCTCATGCTGGCGCCGGCGGTGCTGATCGGTGCGATGCTGGGCCGGAAGCTGCTGCCGAAGATCAATCAGAAGGTGTTTGAAAACCTCGTGCTTGGCCTGAGCGCGCTGGCGGGCATAAAGCTGTTGATGTGATGCGTGCTTCCCAAGCAGGAAAAAGAGAACGATAACGAAGAAAGAGAACGACTATATGGCACGCATGAACGTCCGTCAGATGTGGAAGGCGAAACTGGAGGGCGGCGCAATGTCGGCCCCCAAGGCGCTGCCTGCGCGGACGGTGGCGGCGGGAGTGCGGACGGGCTTCACATTGCAACGGCCGCCTTTTCACGGGCAGGTGTTGGGCATCGACCCGTCATTGCGCGGGACAGGTCTGGCGTTGATCGAGTTTGCGCCGTTGCGTCAGCCGGTGTTGTTGCGCTGCCAGACCGTGAAAGTGCCGGCGAGCCGGCCGATGTCCTACGCATTGGGCGAGATTCACCGGGCGGTGGCTCTGTTTCTGGCGGATTTCAACGTGCGTCACGTGGCGCTGGAGCAGACGATTTTCGTGCAGAATTTCCAGACGGCGCAGATTCTGGGCGCGGCGCGCGGGGCGGCGATTTCGGCGGCGGCGTTGAAGGACAAGGATGTTTTTGAATATGCGCCGCTGCGCGTGAAGCAGGCGGTAGTGGGCGCGGGTCGGGCGAGCAAGGAGCAGATGGCGCGCACCGTGATGGCGATGCTCGGGCATGGACGACCGTTGGCGCTCGATGAGGCGGATGCGGCCGGCGTGGCGTTGTGTCATGCGTTTACGTGGCGGGAGTGAAGGGTGCGCAAGAGATGCGCAGTGAAAGGCAAGGTGGGTTGATTGCTTTTCCGGGCAGGCGGGCACAGGATCGGCGGGGTAATCACCTACGTCCGTGCGCACGTTCTTTTCGTTTCGACCCAAGCTGATCGACTGTCTCGCCGATTATTCCCGCGAGCGATTCATGACCGACCTGATGGCGGGCATCACGGTGGGGATCGTGGCGCTCTCGCTGTGCATTGGTCTGGGCATCGCGGCGGGTGTGACCCCGCAGGCGGGGCTTTATACGGGGATCATCGGCGGATTCATCATCTCGGCGCTCGGCGGCTCGCGGGTGCAGATCGGCGGACCGGCGGGCGCATTCGTGGGGTTGGTCGCGCTGCTGGGGGTGAAGCTCGGGCTGCCGGCGTTGCTCGTCTGCACGATGATGGCGGGCGTGATCTTGTTTTTGATGGGGGCGTTCAAACTCGGTTCGATCATCAAATTTATCCCGCAGCCGGTGACGATGGGGTTTACTTGCGGTATCGCCATCACGATCATGAGCACGCAAGTGCGGCCGCTTTTGGGACTGACCATGGCGGGTGAGCCGGCGGAGTTTCTGCCGAAGGTGATCGCGCTCACGAAGGCTTTTCCGACCGTGGACTGGCACACGGTGGTCCTCGGGTTGATATCGCTGACGGTGATCGTCGGATGGCCGGCGAAGTGGGGGCGGCGCGTGCCCGGTTCCATCGTGGCGGTGATCGCGGGAATGCTGGCGGTATCGCTGTTCCATTGGCCGGTTGAAACCATCGGCAGCAAATATGGCGGGATTCCGGAGGGACTGCCCAAGCTGGCGGTGCCGGTGGTGAACTGGCGGATGTTGGCCGATCTGATCGTGCCGGCGTTTACGATCGCGATGCTCGGATCCATCGAATCGCTGCTTTCGGCCGTGGTGGCGGACGGGCTGATTGATGATCGGCACGATTCGAACCAAGAGTTGATGGCTCAGGGAGTGGCGAATTTCGTGGTGCCGTTTTTCGGAGGAATTCCGGTGACGGGGGTCATTGCGCGCACGGCGATGAATATACGCTGTGGCGGCGGTTCACCCGTGGCGGGCATAATTCACGCGGTGTTTCTGACGGGAGTTTTACTCGTGGCGGCACCGTTGGCGGCGGATATCCCGCTCGTGTCATTGGCGGCGGTGTTGATGGTCGTGGCGGTGCGCATGGGAGAGTGGGATGAGTTCAGGATGATCAAACGGCGTCCGCAGGGGGATGTGCTGGTTTTTTTGACGACGTTTGCGCTGACGGTGTGTTTCGATCTGACGAAGGCGGTGGGTATCGGCATGATCCTGGCGGCGGGACTTTTTGTGAAACGGGTCGCGGAAACGACTCAGGTGCAGGCGATGACGGGTGACCAAAGCGAGCCGGGCAACGCGCGCATCAAAGACCTGCCGGCCGACGTGGTCGTTTATCGCGTGTTTGGTGCGTTGCTTTTTGGTGCGGCTGACAAGCTGGACACGGTGCTGCGCCGTGCGGGCGGCGGCGTGAACGTGATCATCCTGCACATGACGGCGGTGACGTCGATGGACACGACGGCGCTCGACCGGTTGGAGGATCTGCACGCAAAACTGCACCGGCATGGCAGGCATCTGATCCTGTGCGGCCCGCACACGCAGCCTTACTTCATGATGGAAAAGGCGGGCTTTCTCGACGCGGTCGGAGCGGACAACGTGGTGGGCGACATCGACGCGGCGGTGGCGCGTGCGAAGACGTTGTCGTCCGTCAAAAGCTGACAATCGAAAGCGGGCTTTTAGGACTGGGTGCCCAGCGCGGTCTTGATGACTTTGCCAAGTTCGGCGGCGCGGTAGGGCTTGGTGAGATAGCCGACAAAGCCCATGTCATAATAACGCCGGGCCATCTCCTCGCTGTCGTAGCCGCTGCTGACGATGGCGCGAACTTCGGGATGAAGATCCCTTAACATCTTGAAACACTCCTCGCCACCCATGCCGCCGACGACATTGAGATCCAGGATAACCGTGTCGTAGGGACGGCCGATGTTGAGGTAGCGCTTGTAGAAGGTGATGGCGTCGGCGCCGTTTTTCACGATGTCGTAGGTATAGTCCAGATTGGCGAGCATGCCGGCGGTGAGATCACAGATCTTGGCATCATCATCCATGAACAATACGCGGCCGGTGCCGAAGCGCAGAGCGGGGGCGCGACGGGCCTCGACTTCGACCGGACGGCTGGCCTGCGGGAAGAAAAGCGTGAAGGTGGTTCCTTTGCCGACGACGGAATCGACCCCGATTTGGCCGCCGTGCTTGCGGACGATGGCAAGCACCGTGGCCAGACCAAGGCCCGTGCCCTGCTTCTTGGTGGTGAAAAAAGGATCGAAGATTTTATTGAGGTTTTCGGAAGGGATGCCGCTGCCGTTGTCCTGAACCTCGATTTGAACGTAGGGGCCGGCGGGAAGCGGAGGAACATCGCCATCGGCGACGTTTACGCCGGTCGCACGCAGCGTTACCCGTCCCGAGCTCGGTTCGGACATGGCCTGCACGGCGTTGATGATCAAGTTTTGGAAGACTTGGATGATCTGGCCGCGGTCTACTTCGATGGGCGGAGTGCCTTCCTTGGCTTCGACCGCAACGACGGCGGTGCTGCCGGCGGCGGCGATGCGCACGGCATCGTGCAGGATATCAGCCACGGGAACAACTTGCTGGGTTGTTCCGGCGGAGGCGCCCTTGGAAAAGGTGAGAAGCTGGCGCGTCAGCGATTTGGCGGCGATGCATGCGCTTTCGGAATCGTCCAGCCGTGAGTAGTCGTGGTTGTCCTTGGCCTGCGATATGCCACCGAGGATGGTGGTGAGGAGATTGTTGAAATCGTGGGCGATGCCGCCCGCGAGCTGGCCGAGGGATTCGAAACGGTTTGCGCGGATAATTTCCTCCGGAGTCAGCGACATCTCCTGCGGATTGCGGAAGACAACCACCATGCCGGCGGGTTTTCCCTGGTCGTCCCACCCCTGACGTGCCGTCCATGTGATCGGAGCGGGGGTTTTTCCGTTGGCGGATACGAGAGCGTGATCGGCGTAGAGACGCGGATTTTCCTCGATGGCCAGCACGAGGTCGACCGCGGTGTCGTCTGGTTTTCCGTCTTCCTGTCTGACGAGGCGGAAGACATCGCCGAGTTTGAATTTGCAGGCTTCGGCGAGAGCCCATCCGGTGAGTTGCTCGGCCTTGGGATTAAGAAAGACGATTTTGGAGTGTGCATCCGTGACGATGACACCTTCACCGAGGGCGGCGAGCATCGGAGGCAGCATGACGGCAGGGACGATTCCCCCTGAGGTGCCGGAAGGGAGCGGGCTCATGAAGCCGACTACGCGCACGAGTTCGCGGCGGCGGGACCATTGGCGATGTGCGCCAAGCACGACGGGAATTTCGGTGCCGTCCGCGGCGCGCAATTTAACGAACTGCGAGAAGAACGGTTCGCCGGGGACGGACTTTGAAAAAAAGGTGACGAGGCCTTCTTCGGAAACTGATTCCGGAAGGGCTTGCAGCAGGGCTTTGATGGAAACTTCCCCGGTTCCGTCGTTCATCAGGAAGCCGCAGGAGGGCGAAAACCAATGGGTGGATTGGACAAAATCCAGATCGAACAAGGCGAGCTGTCCCTCATCGGAGAGCCGTTGCAGACGGTCTTCGTTGGCGAAGCTTTGTTCTTCGAGTTCCTTTCGCTCGGTGATGTCGAGCGTGACGCCGAGCACGCGTTGCAAGACTCCTTGCTCATCGAAGAATCGCGTGCCCGTGCATTGGATCCACGCATAATGGCCAAGCTTGTGGAGCATGCGGAATTCGAGGGAAAAATTCTGACTGCCCGTGCCGTTGTGCTTGCCTGCACGATCCGGGGCGGCGGCGGTGTCTTCGGGGTGGATCAACTGCAGCCATGTGTCGTAAGTGTCGGCCACGTCTCCGTCTTTGTAGCCGAGCAGTCGCTTCCATCCATCCGAGTAAAAAGTCCGGCCTGTTTTGACCTCCAGGTCGAAAAAACCGAGGGAGCCGTGTGAGGCGAAAAGATCGGGGCCGCTGGCGTGGGCGTTTGGCTTGGCGACGGGCCCGGGAGCGCGCGGAACAACCCGGTGAATTTCTGCAAAATGGGACGCTTGGTCGCCGTGCGACAAGTGGAGCTGCAGCAGAATGTCGACGAGGTTCGAAGAGAAGGTTCTGGCCTGCATCGGCACGGGTCTGCTCGTGGCGGTGGCCAGCAGTGCTTCCCATTGGGCCTGTTGCCAGCCGGCTTCTTCCGAGATAATCTCAAAGGCGAGGAGATCGACGAACGGAATCCCGATCAGGTGCGCGGGAAGGGTTTCCCAAAAAATCGCCGCCGCATCGCCCGCTGCACGCACAATGCCCGAGCTATCGAGGGTCAGCAGGGCCACCGCCGGTTGCGGTTGGCCGCCGGGTTCCTGCGAGGGCGAAGGTGTTTCAGGCGGATTCAAACTGAGATTGCGTCGATATGCGCAATGCCGGTGAGCGGCAGGCGAAAATGACTCGAGTGGAAGAAAAATTCCTGCGTGAACTTGTCCTTATTACGTGAGCCGCGCCAATCTTATTTGGAGGACATCAGCGTTTCTGCACTTTGTTGCACACAAGTCGCGGTCGGTGTGAGGCCCGCGAGCCAGGCGCGCACCCGGCCGGCGGCGAAGGCAATATAGGGCGGCTGGTCGTTGAGGCAGGGCACATGTTGGAAGGTCTCACCACCCGCGTGCATGAAGATGTCCTTACCTTCGCCGGCGATTTCTTCAAGTGTCTCCAGGCAGTCCGCTACGAAAGCAGGAGTCATCACGAGGAGACGTTTTTTGCCCGCCTTGGGGAGGTTGACGAGTTCGTAGTCGGTGTAGGGCGTGAGCCAGGGTTCTCCGGCCAGACGGGATTGAAAGGAAATGGCGTGTTTTTCGGCGGGGATGCTGGCGCGTTTAACCAAGGCCTGGGTGGTCTTGGTGATCTGCGCCTTGTAACAGGTGGCATGGGCCGCGCTGCAGGTGTTACAGCAGTCGTCGACGAGCGTGCAGTGGGCCTTGGATGAGTCGGCCTTGCGCAGGTGGCGCACAGGAATGCCGTGATAGGAAAACAATATGAAATCGTGCGGCTGGGCGAGGTAGGGTGCGGTGACTTGATAGAGCGCTTCGATGTAGTCGGCGTCCTGATAGAAGGGCTGCACGCAGGTGATCTTCAATGAAGGGGCGATCGTGGCGGCTTCCTGATAAACCTTGGCTGTAACCGTTTCCCACGAGGACATCGCGTAGTGCGGATATTGGGGGAAAAGCAGGATTTCATCCACGCCGTCAGCGGAAATCTGCGCGAGCACCGAAGCGATGGAAGGCGAGCCATAGCGCATCGCGAGGTAGACGGGTGTTTCGGTCCCGAGCTCGGCGGCGAGTTTGTCGCGGACTTTTTTCGAAGTGACGATGAGGGGGGAGCCTTCGGGCGTCCAAATCTGCTCGTAGGCATGGGCGGATTTTTTGGGGCGGGTGCGGAGGATGATGCCTTCGAGGAGCAGCCAGCGCAGCGCAGCAGGCATGTCGAGGACACGTTCATCGCCGAGAAACTCGCGCAGATAACGCCGGACATCGGGGACCGACGTAGAATCAGGGGAACCGAGATTGACGAGCAGGACGGCGCGCTTGGACGACATGCGCTCGATTGGTCCGGGATTTCCCGAGAATGTCAAACGGAGCGAGGGCGACAGTGTCTCGAGTGCTGAATTTTCAGGGATGGCCTCAGGCCTGTCCGCGCAGGCCGCTGATCATTGCGATCAGGCGATGGACGTTTTCGGGGGCGATGCGGTCGGTGACGACCGTGCGGGGATAATTGTGTTCGATGTCGAGGTGCAGGCCGTCTTCGCTGCCGGGACGGACGAAGTCGTCGATAAAATCCATTCCGCCCTTGGGCTTGATCCAGCGATAGTAAGGGTCGGGGTTGTCCGACTCGATCACGATGTGGTCGTGAAGGAAAACGTTGCAGTAGAGCGTGAGGTCGCGAAACGACGCGAACCATGTGGGTGGATTTACCAGCTGGTCTCGTATGATAAGCGTCATCGAGGAATCCCTTTTAGCATGGCCGTTGCCAACATCGTCACGCTGCGGGGTTTTATTAGCGTTGATTAGTCGGGGTGATGAAGTGGGGCGGGGGAAGTCAGTTTTGCCTTTTATCCGTGAACAACCCTGTCATCCGTGGTTCTTCTATACTTTCCTATGAGCACTTCTCGCAAACCGGTTCTTCTTATCATTCGTGACGGCTGGGGCAGCAACCCGCATCCCGAGCAGGCCAAGTTCAATGCCGTGACGCTGGCGAAGACGCCGGCCGACGACATGCTCCATGCGACTTATCCGGTTACACTGGTGAAAGCCTCCGGTCTCGATGTCGGCCTGCCCGACGGCCAGATGGGCAATTCCGAGGTCGGTCATGAAAACATCGGCGCCGGCCGCATCGTAGACCAAGAACTGGTGCGTCTCAACAAGCTCTTCTCCGAGAAACAACTCGCGACCAACGCCGTCTGGCATGGCGTCGTGGCCCGTATCAAGGCTTCGCCCACCGCCAAGCTCCATCTCATGGGCATCGTTTCCGATGGCGGCGTGCACGGCATGCTGGAGCATCTCTACGGCCTGCTCGTGCAGGCGAAGCTCGACGGCATTCCTGCTGATCGCGTGTTTATCCACGGTTTTACCGACGGCCGCGACACCGCGCCGCACAGCGGCTTGGAGTTCGTGCGTCAGGTCGAGGCGAAGATAAAGGAACTCGGTTACGGGCGCATTGCGTCGATCTGCGGTCGTTTCTGGGCGATGGATCGCGACAATCGCTGGGAGCGCGTTCAGAAGGCCTACGATCTTCTCACCGGCCGCGCCTTCGCCGCGACCGCGTCTTCCGCCGAAGCTGCTTTGCAGAGCTACTACGACAAGCCGCTCAGCGAGACTCAGAAGGGCGATGAATTTGTTCCTGCCACCGCGATTGTCGGTGCCGACGGCAAACCGCTGGCGACCTTCCAGGATGGCGACGCAGTGGTGTTCTACAATTACCGTGGCGACCGTCCGCGTGAAATCACCCGCGCGTTCGTGATGGATGATTTCAAGGATTTCAACCGCGGCCCCAAGCTCGATCTCTACTACGCGACGATGACCGAGTATGAAGCCGGCCTGCCGGTGAAGGTGATTTCGCCGAAGCCGCCGAAATTGAAAAACATCCTCGGCGAAGTCGTCGCCGCCGCCGGCATAGGTCAGTTCCGCTGTGCCGAGACCGAGAAAAATCCGCACGTTACCTTCTTCTTTAACAACTACCGCAAGGAGCCGTTCCCCGGTCAGGTCAACGCGTGTCCGTCCAGCCCGAAGGTGCCGACCTACGACATGCAACCCGAGATGAGCGCCGCCGAAGTGACGGCCCTTTCAAAGGAGGCCATTTTGTCCGGCAAATACGGATTCATCGCGGTCAACTATGCGAATCCCGACATGGTGGGCCACACGGGTTCGTTGGAAGCGACGATCAAGGCTTGTGAGGCGACCGATGCCGGCGTGGGCGAGCTGCTCGCCGCGTTGAGGCAGGTTGGTGGCTTCGCGCTGGTGTGTGCCGACCATGGCAATGCCGAGCAGATGTGGGATCCGGTCGTCAACGGCCCCCACACCGCACACACGCTGAATCTCGTGGAAGTGTTTGCCGTCGGGGAGGGCTTGGTTGCTGGCAAAACCAAGATGCGCACGGGCGGTCGTCTGGCCGACCTCGCGCCGACGATCTTGCAGCTGATGGGCCTTCCCAAGCCGGCCGAGATGACCGGTGAAAGCCTGATTCCCGCTTAAATAAAAAAACGGGCGCGCGAACAGCCTTGTTCGCGCGTTTCGGCTGGCGGGTGGCCCGGATACTCAGTTTTTGATCGAATCTCCGGCCAGCACCAACACCCGGGTTTTAGGTGCAACGGCTTGCAGTGAACGCATGGCGTCTCCCGTGGATTCAACGATGTCATCCCCGAGCACCATGAGGGCGGCCTGGTCCCACTCGAGCCGTTCGCACGCGCTGGTGACGGAGGTTAACCACACTGCAGTCATATCTCGGTTTGATTGCCGCAGAAAATCTCCGACCGCGCCGGCCAGTTCCGGGCTGGGGGTTATGACGAAAACCAGTTGAGAGGGCCGTGCGTTCACTTTCACGGACAAGATATTCGGACTGCGAAATGAACGACGTGGGTTAAACATGGGGAAATAGCGTAAAACTGGGCTACTTTGGGTGTTTTTTGAGATTTGGTATATCGGGCATTACATCCCGTTTTGCGTAGGTAAACACCCCTGATTCCCGGATGGTCTCGGGATGAGATGGACTTTAGATTTGCCGTGATCCGGCTGCGTGCGCTTAGGTGAACGACTTTCGACCTACTATGAAGCGCACCCATCATTGTGCCCAGCTCACCCCGTCCGACCTTGGCGCGACCGTCTCGCTCCTCGGCTGGGTGGATTCCATCCGCGACCACGGCGGCATCCTTTTCATCGATTTGCGTGATCGCAAGGGCATCACCCAGGTGAAGTTCGACCCGCACACGAATCCCGAGCTCGGCGCCCAGGCCACCCATATCAAGCCCGAGTCCGTCATCGGCGTGACCGGCACGGTCGTCGCCCGCCCCGAAGGCACCGTCAACAAGACGCTTCCCACCGGTGGCATCGAAATCGACGCCACCGCGCTCACGATCCACAATCTCTCCGACACACCTCCGTTCCCTCTCGACGACATCGGCGGCGACAAGGTCAACGAGGATCTCCGTCTCACCTATCGCTACCTCGACTTGCGCCGTCCCAAGATGCGCAAAAACCTTCAGGTGCGTCACCGTGCGGCTAAATCGATCCGCGACTATTTCGACTCTCAGGAATTCATCGAGGTCGAGACGCCCGCGCTCTTTAAATCGACGCCCGAGGGTGCCCGCGAATATCTCGTGCCTTCGCGCATTCATGCCGGCGAGTTCTACGCGCTCTCGCAGTCGCCCCAGCAATTCAAGCAGATCCTCATGGTCGCCGGCGTGGAAAAATATTTCCAGATCGCCCGCTGTTTCCGTGACGAAGATTTGCGCGCCGACCGCCAGATGGAGTTCACGCAGGTGGACGTCGAGGCGTCGTTCATTACCCGCGAGGATGTTTATACGCTCTTCGAGGGCATGGTTCAAAAGGTCTGGAAGGATGTGCTCAACGTGGACATTCCCGCGCCGTTCCTGCGCATGCCTTTCATGGATGCCATGAACCGTTTCGGCGTGGACAAGCCCGACATGCGCTTCGGCTTCGAGCTCACCGATCTCTCGGAGACGTTCAAGGACTCCGCCTTCAAGGTGTTCCAGTCCACCGTCGCCGGTGGCGGCTGCATCAAGGCGGTCAACGCCAAGGGCCTCGCCGATCTCACCCAGGGTGAGCTCAAAGCCCTCGAAGACATCGCCAAATCCCTTGGTGCGAAAGGCCTCGCCTTCATCAAGGCCGAGAAGGGCGAATGGAAATCTCCCATCGTTAAATTCTTCAGCGATGCCGAGAAAGCCGCCATCACCGAGAAGCTCGGGGTGGAGGAGGGGGACATGGTGTTCTTCGCCGCCGCGCCTTGGGAAAAGGCCTGCGCGATCCTCGGTCGCATCCGGCTCGAAGCCGCCCAGCTGCTCGCCAAGCGCGGCAAGCTGACCATTCGCGCCGACGACTGGAAATTCCTTTGGGTTATCGACTTTCCGCTCATGTCTTACGACGAAGAGCGCGGCGGTTACGCGGCTACGCATCATCCTTTCACGGCACCTGTGCCCGAGGATGCGGAGTATCTCGACACCGACCCGAAGCGCGTGCGCGGCCAACACTACGACCTCGTGCTAAACGGCATGGAACTCGGTGGCGGCTCGATTCGTATCCACCAACCCGCACTCCAGAAGAAAGTGTTTGAGGATGTTCTCAAGATCCCGGCCGATGTGGTTGAGAGCCGTTTTGGCTACATGTTGAAGGCTTTCACCTATGGCGCTCCTCCGCATGGCGGTATCGCTTTCGGTCTGGACCGCATGGTCGCGTTGCTTTGCGGCACGACCAGTATCCGCGATGTGATCGCCTTCCCGAAGACACAAAAGGGGCAGGATCTCATGGCGCAGAGTCCGACGCCCGTCACGGCGAAGCAGCTCAAGGAGCTCCATATTCAAGTGGTTATTCCGGAGTAAACGGAAAATATACTGGGAATTCATCTGCCAATACGTTGGGGGAAAACCGGCGCCGATTAAAAATCGGCGCCGGTTTTTTATGTGAAAGTGAGGAAGGCGAGTTTCAGGATAAATTTTCCATGGCATAGGCTGTGCTTAGGAAAGGGTTGTTATTATGGCGTCTGTAATTCCTGCCTTTCTGCAAACAACCTAAGAAAATAAATATGAAGCTATGGCCTAATCCCGGATTCCGGGTTTTTAAGTTCGCGAGTCTACTGCTGGTTTCCTTGATGGCGATTGCGCCACTCTCAAGAGCCGCTGATGCGCCTAAACCTCTTCCTGATCCCACGATGGAACAGCGTATGGCTGACGTGGAGGCTTACATCAACAATACCGGTCGCACCCCGGATGTTGCATCGAAAGTCGCCGGTCCTGGTCCTGGGCATAATGCATGGCTGCTGACTAGTTCAGCTCTCGTGCTTTTTATGACACTTCCCGGCCTCGCCCTTTTCTATGGTGGATTGGTGCGTAAGAAAAACGTTCTTTCTGTGCTCGCCCAGTGTATGGCGATCACCGGTTTGGTCACGATTCTCTGGTGGCTGGTAGGTTACAGTTTCGTATTCTCTCACGGCTCACCTTTCATTGGTAATTTGCAATTCGCGTTTCTCGATGGCGTGGATGGTATGCCAAACACGGATTACTCCTATTGGGTTTCGCAAAACGTCTTCTCAATGTTCCAGCTGATGTTCGCGATCATCACCCCGGCTCTCATTGTTGGCGCTATTGCCGAGCGTATGAAGTTTACCGCCATCGTGACTTTTATAGCCCTTTGGATGCTTGTTGTATACTTTCCCTTGGCCCACATGGTATGGGGTATTGATGGTTTGATGAATGGTGTTTGGAACCCTGCAGCCAAGATCGCCGCGATCGACTTTGCGGGCGGCATGGTTGTTCACATGTCATCGGGCTGGTCGGCGCTCGTGCTTTGTCTGATTCTCGGGCCTCGTCTTGGCTTTGGTAAAGAACCGATGGCTCCGCATAATATGGTTCTCTGTATGGTTGGCACTGGTATGCTTTGGGTCGGCTGGTATGGTTTCAACGCAGGTTCTGCAGTTGCGGCTGACGTGATCGCTGGCGCTGGTTTTCTCAATACTACACTTGCTGCCGCCGTCGCTTCTTTCTCATGGGCGACTTGTGAATATATCATGCGTAAAAAGGCTTCTGTCCTTGGATTTTGTTCTGGAGCGGTCGCAGGTCTCGTTGTGATCACACCTGCTGCCGGTTTCGTTACTCCTAACGGAGCAGTTATCATCGGTGTGCTCGCCGGTGTTATTCCTTTCCAGTTCTGCATGCGCTTGAAAGCTTTCTTCGGTTACGACGATGCGCTGGATACCTTCGGTGTTCACGCTATCGGCGGCACCTTGGGTGCCTTGCTTACCGGTATCCTCGCGAGTCCCACGATTAACCCTAATCTTCTAGCTGCTAAAGATAATGGCCTGGCAGCGGCTGTTCAAAATGGCACGCTCTGGATCACCCAGTGCAAGGCCATCGGAGTGACCTTGGTTCTCTCCGTTGTGGGAACTGCTGTCATTGCCTACGGTATTAAGGGGCTCATGGGTCTTCGTCCGAGTGAGGATGTCGAACAACAGGGTCTCGATATCAACGAGCATGGTGAAGAAGGTTATTCTAACTGATTAATCATTGATTCACCGGTAGGTTTTGCTGGCGACTGACTTACCGGTTTTGTCTTAAAATTATATCCAATTTAAGGTCTCTGTAATCATTTGATTAAAATGAAATTAATTATAGCTATCATCAAACCCTTCAAGTTAGAGGAAGTTAAAGAAGCTCTCGCCGAAATCGGCATCGAGGGTATGACCGTAACCGAGGTCAAGGGCTTCGGTCGCCAGAAAGGGCATACCGAAATCTATCGTGGTTCTGAATATACAGTCGATTTCCTTCCTAAGGTTAAGATCGAGCTTGTCGTTGCCGACGAAATCGTAAGCAAGACCGTTGAAGCTGTCGTCAAGGCCGCCAAGACCGGAAAAATTGGCGACGGCAAGGTCTTCGTGATCGGCATTGAAGATGCGATCCGCATCCGCACTGACGAGCGCGGTGACGCCGCCATCTGATTCCGTCTTCGGATCAGATCGTATTCGACAAACGCCGTCCCATAGCGGGACGGCGTTTGTTTTTACTGGATTGGTCAGCAGACGAGGGGAGGATTTCAGGGCGCCTGCACATGAAAAAAAGTATGCCGAGGAAGTGAAGCTTGCGCCTGCAGTTGATGCGCGGTAACCCTTTGTGGAACCCCTAATTCTATTCTGAATGAAACTCATTATCTCTATCATCAAGCCCTTCAAATTGGAGGAAGTTAAGGAAGCTCTCGCCGAAATCGGCATCGAGGGCATGACCGTCACCGAGGTGAAGGGCTTTGGCCGTCAGAAAGGCCACACTGAAATCTATCGCGGTTCCGAATACACCGTGGACTTCCTGCCCAAGGTAAAGCTTGAGGTCGTTGTCTCCGACGAACTGCTCGGCAAGACCGTGGATACCATCGTCAAGGCCGCCAAGACCGGCAAGATCGGCGACGGCAAGGTTTTCGTCATCAATCTCGAAGAAGCGGTCCGCATCCGCACCGACGAGCGTGGCGACGCCGCCATCTAAACGCTTTACCGGTTTTCGTCTTTCCAAAGCCGATCCTTGTTGGATCGGCTTTTTTGCGGACGGATTTTGGGGTCAATGGCCGGAGGTCAGCCGGCTTGCGTGGAAGCGGAGGGCGCGTTGGTAGGCGTTGATACCGATGTCTTCGGTGTTTTCGACCAGTGTGGTCAACAGCAGTTGCATGGCTTCGGCGTGGCGGCCGGCGCCATGGAGCGCGAGTGCAAGAAAAGCATCGAACTCACGATTTTCTGGAAATTGGCGGCGACCGGCTTCCAGCACATCGACTGCGCGGACGCTTTGGCCGCTGGACACGAGAGCCGCGCCCAAATGGATGAGCGCACCGGAAAGCTCCGCCGGGGAAAGGCCGAGAGCCACGGCTTTTTCGTAGAGTGGGACGGATTCGGCCGGCTTGCCGGAAACGTCGTGCGTCCACGCGAGCTGGTAGGTGATCTCGGCGATGTTCGGATAACGGGCGTCGAGCTTTTTAAGCAATCCGAGAACGTGCTCGACCTGTCCGCCGTGGCGGGCGCTGACGATGGCGTCGAGTTCAGGTTTCCAATCCATGGGAATCGTTTAAACACGGAAGGCACGAAAACCGGAGACACGGGTGAGTTTCCGATCTTCGTGCCAACGCGAATTTAGGCGGGCTTCTTTTCAGCCTTCATGGGAAGGGCGCGCGTCTTGATCTCGCCGAGCAGGCGGGCGAGGTAGTCGGCGAAGGGCAGGGTGCCTTCGTCGCCTTTCGCGCGACTGCGCACGCTGACGGACTTCGTTTCGGCCTCCTTGGCGCCGAGGACGAGCATATAGGGAATCTTTTCGAGTTCGGCGCGGCGGAGCTTGGCGCCGAGTTTCTCGTTGCGGTCATCGAGGGTGGCGCGCACGCCGGCGTCGCGGAGTTGCTTGAGCAGCTCGGGGCCGTAATCGCCGATCTTGTCGTTGATGGGCACGAGGCGGACTTGCTCGGGTGCGAGCCACACGGGGAAATCGCCGGCGAAGTGTTCGATCAGCACGCCGCAGAAACGCTCCATCGAGCCGAAAGGCGCGCGGTGGATCATGACGGGGCGGTGTTTTTCGTTGTCGGCGCCGATATAGTGAAGGTCGAAACGCACAGGCAGAACATAGTCGACCTGCACGGTGCCGAGCTGCCACTCGCGGCCGATTACGTCTTTGATGACGAAGTCGATCTTGGGCCCGTAGAACGCGGCCTCGCCGGGTTCTTCGGTGAAAGGAACGCCGAGCGTGGAGGCGGCATTGCGACAGGCGGCTTCGGCGAGGTCCCATTGCTCGGGGTTGCCGGCGAATTTTTTGCCGTCCGGATCGCGCAGGCCGACACGCACGCGGTAGTCCGACATGCCAAGCGTGGTGAGCACGGTTTTAACGAGCGAGAGACAGCCTTGGATTTCGGCGGCGACCTGCTCCTGCGTGCAGAAGAGATGGGCGTCGTCCTGGGTGAAGCCGCGGACGCGGGTCATCCCGTTAAGCTCGCCGGACTGCTCCCAGCGGTAAACGGTGCCGAACTCGGCGAGGCGCACGGGCAGGTCGCGGTAGGAGTGCGGCTGCGAGGCGAAGATCTTGATGTGATGCGGGCAGTTCATCGGCTTCAGCATGAAGCCGTCGAGGAGCTTGGTCGGGTCCATCACGCGGTCCTGGCCGATGACTTCCTTGCCGGCGCGCTCGTTGATGCCGGCGGCGAAATGCGAGGACACGGCTTCGAGGCGGGCGGTCATCTCGGCGCAGCCGCAGCCTTCGGAGGCGATTTGCGCGAGCTGGTCAGGCTCGGGAATGGCGGGGAACTGCGACTCCTTGTAGTAGGGGAAGTGACCGGAGGTCTTGTAGAGCGCGAGCTTGCCGATGTGCGGCGTGAAGACCTGCGAGTAGCCCTGCTTGCGGAGCTCGCTCATGATGAAGTCCTGCAACTCCTGGCGGACGATGGAGCCGTTGGGCGTCCAGAGGATTAGGCCTTGGCCGACGTCTTCGTCGATGTGGAAAAGTTGCAGGTCCTTGCCGAGCTTGCGATGATCGCGGGCTTTGGCCTGCTCCATGCGCTCCAGATATTGGGCGAGTTCTTCCTTGGTCGGGAAGGCCGTGCCGTAGATGCGCTGGAGTTGCTTGTTTTTCTCGTCGCCGCGATGGTAGGCGCCGGCGATGGAGAGGAGCTTGAAGGCTTTCAACTTGGACGAGTAGCGCACGTGCGTGCCGGCGCAGAGGTCCATGAACTCGCCGTTTTGGTAAAAGGAGATTTTTTCGCCCTCGGGAATGTCAGCGAGACGGCCGAGTTTGTAGCGTTCTTGGCCGCGCGACTTGATGATCTCGACGGCTTCCTCGCGGGAGACTTCCTTGCGGTCGAAGCGTTGGTTTTCGTCGGCGATCTTCTTCATTTCGGCCTCGATGGCGGGGAGGTCTTCGAGGGTGAGTTTCTTGTCGAGGTCGATGTCGTAGTAAAAGCCGGTGTCGGTGGGCGGTCCGATGTCGAGCTTGGCATCGGGGTAGATGCGCAGGATGGCCGTCGCGAGGATGTGCGAGGCGGAGTGGCGGAGTTCTTCGAGGGGAGACATCGACATGGGAAAGGGAGTTGGGAAATTATTTCTTAACGGGTTCGAGGGAATAACCGTCTTTGCGGTCGAGCATCGACCAGCCAGAGGCGGTGAGTTCTTTGCGGAGCGCGTCAGCAGTGGCGAAGTCCTTGGCTTGTTTCGCGGCCCAGCGTTTTTCGGCCAGGGCGGCGATGTCTGCGGGGATTTCGGCTTTGGATGCGTTCGTGAATAGCGTAACGCTCTTATGCCTTACCTTAATGCCTAGCAAGTCTTCGACAAAGCGTTCTAGTGCTTGGCAGGCTTCGTTTGCTTCTCTTTCTCCTACGTCAATTATGGAAACAGTTTTTAAAACGGAGAAGAGTTCACCGAGAGCTTTGGGAGTATTCAGATCGTTAAGCAAAGACTCGTAAGCAGGCTGAAACTTCCACCAGCCACTATATCGAGGATAGTCTTCTTCGGGCAGTGGTTCCCGTCGAATTTTAAGGCTATCTAAGAATTCGGTGAGGCGACAAATTGCTGCGGAAGCCGCGTGGAGCGAATCGAGCGTAAAATTGAGCTGCTTGCGCGGGTGGCCAGCTAGAAGCGCGTAGCGCAGCGCCATCGGGCTGAAACCTTTGGCCTTGAGGTCGTCGAGGGTATAGAGATTACCCAGCGACTTACTCATCTTCTTGCCGTCCACGAGGAGGTGTTCGCTGTGATACCAGTGGCGGGCGAAGGTCGTGCCGTTGCAGCATTGGCTCTGGGCGATTTCGTTTTCGTGGTGGGGGAAGAGCAGGTCTACGCCGCCGGTGTGCAGGTCGATGGTGTCGCCGAGGATCGCTTTGCTCATCGCGCTGCACTCGATGTGCCAGCCGGGACGGCCGGCACTGGCGCCGCGCGGGCCTGTCCATTGGACGTCGCCGTCCTCGGGCTTGTGGGCCTTCCAGAGGGCGAAGTCGCTCGCGTCTTCCTTTTCGTCGGCGTCGGCGGCGTGGGCCTTGAGGGCGGAGCCGACCTGGAGTTCGCGCTCTTTCACGCGGGAGAGCGCGCCGTAGCCGGGGAAGGAGGAGACTTTGAAATACACGGAGCCGTCGGCGGCGCGGTAGGCGTTACCCTTTTCCATCAGCACCTCGATCATGTTGACCTGTTCGCGGATGTATTTCGGGTCGGCGGCGCGGGGCTCTTCGTGAGGAGGAAGGCAGTTGAGCGCGGCGCAGTCGGCGTGAAATTTTTCGGTCCACTGGCGGGTGACCTCGGCGAGGGGCCGGCCTTCTTCGCGGGAGCGGCGGATGGTCTTGTCGTCGACGTCGGTAAGGTTGCGGACGTGCTTGACCTTGTCCTTGCCGAATTCGAGTTCGAGCAGGCGGCGGAGGAGATCGTTGACCACGAAGGTGCGAAAGTTGCCGATGTGCGCGGCGGCATAAACCGTAGGACCACAGTTATAGAAACTGAAAATATCCTTGGGATTAGCAGGATCGGGTTTGCGGAGTTCGCGGGTCTCGCGGGTGAGCGAGTCGTGGAGCTTGATGGCCATGAAGAAGGGAAGGGACATTGCTAACAGGGTTTCCCGTCGGGCGGAAAGGTGTTTTTTGGGTTGGGGCGGGGGCCGGAGCATGTTTGGATGCCGGCCCATTTGCCCATGAGCGCTTCTTTCAAGCTTGATTTGACCCATCGTCCGCGCCGTTTGCGGCGCAATGCCACCGTTCGTTCGCTGGTCGAGGAAACGGTGCTGACGCCGGCGGACTTCATCGCGCCGCTGTTTGTGGTCGATGGCAAGGGTGCGCCCGAGCCGATCGCTTCGATGCCGGGGGTGTCACGTTTCAACGTGGTTGATCTGGTCAAAGAATGTCGCGCGCTGGCGAAACTGGGCGTGCCGGCGGTAGCGCTGTTTCCCAAGCTCGACAAAAAGTTCAAGGACGACGCGGGCACGGTGGCGCTCGCCGGGGATGCGTTGATTTTGCGCGCGGTGCGTGCGGTCAAAAAAGCCGTGCCGGACATGGTCGTGATGACGGACATCGCGCTGGATCCCTACACGACGCACGGACACGACGGGCTTCTGACATCAGACGGCCGCGACGTGGACAACGATGCGACGGTGGAGGTTTTGGTAAAGATGGCGGTGCTGCATGCGCAGGCCGGCGTGGATTTTGTGGCTCCTTCGGACATGATGGACGGGCGCATCGGTGCGATCCGGAGGGGGTTGGACGCGGCGGATTGCACGGGGACGGCGATCATGGGGTATTCGGCGAAGTTTGCCTCGGCCTATTACGGGCCGTTCCGTGATGCGGTGGGCAGCGCTTCGGCGGCGGGCACGCATCACCTCGATAAACGCACATATCAGCTCAACCCGGCCAATCGTCGCGAGGCGCTGACCGAGATCGCGTTGGACGAGGCGGAAGGCGCCGATATCCTGATGGTCAAACCGGCGGGTGCCTACCTCGACATCATCCGCGAGGTGCGCAACGCCATCCGCAAGCCGGTCGCCGCCTACCAAGTGTCGGGCGAATACGCACAGATCCAGGCGGCCGCCAAGATGGGCTGGCTTGATCTGGAACGCACACGGCACGAGTCGCTGCTCGCCATCAAACGCGCAGGGGCTGATATGATTCTTACCTACTTCGCCAAGGACATGGCGGCGGTGCTTAAGAAATAAATTTAAACCGAAGTGAGTGTGAGGGTGCGTCGTTCACCCTCGTGCTTGGTCTTGCCGAGTGAACGCAAAAAAGGGCGGCTGTTTAGGCCGCCCTTGGTTTGAAAGGAATGATGTTGGAGCTTAGCGCTTGCTGCGCTTCGCGGCCTTTTTGGGCTTCTCATCATCTTCATCATCATCGGAAGAAGCCCTGGCCTTTGGGCTGTCGTCATCGTCTTCTTCGTCATCGTCGCCGCCTTTGGCCTTGGGCTTGCCGTCCTCGTCCTCATCGGACTCTTCGTCGTCATCCCATTTGAGGGATTCGTCGTTCTTGAGTTTTTCTTCTTCGTCGGCGTCGAGTTCCGGCAGGTCTTCGTCGTCGATATCGTCTTCGCCGCCCTTGCTGGACTCCTCGCCGTCTTCGGTTTCCCAGCCGGCGGGAACGTAGTCGAGAATGGCGCAGAGCTCTTCAAAAGTGTGGATGGCCTTGCCTTCGATGAAGCTGGCATTCTGGTCCTCGCGGATCTCGTCCTCGACTTCGTCGACGGTGAGCTTGGATTCAAACTTGAAGATGTCGTTGAGCATCTTCACGCGGCAGCGGGTGAGATGATCGAGGAGGTCGGCGTAGGGGCCGTTTTCCTCGTCAAGAATATCGGCCAGGGCGAAAAGCTTTTCCTCGGACTCGAAGAATGAATCCTTCACGCGCTTCAGGCGGACGCGCTGGGGACCCGCTTCCTTCTCGATACGGAACGCGATGAAGGCGGACTCCAGGACGTCCTGGTCGAAGCCGTAGTCGCGCAGCGGCTCAACGAGTTCGATGAGGTGGGCGATCTGGCGCGGATCAATGATGCTGAGTCCGTCGACGTCCCAGCGGACGGGATCACTGACTTCGTCGACCCACCAGTTGTGGTCTTCACCGAGACGAACTATACACCAATCGAGAGTTGCGGAGGATTTTGCCATGAGGGTTGCTGAAGAATTGAGTCGCAGCAAAGAACGTGGGCGGCGGCGGAGTCAAACCGCGAAAGTAACTTTGTTAAAACTTTCTTGGAGGACGCGACGGCGTGTTTGCCGGGGGCGGAAATTTTCCGCGCAGCGTGCGGCGGGTGGATTGAAAAACAAGCACAAAACTAAGGAATAAGGCGCGGGACGGACTGTGGGTGATAAGTATGCCGGTCAGAAGGCGAGACACTTGATTTTTTAGGAGGCACCCGCACTGTCGCGCCCATGGGATTCATTTATGAACAGGTGGTGCGACGCGCGTTGTTCGAGCTCGATTGCGAGCCCGCGCACGAAATAGCTGTCGGCGCGATGCAGCGCCTGGGGCGTGTCACGCCTCTGTGCCGGGTGATGGAGGCGGCGAACCGCCTGCCTTCGTCGCTCTATCGCCCCGTCGAGGCATTCGGGCTCAAATTTCCAAACGCCATCGGCCTAGCAGCCGGGTTTGACAAGAATGCGCAGGCATGGCCCGCCGCCGCCGCGCTTGGCTTCGGCCATGTCGAAATCGGCACGGTCACGGCGCTGGCGCAGCCCGGCAATCCGGCTCCGCGCATGTTCCGGTATCCCGAGCAAGAGGCGCTGATCAATCGCATGGGCTTCAATAACGAGGGGGCGCAGGCTGTGGCTGACCGTCTCGCGAAGCAGCCCGGGCCGGGCAAGCGCCGGATTCCGCTCGGGATCAACCTGGGCAAATCCAAGGTGACGCCGTTGGAAGAGGCGGTGGCCGACTATCTCACGAGTTTCGCCCTGCTGGCAGATCATGCGGATTACCTCGTGCTCAACGTTTCCAGTCCCAACACCCCCGGCTTGCGCCAGCTTCAGGATGTGAAGCCGTTGCGCGAATTGCTGGGCGCGATCATGGCGGCCAACCGCGAGCGGGCTGCGAAGAACGGCGGTGCGTTGCTGCCCGTGTTGTTGAAGATCGCTCCTGATTTGACGTTTCCCCAGATCGAGGGCGCCTTGGAAGTGATCACCGAGTTCGGGCTTTCCGGTGTCATCGCCACCAATACGACGCTGGCCCGTCCCGGATATTTTGAGGCGGTGGGGCAGGCGGGCGGGCTGAGCGGCGCGCCGCTGCGGGCGCACTCGACCAACATCATCAGCTATATCTCCAAGATCACGCATGGCCGCCTGCCGATCATCGGTGTGGGTGGCATCATGGATGAGGCATCCGCGGGCGAGAAAATGGATGCGGGTGCGACGCTTCTGCAGGTTTACACCGGCATGGTTTATCGCGGACCGTTTTTCGCGCGGGATCTGGCGAGAGCCGTTGCGGAGCGTCAAAAGCGCTAATCAAAACCCGGCCGGACGGAAACGGCTAGCGACTGGTCGGACTCAGATCGACCAGTCCCAGGCCTGCATCTCGGCGGCTTCGCGGCATTCGAGCGCATGCTCCTTTTTGCGGCGCGAGCGGATGACGAGATTCTCGTTCTTATAGTAGGCGATGCTGTTGCCCGGCACGGGATCGAGGATCCAGACGTTGGCGCCGATGATGGAGTGCGCGCCGATGCGGGTGTCGCCGCCGAGAATGGTGGCGTGGGCGTAGATGGTGACGTTGTCGTCGATATCGGGGTGGCGTTTCACGCCCTTGATCGGGTTGCCGTCGTTGTCGACCTCGAAGGACTTCGCGCCGAGGGTGACACCTTGGTAGATCTTGACGTGGTTGCCGATGCGCGCGGTCTCGCCGATCACGACCCCGGTGCAGTGGTCGATGAAAAAATGGGTGCCGATCTGCGCACCGGGATGGATATCGGTGCCGGTGCGTTCGTGGGCATACTCGGTGAGCATGCGTGGCAGGATGGGCACGCCGAGTTTGTAGAGGACGTGGGCGATGCGTTGGAGCGAGATCACCAGCACGCAGGGGTAGGCGAGGATGATCTCCTCGGTGCTGCGGGCGGCCGGATCGCCCTTGTAGGCGGCCTGCACGTCGGTCTGGACGATCTGGCGGACATGGGGCATGGCGGCGAGCATGTCCATGGACATGCGGGCGGCGTTGGCGGCCGGCTCCGGGTCGCGCGCGAAACGAAGGGCTTTTTCGATGTCTGAGACAAGGCGCTCGTTGATGGCTTCCAAACGGCGGGCGGTGAGTTCCGGCACCTCTTGCTTGGACAGGGCGGCCAATTCAAAAAAACCCGGGAAAAGCAGGTGCATGAAATCGGAGGCGAGCCGGTTGACCGATGCTTCCGAGGGCAGGTTGCTGCCGTCAAAATGGTTGATACCGCCTTCGGTTTCGTAGGAGGCGAGCAACGCGCGCTTGATTTCGTCCAACGTCATGGGATGCGGGAGACTCCACGTCGAAGCGGCTCGGGTCAAATCCAGATGCGTTTTTACCGGCTGGCACCTGCGAAGCTGGCTTGCGCAGCTCGCGGTTGCCCGCTGGTTTTATGGCAACCTTGTCCCGTTTCTCCCATCGCAGATTCGGGATATCCCTCTTTATTGCAGCCCCATGAAAATCGCTTCCGGTCGTTTATCGCCGACCCTGTTTTCCTCTTTGTTTGCCAATGTCACTTTTATCGTGGGGCTGTCCTTGTGCGCGATCACCGGTCGGGCGGCCGATGATGCGATCGATTCATTGCTTTGGGATGCAACCGCGAGCAATGGGGACTCCCGTGCTCAGCAGGCCGTCGACGGTGATGCTGTGACCCGGTGGGATACGGGCACCGGCCAGCAGGTCGGGCAGTGGTTTCGGGTGGACATGGGGGAGATGCGGTCGTTGTCCCGGTTGGAAATCGATACCAGCGGCTCTTCGGGCGATTACGCCCGTCGTTACGAGCTTTCTGTTTCCACTGACGGTAAAAAATGGGAAACAGCCGCCACGGGCGATGGGGCTGTTGTCACGAAGATCACCCTCCCGTCGGCCCGCGTTTGTCGTTATTTTCGCATTTCCATCCCCGCGGGCAGTCCGGTGTCCGGCGGCTTCTGGTCCATTCATGAGTTGAGGGCATTCGGTGACCTGGCCGCCGGTGCGAGAGCCATGCCGCGTCCGCCCATCCGCTGGCATACGATCACACCGATGTTTCCCACGCGGGATATCGTCGTGGCGGCCTATGAGATAACCGATTTCGGCATCGGTCCTAACCAAAACGTCGACGCCACTCCTGCCATCAAGCTGGCCACGCGACTTCTGGCCCGCGCCGGCGGCGGCACGTTGTGGCTGCCGTCCGGCCGCTACCGTATCACCGAGCCGCTCAGTTTGGAGAAAAATGTCACCATCCGTGGTGATTGGGCGCCGCCCGAGCCGGGCAAGCCGATCAGGGGGACTGTCTTGGCGATGACAGCCAATCGCGGCAATGCCGATGGTCCTCCCGGCATCAGCCTGAACAGTGCGGCTGCGGTCGTGGGCGTGAATTTTTGGTATCCCGACCAGCGAGCCGACAACATCGTGCCGTATCCCGCCACCATCAAACAATTCGGTGGCACCGGCATGTGTCTGGAAAACGTCACGTTCATCAACGCCTACCGCGGCTTCGTGTGCGGACCGGAGGGAGCGGCGCTGTTTTTCATGCGCAACATTTACGGGACGGTGCTTGAGCGCGGCATCGAGATCGACGGCACGAGCGACATCGGCCGCATGGAGCATATTCGTTTTTCCCCGCGCTATTGGTCCGATTCGGGAGCACCCAATGCGCCTGCGGCCGACGGACCGCATGTGGGCTGGATGCTCGATAATGGCGCCGGTATCATCATGCGACGCAACGATTGGTCCTATGCCTACGACGTGGAGCTCGAAGGCTACAAGATAGGTTTCTACGCTGCACTGAGCCACGAATATGAGTCGGTTCAGAAAGGTTGGAAAACCTATCCCAACGGAAACAACGCCCGCTTTCGCTTCATCGGCTGCCGCACCGCCATTCAATGTGAAAATCTTTCCGGCGTGGGCATGATGTTTCACGATTCCGATATCATCGGCGCCGAGGTGGGTGTTCTTGGCGAGGAGGGCTTCGATAGTGTGTTTCAGCTTCAGCACAGCCGGATCAGCGCCAGCAAGGCCGCCGTGCGCCTGCTCGGGAAAGGCGAGATGCTGCTGACCGAGTGCACGCTCAGCGGTCCCATTGAAAATAAAACCGGCTACATCGGCATCGCCGGAGGCACGCCCGTGGCGCCTCGCAAGGGCAGCGCTCCGGGTGTGGGCGAGATTCATGTGGTGCCGGGACTGCCTGCCGGACCGGGTATGGTCTCACGCTACACCACGCCGACCGACCGCTTCGCGCCGCCAAGCGAGCGGCTGGCTGTGGTCACGCATCCTGCTTTCGGAGCGAAAGGCGATGCCACCACCGATGATACGGTGGCGGTGCAGCGGGCGATTGCCGCCCTCGGCAAGGAAGGCGGCACGGTTTACTTCCCGGCGGGCGAATACCGAATCACGCAAAATCTGGTCGTGCCCACGGGAGTTGAATTGCGCGGGGTGAACGAAGGACCTCACCACTCCCAAACGCGCGGTTCGGTCATCGACGTCATTCCGGGACGCGGAGACGAGAACGGCACTCCGTTTATCACGCTCTCTGCCCAATCCGGCCTGCGTGGACTCACGTTTCACTATCCCGAGCAGGACGCGCTCGCGATCACGGCCTATCCTTGGCTGGTGAGAGGCGCGGGCGAAGGGGTGTGGCTCATCAACGTCACAACCACGTTTGCTTATCGCATCCTCGATCTGGCGACGGTGCGCTGCGACAATCACTATGTGGACTATGTCGCCGGTCAGGCGTTGCGTGAAGCTTTCCGCATCGGCGGTGGCAGCACCGGTGGACGCCTGCTCAATTGCCAGCTCAATCCCCACTATTACAGCTTCACGAACAGCTACGCCAATTCCCCTTCGCGTCTCGATCCGAGCAACGCCGGCCGTTACATGGACGGCAACCACTACTATGCAAAGGAGCATTCCGACGCCTTCGTGATCGGCGACTGCACCGACGAAATCCTCTTTCAAAACTTTGTATTCGGCGCCCGACACGGGATCGTGCTCACCGGAACCACGACCGGCCCGTCCGGTTGGTGTCTTGGGCAAGGCAGCGACCAATGCCGGTGGGATCTTTGGGTCGAGCGTATCGGCCCCGGTGGTTTCCCGTTGATCAACACGCAACTCGTCACAGTTGACGAATTCAAGGGCGACCACGGATACATAGCACTGGCGCCGACGTTCACCGGCACTGTTTCACTGATCGGCCTTGATGCCTGGGGTGGTCCTTCGCCTGCGATTCAAATCAACGGCGGCCGGCTGGCGATCAGTTCCGCGGTCATCGTGCGCAGCGGCGCCAGCACCCTGTCTTTAAAAAACAACGGACGTGCCTGGATGACCAACGCCGTCTTGCGAAATCCCGATCTCGTCGTTGAACGCGATCAACCAGGTAACATGGTGCAGCTGTCGGGAGTTTTTATCACAGGCTCGTCACCGATCATCGCGGACAGCGTCGCCGATCTCGCCGAGGCGGGTTTGGACTCGGTGAGGGTTTTGGGTAGCGAAGTGGGCGTGGCTTTTGATCCTGCCAAAGCGCTGCCGATGAAAGGCTGGAAACTGCGTCCCTCGGTGAATGAAAATGAAGCTTCTCGGGCCATTGATGGCAATCCGTCCACCCGGTGGACGACGGCCCGCTCTGCGCATCGCGGAGACGAGGTCGTGCTCGAAATGGATCGTGCGCATCTCATTTCCAAGATCCGCGTCGATACGCGAGGTTCGGCGAATGACTACGCCCGGCGCTTTAAACTCTACTTATCCACGGATGGCACCTCATGGGGAGACCCGGTGGTATCCGGCCGTGGCGAAAGCGATCTGCGCATCGGGTTCCGTCCGCAGACCGCCAAGTTCATTCGTTTCGTGAATCTCGGTGAGCCGGGTGGCTTCTGGTCCATCCACGAGATCCAAGTGGGGGGACAGTAGAGCCCGTTCGGTTTCAGTATTTTTACGAGATGGCACTACATAGCGACAAACTTAGGGTGATCCGATTATAGAGGACTTTTAGTATTCGATGGTTTATAATCGGGGGCGGAATCATTAACCCGAACGAGGTGATAATCGTCACCTTTTACTTTATTTCCTAGTGTATCAAGAAAACCAAAGTAGTCAGAGCGTGATTGAATCACAAATACTGTAACACGTTGATTTTTTGAGAATAAAAGAACATTTTTTATTATAAGCTTAGGTTTCCCTTCGACTGCCCTAAAGACGGTGATTTGGGCGTGGTCTGTCTCAGGTATTAGATTTTGGATCATTTTTTTTGGCTCTATAAGGGCTTTACTGTCGCCGATTATTATTCCTAGCGGAACATCCATTTGATTATATACTCTGTATGATCCTGGCGGAAACTTGTCCCAATCCATATCTAACGCTTTTAATTTTATTTTCGTATTTATTTCAGAAACGAGAATTAATGAAATAGCCGCATGTGAAAGGTCTAATGAGCCGACTGATTCGTATTTCTTTTGGAGACCGTCCTGCACCGCCTTGAAAACCTCAAAGTGCGATGGGCCGATATAATCGAGTGGCTGTGATGCTGAAAACGGGGGGATTTGAAGCGCTGTGTAAGTATCTGGCTTCGATTGATAATATAAAGTGCTTTGAACCTCTAGTCCGACGAAGGTGAGTTTTCTAGCAATGGATTCTTGGGCCGATAGCCGTTGGGCTATTATCATGGCTATTACGGTAAAAAGAAAGAGTCTGAATGGCATGCGATAATGAATAAGATTAAATATCGTTAGCGGTCAGCCAACGAAATGAGACGATCCGGTAGCGGCGTCCGAATTTTTGATTTATGGGCGATAACCCAGTGCTTATGCCGTTTGTATCCATTACGCTTTTGGCGTTATCATGGGATCCTTGCACGATGTCGGCGGCCGTGTCGGATGAATCTACATAGTCGGGATATCGTTGGACGGTGGCTTCGCACCATGCCCTCGCTTTAATCACAGGATTGTTGTCGGTTGAAGTCAATGGATCCAAAGTTTCTCCATATACGCGTATCACAAAAGTGTCTGAGCGCGCCGATAAAACCGGTCCCAATGATTGAAAAATGTCGGCTTGAGTCAGCCAACCGGGCATTCCCACTGAGCGATTGTTGCTGATATGTGTTTTTTGGGCGTCATTTAAGCCGAGGAAAAGCTTGTGAGCGTCCATTCCAAGGCCGGTCCATGCGCTGGCTGTGAGGTAGTTTGCGCTTTCCGTGCTTTGGGTGATCGAATTTATTCCCGAATTGTCGATCGCCGACTGCAAGGCGCCGCTACGTGACAACATGGTAGGATCCGTGATAGGTGCCAGTTTTCGATTTATAAACTGTGCCAGTGATACAAAAGGCCCCCGCATGCGAACTTGCTTTACCAGCTCTTGCGCAAGAGCTCCAATCTGATCGTCGGATAATGCACGATAGCCGCTTGTATATTCGGTTTGACTTACATCGGCTGAAGATGAAATCGGAACGAATTTTGAACTTTGATGAAGGGTGTGAGGATATGGAGTAGCCGCGTTGGCCGGGGTATCTGCTCCGGCTGAAGTATAATAAATAAGCCCCCGATTGGCTGATAGCACGGCTTTCCACGCGGAAATCGAAGTGCTGTTTACATTAAACGCACCATCGATCATTAAGCGGCTAGCTGCTGAAAAACCGTTGGTGCGAAATGAGCTTACCTCGCTGTCGCCGATAGGGTTTAGGCGGGGATTGGCCAAAGTGCCTGGGATTGACTGGCCGTCGTTCAACATTGTCTTTGAAGGGACTGTGGAGAAAAAAAAGGAGTCCCATAATGCGGTATTATAAAGATATGAAATATCATAGGCGCGATAAAGCGGACTTGCGACGACCGTGATAAATGAATTTTCCCTGGGAACTTTGGGGTTGAAGTATGAATTCCCGAAAGCATTACCTGGTTGGTCACCCACTCCCAGATATTCATCATCTGCTGTAAGGCTGGCGTGCTGAAACTCCCCCAAAGACACCATGGGCATTTCTGAAGGGGTTGAACGTTGGGGGGTGTCAAAAAGTTCCAATTTTGAAGATCCGTTCAGCATGTCATAACAGCGCGACCAAGTGGGCGATACCGAGCCTAATCCGGTGGAGAGGAGATCCTGCCAAGTGCCGACCGTGGCGGGAATGAACGCATTGAACAACGCGGCTGCATTCATGCCTCCTCCGGGATAAAAGGCAAAACCGTCGGTTCCTGTTCTGTATAAGGTCGATCCTCGAATGTTGTAATCTTTGGCCAAAGCGTAGGCCGCTATATTTGAATTTATAGTGGCCGGATTTTTATTTTCGGTCATAAGCATATCGACATTCATGACCATTACTGGCACCGCCGTGGGCGTCCCGATGCTGTCGGTGGCTGTTAAATTAGATTTTGTTGTCGTGCCAGCTTGGGTGGGGTTTCCTAGATCCATTTCTCCCAGCACCTGGGATAATCGTTGGGGTAGGCTGAAATTAGCCGAACTATACCAGCGGCTGCCGGTTGGCCAAAACGCCGAGCTGCTATATGTATCGCTGTAGGTGTCTGGTTCGTATGTGTATATGCAAATGCTTTTATTGGCGCTTCGGCTTGTATTTATGATGGTGTCTGTTGGTGGAGGGGAAAATGCCACATTGGTATTATATTCAATGTAGTTTTGCTGAGTGATGATAGTGTCGAGTATGGATAGATCGACAGGTGTTGTGGGGTTGTTTAAGGTGGGAGGGGCACTGGCGATTTTGAAGTCAAGCATGGGGTTCTTCACTCCGAATATGCGTGCTTCGCCGGCAGGCAAGACGGTGCCTGGAGCTATTCGAAAATATATCAGGCTAAGGACGGGTTTTGTTGCTGAAGCGCCGTTGCTTTGGATTAAAGGATAATTAATGAGCCCCGTGTTGGAGGGGGAGGAATAGGCGCTTACAGCTATAATATCATTATTGTTTGGGGTTATGCTAATATACATTCCCCGTGGGAAAGTCATGTCATGAGCGTAAGGATTGGCTATAATGAAGGCGGGGATTATGCGTAAGCATAATGTATTGGTGTTCTGATCCAATCGGACGGAGACAGCTAATCGTATACTGATTAATGTGGGTGCGATATTGGTTTGCCATGGAGTGGCTGGCTGGGGAATCAACAATGGGGTATTTGCCAGTTGATACCAATTTCTCAATGCGTCCCAACGAAAGCGGGTGTCATTAGTGGTGTTGGCTGATGGTGGAGTTGTTGTCCAAATGGAATGGGCAGCAAGCCCTGCATAGAAACGTGGCCACGGACCATCCAAAACTCCTGCACCAAATGAGCCGCTGGGAATGATAGGCTGGTCCTTTAGACTTAACGGCGCGTTTTTAAAGTCCACATCGGGTGCTTCAAATTCCCATGTAAGATCTCGTCGGAGACCTCCTCTCAGAGTGTCGGACAGAACCCCATAACTATGGGTTGTGAAATCATGGAAATGCTGTGCTTGTGCTGATGAACTGAGTGCCAAGGCTCCGCTCTTGGTTTTTATCATCACTGCTTGTTCAGGCTGGTTAATATTTGGCACTTGAACGTAAGCCATATCATCTGCGGACGTCCCAGAAGGAGAGGGGGGGGCGGGGAAATCTTTAAATTCGGTAAGCGTCTCTGGAGCTGTGCGTGCCGCCACACGGAAACGATTGCGCGCAAGAACACCTGTTGAGGAGGCGGTCGTGGTGTCGGCGTGCACTGAAGCGTTTGGGTCGGCGATGCTAATTTTTGCTTTCACGCCTTCATCACCTACCCACCAAGCATAACGTCCGATGATGACGGAATCGGATCCCGAGCCGGGCACGATGGCTTTTAAAGGAACCAGCGGGGCCACTACATAGCGATCTGAAGTGCTAATATTAGCAGGGCCAATAGTTTGGCCTGTGGGGGGTGTTCCTGCTATGTTTCCAGTTATAGTGCCGATGCTTTTGGCGCCTACTAGCAGAATGACTTGGTTCCCACTGCCAACCGAAACGGGAGTGAGTGGGTCGCTTACGCTTGCCGGTATATTAATAGATGGAGTGTATTTCGAGGCCGTGATTTCATTGCCGCTGACGAGCCATGAGAGAAGTGTCGGAGTCGGGTTTGAGATGTAGCTGTCAATTGGTTTCCGGAGGTTTAGCCATGAGCCGGTCCATAATCGCGTGCCTACATGGATACTTACTTGGCTGCCATCACTGTTGGTTATGTTGCTTGCAGTATCGCCATCATTTGCGGCTGTCCCGCTTGTGTCTCTGGATGCCAAATCTGCCGTAGCGGTGACTCGTTGGTCGGGGCCGGTATATTTCTGTAGCTGGCCGATGGCGATGTTGAGGGCCATCAGGGCGTTTTGGCGCGCCTGTGAAACGTCCTGATTGTTGGTTGCGACCTGAGTTTCGACTTTGGTGAGGGTGGCCAGCGATACCAGTAAAAGAACCAAAAAGGCCAGAAGCGTGATGGTAATCAGCAGAGCAAAGCCTGGGGACGACTGGGCGAAGCGCGCCGGTGTCTTGACGGGGGATGCTTCACCCCGATTTTTTGGGGAAAGTGGGGGCATGAATGAGTGGGGAAGTGATCGAACACGGAGTGTGTGGTCTTCTTGTTCAGAACTAATGCGAGTGGAATGATGCTCGCTTCCCTTTTCATAGTGCCCTTGCGAAAACCATGATCAATAGCCGGTGTGTTTATAAAAACGTGGACACGGTCGAATCGGTAAACGTTATACGTTTTATATCCGATCTTTTATGTTAACGGCATTTTTTATTATAAAAATGTCGTAGCATGGCCGACTGGCTATAGACGGTGTGTTCTCCGTATCGCCAGTGATTATTTGGAAATCCAGGTCACCTTGATTGGCTCTGGAGTCGGGCGGCATTCGATTTGAATCGCGTTTGGCTTTAGGACAACGGTGATGGGCTTGCCTGATTTCATCTGGCCGGTCGCAGAGGTTACATGGGAGGCCGATATCACCACGGTCAGAGGCTCGTCGAAGAGTGTCGCGGACAACGGTGTATCGAGAACGAATGTAACGCTTCGGTCAGTCTGGTGCAGCACTTGGAGTTTGGTCTCCTGGCGTTCGCGAATGTAGCGGGAAACATGGCCAAAGGTGTCGACCCAGAGGTCCGGGTGGTGGGTTTTGACGTAATCGAGGTGTGATTCGAGCAGGCCCGGTTGCAGGGGGGCATCGAAGCCGACGGTGATGCCGTGGATCATGGTGACGCCCCATTGGTGGTCAGCGGCCAGTTTGTCAGCCCAGGCGTTGAGGCGGCCAGGATTCTGATCGTGCTTGCTGATGGCGGTTTGAAACTCACGGGCGCCACTGTGGTTTTGCATGACGGCCGCACGGACCTGATCGTTGACCGCGTTATAGGGATAGGCAAAGGAGCGGGGCGTGATGCCGGTTTCCTCGGCGATTTTGGCATCGGCCTTGGAAATTTGTTCTTCGAGTTGCTCGGGGGGAAGCTTGGGAAGATTGGGGTGGCTCCATGAGTGGTTGCCTATCTCGTGGCCTTTCGCGAGGGCGGCGCGAATCTGATCCCAGGTGACGGTGCCTCCGCCGCCGGGTTTTTTGGCGTCGGCCTGTTGCTCGGTATCAGAGACCGAGCCGGCAATGACGAAAAACGTCGCGTGAAAACCGAGTTTATCGAGGAGGGGCTGGGCGATGGTGAATTGCTCGCGGATGCCGTCGTCAAAGGTGTAGCTGATCGCCCCGGCCAGGTCGTCTTTGAATGCGGCGATACGGATGGACTCGGGGGCGGGTTCGGCGGCGGTGAGTTGCTTTGGGACAACCATACCCAATGTCAGGCAGCCGATGAACACGGTGCACGAAGCGCGCCCGTTCTGGCGGGCAAAAATCCAAGCCGGGGTAGGCGTAAGCATCCCGGCAAGGTGTGATCTTCCGGCGGACTTCGTAAACTCGATTTTTTAATCGGGGTGCGCAGCCGCCCAGACTTGTTCCTGATCGTCGGAGGAGACGGACTAGGGGGGCGGCATTCGGTCGAACTGGGATTTGATCAGATCGCTGGCTTCGCTTTGAATCTTGGCAGCATCAAGGATGGGGTCTTTGGCGTGAGCTTGGATGACCTCGCTGACCGCGCGCAACCAGAGGGTCGTTTGTGCATCCACGAGATTCGCGTCGCGGGACTTGGCCCAGGCTTCCATTCCGCGGTATTGGGCAAGAGTGATACCTACTTTCGCCGAGACATTCTGGCCGCTGTTGAAGGTGGCGTTGTCCGGCTGGGTAAGCCATTGTTGTTCGATTTTCTCCAATTGCTTTTCGGAAAAGCCAAATGCGCGCAGACAGGTTTTGGCCATGATGAGGTCGCCTTCTGCGTTCATGTGGACGCCGTCGATCGTCAAGTTGCGCGAAGAGTTGCTGGTTTTTGTTTTGGAGAGGGCCGTGCGGATCGCGGCGCCCACGTCGGCCAGCGGGAGGTTGCGCTCGCGAGCAGTCTGGCGCAGCCAATCGTTGTAGGGGGCCAGTTTTTGATTATTGGGATTGTTTTCGTCCTCGGTGATTACCGTTGCGGTGAGCAGAAGGACTTTCACGCCTTTGGCTTTTGCGCGGTCCAGGATTTCGGTCATGTTTTTCTTGTAGGCGTCGAGAGGAACGCCGCGGGCGCCGGACCAGACGTCGTTCACGCCGCAGCTGAGGGTCATCCAGTCGGGTTGTTTGCTGAGGACCAGACGATCCAGGCGTTCAACCAGGTCATCGGACTTGGCACCGCTGCCGCCGGCGGGAATGGGGGTGAGCGTGATGCCTTCCTTGGCGAATGCATCCATGATTAGTTTCACATAACCGCCGGGGTTTTCCCAACCGTGGGCAGTGATCGAATCGCCGAAGAAGGCGAGTTTTTGGCCGTTGTGAAGGAGGATGCCGTTGTCAGCGCGGACAGGATTGGTGAGCAGCGATAACAGGACCAGGCAGACGAGGGCGAAGGGACGGCGAAGTGTAATGAGGGGATGAAGGCAGGTCGTGGTCATGGAAAATTGCGATGTCGGCTGCATCGTGAAGCGTGAGGTCAATGGGCGGAGCCAATGCGGGAGATGCGGATGGAGGTGTCGCCTTCTTCGCCGATGACTTCGAGTTTGAGCGTGCGGTCGGTGGCTTTCAGGGGGGCGAGTGTGACCTGCCAGTGGCCGGTCGCATCGGCGTTGGTTTTTTTGCCCCGGCCGTCGAGCTGGACGATGACGAGCGAGCCAGGCGCGGCGGTGCCTTCGATGGGCACAGGCACGGAGGCGGGGAGCGTCATGTTGTTTTTGAACTCAGGAGCGAGTTTGACGGTGGCGCGGAGTTTTTTCTCCTGCATCGCTTTGGTGTAGCCGAAGCAGTTGCGTTGCGAGGGATCGCCTTCAAGCGGTTGCACGGTGAGGTCGGGTGTCTGCGCGGCCGAATAGAGCACGATGTCTTCACCTTTTTTCAGCGAGAGTTCATAAGTGTCGGTGCCGAGCGGGCGGGGCGGAGTGGCCCCGGTGGTTTTGACGGGGCCGTCGAAGTGAACGCGGACGCGGCAAGGTTCACCGGCGAGGCTTTGCACGCGGACCCAATCGGCGCGACCGTCGCGCCAGCGGCCGCTTATGAGGAAGGCACCCTCGGTGCGGAGGTTTTCGAAGACGGTGTCTTTCCAAGTTGAGGGCATCGCGGGGAAAATGCGGATGAGGCCCTTGCGGCTTTGCAGCAGCATTTCATGCGTGGATTGGGAGACGGAAAACGGAATCTCGATGGTGCCCTCGCGATAGAAGGCGTTGAAGGTGGCGTTGTAGTCGAGGTAACCGTGAAGGGCAGCCAGGGCGCGGTCGCCGTCGCCCATGGAGGCAAACATCGAGGCGCCGCCGGTCTGGCTGTAGCCGAAGAAGTTTTCCCGTTTCATGATCGGATCGGTGAAGAGATCCCACCAGTGATCCACGGATTTTTTGATGAGATCGCGTTGATCGGGATTGTCCCAGTCGAGCGCGTAGAGCGGATAAAACGCGAGGAGGTGGGAGTAGTGACGGTGGGAATGCGTGAGCTCCATGTGGGCTCCGATCTTGAGGCCGTGCTCGCCGACGGGGAAATCGACGAGATTTTTTTGCAGGTCGCGCCACGTCTGCATTTGTGGGGGGGAAATACCGAGGCGGGTGCATTCGTCGATTAATGTGCCGAGGGCCCAGCGCAGAGCGCCGAGATCGTAGTTCAGATCGCTATCGGAGCCGATTTCGGGCGAGGTGGCTTTGGGGGTGTGGAGTTTTCCGTCGGGACCATTGACGAGAAGATGTCGATAGAAGTTTACGCACTTTTCGAGCAGCGGCAGAAATTTTGTCCGCAGACGAACGTCATCCGCGGCGTAGCGGCATTGACGGTGATAGAGCTCCATGGCCCAGGTCAGATCGGAGAGTTCCATGTTGGCCCAATCGGGAGAGCCATCGGCGGTGAATTTCACTTCCGTGCGGAGTTGTTGATCGGATACGCGGCCGATCCAGGCGGAGTCCTTTTGCCATTCCGGAACGGGGACGTTCTTGGAGAGATTATCGGCGAAGCGTTCGAGGCTGCCGGAGAGACTTTCGCCGAGGGCGAGATGGTTGCCGGTGAAACAGCCGTAGTAGTTTTCCTGCACGTTCATGTTCCACCAGATGTTCGGCCAGCCGGCATAGGAGTCGGCCAAGCCGTAGCCGTAGACGTCGATGGGCGGACCGCCGGGGCGGGTGAGGCTGGCGAGTTTGTAGTTTTGAATCCAGTAGTGCCCTTCGAGACGCGTGTCGGGGATGCTCAGGAAACTGGCCGGATAAAACGCGTGCCACCATGCGGTGTGCTTGGCGAAGAGATCGGCGATGGGTTGGTTGGCGCGCACGGCCTTCATGGCGTCGTCCGTGGCGTGATCGCTGACGGGCTGGATGCTGATGCGATAAATGCGTTTCTCGGCCGAGGGTTTTTCGACGCGACAGGCGACGGCGAAGTGGCCGCCGGCTAGCAGTGAGTGTTTGGAAACGATGAGGTCGCCGAGTTCTTTTACCTGCACGTCGGGATTCAGTTTGTAGTTATCGATGTCCGGATCGGGCGTGCGTGCTTTCAGCTGTTCCGGCGTCATCCGCTTGATGCCTTCCATTTTCCCAAGATAGCGGGTGGCGGAGGAGGAAAACGGAACCCACGTCCAGTTGAAGCCGCTTTCATCGCCGGTGGTCGTGAATTCGACAATGATCAGATCGGTGTCGTAAGGGACGAAGCTTCGCCAGGAGACGGTGCCGCGCGTCGTGGTGAGCGTGCCGGTGCAGGTCGCGTCCCAGAGGTTGACGCGCATGGCAGTGGATTGGACGGCGCCGACGGTCTTCAGGTCGAAGCGGCCGATCGCGAGACGGGGAGTGTCGTAAAGCGGATGGGGGAGTTTGCCGACGGGGATGCGATGATCGGTGACGTCGATGCGATAGACTTCCCAACTGAGGGCGGAGGAGCCGTCCTTGTGGATGGACGCACTCATGGCGCCGTTGCCGATGATGGGGGCGTTGTTGATGTTGGTGGGCATCAAGTCCCAGACGAGATCGTGGCGGGCGAGAAAGTCGGGCCAGTTGATGTTTTCCCTGATGACTGGATCGGCGGCGCGCAGATGGCCCGTGAGAGCAAAGGCCAGCAACCCGCCTATCATGGTCTGGATAATACGAAAACGAGCGGACTGGCGGGAGAATGAGGGAATTCTGATAACCATGATGGCCGGGGTAAAGCGGTGCGTTGGCAGTGTGACGTGAGAATGAATGTGAAGTCCGGAATACCGCAGGGGCATTCCGGACTTTTGGGAGAGAACAAGGACCGGTCGTGAGACCGTGTTGACGAGCCGCTGTGTCGTTTGTGAATCGAATCAGCTGCGACGCGTGCGGCGGCGCTTGGCGAGTATAACCAAGGCGCCGGCGCCCATCCAGAGGGCGTAAGTGGAAGGCTCGGGAACCGCGGAAACCATCAGTGAGCCACCACCCGTGAAGACGCTGGTGCCGAAGAAAGTATTGAGAGCGGAAGCCGAATAAGAAGTGCCTGCATCCAGATACAAACCGGCGATGGAATCATATACGGCGCCCAAAGTGTCGGTGCCGGAGAAGTTGAGATTGATGCTATTGGTCGACGAAGTGCTGGAGAATGTCAGGGTGGCGAGATCGTTAAACGAGTTGTTGTTGGCAGCGATCAAGGCGGCTCCAAGTGATACGGTCACGTTGCCCGTGCCGAAGTTGCCGGTTGTTCCGGTTTGCATGGTGCCGTTGGTGACAAAGGTGCCGCCCGAGTAGGTGTTTAAGCCGGTCAAGGTCGTTCCGCCGCTGGTGGCCGCAGTATAGAGGGCGTAGTGATTGCCACCGTCGTCGATGATGCCCGAAATCTTGCCGCCGCCGCCCACGGTGGTGTCGCCTTGCAAGGTGACGGCGCCCGCAAATTCCGAAGTGCCGCCGTTGAGACGGAGCGCGCCGCGGGTTTCGCTATTTCCCGTGCCGGAGACGTAAACATGGCTGTTGATCACGGTGGAGTTGGTTCCGAGGAAGACCGTGGCGCCGCTGGCGATGTTCATCGTCGAGCCCGCGGCGGTGTTGGGATTGATCACCGCTTTGCTGCCGCCGGTTGTCGCGATGGTGTAGGTGCCGGTGAAGCCGGAGAGATCGCTGGCGGCGGCGATGGTTCCGTTGGTTCCAATGTTACCGGGTGTGGTGCCGATTGAAATGGTGCCGGTGCCGGTTACGGCATTGCTGAGGATTGAATTTCCGATCTGCAGTTCACCAAGGCTGCTGATGGCGATTGTGCCGGTGCCGGCTCCATTGCTGTTGGTCAGTGACACTATGCCGGAAGTAATGGTCACACCGCCAGTATAGGCGGTGCTGTTGTTGTTTAAGATCATGCGGGCATTGCTGTTTTGGGTAATGCCGGTGACGCCACTACCGAGGGTGCCCGAAATGGTGACGGTGCCGCTGGGAGTGGAGGAGCTGAAGGCGGTGTTGTTGGTGATGGAGCCGGTGAAGTTCTGGGCGCCGCTCAAAGTCACGCCGCTGCCGGGGGCAGAGACCCCCATGTTGATGATCAGATTGCCGGTGCCGGAGATCGCGCCGGAGATGGTGATATTGCCGTTGTTGGCGTTGGCAAAATAGAGATTGTTTCCGAGGGTGATGGTGCCGGAATAGACATCGAATCCAGAGGTGGGTGCGATGGAGAGGATGCCGGTGTTTCCTGAGGCCACGATGATGTTGTTGGTGATGGTGGCGCCGCCGGTCGAGTGTCCCAGTGTCGCATTGGCGCTGCCGCTTGAATCACCCAGGGTAATGGTGCCGGTGCCGAAATAGCTGCCGGAGTTGCCTGCGCTGTTGACCGTGCCGCTTTTGATGACGATGCCGCCGTCGAAGGTGTTGGCCGTATTCGACAAGGTGAGCGTGCCTGTTCCGGTTTTAACCAAGCTGCCACCGGTGCCGGAGATCACGCCGGACAGGGCGACATTGCCCGTCGATGTGTCGATGGTGTGGGCGGCGGAAGACAGGACGATGGCGGTATTGAGAGTCTGGGTGCTCGTGGAGCTGTTTAAGATGCCGCCGGAAAGAGCGAAACTATTGCCACCAATGGTGAAAGCGCTGGCGCCCGAATTGAAGGTGATGTCGGCGAGGGAGGTGCCGGCGGTCAGGTCATTGGTGAGGCTAGTGGTGCCGGACGATCCGAATGCGAGCGAGTCGCCGGCCACCGGTGTGGTCGTGCTCCAGTTGGCGGGTGTGCTGAAATTACCGTCGGACGGGGTGGCACTCCATGTTTCGGTGGTCGCCGCGCGGGCGACTGAACCGGAAAAAACAAGCATGCCGCAGGCAATGACACAGAAGGGGGGTAGTTTCTTCATACCCCAGATTGGGGGTATCCATTAAAGATCTGTCAATATCTTCCATAATTTACCTCAAATTATTCTATAAATTTTAAGATGAATGAGATCTTAATCGAAAAAAGAGGTATGGAAGAACTTTGAGAGGGTGCTTCTTGTGGACCGGTCTTTTTAAGAGCGAGATGGAGCAAGGCATCGAGGCTTCCCGGAGATGAATTTCCATGAGCGACTGACAAATTGAGCCGCTCATGGGAATTCTGATAATTATTGAATGATTTGAAGATTTCCCCCTAGGGTCCGCGTGCCACCGATGGGCACGGTTATGGTGACGGTTTTTTCGCCCGAGCGCACGCGGCAGGTGGTGCCGCCTTTGCTGTGGATGACGAGTTGCTCAGGCTTGCCATTCGCCCACTTGAAATCGACTTCGAAGCCGCCGCGCACGCGCATGCCGGTGACGCTGCCGTTGGGCCAGGCCGAGGGCAGAGCGGGTAGCAGGTCCAACTCGCCGTTCTGGCTTTGGAGGATCATCTCCAGGATGCCGGCGGCGGCGCCGAAATTGCCGTCGATCTGGAAGGGCGGATGGGCGTCGAAGAAGTTCGGGTAGAGACCGGAACCCCAGCGATGCGTGTCAGCTTTGTAGCTCGGTTTGATGAGGAGCTTGAGGATTTCGTAGGCGTGGTCGCCGTCGCGCAGGCGGGCCCAGAAGTTGGTCTTCCAGCCGAGGGACCAGCCGGTCGCCTCGTCGCCGCGCGCCAGCAGGCTGACCTTGGCGGCCTTGAAGAGTTCGGGCGTTTTCCATGGGGTGATCTGATCGCCCGGATGCAGGCCGTAGAGATGGGAGACGTGCCGATTTTTATTGTTGGGATCGTCGAAGTCGCCGTCGGTCCATTCCTGGAGCTGGCCCCATTTGCCGATCATCATCGGCGGGAGCTGCTTTCGGGTGGCCTCGAATTGTTTTTGGAGATCGGCGTCAACTCCGAGGATGCGGGCGGCCTCGGTCGTGCGCGTGAAGAGCGAGTTGAGCAACTGCACGTCCATGGTGGGGGCGGCGTGGATACCGCCGTTTTCCGGTGACATGGACGGCGCGGTGACGAGGTAGCCGCTGCGCGGATCCTTCACGAGCGAGTCCACGTAAAACAGCGAAGCATCGCGCATGATGGGATACATTTTGCGCAGGAAATCCTTATCGAGGCTGTATTGGTAACGGTCCCAGATGTGATCGCAGAACCACGCGCCGGCCATCGGCCACATGCCGGCGGTGCCGTCGATGGGATGGGTGTAGCCCCAGATATCGGTGTTGTGGTGGTCCACCCAGCCACGGGCTCCGTAGTAGGCTTTGGCGGTGGAGCGGCCGGTGTCGGCAGTCTTGGCGATCAGATCCATGAACGGCTCGTCGCACTCGGCCAAGTTGGCCGGCTCGGGCAGCCAGTAAATCATCTGGATGTTGATGTTGACGGTGTATTTGCCACCCCACGCGCCGTAATACCAGTTGTTCCAGATGCCTTGGAGATTGGCCGCCTGGCTGCCGGGGCGTGAGCATGCTATCATGAGATAGCGGCCAAACTCGAAGACGAGCGCCGCCATCTGGGGGTCGTTGGATTCGCGGAAACGACGGATGCGTTCGTCGGTCGGGAGGTCGATCGTGGTCGCCTTGCCGAGGTCGATGGTCATGCGGTCGTAGAGCCGATGGTTGTCGGCGACGTGCGCGGCACGGAGGTCCGCATAGGACTTGGCGGAGGCGAGGTCGATGTCTTGGCGCGCGCGTTTTTCGGGATCACCACTGACATCCTTGTAGGTGATGAAATTGGTGCGGATGGAAACGAGCAGCGTGGCCGAGTTGGCGTTCGCGACGGTAAGCAGGTTGTCCTTGGCCGTGACGGTGCCGCCTTCCGGCAGGATTTTCACGCGTCGTTGATAACGGATGACGCTGGCGATGCCGTTTTTGTCGGGAGCCTTGCCATCGACGACGAGCGTGTCCTGGCCGTCGGTGGAAATCGTGGCGCCGTAACCATCGCGGGCTTCGGTGGTGAAGTTGATGCTGCCGGGCTTGTTGGCGGTGAGGCGGACGACAAGCACGTTGCTGTCGAACGACGAGAAAACCTCGCGCAGATACTCGACGTCGCCGATCTTGTAACGCGTGGTGGCGATGCCGTCGGCGAGGTTGAGCGCCCGGTAGTAGTTGTCCACCGGCGCATTTTGAGAGGAGAGGATGAGGTCGCCGCCGTTCATGTAATCGAACATGAACGGGCCGTATTTTCCGTCGGCTCGTTTGAAGACGTTTTTGTAAATGTAATCCCAGAGCGGCCCGTCGGAGCTGTTGGTGGCAGGCTTGGAGAACATCATCCGGCGTGCCTCGTCGATGGCGGCTTTGCCGTTGGGATTATCCATGGGGAGACCGGGGGCGCCATTCCAGAGGGTGTCTTCGTTGAGCTGGATGCGTTCGCGCACGGGATCACCGTAGACGACGGCGCCGAGACGGCCGTTGCCGAGGGGCACGCCATCTTCCCAGATTTTGGCGGGGTGGTCATACCAAAGGGTGTTGTGCAGGTCACCGGCGGGCTTCGAGGTCGAATGAATGTCGGCGGCCAACGTGTAGAACTCACGATCGGTGGCGGCGTCGGAATCGACGCTCCAGATCGTGGTCTTTTCGGAGACGGGTGCGGACACCTTGCGAATCTCCAAGAAGGAAACAGAGACGAAGCGGCGTTTGGTGTCCCAGTCTTTCGGCAGCTTTGACGGGTCGATTTGGAGTGTCAGGCGACCGTCGGAAACGGTAACGGTGTGCGTTTGTTTGATGTAGACGTTTTTGTCGGCCTGAAGCCCGGTGAAGTAGGGGACGTCCTGCACGAGCAGCGGCAGGTATTCGTGGCCATCGTCCGACGAGCCGACGCACACGGCGACTTGGTAGAGGCCGTTTTCCAATGCGACCTGCCACTTGGAATCACGGACGAAGCGGACGCCGCAGGAGATGACGGGATTATCGTCCCACGCCTTGTGATAAAAATTGTGGGTGGTTTTGGGTTCCCAGCCGTAAGAGGTCGGGCCTTGCAGAGAGAAATTTCGGCCGGTGTCGGTGAAAAAGCCGTCAGGTGCGGGATCGGTGTTGGAGGGACGGAAACAGATTTTGAGTTCGTCCGGCATGGGAATCCGGCGGGATTTTTTGGGAATGCCGACGAACATGACCTCGGAATACTGGGCACCATCGGCATTGCCGCGCGTTTTGCCGACGAGGATGCGGTAGCTTGTGTAGGGTTGGGTGGCGTTGATCGTGATCCAGTCGCCCCACGCCTGGCGGCCGGGGTCTTTGTCGAGGCCGGCGGTTCCCTTGTAGAGCAACGTGAAGGCATGCGGGCCGGCGGCGAGTGCCTGCGGATCGTTGGTGCCCTCGATAGTGATAAACGCGGGATCGCGTGACGGCACGTCGTTGCCCGTGGCGAAGCGAAATTTGCCGACGATGCTTTCACCGATGGATGGAGTGACGACAAAGCCGGTGGTCTCGGTCGGTTGAGCCTTGATGAAATGCTTGGTGCCGAGATCACCGTCGAGGGCGCTGGCGATTTGTTGGTTGCCGTTGCTGGCGCCGGTCTCGGCGAGAAGATTCGGGCCGGAGGGGAGTGAGCTTTTCAACATCACGGCGGGATCGCCGGAAAAGAACAGGTCTTCGGGCGCGGAAGCCCCGCGAAGAGTCGCGGCAACGCTGAGGACTCCGCACAGCACGAGACTGGAAAGCGTGGATTTGAGGGTGAGGTATTTGTTCATGAAATGAGGGGGGGGGACGCACGGGCGGCCATTGTTTGAGGTAACGAAAACGAGCGCTCCAAGGTCTTCCGACCCGAGGGCGCGGCGCTTATTGCGGCGTCAGGCGGGCATCAAGCAGGAGCGGCTTGCCGGCTTCGACCGTGAATTCCTTCGTGATCGTGCCCAGTGAGACTTTGAGTTTTCCGCTGTCGCCGGGAACGAGACGGGCGTGGGTGAGCCGGCCGTTTTTCCAAGCGAGGGAGACGGTGACGTTGCCGCGCGCGCGCAGGCCGGTCACCGAGCCGGTGGACCAGACGCTGGGCAGCGCCGGCAGCAACTGGAGTTCATAGACGCCCTGCGCGTCTTGAATCTGGCTTTGCAGCAGCATCTCGGCGATGGCGGCGGTCGCGCCGAAATTGCCGTCGATCTGGAAGGGGGGATGGGCGTCAAAGAGATTCGGGAAGGTGCGATCCTTGAGGAGATTGTTGAGAAGAATATGGGCGTGATCGCCGTCGTGCAGGCGCGTCCACATGTTGATCTTCCAGGCGAGTCCCCAGCCTGTGCCCTGGTCGCCACGTCGTTCGAGGACTTTGCGGGCGGATTCGAACAGTTGGGGGGTGGCCGTGGTGATCATGTCCGACGGATAGAGGCCGTAGAGATGCGAGGTGTGCCGGTGGTGCGGATCGGTCTCCTTGTAGTCATCGATCCATTCGAGGATGCGGCCCGACTCGGGGCTGATGCGCACGGGGGCCAGGCGGGCGAGAGCGCTTTCGCATTCCTTGCGGAAGTCGGCGTCGACGTTGAGCGTCTTGCTGGCGGCGATGCAGTTTTCAAGCAACCCGTGGATGATCATGAGATCCATCGTGGCGCCGTAGGTGAACTGCGCGGTGGTGCCATCGGGCAGGATGAATTCGTTTTCGGGAGAGTAGGACGGATTGGTTACCAACTTGCCGGCGACAGGGCTGCCGGGAGGCGCTTCGACGAGGATATCGAGGATGAAGCGGGCGGAGCCTTTCATCAGCGGCCAGGCGCGCTCGGCCAGAAATTTTTTGTCGTTGGTGAAGGCGTAATGATCCCACAACTGGCGGGACAGCCAGGCGGCGCCGACGGGCCAGACGCCTTGGAGACCGTCAGCCGGCGCGGCAAATCCCCACGGATCGGTGAGATGGTGAACCACCCAGCCGCGGGCACCGTATTGGACTTTGGCGACTTCTCCGCCTGAAGCGACGAGGCTGTCCATCAAGTCGAACAACGGCGCGTGCAACTCGGAGAGATTGGTGGTCTCCACCGGCCAGTAGTTCATCTGCACGTTGATGTTGGTGTGGAAGTCGGCGTTCCACGGTGGATTCATCTGCCAGGCCCAGATGCCTTGGAGATTGGCGGGCAACGTGCCGGGACGCGAAGAACTGATCAGGAGATAACGTCCGAACTTGAAATAAAGTTCGGCGAGGCCGGGGTCCACGGTGCCTTCGGTTTTGAGCGCGCGCAGGCGTTCGTCGGTGGGGAGCTTGGCTGCTGCGGTGTCCGCCGGATCAAGCGTGAGGCTGACGCGGTCGAAGTAGCTTTGGTAGTCTTGGATGTGCGCGGCTTTGAGCTTTTCGTAGGGAAGCGAGCTGGCGCGCGCGATGGTCGCGGCACAGACGGCTTCGGGATTGCCGCCGGGCGTGTAGGTTTTGCCGGAGACATCCTTGGCGAGAAGCGCGGCGATGGCTTCGAGGCCGGGATAACCGGTGGCGCTGGTGATGTAGAGGGTGGCGGTGGTCGCGCGGCTGATGGTGAGAAGGCCATCGGTATTCGTGATCGTGCCGCCTTCGGAAACGGCCGAAACCTGCGCGGCAAAACGCATGCCGCGCTGCACGCCGGCGTCGTCTTTGCGATCGATTTGCCCGGTGAGGACGATGGCGCGAGGATCATTGGTCGAAGCGATACACTGGGCGTCTTTCTGACGCTTTAGAGTCATCTTCAAATCAAGGGTGCCCGGCCGGCTGGCGGTGAAGCGCACCGCGATCACGTTCGCCGGAGCCGAGGAGAATGCTTCGCGAGTGTAGGTGACTCCTTCGCTGACATACGACACGCGTGTGACGGCTGTGCCGAGATCAAGCGTGCGCAGATAGGTGGAAGCGCCTTTGAGTCCGGGGGCCTCGATCCACAATTCACCGAGTGACTGGTAGGGCTTCACGCCGTGCGGCGTGCCGAGCATGGTTTTCGCGGCGAGTTTTTCGGCGGCGCGGTTCTGGTCGGCGAACAACAGGCGTCGAACTTCGGGGAGTGCCTTGAGGGATTCGGGGTTGCTGGCGTCGAGCGGGTAGCCGTCCCAGAGGCTGTCCTCGTTGAGTTGCAGACGCTCGTCGGCGACACCGCCGAAAACCATGGCGCCGAGCCGGCCATTGCCGAGCGGGAGGGCTTCCTCCCAGACTTTGGCGGGCTGGCGATACCAGAGAAGATTACGGGTTTCGGCCGGCGCGGCGGCGGCCGGACCGGCAAGCGGGGCGCGGTCGCTCCACTTGTCGTCGACCCGGGTGCGTTGGGTGGCGGGTAGGGCGTAGACGATTCGAGGCTGGCCGGGGACGGCGGCCACGCCGAGCAGTTCGACTTCGCTGTATTGGGCGCCGGTGCCCTGACCGCCGCGCGTTTTTTCGATCAGGACGCGGTAGCTTTTGTAGACGGTGGTGTTTTTGAAACTGATCGGCTGGCCCCACTGGGTGCGCCCCGACTGATTCTCCAAGCCGCTCGGGCCTTCGTAGAGAATCGAGAACCCGGTGGCGCCGGGCTTGGTCGCGCCGGGGGTGTTGGAGCCTTCGATGGTGATGGTCAGGGGATCGCGTTCCGGTGAGTCGTTGCCAGTGGCGAAGCGGATGCCGGTGACGATGCTGGCGCCGAGACCGGGGGAAACCACGAAGCCGGTGTTCTCCGCTTTGTTGTAATGTTTAGAGTGAGTATCCCCGTCGAGAATCTTGCCGACCTGTTCCTGATCGCTGCTGTCGCCCGCATCAACCGGTGCATTGGGGCCGCCCTTTACGGTGTTTTTGACTGCGCTCACCAAGTCGTCCGCATCCAGAATATTTTTCGCCGGGGTGTTGGCCTGACCGAAAGCCGGACTGCCGAGAGCTGCGCAAAGAACCACAGTGCCAGCAAGTGCCGTAAGAAAACGCGGGGTGATTTTCATGCAAAGTAATGAGAGACCTTGCGTGAAGCCGATACATAAATGCAAGGGCAGACATGGTTCCTTGGTTCTTAACATGAATCAGTAGGGGGCATTGCCGCAGCAACTTGCTTCGTTGTATCTGGCGGGCAAATTTTTGCTGATAGATATGATATTAGTAGACCGAGAGGTCGAAATTTATTATCCATAAAGGAAGTTGATGGAAACCGAGCTCGAATCTAACTGTTCGGAGGTGAGGATACAGCTGCTTCAGATGTTTGCCTGCTCGAAATGGGTGGAGGGGGAAGTTTGTTCTCTAGTAGAGTAATATTTTGAATGGGTAATTCGATGCCGCCGGCTGATTTGAATATATTGGAATCGGTTTGAAAATAAATGAGCGTAGTCATTTTATCAGGTAAAAGTTGCAATCTCCGGTCATGGAGGATTTGCCATTTTTGGGCGTCTTCATAGGCGGTTGTAAAAATAAGCCCTCCATTTGAAGATTTGAAAAGATGCGATTGGTTCGGTGCCAGCGCAGTGGTCTCGCGATCAACCTTCAAAGCCATGGGGAATGGGCTGAGATTATAAACGCGCAAGGCTCCTCCGGTAAATAACTCGTCATTGGGCGTATGTAATACTTTGACCATCGACTTACCGTCAACGGGAGGCCCTAAAAGAATCATAATACGCTTCTCGGTGGGATCAATTAACGGGGAGGCGACGATGGTTTCAACCAGCTTGTCTCCATTCGGGATTTTTAAAATCAAATCAAGATTGGGCTTGCCGGTATAATGGACGGATTCTGACCGCCTAAAAGCGGGCACGTAGAGGTTTTTATCTTTGCCATCTTGTTTATATATTAATTGAGGGAAGTCACTGCCCCAGCCGACGACGGTGAAATCTACGGATACTATTGTATGAGGAGCATCGGCACAATGTGCCAAGGCTGCTATGGAGTAAGAGAGGAGGTAGAAACCAGCAGTTCTAAATGTCATCAGGGGAAAGCCAGCGGAATGATACTATATGAAAGGCGCGACCAAACTGTTTGTTGATCGAGGAAAGATTAGTGTCGGATAGTTTTTTTTCCGCACTGTTGTTGGTGGAATCCGCATTGATGTATTGTGGCACACGCTGGACCACGGCTTCGCACCACGCCCTGCTCACGGGGGTGGTGCTGGACGGGTCAAGGGGATTGCGGACTTCGCCGTAAGTGCGTATTATAAAGGTATCGGATCTTGCAGCTATTACAGGCCCCATAACTTGTAGTAAGTCGCCTTGGGTAAGCCAACCGGGGATGCTTGTGGAACGGGAACCTTGTTCGGATTGTCTTGAAGAAGTAAGAAGGCTTGTATCAGCGAACATGCTCATTGCGCCCATTCCATCGACTTGGCCGGCAAAGCCTTCCCCAACATTATTGCGGTCGCCCACAGTGCCGATGTTTGTTGGATCAGTCGAAGTTTGGTTGAGTCCAGATGAATCAATGGCACTTTGCAAGGGGCCTGCGAGCCCAAGCTTATTGGTGGTATCTGAAGCTTCAGAAATCAACGTGCGATTGACGAAGTGGGCGAGAGAAACAAAGGGGCCTCGTAATCTGACTTGTTTTACTATGGTCTGAGCAAGTGTGGAAACCTGAGCGGGTGTGAGCCTCCTAAAACCATTATAGGCATCCTGTGAAGTAACGGTTCCGGCATCTTTGCTGTCACCTGGCTGCCATATCATCCTAGGATACGTAGCTGTAGTGGAGGCTAGGGAATCTGTTTCCGTGGAGTTTGTTGCAATACTGGATGGCTGGGGTGGCTGATAGGTGTCAGCTTTAGGTAATTTTGGCAGTGATTTGGTTCCGCCCAGCACCGCAGTCCATGCCGCTACCGATGTTGAGTTGATATTAAACGCTCCATCAACCGTAAGAACTCCACCCGCTTTATCATATTGGGTGATTACACCATTGGGGTCGGGGAGTGCGATCAACCTGTGGTTAACTGGTGTCGGTGATCCGCTGCGAGGAACGGTTGAGAAGTAATAATTATCCCACAGTGAAGTGTTGACCAAATAACTCATGTCAAAATAGCGATGATTTTGAACGAATGGTGGGGATTGCAGAGAGCCGCTGGATGTTACACCATTATCGTCTCTTGGTTGAATAGTTAGGTTGCGAGAAACGAAATTACTGGCGTAGCCATCGCCGACGATATAGGCTGGTTGATGGCCTGCATTGTTAAAATAATCATCTGCCGATAGGTTCACATGTTGCAGTTGTCCGATTGAAAACAAAGGGACTTCACCTCCGCCAATATTGGCCCGTGGTAGATCAAAAAGCACGGAGCTAAATACATTAGTTGCACGGTTGCTAAGGCCCCAGTGCGGCTGAGGCACGGTATTATCCATGTAAGTGCCCAAGTTTTCCGGGACGCCGTTTCCAGTGTCATTGGTCGAACTATAATACGGAAAATATGGTGGCGCGGTGTTAAACAGGACCGGCTTGATCACAGAGGCTCCTCGAAGATTGAAGTCTTGGAAAATGCGCAGACTTATATTTTTTTTATATCCGAGGAGCTGAGGGCTATATGCAGCCGAGGTCTGGTCCGGATATGTGGCTTGAATTATATATTGAAAAATAGCGAAAGTCTTTGGCTGTGCCCAACCGCCGGGGGATGGTATGATGCGGGGTGACGTGCCTGTGTCTGGATTATTGTCAGGTCTATTGTAGCCATTGGTCCCGCTCACGCCCGTATTATAGAATTCGTTGCGTTGTATCCATTGTAACCGGCCAGCCTTGGTGTCACTCGCGCTACCTATGCGTGAAAGCTCCACGGCTATGCCAAAGCCCGCACCTCCTCCTAGAATCCCTCTGAATTTGGGGTACTTGGCGGGGTCTGCCGCCGGATCTGGGGAGAGATCAACAATCTTGTTGGCCGGGACAGGGCATTCAGCCCCTGGGAATCCGCTGGGGATCGTCGAGGGGGTAATTTCCGTAAGGGGAATCGTCCTTGTGGCAGATGCATTAGAACTGTCCATGGAAATATGGTTATTAACATAATACGCTCGGGCTTCACCTGCAGGAATGGAAATTGCCGGAAAGGAAAAAATAACCCCTGTTAGTATTGAAGGGTTATTTGCATTGTTTGTGTTATCAAAAATGGGCATGTTTGTGACATTATATTCCTTTTGTTTACCAGTGATGGGATCTACTATGGTTGATAGATATTGGATCTGAGGAGTGGGTGATCCTGCGCCCGTATTGGTATCAGTGCTTGCCCTAAAAGTTAATGTGAGAGTGCTGGCCGGAGCAGTTAATGTAACTGGATATGGGTTGGCTAGGACAATAAGGGGGTTGACGGTATAATAAACGCAATCGCTGGTTTGTTTAGGGAGATTATAGTTTGGAAGTCTGACTCCTACAAGAATCCGGATTTGAGATATGATAGGGGAGATGCCCATTTGTGTATCGGTGGTCGCTCGGATTTCCACTGAGTTGGTGTCGTTGACCCCTTGTGCCAAGTCGGACCATGATTTTACAACATCCCACTGTGGCACATAGGCTCCACCTGAGATCAACTTGGGTGAGTATGCTTTTTCAGCAGACGATGTTCCGCCGATTACCGGCGTGCCTTTGAGGACGTTATTGAAGTGGGTGGTATCGCTGAGCAGGGCAGTCAGATCTTTGCGCAGGCCGCCGCGTTGGCTGTCGGTCAACAGGCCCAGGGAATGAGTCGTGAAATCATGGTAGCTGCCGTGCAGTGCCTGAATGCCGGTCGACTGGGCAAGCGTGGGATCTAGCATGCCGGCTTGGTTCAGCTCCACGATTTTGGCGAGGTTGGCATGTGTGGCCAACGTAGAGGAAATTGGGAGCGGGTAGTTGGAAAAGCCGGTGATTGTTTCGACGCCTGAGCGGGGGGCGGTCAGCAGGCGGTAGCGGGCTTGGATGTCGTTTTTGGCGTCCGTGTGTCCAGCCACCGCGTATTGGTCGACGAGGTTGTATTTGGCTTTTACGCCTTCGTCGCCGACCCACCATGCGTAGCGGCCTACGGTTGGGGTGCCAGTGAGGCCGGGAACCTGATTGCTGGTGATATCCACCAAGGGTGCTGCCACGTAGTGATCTAAATCTGCAGTCGTCGGGGGCGCAGCCGTGGCTACACTTTTGGGTCCGACAAGTAAAACTGCAGGGACCGTATTCCCTCCGGAGCTAGGTGTGATGGTGAGATTGGTGGCCAGAGCATCCGATGAAGTGGAAAGATTGGATATCGTCAGCGCTGGTGTAAACTTGGAGGCAATGGTGCTGCTTCCACCGTTCGATCCAGTGATCTGTCCACTGGTGAGATCTGGTTGTAGAAAGGTGGTTTTCTCGTTGCCGCTTATCAGCCAGTTCAAGAGCACGGGGCTCGGGGTTTTGTTGTAGATATCGGTGGCTTGGTCGGAATTGCCCCAGCTGCCTGTCCAATAACGGGTGCCGGCTTGCACCGCTCCTAAGCCATTGTTCACGCTATTGACGCTCGTGACATTTTTTGCGGTGGCGCCGTCGGCGACGGCATTGCCACTGGTATCGCCGGAGGCCAAATCGGCCGTGGCGGTGGTGCGTTGATCGGGGCCGGCGAATTTCTGAAGCTGGCCGATGGCGATATTCAGCGCCATGAGGGCATTTTGCCGCGCCTGGCCGACTTGCTGGTTGTTGGTGGCGACTTGGGTCTCGACGCGGGTAAGGGTGGCCAGCGAGACAAGCAAGAGCACCAGAAACGCCAGCAATGTGATGGTGATCAGCAGCGCAAATCCTGCTTTTGGGTGGCTTGTTTTTGGGGGCAAAATCACGGCTTTTAAACTAGAGTCTCTTGCTGGGGCGCATGGAGGATGCGGGGGCGGGGGAGGCGGAATTGGTCGATTAAGAAAGATTCGATATGATCGTATAGGAACGAATTAATTCAAACTCTTTCAGTTTCATTCAAAACGATTTTGTGCCTGCTGCTTTGACGGAGTCGGACTATCAAGGAATACGAGCTAGGGTGTGCCGTCGGTGGGCCGGCGTTTTTGGGCTTCAACGGGCGTTGTGCCCGGGTCGTTTTGGGCAGGCCAAACACGACTGCGTTCATGCCGGATACGGCTTGGGGCGACCCGCATGTCTTTTATTGCCGCCTTATCATAAGACGGCCGGCGTCGGACGGCTGATCAGTGGACGCCGGATACTAATCGGGCGGCTGATTTCCCGTGGATGTCAGTTTGGCTTTCGCCAGCCACATTTAGCTCCACTCCATTTGCCGGGAGGAGTGGAGCGATCTCAGCCGGACGGAATTGAAGCCTGTGGTTCCCGATACGCCCTGTCAGTTGGTCGCAGACGCGCCGTAAATGGACGGATCGGGAATCGATGTGGACGATGTGATCGTCAGCGAGCCATGACCGGTGAAGAAATTGCCGCCGAAGATTTTATTAAGGGCCGCCGTGTCATAATTTTTCCCGGCAGGTGCGATACGTCCGCCACTGATGCCGAGGGTGTTGACGGTGGCGGTGCCTCCGAAATCGAGACGAATAATGGAGCCAATGGCGAAGCTCAGGTTCGCGTTGTCGGCAATCGCCGAGCTGTTGTCGAGTTTTAGGATGGCTCCTTTGGCGACGATGACATCGCCCGTGCCCAGTTTGCCGGTGTTGGAAACGGACAGAGTGCCGGCATTAACCCTGGTTCCGCCGGCATAGCTGTTGCCGCCGGATAGCAGGAGGATGCCATTGCCGGTTTTGGTAAGGCCGCCATTGCCGGAAAGCACGCCGCTCAGGGTGATGTTGTGGGCGGCACGGGAGGCATCGGCGGCGTTGAACACGGTGTTACCATTGGCCGTGCTCAAGGTCATGTTAAGATTGGAACTCCAGTCGGTGTTGGCGCCGATAATGCCGCCCGTGAGCGATATTTTGTAGGTGGCTGCTCCGGTGCCGTAGTTGGCCAGTCCGCCGGCGGTGCCGGAGTTGCCGCTTCGCACCATGCCGCCGACGTAGAGGCTGCCGCCGGTCATCTGAAGGATGGAGTTGCCCGCCGGAGCTTGATCTCCGGGGCGGTTGCCGCCGTTGAAGCGCAGTTCCTTTACGGTCACGGTGCCGCCGGAGATTTTCAAGGTGCCGGACGCGGAGCTCTGACTGCCATCCGCATTCAAAACCATGATACCGCCACCGTCTTCCGTCACGCCGTTGCCCATCACGTTGATGGCGCCGCTGCGCACGTCCAGCACGCCGATGCCGTTGCTACGGCTGATTGAAAAGGCGGTTTCCTTGATGACCTTGGAGGTCTGGTTGATGGTGGCGCCGTCGACCACCATTTTGGAGATGTTGGCGGGAGTATTGCGCCCGATGGTGATCTGGCCGGTTTCGGTGATGGTGCCTCCGGTCAGATTGGCAAAGGCGGAGTGGGTGTCGCCGACTTGGAAATTGCCTCCGAGGGATAACGAGCCTCCAGACAACTGGAAGCCTCCGGTCTCGGCGGCTTGGTTGCCGATGTTGAACTTATGGCCGGGTGCCCAGGTATTGAGATAGTCACCACCGGTTACACGAAAGGTGCAGGTGGCGGCGTCATCGGGGTGGGTGGCATAAGCGTTTCCGTTAAAGGCTCCAATGGGGGAACCGGGCGTGGATCCGCCGCTCAGGGTCAGGGTGATGCCCGGCTTGGTGAAATCTATGTTGGTCCAGTTGAGCTCGCTTTGGAACGTGGTGTTCGCACCGAGGGTCAGGGTCCCGGTGGTGCCGTTGCGCACGCCCAGGTGAATGCTGCCGCCTTTGAACAAGTAAGTGCCGCCGTCTTTGGGGGCCTCGATGGTCATGGTGTCGGCAAACTGGACGCCGGTTACGCTGATCGTGCCGGCAGTGCCGGCTCCGGCGCCAAAGACGGCGATTTGATCCGAGCCAAATCCGATGGGGTTGCCGCGATTGAAGCCGCCTCCGACGGTCGAATTGCTGAGGGTGATGGTGGTGCCGGAAATGCCCGTGACGGTCGTGCCGAGGGGAAAGCGGTCGTTGGAAGCGCACACAAACTGGCCGAGGGAAATGCCGTTGGTGCTCGTGACCGTGACCGAGTTTTCGCCCTTGGATGCATTTGCGGCGATGGTGGTGAGAGTGGCGGGGGCGAAGGAGATGTCGCTGCCCTCGCTGGCCCAGTTGGTGGTCGTGTTATCCCAAGTGCCGGTTCCGTTGCTGCCCACGCCGGTCTTGGAAGGATCCCACGTGAGGGTCTTGGCTTGTGCTGCCGGCAGGCTCAACAGGCATGTCATCGCGGTGATGACAGTCATTCCAAGAGGGCGGAGGCTATGGCTGAAAGACCAGAGGCATTTAACAAGACGCGAGGCGTGCATGATATTCAAATGGAGATGGGGCAAAGGGTCTCGGGCTGCTTGGGAAGGGGGGATTCTGAGGCAAGACCGCAGGGGCTAACGGTGGGTCCAAGGCCCAAATCTTGTCAAACGGATCGTTTTATCAAAACGGTAAAAATGACATCATCCTTCTCGAGACGATCAACGGGCGGGATTTGGCTGAGGATAGCCCCGGAGCGGCAGGGACGGAGCAGGTATTGAGCGTCGGGTAGGGCGCACGAAAAAACCCCGCGAGTCCGAAGACTGCGCGGGGTTTGGAAGGGAAGCGGGAAGGGGCGGCTCTTTAGTTTGCTTTCACGACGGACCGACGACGGCGCCAGAAGGCGCCACCGAGAACCAAGGTGCCGAAGATAGCAGCGTAGGTGCTGGGTTCGGGAATTGAGAGGGCCAATACGTTGAGTGAGCCACTGCCTGTAAACACTCCGTTACCGCCAAAAAACGAGTTGAGCTGGCCGGCTGTGTAGGTGCCGGCGGCAATATAGGTGCCGCTCACCGTATCGTAGACATCGCCAATCGTGTCCGTGCCGGAGAAGATGCTGATGCTCGCAGCCGTTGAGTTTTTGTTGAAAAACAGGGTGGAGGCATCTCCGAAGGAGGCCGCGTTGCCGGCGGTCAGGGCAGCTCCCAAGGAGACGGTGACATTGCCGGTGCCGAAGGTGCCCGAACCGCTGGTCGTTATGGTGCCGGAGGTCACGAACGTGCCACCGGAGTAGAGATTCACCCCTGAAAGATTGAGTTGGGCGGTGCTGTTTTGGGTGACGCTTGTCACATTACTGCCAATGGCTGCGCTGATGTTCACGTTGCCTATGCCAGTGCCGTTACTGACAATGGTTCCGGTGTTATTAAGGCTTGTGCCGGTGAAATTCGTCGTGATGCCGATCAGGGTGCCATTATGAGTGATGATAAGATTGCCCGTTCCGGTAACATTGCCGGAGAAAGTGCCGAATGCGGTGGTGCTGGCCGCGCCTTCTGAATTTAGGACGATGAGGTTACTATTGGTAAGGGTGACCGGGCCACTTAGTGTGGTGCCCGATGTTATATCTTTGAATTGGAGCGTGTTTATCCCCGATCCGGCCACATTGATGGCGTTGGAAAATGTTCCGTTAAGCTGCATCAGCAGGGTCGCCGCCAGGGTTGTATTGCTGTTGGAGGCGTCACCAATATTGAGTGAACCGGCTCCATAAGGCGTTCCGGAGTAGGCTCCATTGGTTACGGTCCCGCTTTTAATATTGATTCCACCACTAAAGGAACTGGCTGAGTTACTTAAAGTTAGGGTTCCGGTTCCTGCGTTTGTGATGCTAATGGCACCGCTGAGCACTCCGCTTAGAGTCTGATTGCCCGATCCCAATACATAGCCGCCTCCCGACGAGCCGGAGATCGAACCAGCATAGTTTTGTGCGACAGTATTGTTATTGGTCAGTGTATTGCCACCCAGCACAACGGCACCCCCGGTGGTGCCTCCGCCTGAGAGTGACTTGACGGTGGTATTGAATCCAGTGGTGTCCAAGGTTGCTCCGGCGACATTGGCCAAGCTGACGGACGAGGAGGTGCTGAACGCGCCGGTTGCGCCAGCTTTGAGTGTGCCGGCGCTGATCGTTGTGGTGCCGGTGTAGGTGTTGGAACCGTTTTGCAGGGTGAGGGTGCCGGCGCTGGTTTTTGTAATACCACCGGAGCCCGAAACTACGCCGGACAACACGGTGTTACCGGATGTGATCACATCAAATGTTTGTGTGGATGAAAGTGCTATGGCTGTGCTTAGCGTCTGGGTGTTGGTCGAGTTGTTGGTGAGTGTGCCTCCAAGGATGAATGAATTTCCGCTAATCGTATAAGCTCCTGCTCCGGCATTGAAGGTAATCGCGTTGAATGTAAGGCCCGCCGTGAGATCGTTGTTCAGCGTGTAGCCGGTGGATGTGTCGAACACTAGCGAGTCCGTTGTAACCGGGGTGGTCGTGCTCCAATTGCCCGCAGTGCTAAAATTGCCATTGGAGGGGGTGGCGCTCCATGTCTCGGTTATTCCCGCACGGACAGGGGCTGCTAGTAAACTGATGGCTGTAACAGCCAGGAGGGGGTATTGGGCAAAGGAAACCAGCCGGAGCGGAATGATTTTCATGGGGTGGGAGAGGGGCTTTTCAAAGGAGATGAATCTCAAGAAACTTCAAAATCTATCAAAATAGACTAAAATTGATCCAATTGCGTCAAGGGTAAACTCCTCAGGCGTGGGATCATGATCGGATCACGGCTGGACATCGATAAACCCTATGGACCTGGCTTTGCCATGAACGTGTAATTCCGGGGCAAAACCTAATTTCAAGGCCCCGCATGATGGAGACGGGGGTATCTTCAGGTCGGGATCGCACTGCGGCACACGGCGTGAAAAACAAAAACCCCGCGAGTCCGAAGACTGCGCGGGGTTTGGAAGAGAAGCGAGAAGGGGCGGCTCTTTAGTTTGCTTTCACGACGGACCGACGACGGCGCCAGTAGGTCCCGACCAGGGCCAGTGCGCCGAAGATCGCGGCGTAGGTGGCGGGTTCTGGAACGGCGGAAACGGTTAGGGTGATGTCGTTGCCCGTGCCGCCCGCATAACTGATGATAAACGTATTGGAACCGACCGTGATCGTGCTTCCTTCGGACAAGCCGACGAAAGTTCCGCTGATCGAGGTGATGCCGTTGGTGTTATCCACGATGGTGAAGGATGAGCCGTTGGTGAGGGTCGCACCGCCGAGATCCGTGAGTGAAAGGGTGGAGGTCGTGAGGGTGAGACCGTTGGTGACCAACTGGTCGAAGGTTCCCAAGGTGCTGTTGAACTCCACCGCAAAGGTGGCGGAGGTCAGCGAGGTGGCGCCGGTCGTTGTGAAGGTTCCGATGCCATTGCTGCCGGGGGCGAGGGTCGTGCCGGAGGTAAGGGAGAGAGCCGCGTTGCTGGAGCCGCTGCCACCGAAGACGCTGCCGGAGTTGTTGACGGTGACGGCACTGGTGATCGAGCCGTTGATGAGCAAGGTGCCGGCGTTGACGGTGGTCGTGCCGGAATAGGTGTTCGCTCCGGCCAGGATCTGCGTGTTGGTGCCGATCTTGGTAAGGCTGCCCGTTCCGCTCAAACTGCCGACATAGACCGGATTCAAGGTTCTGTTGGTTCCTGCTCCGTTGCTGTTGCCGATGCTCAATGCAACAGATCCCGGGCTGGTAAGGGTGTCGTTCAGGGTCACATTGCCTGACCCCGTCAAACCACCAACCGATGCGGATGACAGGCCCACCGTCGTGCTGGTGCCGAACGTAACTGCGGTCCCGCTTCCCACATTCAACACGCTGTTCTGCAAGGCGGATGAATTTCGAAGGTTCAACGTGCCTTGGGTTAAAGTCGTATCCCCTGCAAATGTGTTGGCGGCATTCAAGACCATCGTGCCGGCACTGTTCTGCACGAGGCCTGTAACAGAAGTGCCGATAATATTATTGAAGGAGGTGATGGTAGCGGTCGGGCCGACGTTGTTGATGATCCCGGTAAAATTGAGAGTCCCTGTATTAAAGGTAAAGGGCGCTGTAGCCCCCGTAGTGTTCATGAGCACCAGATTGCCGGTTCCCGTCATGCCACCGGTAAAAATAACTCCACCACTGTTGGTGCTGGTGCTCAATAAGGTCAGGTCATTGGCCAGGGTAATGGCTCCCGAAAGAGTCACCGTGCCACCCGTATAAATGAGCGTTCGGGTGCCTGAGCCACTGGCCACGGATATGTTGTTGGTATGATTGACATTTGCTGAAAGCGTCAGGGCTGCATTCTGGCCGACGACAGCGTCGCCCAGAATAATGTTGCCGGTTCCAAATGAAGAAGAGCCATTGGCTCCGACCAATGTTCCGGCCTTGATTATGGTCGTTCCGGTGTAGCTGTTGGCGCCAAGTGTCACTGTCCCGCCGGTTGTTTTAATCAATCCATTCGAGCCAGCCAGATTTGCTGTGATTGTGCCGTTTTGCACATCGAAAGCCGTGGCACTGGTCAAGATGCCCGTGCCGCTGATCGAACCATTTTTCAGGCTGACGGAGTTGACGCTCAGATTGTTGGATCCCAGGGCCAGAGTGCCGCTTGTGCCGAGGGTCGATGAACCAAGGCTGATCGCCGATCCGCTGGGAAGAGCATTGGCTACTCCGACGGCAAGGGTGCCGCCGCCGACAATCGTGTAACTAGTGCTTCCCGTCATAGCGGTATTCACGTTCAACGTGCCCGCATTGACGTTGGTCGCCCCCGTGTAGGTGTTCGCGCCGGTAAGGGTAAGCGTGCCGGCACCGCTCTTGGTCAGACCGGTGGCGGTCGTGTTGTCTGCGATTATCGAACTGATGGCCAATGCACCACTGGCATTGTTTTGAATGATAACCAAGTCCTTGCCAGCGGCACCTTGGAGCGTGCCACCAGTGATAGTGGACGTATTGGCTCCGACGGTGCTTGTCACAAGGATACCGCCATCGGTCAGGGTATTGGTCCCTGTCAAGGTAAGGGTATTGGCCGCCGCCGTGTTAAAGCGCAGGGTATTGGCCAAAATCGCGCCGTCCAAGACCGTGGAAGTGGTTACGTTGACGTTCTTCGTCGCATCATAGCTGGCTGATGTGGTCACGTTCGTGAAATAGGATCCGAGAGCGGCGATATTGGTGCCGTTGTTGGTAGCCCAATCCGTGCCGCCTACGGTGGCATAACCGCCAAGGATACCGCCTGCATCATTGGTTGTGCTGGTGGTGTAGCCGTTCGTCGCGCCAACCGAACCAACCGTGGGCTGGGTGAAGTTGACGGTGCTTCCGGTGTTGCGGGTGATGGCGCCCAGATTGATCAGCACGGGGTTGCTCGTGGCGTTATTGGTGATCGTAAAGGCCGATCCGCCGGCATTCAGGGTGGTGGAGCCGAAGGTCTGGCTGTTGGTGGTGCTTGCTTTGCCGGTGGCACCGAGGGTGCCTCCGCCCATCACCAGGGCATTGCCCGAAGCAATGACATTGGTTGCGGCCGATGCATTATTAAACCCAAGGTTCAAGATACCTGAATTCACCGTGGTGGTGCCGGTGTAGAGGTTGTTGGCGTTCAGGTTGAGGGTGCCTGCGCTCGCCTGGGTCACCCCTGTTACGGAGGTGCCGATGACGTTGCTGATACTGACGGCGGTGGCCGACGTTCCGGTTCCGGCGGCCACGATGGAACCGTTGAAATTCGTTCCGGTGCCGCCGGAAAGTGTGGTGTTGCCCGTGCTGGTGGCATTGATCGTGAGCACGACGCCCGATGCCGTGCCGGTGATGCCGCCCGTGTAGCCGTTGGAACCGCCGCCCGGATTGGTCAGAGTCAGGTTGTTGTTGAGCGTAATCGCACCGCTCCAAGTATTGTTACCCGACTGATTGTAGATTTGGAGCAGCCCGGAAGTGCCGGCGACGACATTGATGGCATTGGTCTGAGTGGCAGATCCAGCCGTGGTCGCGAGAGTAGCATTGTTGCTGTTGCCGACAGTAGAATCACCGAGAGTGATGGTGCCCGAGCCAAAGGCACCGTTTCCGGATGCCGCATTGCCCGCGCCCAAGGTGCCGCTCTTGATCGTAACCCCACCGGTAAAGCTGTTTAAGTTATTTCCCAATTGGAGGACGCCGTTACCCACCTTGACAATGCTGCCACCCGTGCCGGTGATCTGACCCGCATAAACCGCCGGGCTGGTGTTATCGGTTCCGACCGTCAGGGTATTGGAACCCAGTGCAAGAGTGCCGCCCGTCGTTCCGCCACCGGTGAGGGAACCAATGGTCGCGTCATTGCCGTTCAGATCAAGACCTGCGCCGGCGACATTGGCGATGATGACGGCCGAGTTCGAGCCAAAGGCCGAAGCCGAGCCCGCTTTCAAGGTGCCGCCATTGATGACCGTGGCGCCGGTGTAGGTATTGGTGCCACCCAGTGTTAAGCTGCCCGATCCGCTTTTGGTGAGACTGGTCGCGTCACCACCGATCGTTCCGTTAATGGTCAATGCGCCCGCTCCCAAAGTGTGGACAATCAATTCCTGCCCACTGGCCCCCACCTGTCCGTTTTGGATGGTCTGGGCATTGGCGCCCGTGCTGAGGATGGCCCCGGAAGCCACGGTCAAAGTTCCGGTGCCAAGATCAAGGAAGTTTGCGCCGCTCGCGCCGGAGCTGTCGAGAGTCAGCGAGTTAATAACCGTATTGCCGGCCAGGGTCAGATAAGGGCTGCCCGTGCTGCTGCTCGAAACGGGGCTGGAAATGAAGTTGGTGCCAACGCTGTTGCTACTCGAGGTCAAGATAGTCTGGCCGGTTAACCGGACGATATTGCCACCGGAGAGCGATGCCAGGCCGGTGCCAACGCTGTCGGTAACGGTGGCAAAGCCGAGAACGCCGCTGCTGGCCAAGGTAGGAGTAGAGGTGACGGCACTGGTTCCGGCTGCCGAAAGATCGATATTAAGCGTGCTGCCCGCGCCCCGCGTCCAAGTGTTGCCAAGCGTAAGAGTGGTCCCGGATCCCCCGTTGGGATTAAGAACGATGCGATTCGCCGTATTATTGTTAAGAGTTAAGTTCCCCAGGGTCTGGCTGGTCGTCCCAGTGGACTTGCCTGTTATATTGAGGGTCGAAAGACCGCCGACGGCCAAAGACGAGGCGGTGGATGCTCCATAGTTGGTTACTCCGGTGGGGTTTAACACGGATGTCGCCATGGTGGGATTTGAGCCCAAAACGAGTGCATTGCCGGAATTGATAATATTGGAGGCAGGTGCTCCCGAAGCACTAAAATCGAGATTCAAGACACCGCCGCTGTTGACCGTGGTGAGACCCGTATAGGTATTGCTGCCCGCAAGGGTCGTGGTTCCACCGATTGTCAGGGTGGTGGACGAACCTCCTCCAATCACCCCTGTGCCGGTTTCCGTAAAGGTGGCGCCGCCATAGACCGTAATCGGAGTTGCGCCGAGAGACCCGCTTAAAACCAGCTTTGAGGCTGTGACGGGCAATCCGGTGTTTCCAACGATGGTTGATCCCGCATAGGTATTGGCCCCCGTAAGGGTCGCCGTGCCCGTGCCTTGGTAAGTAAAATTTCCCGTGGTGGCGGAGCCGCCGTTGACGATAGCACCAATGCTTACGTCCCCCGATCCGCTCAACGCGACGGTGCGGCCCGACGAGTTGTTGCTAAGTGCGAGCCCGCCGAGTGTCAGTAATCCGCCGGCGCCATTTACAGTAAGTGTTAGATTGTTATTCGCGGAATTGATCAATCCGTTGGAGCCGTCGGCGATGGTAATGCCGCCCGTGCTTGTCACCGCGAAGGTCGAAGCCGCTGAAACACTAATTCCGCCCGTGTTGTTGAACGTCTGGATATTGCTGCTGCTGTTCGTGATACCCGCAGTGAGATTGAAGGTATTCCCCGTCATCGTGTAGGCGGGAGAACCTGCATTAAATGTAATGCCGGCGATGTTGAACGCGCTGCTTGTCAGTGTGTTTGTCAGTGTGGCACTGGCGGAGGCATTGGCGCTCGTGAATGTCAGAGAATCCCCTGTGACGGGGGCGGAGCCGCCCCAATTAGTCCCCGTGAGCCAATCTGTGCTGCCTGCGGACCCCGCCCATGTTTTAGCGGCCGCCTGCGCGGACTGGCCGCACAGTAGTAGTGCTGCCGCCATGACAGCGGACGTGCCAAGGCGCATGGAGGCATTCTTGAGGGAAAGTGAGTGCGCGCGAAGAAGCGTGGCGGATAAAGACGCAGACCGAATGCGGGGTTTCATGGGGCTTGGAGTGATTTTGGCGGACTGATCGTTAAATTTAACTTGCGATCAAAAACTACCAAAATAGCCCGCTAGCAATTATATTCGTTAATGAAACTACCCATTCTCTTATTGGGTTTGCTTATCCGGTGAGATAACTTGACGAACTAAAAGCTCTTTTATTTGGCGCTTTAACCACCTGACAGGATGGTCAGAAGGCTTCCGATTTAAACTATAAATATATCTATAATAATAGATTATAAAATATTCATCGGGTAAATGTGATTGATCTCAGATTCAGGAATGTTTTGGTGGCCGGGCCGCCGCTTTTGAGGGTTATGGCGACGATTCCAGGCTGGGAGATAGTGAGTGCCTCTGTGTTGATAATGGTGTATTTTTTCCAACTTCCGGTTGAGGCAATGACCCCATGGGCTACTGGCTGGCCATTAATCGACAATACGAACTCATTTTTTTCGCCTGAGGATTCCGAGGCGTAATCGATCGCCACGTTGAAGGTGCCGGGGTGCTTCACGTCAACTTTCCACTGCGCGTAGTCGTGGACATCGGTCCAATAGCCGATGTTGGTTTTGCCGGAGGATTCCTCGAGTTTGGCCGTTACAGGCTGGTGCTCGCTGTTGAGTAGCTCGGCTTCGTCTGCCGGGAGCGTGATGGAATTGTCGTCGGCCTGAGCAAGCGGCGGAGGGGGAAGCGGATTGACCGGACCGGCGATTTCGAGGGCGACGACACTGGCAATGGCATCAGGCGCGGTGGGCGGAAGTTGGATACTGATACCTTGCTCGGTTGACTGACTGGTCAATGGGGTGGTCGGGGCGGAGAGCAACCACGCTTTCTTCACTTGGGTGGTCATGGGGATGACCAGCTTGCCATCTGCGGGCCAGTTGAAGATGTGCAGGTAGAGCCGGCCGTCTTTTTGGGTAACGCGCCCCCACGGGAGGGCTTTGGGGAAGGGGCTGCCATGTGCGTCGTAAATGGCTTCGCCGTTTACCTTGAGCCAGGCGCCGACGGCTTGGAGTCGGTCAATCTCCGGTTGAGGAATGATGCCTTCGGCGGTCGGGCCGACGTTGAGCAGGTAGTTGCCGCCCTTGCTGACGATGTCGACGAGGTTGCGGAGGAGTGTCTCGGTGGACTTCCAGTTGAAGTCGTTCTTTTTGAAGCCCCAGGTATTGTTGATGGTCATACAGGTTTCCCAGTCGCGACCGGGAAAGCCTTGGGGTGGGATGTGTTGCTCGGGTGTCTCGGTGTCGCCCTTGTCGCCGCCGCCGAGGCGGTTGTTCCAGATGAGGCCGGGATGTTGCTTGAGCAGCGCGACGATTTCCTGCGCGAGCGCGGGCGTCATGTCCTTGGTGGGAGTGTCGAACCAAATGACGGCCGGGGCGGCCGGCTGGTAGTTGTTCAACAGTTCCTTGAGTTGGGGAATCGCCTTGGTGTGCAGATAGGTGGAGAAATCACCATCCTGCGCCTTGTCCCAGTGACCGCCAAAGGCCGCTCCGCCGGGCGAGGTCCAGTCCTGATCTTGCGAGTAGTAGAAGCCGAGTTTGATGCCTTGTTTCTGACAGGCGGCGGCAAGCTCCTTGAGGGGATCTCGTTTGAACGGGGTCGCGGCAACGATGTTAAAGGGATCGGCCTTCGAGTCGAACATCGCAAAGCCGTCGTGATGCTTGGCGGTGATGACGATATACTTCATGCCGGCGGCTTTCGCGACCGCGACCCACGCATCCGCATCGAATTGGACCGGGTTAAATTGGGCAGTCAGCTTTTTGTAGTCGGCGACGGGGATTTTTGCGTCGTGCATGATCCATTCGCCGATGCCGCCGTAGTTTTTGTCCTGCCAGACTCCGGCGGGGACGGCATACAGACCCCAGTGGATAAACATGCCGAACTTGGCTTCGCGCCACCACGCCATGCGTGCGTCGCGTTGGGTGGGAGTTTCGGGTGATGCGGCCGGAGAAGTGGTTTCCGCCGACAGGCTTAAGCAAGACGTGGCGCAGAGAAGTGCGGCGAGGATTGGGATACGTATTTTCATGGGGGTGGTAACGGAGAGGCATACTACCACCGCGCGGGCTTGGACACTATGGATACAACGGAGGAATTTGTGTATAAAACACGCCTTGGCGGCGGACGGGTATTTGAGGCGAGCGCTTTTCCCGGGAGGCAATTCCTCAGTGGGGACGCCGCGCGACGTGCATGAATGGCGAGCGCTTTGGGCAATATCTGCTCAATCCGTGATCACATCCACATCGGCATAGCCGACGTCGTTGTTGTGGTCGGTGTTTCGCAAGGCGCGGAGCTTGAAGTAGCGTCCTTTAATCGGCGTGAATTTTTTGATCTGGGACACGCGATTGTTTTTGATGTTCGAGAATTCGCCCTTGTCCGCGAGCCTCCAACTGACGTTGTCGGACGATACGTAGAACTCGTAGTCCGCGATGACGCCCGGCTTCCGCTGGCCCTGGTCGGGAGTGTATTTGAAGCCGGTCAGTATTTTCTCACTGCCGAGATCGATGACCAAATCCACGGGCAACACCTTGTTTTTGTCCTGTTTCCACGCGGTGGTCGGGTCGCCATCGAGAATCGCGCGGGCCGCGTCGCCGGGCGCATCAAGGATGCGCCAGTCTTTGCGGCAGATATCGAAATTTTCGTCAGCCATCGCGCTGGTCCTTCCCGTGGCCGGATCGTAGCCAATCGCTCTGACTTCGACTTTACCGTCTGTCGTCACCGGTCCCGTGAAGCGCGGCGAACTCGGGGTTGGCGTGCCACCATTGAGCGTGTAGTAGAATACAGGCCCGACATCGTCGGACTTGATGGAAATTTTTCCCGCCTGATTCCGGGTAATGGTCGGAGCGTCGAGCATCAACGGGGCGTTATAGAGTCCGATTTTAGAAATGACCGGCGAAGCCTTCGCGTCGGTGATCGTCACGCGCACCTTGGTCGCCGTGACACTGGGAAAACGGAGAATGCGCTTGTAGCCGATGGTGGTTCCCCGGGCGATCTCCTGCCAGTTTCCGCGCACGAAGGCCTCGACCATGAAGCTCTTTACTCGCTGCCCGAACCGGATGGTTTCTTGTATGAGAAAGCGGTTAAACACGGTTGGCTCGTCAAGGTCGATGGTGAGCGACCCCGTGTGGACGTCATCATCCGTGGCCCAGTAGGCGTCGGAGTTTTCTTTGACGACATTTCCGGGGGCGAACAGTGGGGAACCGCCGCGGGTGTTGGATGCCTCTATGTGCGCGTTTCTGGCGAGGTTGAGAGCAAAGGTCTGCTTGATGACCTTGCCCATCTCCAACGCATTTTTTGCGTCGTCCGGATGAATCGTGCCATCCGGCATGATGGGAAAATTAAGCAGAAGCGTCGCGTTGCGTCCGACGGAATTATAATAGGTTTCGACCAGCTGCGACACGGTCTTGGTCTTTCCGTCTTCGCTGGGATGGTAAAACCACTCGGGCCGGATGGAGGTGTTTACTTCAGGGGGCACCCAGGCGTCGCCGTCTTCTTTGCCGAACTGGCGTCCGTTCCAGTTCACATCGCCTTTCCCGTTCAACGTGCTCCAGTTCGTCGCCCCGGCGAAGCCGGCTTCGGTCCCGACCCAGCGCAAATCGGCCCGGTCGCCGCCGTCATTCCAGATGACGATGCCGGGCTGGAGTTTTCGGACGAGCGCATAGGTGGTCGGCCAGTCGTAATAGGTCTTCGGATCGATCTTCCGTTCCTGGTTGGCTCCGCCGTAGTAGCCCGTGCCGCCATTCGCTCCGTCGAACCACGTCTCGAACACCGGTCCGTAGTTGGTGAGGAGTTCCGTGAGCTGATTGCGAAAATAGGTAATGTATTCAGGCTTTCCGTAGTCCGCACGGTTTCTATCCCACGGGGAGAGATAGACGCCGAATTTCAGACCATATTCTTTGCAGGCGTTTGCCACATCGCGAACGACGTCGCCTTTGCCATTTTCCCAAGGGGAATTTTTCACGGAATAGTCCGTGTATTTGGAAGGCCAGAGGCAAAATCCGCAATGATGCTTCGCCACGATGATCACTCCGGTCATGCCCGCATCCTTGCAGACTCGCACCCACTCGCGGGCGTCCAGTTTCGTGGGGTTAAAAATTTTAGCGTCTTCGTTTCCGAAGCCCCACGATTTATCGGTGTAAGTGTTCAGCGAGAGGTGGATGAAGGCGTAAAACTCCATCTGCTGCCATTTCAGCTGGTTTTCTGTGGGAACGGGTCCGTGGGGAACAGGGGGCTTTACTTGTGCTTCAGAGATCGCGAGCCCCGAAAATAGCAGGAGAGCGAGGATGCTTTTCCTCATGTTTTTTAAGCCACAAGGGCGGGGTAACTGAAGCGGCGAAATCATGGGGTGTGCTGGATTATTTCGTAACCGGAGTTTGGGATTTCACGGTCAGTGAAAGCGTCTGCTGGTCGCGGACAAATGAGAGCGTGAGCGGCTTGCCGGCGGCGGATTGAACGGCGGCGGCGAGGTCGGCGATCGATTTCACCGGACTGCCGTTTACGCCTTGGATGAGATCGTGGTCGCGCAACCCGGCGGCGGCGGCGGGCGAGCCCGGCTCGACTTTCACCAGATGAACGCCGCCGCTTTCACGGCTGACGCCGAAGGCGGAAAACTCTTCGCCGGCCAGCTCACCGAGTTCGGCGCCGAGCCAGCTTCCGGTTTTACGCGCTGTGGTCGGAGCCTGGGTCTTGGCCAAGGCGGGAATCTCCGGCGTGCGTGTGATGCTTTTCAGGGCCGGCGTCTGCACACCGAACTGGTCCATGGGGAAATTTTTAAAGCCGATTTTCAAAGCCGGCGAACCTGTCTTGACGGTGAAATCACCGTGCGCCGGATCGACGAACAGAGGATCGCCGACGAGGGAGTTTTTATCGCAGCCCTGATTAAGAAAGGCGGTGCGGTCGGCTTCGCTCGTGGTGAAAAGATTGTCGTCCACGCGGGTGCCCCAAACGGCGGGCATGCCGGCGGGCGAGTGGCGTTTCATGACGATGTTGGAGAAGAACTCGTCGCCACTGGCATTGAACCAAACGTGGGCGTGAAGGCCATTGTTGGCCATGATGTTGTTGTAGACCTTGCGGCCGTAGCCCTCGCGGAGTTTCAGTCCGCCCTTCAGGAGAAGGTTGTTGTAGATCTCGTAATGCGAGGAGCCGTCGTCGAGATCGATGTCCCAGCCATGGTCGCAGCGCCAGCGGCTGTTGCGGATAATGTTGGGTTTGACGACATCCAGAAACGGAAAGCCGGGGATCTTGCCGATCCATTGGTTGACCTGGGAAATATTCGAGCGCCAGTAGCGGTCGCGTCCCCATGAGTTGAACGAGCCGTGATCGCCCGTTTCGCGCACGGTGTCGAACACGTCGCAAAACTCGATGACGTGGCCGCCCCAGCAGCCGTCGCCGATGTTGATGCCCGCGCGGGGCATGTCGTAAATCGAGCAGTGGCGCACGGTGATGTCCTGAGCCAAATCGATTTCCACGCCAGCCGTTTGTTTTTCGACCCGGCCGGTCAACGTGATGAGGCAGTTGTCGACGAGACAATTGGCCGGATAGTTGTTGGTTTGCGGGCCGGGTGTCGGATCGATTTTATCGAGATTCTGGACCTGGCTGTAGTTGAAGAGCGGACTGCGTGCCGCCTGCTGGTCGCCCACGAAGGCAATGCCGCTGGCGCCGGCCTTGGTGATGAGCGAACCGAGGATCGCGATGCGCCGGTTGTAATTGTTTACGAAGACGGCGTTGCCGCCGACTTGATCGATCACCGCGTCTTCCAGCGAACAGTCTTCCGCGCCGTTGAAGAAAATCGCGCCGCCGCGATAGATCGCCCAGTCCGTGCGAAGAAGCGGCTCCTTCGTATCCATGACCGTGCGGGCGGCCTGGCGAAACGTGAGGCCTTTCAGCCGCACGAAGCGCACCGGATTGGTCTCGTCACCGCGAAACTCGACCAGCGTCCGCAGGCATGTGGCTTCCACGGTCGCCGTCTTTAAATCCAGTCCGGCCGGAGGATAAAAATAAAGCGTGTGGGTAGTCGGGTTGAGATACCATTCCCCCGGCGCGTCGAGTTCCTCGAAGATGTTTTCGACGAAACGAATCTCGGCGTGGATCGCGCCACCGCGATTATTTTGCCAGCCGCCCTCCTTGAGCACTTCGCCGTTGGCGTCCTTGCCGGTGATGATCCAGGTGAAGTCGCCCCACAGTGCGGGATGCATCGCGTGGAAATAACCGCCGCGAGGGTCGGCCCAGCGGGAGGCGCGTTCTTTGCTGATGGCATCGGCGGCGAATCCGTCGAAGTAGCGGGCCTTGGAATTAAAGTTGGGATAGCGCGCCAGCACCTGGCGTTCGCCGTTGACGAAGATCTCCTCGGTTTTGAGATCGGCGGGCACCTGTGTTTTCAAAATCCCGCCTTGGTAGGGTTGCCAGTGAAGATCGGTTAAACGGACTCCTCCGCTGATCACCGGCTTTTCGTTTTCGTAGGCTTGATAAACGACGGGTGCTTCCCTCGTGCCTGAATCACGGGCGGTGAGCACAAGTGGTTGCGACAGGTAGTAGGTGCCGCCGCGCAGCAAAACCGTGCCCTTCGTCTGGCGCACGGCTTCCTGAGCGCGCTGAAGCGTGGCAAACGGACGCTGCAACGTGCCGGGATTGGAGTCGGCCCCGTCGGGTGCAACTACGTAGGTCGCGGGCAAGGCGGTCGGGACCGCCCAAGCCAGAAATCCGGACAGACAAAGCGCGGTGCGCATCATGAGTTGGGAGAGACGGGGAGTGGACATGAAAAGCTGTAAAGCGAGACAAGCGACGAGGTGCGCGGACGCGAAAAAGAGGCGCCCGCGCCTGAGTGTGTGTCGGTATGTGGCCGATGTGCTCAAGCGGGGCGCCATGGATCGAATCGGTGCGGACGTGGATCAGTGCGTGTGCACGAGCACGCGGAGGCGCTTGATCGTGTATCCGGCGCCGTTGCGGGCGAAGGTCCAGTCGGGGTTACCGGCCGGAGCGCTGCCGATGCCGAGGTCGGCCTGTGCGCCCATGCGCCAGTCGTTGAAGGCGAAGAGCGTTTGTTTGGCAGCGAAGTCATGCACCTGCATGGAGCCGTAGCCGGGGGCGTCTCCGCTGGGTTGATCACCGAAATCGTAGGCGCTGGACGAAGCACCGGGGACGTTGGCTCCGTTGGCGGCCGTGTAATTGCCGGGCCAGAACTCGATGTTGCCTTCCTTGCGCGCGCCGGAGGCGATGCCGGTTACGTTGGTGGCGACGACGAGATTGGTGACGTTCTGCTGGAAGTGGGCGTGCGACTCGGCGGTGGGCACGCCGATCTTGGAAAGATCGGTGGTGAAGGGGTCCATCGAAACGAACAGATACTTCGCGTCGCCGGCGTTTGAACCCAGCTCGATGAAGTAGGCGATGCGATCAACGGTGCCGGTGATCTTGGCGTGATTGTCGGTGTCGTAGCTGATGGTCGCGCCGGCCTTGTGGAGATCCAAATCATAGACGAGCTGGAAGCCTTGGGCTTCGGGCAGATCCACGGTGTTGTGCACCGGCACTTCGCCGGCTCGGAAGGCGGAGGCGGGCAGGCCGGCGCTGTTCGTGAGGTTGGGCTCGGCGAGTTTGTCCCAAGCGAAGCGGACGGCGACGGGGTGGGGAGCATCCGGCGAGGAGAGGACTACGCTGTTGCCCTCGATCACGGCCTGGGCGGGCACGAAGCCGCCTTTGTCTGCGTCGATGATTTCGAAATTGGAGAGCGGTTTGCCATCGCGGCTGGAGAGTCCGTCGCCGGCCGAATCAAATATGACACGCAGTTTTCCGTCTTCGATTTTCAAGGCTTTTAAAATGGGGCCGCTTGAAACGAGGTTTTTCTGTCCGTAGGTGCCGGCGAGGGCGAGCAACGCGAGGCGGTGACCGACGTCCTGCTTATTCTTCGGGTGAATGTCGTTCACGTTGCCGATGTCGTTGGTCACGGCCATGCCGGTGTTCGGGATATTAAGCGCGGCGGCCTGGGCTTCCCAGAAGACGGGGAGAATGTCGGAATTTTCGTTGCCGTAGCGGTAGGGCGCGATCTGCACGAAGTAGAATGGGAAGGGGCCTTCCTGCCAAAGCTGACGCCAACCGCCGATGAGAGCCTTCATTTTCTCGGTGTAGAGTGCGCCTTCGGTGTGGTTGGACTCGCCCTGATACCAGAGGGCGCCGCGGATGGCATAGGGCACGAGACCGTGGATCATGCCATTGTAGAGGGCGGAAGGGCTTTGGTAGCCGGACTGCGCCCAGAGGTCGGCGGGAAACGTGGGCGCGGAAGGAGGCGGAGTGCCGGCGGTGAGTGATTCGCGGGCGGCTTTTTGCCAGGCTTCAGTTTCGGTGATGACCTTGGACAAGGCTTGTTGGTGGACGGGCGAGGAGGGGAGTCCCATCTGCACGCGCTCCGAAATGTCGGCGAGCGCCGGCACGCCGGCGAAACCCACCGGGGGAGTCCACGGTTCGATGCGCGTGCCTCCCCACGAAGACTCGATCACGCCGACGGGGACGTTGAGTTTGGCGTTGATTTCACGCGCGAAGAAATAGGCCGCCGCGGAAAAGCCACCCCAGCCACCTTGCACGATGGTTTCGGGCGAACAGACCGCCCACGAGCCGACGACATCGGGTTGGGGCAGGGCCATGTTCTTTTTGGCGACGAGTAGGAGGCGGATTTGCGGGTGTGAAGCGGCGGCGACTTCGGCGGCCGCGTCGTTGCCCATTTTTATGCCGAATTCCATGTTGGACTGGCCAGAGCACAGCCAGACTTCGCCGATCAAAACATCTTCACGGGTGACCGTAGAGCTGCCGCTGGCGGTGAGGGTGAAGGGGCCGCCGGCCGATTGTTTGGGCAGGATGGTCCGCCATTCGCCATGAGCATCGGCGGTCGCGGTGGCGGTGCTTTGCGCGAGTTTGATGGTTACCAATTCTCCCGGATCAGCCCAGCCCCACACGGGAATGGGCATGTCGCGCTGCAGGACCATGTGGTCGGAGAATACATTGGGTAGGCGCACTTCCGCCACGGCGGACAGTGTGAAGCTCAGGGTCAGCGCCAGGGCGGCGCCGAGCGATCGAAGGGAGCGGCTGGATGATTTCATGTCTGGTTGGGGTAAGCGCCGGCGTCACCGGGCGCTTGGGTTGGCACTGCGACAACGGGATGCTCCGCGCGGCGGGATATCCGCCCGGAACGTTGCCAAGAAAAAGCGATGAAACCCAAGCCGGCGGGTGGATGCAATCCTCAGCGATGCCCGAGGATGAAATCCACGACGGGAGTAGGATCGCTCAGGCTGTGTGGATGATGGCCGACGCCGGGTTTGACGATGACTTTGATCTCTCCGCCGAGCTGCTTGTAGCGGGCTTCGACGATGTCGATGTTTTCATCCATCGGAACAAGGTCGTCGGCTCCGCCAACCACGGCGATAATGGGGATTTTTGCGGTGGCGATCGGCTTCAGGTTGTCGATGGGATTGAGCGGGTAGGCGAGAGCCTGTTCATCGGAGGTGAACCCGTAGACTTTCTTGCAACGTTCCCAGTCGGCAGGGGAGTTCCCCTTGCTTTTGCCTTTGCACGCCGGCCAGCTCTTGAAATCACACACGGGGGCATCGACGTAGATGGAGGCAACCTTGGTGGGATTGCGCGCCGTCCAGTTGAAGGCATAGAGGCCGCCGCGGCTGAAACCCTCGGGGACGGTTTTCGGCGAGAGACCGTAGGTTTTCGTCAGGTAGTCGTAGAACTTGTCCATGTGGTTGAGGGCGACCGGAGCGCCATACATGTCGTGCACGTCCATGTAGGCGACGTAATAGCCCTTGGCCAAAAGCGCCTTGTCGACCGAGGGAAACGCGCCGAAAAATTCCGTGCGCCAGATCCAGGGTTTTCCGGGCAGGGGAGTTTTCGGGGCGACGAGCAGGCAGCTGCGGGTATCCACGACAAAGTCCATGCGCTGGTATCCTTCCCAAGAGGACAAGACGGTGGACGGGATCGTGCCTTTGAATTCTTTTCCGGTGATGGCCTTGAAGACAGTGCGGGCAAGCACTTCGTGCCCGGCGGTGCTCGGGTGGACGCGATCGGGGAACAAGGTGTCTTTGCCCGCGAAGGCGCCGTGGACGTCGACGACGGTGACTGATTCGTCCTTGGCGATGCCGTCGATCAGCGGAATTTCCGCCAGCACACCTTCTTCGTTGATGCCGTAGTTGCCTTTGCCGGGGACGAGTGGCGGATGGCAGATGAAAATGCGGGGCTTGGTCTCGAGGGTTTTGAATTTCCCGATCAGGTCCTTGTAGTCGGCCACAAACTGAGCCTTGAATTTCCAATTTTGGGGCTTCGTATCATTCGTGCCGAGCATGATGACGACGACGTTGGGGTTGAAAGCCAGCGCCTTGGTGAACGAATCCTGCTTTTGGTAGGGCTTGTCGCCTTGATTGAGCAAGGTGGAGCCGCTGTTGCCGAAGTTGCCCACTTTCCAGCCGTCGCCGAGCATGCGTCCCAGCTGGGCAGGGTAGGATTCGAAGCCGATGTTTGATGCGCCGACGCCCGCCGTGATGCTATCACCGACGCAGGCAACGCGCAGAGGCGAAGTTTCAGCGGCATGAATTGATACGGCCGTTACGGACAACAGTCCAATTACAAGGCCCAGCAAGGGTAGATGACGGAATGGGAGTTTCATGGTTGTTGGTAAGACTTTACCCGTGAGGGTTGGTTCGGATTCTGTTTCGGGGTATCAAGAGGGATAATCCTGCGAGGTGTCGGGACTCGAAAGAGCCAAGAGGGACGGGATTAAAACGAAACAACCAATGGAATATTTTGGAAGAATTTAAATGATATATTCCATTTTAAAGAATCCCTCCATGTTCTGTTGCGCCAACCGTCGGTCGGACGAAAGGAGGGAGGGCAAACCGGGTGCCGTTCTCAATCCTCAGCTGCTTGAAGCGCTCTTACTTCCGTGGCCAGACCGGACGGATAGCCGGAGGTGCTCCGGTCGACTCACGGACGATCAGTTCCACGGGAACGATTATTTTGCGCACAGGCTCTTGTGGGGCTTTCAGCCGTTCTATCACGAGTTCGGAGGCTTTTGCCCCAAGGAAAAAACTGTCGATCCGGACAGTGGTCAACGGTGGTTGATGAGTGCGCGCTATCGTATCGTCGTCGAAACCGATGACGCTTACATGCTCCGGCACATTGACGCCGCGATCCATTAGGTAGTCGGTCACATAGACCGCAAGGGTGTCGTTGACGCAGATAAACGCGGTCGGACCTTCGGGATCCGCAAGCATGGCGTCGATTTTGGCGGGAAGGTCTTCGTTGATCGCGAAATCGTGGACGACAGGATTGATTCGTGCGTCGAGTCCGTGGCGTTTGATCGCCGTGCGGAAACCGTCGATACGAGTCATGACATTATGGTATTCCAGAATGTCGTAGGAAAGCATGGCGATGCGCGTGTGGCCGATTGAAACCAGGTGATCGACTGCCTGGGAGGCTCCGCTAAAGCCATCGCTCGTGAGGCAATCCACCTCCTTGTGCGGATGAAGGGAATCGAGCAAGAGGACGGGGGTGCGCGTGCGAAGCAGAACGTCCAGGGTGTTTTCCGGAAAATGGCCCATGAGAATGAGGGCGTCGACTGCGCCGGTGCGCATAAATTTGGGGAGATTATCCCGTGCCAGTTCCTCGCGTCCGCTGCCCAGCAAAAGACTGAATCCGCGCTGGCAGAGTTTTTCTTCCAGGCCCTCCATCATATCGATGTAGAAAATATTTTTGAAGATCTTGGAGGGTGAAGGATTGAACATCAGTCCGATCGTATCTGTGCGCTGGAGACGTAGATTCCTTCCGGAAGTGTTGGGCTGGTAGCCGAGCGTCTTGATGATTTCGGTCACCCGATGACGGGTGTCCGGCCCGATGCGGCCGGAGTTGTTGAGCACCAGCGAGACCGTTGCGATGGAGCACCCTGCTTCTTTGGCCACATCATGAATGGTGAGTCTTTTGATCATTCCGTGGATCATGTGCGTTGGCATCAATTTGCTTGCGTGCAAGTTATTTACGTTTTCGTGGACACGTTGCTTTCGTGGATACGGGTGTATCGACTTTTATCGTGCAGAGAGTCCCCAGCCCTTGTTCGGCTGGAGACCCATCACCAATTCGAGTGAACCGCCGGCGGTGATTTCGGCATGGGTGAGCCAGCAGCGATCAAGGGGGCGGCCGTTGAGCGTGGCTGACTGGATGTAGATGTTTTCGGGCGAGTTGTTTTTGGCCGTGATGGTGAAGGTGCCTCCTTGGGCGTATTTTTTGTCGAGGCGTATGGTGATGCGGTCGAAGAGCGGGCTGAAGAGCTCATAGCGCGGATCTCCGGGGCAGGCGGGGTGGAAGCCGCTGGCGGCGAGAATAAACCAGGCGGACATCTGCCCGACGTCCTCGTCGCCGCACAATCCCTCGGGGCCGGCTTTGTAGGTGGCGCTGATTTTACGCACCCACTTTTGGGTCAACCAAGGGGCGCCGGCGCGGTTGAACAGGAAGGGAATCAGATGAACCGGCTCGTTCGGCTGGTTGTAGTAGGGGTTCCACTTGGTCAGGTCGGGCGTGCGGTCGAAGAAGTCTTCGAGCTTGGCGATGAATGCCTCACGCCCGCCGAGAAGCTGGATCAGGCCAGGCACATCGTAGGGGACGAGCCAGCCTTGTTGGTAGACGCTGCATTCCTGGCAGTTTTTTTCGGTTTCGAGGCCGAGCCACGGCGTGAAGGCGCCGTTTTTGTCGCGGGCGCGAAACCAGCCTTTCCACGCCGGGTTTTGCTTGGTGCCTTTTTCATCGTAAGTCCAGGGCACCTCGGGATCGAAGTTGTCGCGGTAGCCGGCGGCGCTTCGGGCCCATTTGGCGGCGATGTCTTTTTGGCCGACGGAGGCGGCGAGCTGGGCGGCGTTCCACTCGGCGTTGCGGTTCTCCATGGTTTGGGAGAGGCCGTAGGTTGCGTTGCGATCCTTGCCGACGACCTCGCAGGTTTTGTCGGCGAACTGCACCGCCTTGGCGGCGTCGTAGTTGCGGATGCCTTTTTGCCAGGCGTCGTTGATGACGACGACGGCGGGGCTGCCGTTCATGCAGCCGGAGTAGGCGTTTAAAAATTCCCAGCGGTCATAGTAGCCGCGGCCGTTTTGCTCGGCGAGTTCAACGAAGGAGTTGATCATGTCGTTGATGGTTTCGGGCGCGATGATGGTGAGCAGGGGAAAGGCGCTGCGATAGACGTCCCAGCCGCTGAAAATGGTGCGCTTGGTGAAGGTTTTCGTCTGGTGGGTCTTTCCGTCGCCGCCGGGGTAGTCGCCGTTGGCGTCGGCGAAAATACGCGGGTCAATCAACGTGTGGTAGAGCGCGGTGTAGAAAGCGGACTTCTGGTCTTCGGTGCCGCCGGCGACGGTCATGCGGGAGAGTTCGGTTTCCCAAAGCTGGCGCGCCTGTTGGCGGACTTGATCGAAGTTGCCGCCGGGAAGTTCCGCTTTCAGGTTGTTGCGGGCGCCCTCAACGCTGACGTAGGAGAGGCCGACTTTCATCAGCACCTGCTCGTTGGCGGCGGTGGGAAACTCGGTGTAAAAACCGAGGTGACGGCCGTCGGCTTTTTTGAGCATGGGCATGACCTCGGCGTTTTTGCAGGCATCGATGAATGCCGTCTTTTCGAGCGAGTCACGGTGCGGGCCGGACGGAATGGCGGCGCTCCAGATGCCGTATTTTTCAAGCGGCTTGCTGAATTCGGCGTGAAAATAAACGGTGTAGTTCGGATGTCCTCCGCCGTGGCCCCAACCGCCGCCGTCCGGCGTGCATTCGATGAAGCCTTCGATGGCGTTGGGGCCGACGACTTCGACGGATTGGTGCAACGAGGTGCCGCCGACGCGGCGGGCGAGGTCGATTTGAATGCGAGACTGGTTGTTTTGCGGAAAGGTAAAGCGAAGGATGCCAGTGCGGGGCGTGGCGGTGGCTTCGACGTGGATATCGGTATCGGCGAGCGTGACGGCATAGTAGCCGGCCTGGGCGATTTCCGTCTTATGAGAGAAGGCTGAGAGATAGCCGCTGCCAGGCTTGTTGGTCTCGCCATACCAGGTTTTGAGCGGACCGGTCGTGGGCATCACGAGAAAGTTTCCCAGATCGCCATACCAGCCGATGCCGCTCATGTGGGTGAAGCTGAACCCTTGGATCGTCGTGTCGCGGTAGCGGTAGCCGGAGCCGTTGTCGCCGCCGGTGATGGTGTCGGGACTCAGCTGGACCATGCCGCCAGGGGTGGTCGCGCCGGGAAAGGTTTTGCCATGCGCACCGGTGCCGATCATCGGATCGACATAATCGACGGGAGTTTTTTCGGCTGCCGGGAGTGAGGCGGCAAGTGCGGTCAAGAGAAGGAGAGGGGGAAAACGGGCGGGCATGGGGTTTAAATAGGGGCAGGCTCAGGGATGCAGAAGTCTCAATCGTGGCAATGCTTAGAACTTTTGCGATCGGGGATAAAGACGAGGGCGGCGAAGCGAGTCAGGGAAAGTTTCCCGTATTTAATATGAGAGCAATTGTTATTTTATGATAGATATAGATCGATTCTGTGGACACGAGATTACATTGGGACGGAGCCATGGTTTTCCTTGAGTGGAGTGGAGCCGCGGAATTGGCTGATTCTCCGCCGTGTTTTGATGTTCCGGCTACATCTCTACTCCTTTCAAACCCCGTATGGCCACCATCCCCCGCCTCAGTCACGTCGCGTTTTTCGCGAGTTTGTTTTTCTGCCTCTCTTCGTCCGCCGAAGTGAGCCTCAATCCGCTTTTTGGCGACCACATGGTGCTGCAGCGGGAGCGGCCGGTGCCGGTGTGGGGAAAGGCGTCCCCCGGTGAAAAAGTCTCGGTCGTTTTTGGCGCCGAGACAAAGACGACCTCCGCCGGCGCGGATGGCAAGTGGATGGTGGAGCTTTCGCCGCTGGCGGTCTCCTTGACTCCGGCTACGCTCACAGTGCGCGGAACGAACGAAGTCACCGTGTCGGATGTGTTGGTGGGTGACGTGTGGCTGGGCACCGGTCAGTCGAATATGGATTTCAGTGTGAGCGGCACCGATGGCGCCGAGCGTATCAAGGCGTCCAAGCCCGGCCAATACGATGGCATCCGCCTTTTCAAAGTGGAGACGGTGGTCGCCGACGAGCCGGTCGAGGCCGTGCAGGGGCAGTGGAAGGATGCAACCACGCCCAATGTCATGGGATTTAGCGCCGTGCTTTTCTTTTTTGCCGAAGAGCTCCATCAGCGCGAGCCGGGCGTGCCGTTGGGATTGATCCGTTGCTCGGTTGGCGCGACCAACGCCTATTCATGGGCTTCCAACGAGGTCCGCGACAAGGACCCATCCGCGGCCTACCTGCGCGAGTGGTGGACGGGAGTCATGCGCGGCTGGACGCCGGAGAAACAGGCGGCCCGCGATCAGGAGATGAAGGACTACGAAACCAACGTGGCGGAATATAAGTCCCGCCATGAAAAGCTTCCCGACAGCATCAAGAAGCCGGGCGAGTTTGTCGGCGCCAAGTGGTCGCGTCGCCCGTCGGGTTTCTACAATGGCATGACTGCGCCGTTACAGCCGGTCTCGGTGCGCGGCGCCATTTGGTATCAGGGGGAATGGGACGCGAAGCATGATTGGGTGAAGGTCTACAAGGATTTCGTCATCGCGATGACCAAGGACTGGCGGGCCAACTGGGCCAAGGCGGCCCACAATCCGAAGCTGGGCGATTTCCCGATCTACATCGTGCAATTGCCCTCGCGCATTCCCGGCGACGGCGATTTCTGGCCCTTTATGCGCGAGGCCGAGGAGGGTATCGCGAAGGAGCTTCCCGACAGCGGCTTTGTCACGACCTTTGATCTGAACGACGGCACCAATCTCCATCCCTACGAGAAGACCGAGATCGGCCGCCGCCTGGCGTTTCTCGCGCTGGCCAAGGAATACGGCCAGAATGTCTCCTGGCACGGTCCCTTGCTCAAATCCACGCGCATCGACGGCAAGTATATCATCCTCCAATTCGACCCCGGTTCCGCGTCGATGAAGAGCAGTGATGGCCAGCCGCTGCGCCTTTTCGAAATCGCCGGTGAGGATGGAAAATATGTTCCGGCTAACGCCGAGCTGAAGGGCGATTATGTGCGCCTCTCCGCTCCGTCGGTCGCCAAGCCGGCCACCGTGCGCTATGCGTGGGCACCCACTCCGTTGCATCCCAATCTGGTCAACTCCGACGGTCTGCCTGCCAGTCCCTTCCGCACAGACAAACAGCCGGTGCCGGAGCGCTAGCGTTCGAGTGGATGGAGTCGGGGCGGTGACGCAGTGTGTCCACGTTTTTAGGGATACACGAAAGTTGATCATCGCCTCTCGGTAGGCACCCTTGAAGTCGAACGTCTGCCGTGTTGCCCGTGTTGGCCGGTGATGGTAGCACTCTTAATTAAGAATGTTGACCCTTTGCCGACCTCGTGGACGAGGCCGACGGTTTTCCGCCCCTGAAAACTCCTTTTACCATGTCGACCCTACCTAATCCCGTGCCCATCCGTCTCTCGTTTGCCGGCGGTGCGCTTCTGGCCGTATTCGGCCTCGCGCATACAGCCTCGGCCGCCGATGCGACGCCTCCTTATCTGAATCCGCAGCTGCCGATCGAGCAGCGTATCGACGATCTGCTGCCGCGCATGACGATCGATGAAAAAATCTCCCAGATCTCCGACGACTGGGGCTCTCGCGGAATCGACCGTTTAAAAGTGCCGCCGCTTCTGAAGACGGAAGGTCTGCACGGCCAGTCCTATGCGACCGGCTCAACAATTTTTCCGCATGCCATCAACATGGCCTCGTCGTTCGACCTCGCATCGGTGGGTGAAATCGGCAAGCAGACTGCCGTCGAGAGCAAGGCTGCCGGTATCCGCGGCTCCTGGTCGCCAGTGTTGGACGTCGCCCGCGATGTCCGCTGGGGTCGCGTGGAGGAAACCTACGGTGAGTCTCCCTATCTGGTTTCCCGCATGGGCGTGTCCTGGATCGAAGCCTTTCAAGGCGAAGGCATGATGGCTGTTCCCAAGCATTTCGCCGGTCACGGCCAGCCGGTTGGCGGCCGCGACAGCAACGACTACGGCCTCTCTGATCGCACGATGGAAGAGATCCACCTGCCGTCGTTCCGTGCCGCCATCGAAGAGGCCCATGCCCACGGCATCATGGCCGCCTATGGCGTTTGGGACGGCGTGCCTGACAACGCCTCGACGACTTTGCTTCAAAAAATCCTGCGCCAAGAATGGGGCTTTGACGGTGAAGTCGTTTCCGACTGCAGCGGCATCGAGCACTTTGTGCGCAAGCACGCCATCGTGCAGACAGTCGCCGAGGCCGCCGCCATCGGCATTCGCGCCGGCGTCAACATGGAGTGCGGTCAGGCTTACCGCACCGGCTTGGCGGATGCGCTTGCGCAAGGTTTGGTGACGGAAGCCGAGGTCGATGCGACGCTCCGTCCCTCGCTTCGCAATAAATTCCGTCTGGGGCTTTTTGAACATCCGGGCTCCAGCAACATGAATTGGAACACGCTTCCTGAATACAACACGCCGGCTTCGCGCGCCCTCGCACGCAAGGTCGCGGTTGAAGGTTCGGTGCTGCTGAAGAACGACAACAATCTTCTGCCTCTCAATAAAAACATCCGCACCATCGCCGTGATCGGGCCGAATGCCGATCATGCGCAGACCGGCGATTACTCGGCCAAGTCAACCCCCGGCCAGTTGGTGACCGTCCTCACCGGTATCAAAAATCATGTCTCCGCCGGCACGCATGTGATCTACGCCGAAGGTCTCCCGAGCCAAGTATCGACTGACACTTCTAAGTTTGCCGAGGCCGTCGCGGCCGCGAAGCAGGCTGATGTCGTGGTGCTCGTGGTCGGCGACCGCTCCGCCAATATTCCTAATGGCGGCGAATCCACCACCGGTGAAAACCGCGACGGCGCCACCCTCGATTTTCCCGGCGCCCAGCGCGAACTCATCAAAGCAGTCTACGCCGCCGGCAAGCCTGTGGTGCTCGTCCTTGTGAACGGCAAGCCGATCACGCTCGCGTGGGAAGCGGACAACATACCCGCTATTCTCGTCACTTGGTATCCCGGTCAGGAAGGTGGCAACGCCACGGCTGATCTTCTCTTCGGTGACGCCAATCCTTCTGGACACTTGCCCGTCACCTGGCCCCGTCATCCCGGCCAGCTGCCGCTTAACTACGATTACTACACGTCCGGCCGTCGTTACGATTATTACGACATGCCTGCCACGCCGCAGTATCGTTTCGGATACGGTCTGAGCTACACCCAGTTCCGCTACTCCAACATCCAGATCACCCCGAAGGCTGACAATCCCGGCTACGTCACCGTGACCGCCGATATCGAAAACACCGGCAATCGCGACGGTGACGAAGTCGCGCAGCTCTACATCACCGACTGCTTCGCCTCCGTCCGCACGCGTGTGTGTGATCTGCAGGGCTTCCAGCGAGTGTCCCTTAAAAAAGGCGAGAAGAAGACGGTCTCCTTTCAGCTCACACCCTATCAGCTTTCGCTGCTCGATCCCGATATGATTCGCCGGGTCGAAGTGGGCGCCTTCCGCATCCACGTGGGCGGCGTTTGCCCGGCTTTGTCCAATGGCAATGACGACGCCAAGGCCCGCATCGGCTATGCCAACGCCAACGAAGGTGTGACCGGCGAGTTCACCGAGACCCGCGCTTACGCGGCCGATTTCAACTACACGTTGGAAGCGCCCGCGCGCGCCGGCAGCGGCGAGCCTTTCCCCGTCAAGGTGACCGTCACCAACAACGGTAACCTCACCGACGTGACTACCGTGAAGCTTTTCTCGAACTTCGAGCTCGGTGAATGGAGTTTTGAGCTGAACCCCGGCGAAACCAAGACTCACACCTTCACCCCCACGATCTACAAGGCAGGCGATCTGAACCTGATCGCCGGCAAGCAGATGATCTCCCGCCCCATCGACGTGCAGGCCTCGCCCGCGCGTATCGAGTTCAAGGGCACACGCATTCGCGTCGACGACAATGGCACCCTGCAAATCACCGCCGAGGCCCGCAATGTCGGCGGCGCTCTCTACGAGGGATCCCTGACCCTTAAGGTTGACGGCCAGGTTTCCGGCACTCCTCAGCCGCTCAAGCTCGATTCAGGCGAAGCCCGCAAGGTCATCCTTACGCATACCTTCTCTGTCGGCGGCCTGCATCGCATTCAGATCAACGATCTCTCCGAGCAGCAGATCGTCGTGAACTCAGGCCTGGCCCTCGCAGTTAAGAGCCCGTTGATTTACCTCAAGTTGAACGAAGGGCATGGAGCATCGGTGAAAAATGAAATCACCGGTCAGGCGCTTCACGTGCGCGGCAATCCGGTGTGGGTCGATGGTCGTGCCACGGGCAGCAAAGCGCTTCAGCTTGCCGACTCCGGTCTTGGGATCGAAGCCGGCAATGCCGACATCTACCGCAAGTCCTTCACGCTCTCCGCCTGGGTGAAGATCAACAAGCTTAGCCCTAAGAACCAGATCGCCCTGTTCGGCGGTCAGGCTCCCATGGGGGCCGACCAAGACACCACCGGCACCGTGTTGCACGCCGGCGTCGACGGCAAAAAAATGAAGCTCGGCTTCTTCGGCAGTGACATTGGCGGAGGCAAGGAAGTGCCGCTGAACACGTGGGTGAATCTCACCTACACCTACGACATGTCCGAGAAGAAGGGTAACCTCTACCTCAATGGTGTGCTCGACAAGAGCTCCAAGCAGAAGCCCTACACCGGCCCGCTGGAAATCATCGGCGACGCGCCTATTCTCACGCATGGCGACTACGCCTTGGGCGAAGTTTTTGTGGCTCAGAGCTGCATGCCGTCCGCCCTCATCCGGCACTTGGTTGCAAATGGACCCGGCGGCCTGTGTTCGACCTCTTATACCAGTGACTGGCGGTCGCTTTCCGGCCCGGCCAACTCCATCGTGATCGCATCCGAGATTCCCCAAGGAACCTCGATCAAGGTCACTGTCGACGTGGGCTCTCAAGACGGCAAGACCCTCGGCTCCACGAGTGCCATCACCCTGCGCCCCGGCACGCAGACCTACCCGCTCTCCGGCTTGCCGGCGGGCGCCCAGATTCGGATTCGCGTTTCCATGGAGACGACTCAATTGGGCGTTACGCCTGTGCTCAGGGCCGCCACCGTGGCGGGGCAGGTTTGGAGCACGGCCAACGACTGGGATAAGGGCCAGCATGGTTCGGCCACTCTTGTGACTGACTTTGGTCAGCCCTGATCGGCGCCTGATTTTCAGGCATTCAACCCAAAGCGCAGAGCCGGATAACAGCTCTGCGCTTTTCTATTTTTGTTCGGCGGCTCAACCTCTCCAACCATCGATGCATTTCATGCACATCATAACTAGGGTCCATGGCATTGGGAGTCGCTGGTGTCGCCGCTCTATTCCGTTGTTGGCCGGGCTGCTGATGCTGGGAGCATCCCCCATTCTAAAGGCGTCCGATTGGAAATGGGATGATGAGGTGGGTCTGGCGACTGCCGTGAAAGATGGTTACGAGGCGGAGTATAAATTCATTCCCGGCACTGATAGGGACGGGAAACCGGTGACGGTGGACAGTCTGCTGTTTCCTTGTTCGTGCACAGTTTACACATTCAAAGTGGTGGCGGCCAAATCGGGAGGAAAAGCGGTGCTCAAGGTTTTGGTGAAAGCGAAACCGGCCAAAAGTCAGTCCGAGGAAATCAGATTCATGGTTTTCGGGAAAACCACGGACGTGCATCCGAAAGAACTACGAATACTGATGGACAATCCGGCCGACTGATAGCGCGGGATGCCTCCGTCGTCGCGATTGCGGAAATTACGGGGCTGCCGGAAACACACTTCAAACCTGGGGATGCATCCCCTTTTTATGGGATAGTGGGGACGGGGAGAAATCCTTATAGTGGGACATCATCCGTGATTTAGCGGAAGATCCAAAAACGCCCCACCATGAGAACGATTATGAAAAGTTTCCGTGTTTGTCTGCAGTCGGTGTCGCTGGGTTTGTTTGCTTTGGCCGGTTTGTGCCCGCAAGCGCAAGCCACGCTCCTGACATACGACGGATTTAATTATACGGGCGGTCTAAGCACTCAAAATGGCGGCAGCGGGTGGTCTGATGCGTGGGGCGCCAATAACACGGGTGGCGGCGGCAGTTTTACGGTGGCTTCATCGGGGCTGACGTATTCGGGTCTGACCACCGGCGGAAACGCGATCTTTTCCAGTTCGGGCACCAGTAAGATTTTCAGGACGTTGAGTGCTTCGACGAACTCGACCATTGGGACCAGTGTTTACATATCCGTCTTGCTCAGCCAATCGGCGGCCAGTTTTGGCGATGTGACTTTATTCAGCGGAACGACTGAGTTGTTTTCGTTTGGCGACACTTACACGGGATCGGCCGCTTCGACGACTTATTCCATCTATAGGTCAACAGGCGTCGGTGGAGGTGGCTACACAAGCTCCGGTGTGAGCGTAGACACGACTTCGACCGCGCAGCTTTTAGTGATGGAGATCAACTATGTCGATGCCACCCATACCAACCTGTATCTCTACTTGGACCCCACGATTAGTGCGACGGCACCCGATCACACGTCGTCGATCATCAGTTCCAGCACTTCGTCGGTCGCGGCGAGCTTCATCTTTGATCGCATCCGACTGGAAGGTGCGACGACGAGCACCTTGGACGAATTGCGCATCGGCACCACGTTTGCAGATGTCGTGGGGATGAGCTCGATTCCCGAGCCCTCATCATATGTGGCCGTTTTTGCGGCAGGCTGTTTGGGGGCGGCTGTCTGGAGACGTAAGCGTGGTGGGAGTGGGGACCGTTCTTGAAGAGCTGCTCACGATATTCGGGTTTTAAAGTTGAGTCGTTATTCGCACAGCCGCCAGGAGGCTGTTTTTGTTCTTCGACGGGGCCTGTGGCGGCATAAAATGCATGGTTTTCTCATGGTTTCAGGCCTAGGCATCATGTCTGCCCCGCAGCTTCTCTTTGGTGCAGACGTGTGAAACCCGACGGCATGCCCAGCCAACCCAAAATATACTCAAGCCGTGGACTCTTGGCGGTGCTGGTCGTTTTTGTTTTTTTCAGGGTGATCGCAGCGGCTGCCGGCAAATCGAATCTTCCGGCTATACGTGTTTTGGTTGATGGGGCGACGGTTGTTTCTTCAGGCGGTTCCGTTACGATCCCGACGGATGCGAAGAGCCTGAGCTTTGAGGTCGGGGAACCGCTGTGGAATGCGAAAAACCCGCATACCCTGCGCCTGCGATACCAGTTGCAAGGGGTCGATCACGACTGGGTTCAGCGGACCACGGACATGGGGCTGGTGGTTTACTTTTATGATGAAAACCACGCGTTGTTGGGCCGAAAATATTTCCCTGCCACCGGCGAAAGCCCGGGATGGAACGGCGTGCTGGATCAGTCAAAATTCGTTCGGCGAACGGAGTCTTTTCAGGTTCCGGCGCGTGCGCGGACTTTGTCGTTGGTGTTGTCATCCGCAGGATCGCCGGAGGCGGTTGGCATTTATGCCATCGGTGAGTTGACGGTGTTTCGCGATGCCCCGAAAGGTGGGTCCCCCCTTTTGTTTCACATGCCGCTTGGGCATTATCGAGTGGCCGCCGATGGTTCGGGCGCGGAGTCCGAATGGCGGCGCGATGGCACGCATGCGAGCATGGCAAAGGTCATCGCACTTGACGGAGGTTCATCGTCGACCACCGCGCTTGGCATCGTGGACAACGACACTGCCGCTCACGCCGAGTGGTATCTGCTCCAAAAACAGGAGCCCAAGGTCACTCCAGGTGAAACCGTGACGCTGGCATGGACGGAAATGTATAGCATCGGCTGCGGCAACATGCTCCGCGCCTACTACGGCATGCCGCGCGTCGGCAGTTATCGGTTTCGGATCAACGAGGTGGATGAATTGGGCAGACCCAAGGCGGGCGAGGAATCCATCGCTGTCGTGATCCCGCGTCCTTACTGGCGCAATCCGTGGTTTTGGGCGGGCGGTCTGTTGGTGACAGGGCTGCCCCTGCTGCTCGTGGGCCGGCATCTGGTGAAACTGAAAATCCGCCGGCAAATGGAGTATCTCAAACAGGAACATCTGATGGAGATGGAGCGGCTGAGGATCGCGCGCGATATCCACGACGATCTTGGCGCCGGCCTCACGCATATCTCACTGGTGAGTTCGACGGCGGAGAGCGAAACGATGTCGATTGAGGAGGCGCGTGAGCATTTTCAGAAAATCGCGGGCATGACGAAGACGCTGGTTTCCTCGCTTTATGAGACGGTTTGGACGGTCGATCCGGAAAACGACCGCTTGGAATCGATGGTCAATCACCTGATCCAAATTCTGGAGAGTCTGTGTGAGCCGGCAGGACTACGCTGCCGGATCAAGGCGGCGACCGTGCCGAAGCATCGGGCGGTGAGCAGCGAGGTCCGTCATAATCTCAGCCTCGCGGTGAAAGAGGCCGTCCATAATGCCGTCAAGTATTCACGGGGAACGGAAGTCACCCTGCGGATTGATTGGGTGGATCCGGTGCTGACGGTGACGATCACTGATGACGGCATCGGCTTTGATGTGGGTCGCGCACAAGCGGGACACGGCCTCGCCAACATGCGGCAACGGATGAATACCCTCGGCGGGACCATCCGCCTTGCCGGCGGGCCGGGCAAAGGCACCTGTTTGAAATTTGAACTCCCCATCCGATGATGCCCCTGCGATATTTTTCATCGGTTTGTGTGGCGCTTGGTTTCGGCGGCACCGTGCCGGTGCGGGCGGATTCCCTTCCGGAGACACCAAGGCCGGCGATCCACGTTTTCGTGGACGGAGTGAGCTGCCGGCCGGTTGACGGCGAAGTGCGCGTGCCGGTCGTCGCCAAGAACATCGTTTTCCGAATCGGCGACAGCGTGCTCGATAGTCAGGACAGGGAGGCGAAGCGGTTCAGGTATAAATTCGAGGGCGTCGATGGAGACTGGCTGAAACGCACCGGCGACATGGGACTGATGGTCTTGCTTTACGACGGACGTGAAAACCTCACCGGCAAATACTCCTTTCACGTGACCAACGACAGCCCGTCGTGGAATGGTTCCCTGGAGGCCGCCCAGCTCGATCATCGAAAAGAAGAAATCGTGGCGCCGCCGGGATCGGAAAAAATCGCGTTGGTCATATCGTCGGCCGGACCTCCGGACACCATGGGAACTTACATCCTCGACGGGTTGACCATCCGGCGCAAACGGCCGGATGGCTCTTCGGCGGTTTTTTCCACTTCACGCATGGGCCGAGATGGGGAAATGGCCGGTTGGAAACATGAGGGCACGCATCCGGAAATGGCGCAGTCCATCCGATTGAAGGGGGCTGATCACGATGCTCTGGGGATTTGGGATGTGGATCCGCTGGCTCATGCCGAATGGCATCTGGCGGACTCATTTTTTCCGGCTACTCACGCGGGCGATGATTTGATTCTGGAATGGGACGAGATGTATAGCATCGGCTTGGCCGATGGTGAGACTGCCTCCTACGGTGTGCCGGCCGAGGGGCGTTACCAGTTCGTGGTGAACACGCTCGATGTGATGGGGAAGCCGGACGGGATGCGTTCGTTGGCGATCGTGGTCTACACGCCGTATTGGATGAGCTTCTGGTTTGTGGCCTGCCTCTCGGGTGTGCTGGCGATTCCCGTGTTTTGGGTTGGGCGGAAGATCGTCAAAACAAGAATGGAGCGGCAGTTGCGTCGTTTGCAGCAGGAGCATCTCCTCGAACGGGAACGGTTGCGCATCGCGAGGGACCTGCATGACGATCTCGGGGCCGGCCTCACGCATATCTCACTGGTGAGCTCCACGGCTGAAAGCGAAACGATATCCATCGAGGAAGCGCGTGCACATTTTCATAAAATCGCAGGTATGACAAAGAAGCTGGTGTCTTCGCTGTATGAGACGGTTTGGACGGTGGATCCCGCCAACGACTGCCTCGAATCGATGGTGAACTACCTGGGTCAATTGACGGAAAATCTGTGTGAACCGGCCGCGCTCCGGTGTCGCATAAAGATGACGGAGTTTCCCAAGGAGCGGCCGGTCACGAGTGAGATCCGTCACAATATCAGCCTGGCGCTTAAAGAGGCGGTGCACAATGCGGTGAAGTATTCACAGGGCACCGAAGTGGCTGTGCAGTTCACATGGAGCGATCCTGTGTTTTCAGTGACGATCACGGATAACGGCATCGGTTTCGACATAGCGACAAGCAGGCAGGGTAATGGCCTGAAAAACATGCGCCGGCGCATGGCGGCTGTCGGCGGAAATGCCGTGATCGAAAGCCGGCCGGGCGCGGGAACGGCGGTGAAATTTCAAGTGGCGCTGCCGCCATGGTTGACGGTGGATAATCGCAAAATTTAAAATACAATCATGCGTAAGACGGTCGTTATCGTGGAGGATGATCCGGGACTTCAGCAGCAGCTGACTGTGATGCTGAAGCGATGCCCCGATATCGAGTGCTTGTATGCGGTCGGGTCCGGCGAAGAGGCGTTGGCCAAAATACCGAAGCAGACTCCAGATGTCGTCTTGATGGATATCAGGCTCCCGGGAATGTCCGGCATCGAGTGCGTTGCCGCACTGAAGAAAATCATTCCGGGCCTGGAAATCGTGATGCTTACCATCTATCAGGACGAGGAAAGCATCTTTCAGGCGCTCAAGGCCGGTGCCAGTGGCTACCTGATCAAATCAAGCGAGCCGGAGGTGTTGTATGGGGCCATCCGCGATGTGTCGTCGGGCGGGGCGCCGTTTACCAGCCACATCGCGCGGAAAGTCGTGGAGCATTTCCAGCCCAGCCGCGCCGAAAATTCCCAAGACGAACGATTGTCGCCTCGCGAGCATGAGGTGATCGAATTGATGGCCGAGGGGTTTCGATACAAGGAGATTGCCGAGAAGCTGGGAATCGGACTCGAGACAGTGCGCACGCACGTGAAGAATATTTGCATAAAAATGCACGTTCGGACGCGAATCGAAGCGATCCTTAAGCACCGCTCATAAGTGGGAATTGTGCATAGAGTCCGTCTGCGGCCGGCTGATAAAGCATCAGGAATCCCCCTTTTGTGGGATGGACGGAGATGGCGGGAACGGCTACCCTCTGTGCTTTGTCGGCTGCGTTTATACCCCGTATTTCCTGCGACTGTGTTGTCCGCGAAGACGACTTCGATGAGTCATGGCAAAGATGCGGGGGATTTCACGGCGGACGCTGCCGGTGAGTGATTGTTACGCATTTAGCGCAACGGTCCCTTTTTAATTTCACGTCTTTTCCCAACCCTATCGAAATGGATAACCCTCTTGGTCTGCTCGCCCGCTCCCTGACCGTCATTTTGCCGTGTGCGGTGTTGTCCGCCACGTCACTGCCGGCGGCACCCAATCCTCAGCGCGGGGGCTTTTCTCACGAATATCCCAAGGACTATTCCGGCTGGCCCGAGGCCCTCGTGGCGGGCAATGGGGAAATCGGCATCATGGTGTTGGGCAATCCGCTTAATGAGACGGTCGTTTTTAACGACCGCGGGTTTAATCTTTCGACAGGCACGACGCGTTCGTTTGATCAAGTGAGCGACGCCGACCTCGCGTTCATCCGCGATAATTGTGCGGCGGGGAATTTTATGGCCGCCGACAAGCTCGCGGCTGAGGCGCCCCACTACAAGGGTGGCGGCGACGGTTCGCGTCACCCCGGCTATGGAATGTTTATCGATATTCCTCCGGCGGGCGAAATTCGCGGTTATTCACGGGCATGCGATTTTCGCACGGGGGAGATCACGGTGCGGTGGACCGATGATCGCGGGGACTGGGTGCGAAAGGCGTTCGTCTCCCGCAAAGACAACGTCGATGTCCAGCTGCTCACCGCTCCGAGCAAGGGAACGCTGACCTGCTCGATCCATCTGGGAACCAATCCCGGGATGGGCTTGCCGCGCGAGATGCAGTTCACGACTTCCACGAGTCAGGCTCTGCTTGCGATTCACGCGAAGTATAAGCCGAAACTTGACGCCGGTTATGAAGGAGCTACGCGCGTGGTGATTGATGGCGGATCGAGCCGTGTCGAAGGGGACGTTTTGAAAATCGATGGTGCCCGTTCGATCCTGCTGCTGTCACGGACGGCCAAATATTTTGATCACTGCGAGGATCGCTGGGGCACGAAGGATCTGCCCACTGGCCTCGCGTCGTTGCCGGCCCGTTACGACACGCTTTTAAAGGCGCACGTCGCCGTGCATGAGCCGATTTACGACCGCGTGAAAATCGATTTCGGGGCTTCCGCGGAAGAGCGCGCGAAGACCAATGAGGAACTGCTCGCCGAGCAAAAGGCGTCCGCTGCGCCTGTGCCGGCGTTGTGGGAGCGGTTGTTTGATGCGGGGCGGTATTATTTCCTTTCTGCCAGCAGCGATCAGACGCCGCCCGATCTGCTTGGAATGTGGAATGGCGACTGCCGCGCAGGGTGGGGCGGCTTTTATCATTTGGATGCCAACCTCAATCTCCAGATTGGTGGCGGCAATATCGGCGACATGCCGGAGGCCATGGAGGGATATTTCAAAATCAACGAGGCGTGGCGCGCCGATTTCCAGATCAACGCCCGCAAGCTGCTGGGTTGCCGCGGCATGGTGGCGTCCGGCAATTCGCCAGGGCCGCAATCCGGCCTGATGGCGCAGATCAACGACTATTATCCTTACCAATACGCCACCGGAGAGGAGGGGTGGCTGCTCTATCCGTTTTGGGAGCACTACCTGATCACGGGCGATACGAAGTTTCTGCGCGACCGCCTCTATCCTCTGCTCAAGGGCATGGGCGAGTTCTACGAGGACTTTCTCGTGAAGGAAGATGCGAACGGTAAGTATATCTTTGCAGGATCGGTGTCCCCTGAAAACCAGCCTTCCGGTCCCACGGCGCCCAATCCGCGCGTCTCGCTGGTGAACAATTCGGTGTTCGATATTTCCGGGGCCAAATTCTGCCTCAGCTCTTTGATCAAAACCTGCAATCTCCTCGGCTTGGACCAAGGTCCGGGACAGGGTGTTGAGCGGTGGACAAAAATTCTGAACAAGCTGCCGCCTTATCTGATCAACGCCGATGGTGGAGTCCAAGAATGGGCATGGCCGGGGCTCGATGATCGCGGCTACGGGCATCGGCATTCCAGTCATCTGCTCGTGGCCTGGCCTTATCGCGAAGCCACGCCAGAGGACAATCCGGTGCTTTTTAACGCGGCCCGCATTTCCACGGCCAAAAAAGGCGAACACTCGCTTGGCACGGGGCACGGCCTATTGCATGTCGCATTTAACGCGGCGGTCACGAAAAACGACCAGCTGGTGCGCTACGAATTGCTGCGGCTGATGAAGGAAGATTTTTACTACACGAGCCTTTACAGCTCCCACAACGGCAAGCACGAGATTTTCTGTTCCGACACCTGCAACGCCGTCCCGGGAATCATGATGGAGATGCTCGTCTCTTCCGAGCCGGGACGATTTGAGTTTTTGCCGGCGTTACCTGAGGGCTTGGAGAAGGGCTCCATTTCAGGGGTCAAGGGACGCAATCGGGCGACGCTCGTGAGCCTTGCCTGGGATCGCGCGGCGCGGACGGCTTCGTGTGTAATCCGGTCCGATATCGATCAGGATCTCACCTTGATCGAGCGAGACGGCATCGTGAAAATTACCTCGGACGCGCCGCTGGCGGCCTCTCCGTTGGGGGCGATCGCCCGGGTAATACGGCTCAAAGCCGGCGTGAACACGGCGGTTTCATTTGAGTTGGGAAAGCTGCGCTTTCGTCCGGTGAATCTCGCCAAAAATCGTCCTGTCTCGGTGTCGTCGACCGCGGATGGCAAGCTGGCGGAGGCTGCCGTGGATGGCGATGTGCAGAGCCGCTGGGCGTCGGCTTCGAAGGACGATCAATGGATCTATGTTGATCTTGGTTCCGTTCAGAAAATCGACACGGTGCGGATCATGTGGGAAACGGCCGCGGCCAAGGATTACGACATCGAGGTTTCCGATGATGCGACGACTTGGAAAACCCTTCGCGCGGTGCGAGACAATCAGAAGGCCGACTGGGTGGTCAGCGGCGATCTTGGCGGAGCGGGGCGCTATGTCCGCATCAACTGCAAGACCCGGCTTACGCGCTACGGATTTTCCATCAAGGAGCTCGAAGTGTTTCCCCCTCGGTAAACAAGCGGACGAATGACGCCCGCCCCCTTTCTGTTCACATTGATAGCTCAATTTTCTTCATGATTCATACGCTGATTCGCAGCCGCCTGTTTGCGGTGGTGGTTTCCATATTCATTTGCCTGTCGGCCGAGGCCGCGAGCTTTGGCCCGTTCAACGGCGAATTCATCAGTGAAGGCATTTACGGCATAAAAAAGCCGATACCAAAATCAGATCCGGTGGTGAAGGGGGCGTCCGATTGGAGCATTAACTTCTGGGTGAAGCCTGACGGCGCGACCGCCGTCAAAACCTTGCTCGCCGGTTTCGGCGACGGCGCGAATACCAAGGGGACGCAGCGTTATCTGGCGTATTTGGACGACGGGCTGCGTTTCTGGGGCGGTTCGGTCGATGTTCTCATGAACACGGGACTTGAGCCCGCCAAATGGCAGATGCTCACGGCCGTTTACGGCGGCGGCGTGCTGCGGTTATATAAGGACGGGCGCGAGATGGCGGCCAAACCGGTGGTGCTCGCCGATGCGAAGCCGGAGATCAATCTGGCGCCGCTGAACTCGTGGGGAACGAGCAGTCATTTCGGCGGAAAGATCGCGGGGTTTACGCTCGTGGATCGCGCCATGTCCGCGGAGGAGATTGGCAAGCTCGCGGGTATACCGCAGCATTTTGAACAGCTGGTTTTCGTCAAAGGTGCTCCCGAATCCTGGGATCCGAAGGCCAACACGAGCCGGGCGGGGGAGGTGCATCAGGATCCGGCTTCGTTGCCGCAATCCAAAGTGGGACCGCAAAAGCCGGCCGCACCGAAGCCGCCTTCCGACAAAACCCTCGTGCTGGATCGTGAGGGAGGACTCATTTTGGCAGGCCCCTGGCAGTTGAACGAAGCGCCGAAGGTTTCCGCGGACGGCGCGGCACTTTCAGCACCCGGCTATCAGACCAAGGGCTGGTATGCGGCGACGGTGCCCGGCACCGTGCTGACCACGCTGGTGGACCAGGGCGTTTATCCTGATCCTTATTTCGGACTGAACAATCTTTCCATCCCGACGACGTTGAGCAGTCAGGACTATTGGTATCGATTGGAGTTTGTTGCACCGGCAAATCTGGCGGGCAAACGGTCGACGATCACATTCAACGGGATCAATTATGAGGCCGAGGTCTGGTTGAACGGTGCCCGGCTGGGCGACATCAAAGGCGCGTTTATTCGCGGCATTTTTGATGTCTCCCGTGTGCTCAAGCCGGGGCAGCGGAATGCTCTGGCGGTGAAAATCTCGCCGCCTCCACATCCGGGAACTTCGCATGAGCAATCCATCAAGGCCGGGGCGGGACCGAACGGCGGTGCGATGTGTTGGGACGGCCCGACGTTTTTTTGCAGCGAGGGATGGGACTGGATTCCGGGCATCCGCGACCGCGAGACTGGCCTCTGGCAGGATGTGGTTTTGAAGGCGACCGATGCGGTGAGTCTGGGAGATCCTCAGGTCGTCACACGCGTTCCGGAACCGGTCGGCTCCCGCGCCGACGTGACGTTGAATGTTGAGCTCAAAAACACGGCGACGACGCCGCAGACCGGAACGTTGAAGGCAACCTTCGAAGGCGTCGCGTTGGAGAAAAAAATCACGTTGCCGGCCGATTCCACGCAGACGTTCCATTTAACGCCCGGCGAGTTTCCCCAACTTGCGGTGGCACATCCGCGTCTCTGGTGGCCCAACGGCTACGGCAAGCCCGAGCTTTATCACCTGACGCTCTCCTTCGAGAGCGCCGACGGTAAAACTTCGGACACGAAAAAACTGCGTTTCGGCATGCGCGAGATGTCGTTTGTGCTGACCGCGATCGATCCGCGACAGCAAGTAGGGAGGTATGAGTTTTCGCCGGCGGCCGCCGGCGCGACGGAGGTCATCAAGCACGACCACGAATCCATCGTGAAGTCGCCGAAGGGCTGGGTGCCGACGCTGGCCGACGATGCTTCGAAACTGCCGGGACTGCGCATCTCGGATTCGACGGACACGGATCGTTTTCTAGAAATCCGTGTGAACGGCCAGCGCATCGCGATCCGCGGTGGAAACTGCGGCATGGACGAAGGCATGAAGCGCGTGTCGCGCGAGCAGTTGGAGCCTTACTTCCGCCTCCAGCGGGATTCGAATTTCAACACGATCCGCAACTGGTGCGGACAGTCGACCGAGGAGACGTTTTTCGAGCTTTGCGACGAATACGGCATCCTCGTGTTTAATGAATTGTGGCTCACGACGCAGTGGGCGAACGTCGAACCGAAGGATGACGCGCTCTGGCTCGCCAATGCGAAGGATTCGATCACGCGTTTCAGAAATCACCCGTCGATCGCCATCTGGTGCGGACGCAACGAGGGTGTGCCTCCGCCTGGCATCAACGCGGAGCTGGACGAACTCATCCGCCGTTGCGATGGCACGCGTTATTATCAACCGGCGTCCATCGCCATCAACATGAGCGGCAGCGGCCCGTGGAAATACATTCGGCCCGAGGAGTATTTTCAGCACAAGGGGTTCACCACCGAGCTCGGGCTCCCGTCTCCGCTGACGGCCGATTCGATCAGGGGCATGATGGCACCGGAGGATCTCTGGCCGATAAACGACGTGTGGGCCTACCACGACTGGGTTCCGTCGGGTGCGATGGACGTGAAGACTTTCATGGCTGCACTCACGGCCCAGTTTGGGGAGCCGACGGGCTTCGAGGATTTCGTGCGAAAGGCGCAGATGATCAACTACGTCTCCTACCGTGCGATGTATGAAGGCATGAACGCCACTCTGTGGAAACCGACTTCGGGTCGGCTCCTGTGGATGAGTCATCCGTCGTGGCCGAGCATGGTGTGGCAGATATACGGCTGGGATTATCAGCCGAATGCGTCTTTTTACGGCGTGCGCAAGGGCTGCGAACCCGTGCATGTGCAGATGAATCTGCCCGATTACGGGCTGCTCGTGGCGAATACCACGATCCAGCCGCTGCACGACGCGAAGATCACCGCGCGTATCTACGCGCTCAACGGCACGTTGGGTTCCACGAAGGAGGCGACCGTGGATGTGGCTGCAAACTCGACGGCTCCGTCCTTCACGCTCGCTGCACCGGCCAGCGGCACCGTTGATTTTGTGAAACTGGAGCTTCGGGATGCGCAGGGCGCATTGCTTTCGGATAACTTCTACTGGCGGGCGCCGGCCGAGACGGACCTCATGGCGATGAATCAATTGCCCGCCGTAAAACTGTCCGGCCTCGCACAAGCCAAAGCCGAGCCGTCCACTGGTGAGACTGTCGTGACGGTGGAGTTGAAGAACCCGACGCAATCAGTCGCGTTGATGACGTTTCTGACGTTGCGCGAAAAGTCTGATGGCCGGCGAATCCTGCCTGCCTACGCCGACAATAATTATGTGTCGTTGCTTCCGGGCGAGCAGCGCGTGGTTACGATCAAGGTTCCGGCCGGCCATCCCGCCGGTGGCTGGGCTGTCACGCTCGAAGGCTGGAATCTCGTGCCGCAGACGATCCCGGTGCGATAGCCGCAGAATCGCCGTAGTGACCCGTGTGACGGGTCAGCGAAGCGCCACCCCGTTCCACAAGGAAACAACCGGGGTGGCGTTTTCGTGTCCGAGGATGCACATCGCGCCGGTTTCCAGGCTGAAGTGACGCCCGTGAATGATCGGCAGGCCGATCCAGCGCACCGCCAAGGCGCGCAGGAAGTGCCCGTGGGAGAATATGGCGACCGTTCCTTCAAGCTCCCGTAAAGAAGCGATTATCTGATCGGCGCGTTCGCTGATCTGCTCGACCGATTCCCCGCGTGGAGCGCCGTCTTGAAACACGTTCCATTGCGGGTGTTGCGCGCGGATTTCTTTGGTGGTGAGACCTTCATAGGCACCGTAATCCCATTCTTGGAGCAAGGGATCTATTTGCGCCACGCCGCCGAAGCCGGCGAGTTCGCAGGTGCGATGGGCGCGTTTGAGCGGACTGGTGAGCACATGCGAAAACCCCTTGGCCTTCAATGGCTCACGCAGGAGTGAGGCGAGGCGTTCACCGTTGGCGGTAAGCGGAAGATCGGTGCGGCCGGTATGCTGGCCGGTGATCGACCATTCGGTTTCTCCGTGACGGATGAGCATGATCTGCGTGGCCATGTTTCTAGGAAGGCGGGCGGGGGGAGGCGGGCAATGGCGAACTCACGACCGGTTGCAGGAGATCCGAGCCCGGGGGCGTTTAAAAAGCAAAAACCCGCGTGCGGGACGCGGGTTAAAATGGTGCTCGGGAAGGGACTCGAACCCTTACGCCTTTCGGCACACGCCCCTCAAACGTGTGTGTCTACCAATTCCACCACCCGAGCATGTCTAACGAAGGGAAGGCGGACTAAGATAAATCTTGGGAACCGTGTAAAGCCCCGAAATGCATTTTTCCTCGGTCGGGAAACTGCTTGCTACTCCTTCGCCTGCGTGGAGAGTCGTGCTGCGCATCTGCGCTTCCCAGACAGCCCTTTCGACAAAACACTTACGTGGGATTTTTCCCGCACCGCCTCCTAATGGACGAGACGCTCTCAAACGACAAACCGGCCAAAGATTTCAACAAGATCGATCTGGCCCAGCTCCAAAGCTTCAGCTTTGGCACCCAATGGACCCAGGACAAGGCCTCGCCTTCCGGCAAATCCGACGGAGGCCGCGAGCCACGCCGTGACGATCGTCCCCGTCGTGAAGGTCCGGGCGGAGGCTCTGCAGGCGCTCCTCGTGATCGTCGTGGTTTCCGCAAACCGGCCGGTCCCGGCGGCGAGGGCAATGCGCCGGCGTCTTCCGGTGCCCCGCGCGAAGGTCAGGGCGGTTTTGATTCCCGCGGTCCGCGTCGTGACGATCAAGGTCGCGGCGAATTCCGTGGTGGTGGCGGTCCCCGCCGTGAAGGCCAGGGCGGCCCGCGCTTCGGTGGGCCCCGCGAAGGGGGGTTCGCTCCGCGCGATCAGGGTCCCTACATCAGTCCTTTCTTCAACGTCACTTTTTATCCCGAAGACACGGGATTTTCGGCGCTCGCCAAGGCCATTCGCACGTCCTGCCGCACCTACGAGCTTTTTGAAATCGCGCGTGTGATCATCGGCAAGAACGACCGTTTCGTCGCCGTCATCCAGCACAAGCCTGCCGAGGGTGCCGCCGCCGATGCCCCCAAGCCCGCTCCGTTTGCCATCGCCGTGCCGGACGGTGTTCCGTTTGAAAACGAGGCGGCGGCCGTCGCCTACGTCTTGGATAAACACCTAGGCCAGTTCTTCGATGTCGCCGAGGTCGAGGTCGAGGCCCCCAAAGGCAACTTTCAGGTGGTCAACAAGTGCATGGTTACGGGCGAACTGCTCGGACCGCCGAATTACCACCGTTACAACCAGATCGTCCAGCAGCATCACGCCGCGCACATCAAGATTTCCTTCGAAGCTTACCGTGGTCGCATCGAGTCCGTGCGCGAACCCGAGGTGATCGCGCAGTGGCTGGAGAAGATGAAGAAAGCCACGCGCTACACGTGGAAGCTGACCCCCGCGCAGGAACCCGTTGCGCCCGTCGAGGGCGAAACCGCTCCCGAGACCGTGCCGGCTCCCTCGTTCGACTCTGTTGAAGAGGCCCGCAATTACCTCATCACGCAGGCGCGCGACAAGGTCGTGCGTCTCGTCGATGCCGTGCGTTACCACGGCAAAAATCTGGAAACCATGCCGCAGGGTGAGTTGCGCCGCACGCTTGAGGGTGCGCTTGAACGTCAGCGCCGCTTCCCGCTCGACACCGCCAACGCGCTGCGCGGCCGCCTGCGCCGCGAAGGCTTCACGATTTTCAAAAAGGGATCGAAGGGCATCAGCTATGTGTGCGCGGTGAAGCGCAAGTTCCGCATCCCGGGCCAGGTTTTCGCCGACTCCATCGGTGCGTTGATTGCGTTTATCGAAGCCCATCCGATGATCAAAGCCAGCGAGCTGGCGGAGAAATTCCTCGGCTTCGCGGTGCCGGCCGCCCCTAAGCCGGCCGAGGCATCCGCTGCTGCGGAAGGCGAGACGCCAGCCACCGAAGCAGTCGCGCCGGCGGTGGCGCTTACGCTCGAACAACAGGCCAAGCTGAACCGGCTCAACGGCGATCTTCGCTGGCTCGTGTCGGAAGGCTACGTCACCGAGTTCATCGACGGACGCATCTTTGCACCTCCGGCGGTTGTCGAGTCCCGCAAAAAGGAAATCGAAGGTTCCGAGCACGATCCCGAGAATTTCCCCGAGGCGCCTGTTGTGGAAACTCCTGCGCCCGCCGCTCCTGCTGAACCCGTGGCGGATTCGGCTCCCGGGCCGTCCACGCCGGAACCGGAAACTCCGGCGAGCTGATTTTTTTCAAGGCCGTCCCTGTGAAGGGGCGGCCTTTTTTATGTTCGCAGCCGGATGGTGTGCCGCTCGTCTCGGGTGATGCCGAGGTCGAGGTGAAGAGCGCCGGCGGGAATCCACGCGGCGATATTTTCCGGCCATTCCACCGCAAGGCACCAAGGGCTCGTCAGGAAATCCTCGAGCATGAGGGAATCGATCTGCGCCGCGTTTTCCAAACGGTAGGCGTCGAGGTGCACGAGCGTGCGCCGGCCGCGGTGGAGCGTGAAGATGTTAAACGTGGGGCTGGTCACCGCCTCAAGGATGCCGAAACCGTGCGCCAGTCCCTGCACGAAAGTGGTCTTGCCCACGCCGAGATCCCCGTGAAGGGCGAGGGTGGTGTCAGGCGGAAGCGCCTGCGCGAATTCCCGGGCGAGCGCGTGGGTCTCGGCGGCCGAAGAGGTGATGACGCCTTCCTGAAGCTTAGCAAAGATGCTCATAACCGTGGACGCTTTTCAGGTTGATGGCATCTGACGATGCCGTGCGTGCAAAACGTCCGATGCAACTCAGACGGGTTTTGAACTTTCGCTTCCATGCAGACTCAAATGCAGCGCGATCGGAACGGGCGGAAACGGTGAACAGCAGTTCGTAATCTTCGCCGTCGGCCAGTGCGTGTTGCAACGCGGTCCGTCCGGAGGTTCGGGCCCGTTTGCGGGCGGCGGTGCTTACGGGGATGGCGCCGGCTTCGAGCGATGGCACTGTTCTGGCGGGAGTGAGCGCGCCGAGGTCTTTGGCGAGCCCGTCGCTGAGATCCATCATGGAGCGCACTTCTTTTCGGCCGGCGAGCCAGCGGCCTTCGGCGAGTCGTGGAGTGAATCGATAATGATGGCCGAGCAGACTTCCTCCGAGCGTTCCGGTGACGTAGATCCAATCTCCATTCTTTGCGCCGTCGCGGGTGAGCACGCGGGCGCCGGAGGCTTCGCCAATCAAGGTGAGTGTGGCGGAAAATCCGCCGGTTTGCTGGGCGATGTCACCTCCTACGACGGATACTCCGTAACGGTGCGCGGCGGCGGCGAGGCCACGGTAAAAGGCGGCGAGCCACGCGGTGTTTACCTTTGCATCGAGCGCCAGGGCGATCACGACGGCGCGTGGACGGCCGCCCATCGCGGCGATGTCGCTTAAGTTTCTTTTAAGAAGTTTTTCGCCGACGAGGCGTGCGGGCACGGCATCGTCGAAGTGCCGGCCGTAAATCACGGGATCCACGGTCACGAGCTGTTGGCGTGACGAGGCGGGCAGCACGGCGCAATCATCGCCAATGCCAAACGGAGTGGTCGGCGTGGTGTCGCCCAGCCAGCGATGGATGGAGGCGATGAGCTTCGATTCACCGATTGAGGAAACGGCTTCCGATGGATTGTCGGTAAGGATGCGCACGACAAACGGCAGCTTAGGTGGTCACGCCCGCGATGATAAGCATGATCGTGTGCAGATTGAAAAGACCGTGGGCGATGATCGTGACGGAGATGCGGCCGGTGCGTTCGTAGGCGAGGGAGAAGAGCACTCCGAGGGCGAACAACGGGACAAAGGCGACGGCGCTGGTGTGCAGCGCGGCGAACAGTGCCGCCGGGGCGGCCACGGCGATCCAGCGGGGAATCCGCGTGCGTAGATAACGAAAAAGTCCCGCCCGAAAAACGAGTTCCTCGGTGAACGGGGCGATCACGGCGGCGAGCACGGTCAACAGGCCGAGCTTGAGAGGAGAATCCGCCTGGCGAAAGATATCCACCAATTCCTGATCAGGGGTGTCGTAGCCGAGATGTTGGAGGCCGGTTTTCCATGCATAGCCGAGCAAGGTGATGATCGGAAGGGCGATCAGGAATGTGCCGACCGCCGCCAGAAAAGGATGCGGGCAGGCGGAAGAATGCGGCGTTTCGACCGGCGCAGCCATGTTTGACCGGGGAATGGCAAGTGAAACGGCCACTCCCGCGAGCAGTCCGAACTGAAGACAGGCGCTTTGAATCAGCATCCACAGATCACTATTGGCTGCCGCGCCGGGGATGTAATTGCGGAGACTGGAGACGATCACCGGAGCGCCCCAGCCGCCGAGGATCACGCACAATGCGATTTGAAGAAACTCAACAAGCGTGATGTTCCAGGGTAAAAGCGGCGCCGGCTCCTCCCGGCGATCGCGGGTGGCGGCACTGAATTGAACGCGCCAGAGCACGATCAAGCCCGTGATCCACAGGCCGATCTCGACGGCGGTTGTAATCGCGACGGTGGGCGTGACGGGATCAGACATGCGATAAATCAGCCATTGGGTCCGGGAGGATTCGCGTTACGCGCGGAAGCCCGGGGCCGTCTGGATCAGCCGGTGCATTTGCCGCCGGTAAACACCACCCGGCCGTCCACGATCGTGGTCTTTACGCGGCCTCGCAGGGTCTGGCCGTGCCAGGGGCTGTTACTCGATTTGCTGAAGCCGGCCTTGGCGTCGTAAACCCATTTTTCGTCGGGATCGAAGAGACACACGTCGGCCGGAGCGCCGGCGGCAAGCGTGCCGGCGTCGAGCTTGACGATCTTGGCGGGTTTTCGGGTGAGGAGATCGACGACGGTGGAGAGCTTGAACTTGTTTTTGCGCACGAGGATTTCGAGCGAGACGGCGAGGGCGGTTTCGAGGCCGAGGATGCCGTTGGGCGCGTAGTCGAATTCCTTGTCCTTTTCGTAGTCGGTGTGCGGGGCGTGGTCGGTCGCGAGGATGTCCAGCGTGCCGTCGCGCAAGCCCTCGATGATCGCCAGCCGGTCCTCCTCGGTGCGGAGGGGAGGGTTCATCTTGAAATGAGTGTCGTAGGTGCCGAGGGCCTCGTCGGTGAGGGCGATGTGGTGGGGAGTGGCCTCGGCGGTGACGGACACGCCGCGGATCTTGGCGCGACGGAGGATCTCGACGGAGTTTTTCGACGAGATGTGCTGCATGTGGATGTGCGCGCCGGTGTAGGTGGCGATGATGACGTTGCGCGCGACGATGATGTCTTCGGCGGCGTTGGGCCAGCCGCGCAGGCCGAGGCGGGTGGAGACGGTGCCCTCGTTCATGACCGCGCCAACGGTCATGGAATGATCCTGGCAATGATCCATGATCGGCAGGTCGAACATTTTCGCGTATTCGCAGGCGCGGCGCATGAGATCGTTGGACTGGACACAGTCGCCGTCGTCGGTGATGGCGACGACGCCGGCGCGTTTGAGCGAGCCGATGGGAGCGAGGGCCTCGCCTTTCATGCCCACGGTGATGCAGCCGGTGGGGTAAACTTTCACGCAGGCGGAGCGGGCGGCGGAATCCTTGATGAGCTGGATGGTGCCGGCGCTGTCGGCCACGGGCGCGGTGTTGGGCATGCACACGACGCTGGTGAAACCACCGGCGGCGGCGGCGCGGGAGCCGGTCTCGATGGTCTCCTTGTGCGTCTGGCCGGGCTCACGGAAGTGAACATGGATGTCGACGAGGCCGGGGCAGGCGACGAGGCCGGCGGCGTCGATTTTCTTGGCCTTCTTTTTGTCGGCGGCCGAAAGGCTGGCGACGATCTTGCCGTCTTTTATGAAAAGGTCGCCGACCTCGTCGCGCTTGGAGGCGGGGTCGATGATGCGGGCGTTGGAGATCCAGAGGGATGGCATGGCTCGGAAAGTTTATTCGGTGGAGATAACCTGCTCGGGCTGGCCGCCTGAGCAGAGGTAGAGCACGGCCATGCGGACGGCGATGCCGTTGGTCACTTGTTCGAGAATCACGCTGCGGTTGCCGTCGGCGAGTTCGCTGTCGATCTCGACGCCGCGGTTGATGGGACCGGGGTGCATGATGATGGCCTTCGGGTCGAGCCAGCCGGCGCGGGTTTTGTTGAGGCCGAAGAGGCCGGTGTATTCGCCAAGCGAGGGGAACATGCCGCTCGTCTGGCGCTCGTGCTGGATGCGCAGGAGCATGACGACCTCGGCGTCGGCCAGGGCGCTGCGGAGATCGTGCGAGACGGTCACGCCGAGGGCCTTGAACCAGTTGGGCACGAGGGTGGACGGGCCGACGATGGTGACGTTGGCGCCGAGTTTGGTGAGGGCGTGGATGTTGGAGCGGGCGACGCGGCTGAAAAGGATGTCGCCGAGGATGACGACCTTCCGGCCCTTGAGGGAGCCGAGGTGCTCGCGCATCGTGAAGGTGTCGAGCAGGCCTTGGGTGGGATGCTCGTGCGAGCCGTCGCCCGCGTTGATCACGGGGATGCCGAGGATTTTCGACAGGTAGAGTGGCGAGCCGGCGGCGGCGTGGCGGATGACGATCATGTCGGCCTGGAGGGCCTCGATGTTTTGCGCGGTGTCGCGGAGAGTCTCGCCCTTGGTGGTGGAGGAGCTGGAGCCGTCCATCGAGATGACGTCGGCACTGAGGCGCTTGGCGGCCATGTCGAAGGCCATGCGCGTGCGCGTGCTGGGCTCGAGGAAGAGATTGACGATCGTCTTGCCGCGCAGGGCGGGGACTTTTTTCACGCTGCGGCCGAGGATTTTTTTAAACGCGGCGGCGGTGGCGTGGATCTGGTCGATCTCGTGAACGGAGAGTTCCTCGAGGGTGAGGAGGTGGCGGCGGGTCCAGGGCATCGGGAGGGATTTCGGATGGGTGATACCGGATTGCGGAAAGGGTCAGGCTTTGGCCGGAACGACGACGAGAGTGTCGTTGGCGGGCTTGGCGGAGTCGAGTTTGACGACGACCTTGGCGGTCGGGGAGGCTTCGAGGGTGAGCCCGGTGTAGTCGGCGGCGACGGGCAGCTTGCGGAAACCGCGGTCGACGAGGATGGCGAGTTCGACCTTTTCAGGGCGGCCGTGGTCGAAGAGTTCGTTGAGGGCGGCCTTGACGGTGCGGCCGGAGAAAAGGACATCGTCGACGAGGATGACGGTGGCGCCGGTCACATCCACCGGGATGAGGGTGGGGGTGAATTCCTTTGGGATCGGATTGCGGCCGATGTCGTCACGATGAAAAGAGATATCGAGGGTTCCGGACTTGAGGGAAAGGCTGGGGCTGAGAACTGAAAGGCGGGAGGCTAGCCGGCGGGCGAGGGTGACGCCGCCGTTGGCGATCCCAAGCAGGAGGATTTTCTCTTTGGCGCCGTGATGTTTAGCAATGGCTTGGGCGAGCCGCTCGATGGCGGCATGGATTTCGGCGGTGGGGATGCTTTGTGATGCGGGCACGAGGCTTTGTTGTGTCGGGCGCGGCACGGCCGGACAAGTGGGAAATCCCTGGCGTTTAAAAGTAGCGTTTTTGAAGTCGGCAAGGCGGGTGTTCGGGCTCTCGAGTGTGCTTGGATTCCGAGTGCAAAAATTGCCGAATCTTGATGTGCAGTAGTTTTCCTAACGGGCTCGTGATTTTGAGATAAGTAAATGTCATGAGTTAATATGTATCTCATTGGTATTATGGATTATTGTGTTAATTTATAAACTGTAAAAAAGGGCGATTTTTCTTTGACAGAGCTACTTTGGTGAATCCTTTTATTGAAAAGCTTTTTTGCAGTTCCCCCGCGGGCTCACGGTTACCCCTCCCTGAAGCACCCTGTCTTCTCGTGAGTTTGCGATTTCAGTCGTTCACCCCGCTCTCTTTTTATCATGAAAAATACCCTCGCACACCCCAAAGGATTCGGTTCATCCGTTCGGCCAATCAGAAAACTTGGAGCAGTTGTAGTTGTTGCAATGGCTGCTGCATTGGCAGTCCAGTCCGGTTTGGCCGCTATCATTACCTATACATGGGATCCATCGAATAACACCACGGGTAGCGATGGCGATGGTGCGTGGGATAATTCGGCCACGAACTTTGCCACTTCGGGTGCGGACATTGCATATCCCGGCACGCTTACAACGTTGGCATCTACCACCGGCAACGAAGTTAATGGATCGAATACGGTCGTCGTGGCTGACACCACGGGGATTGTGATCGGACAATATATCGGTGCGACGAGATTCAATGCAGGGACGACCGTGACAGCCATTGATACGGGCACGAATACGATAACGTTGAGCACTAATGCCACCAACAATGTTACGGCCGACCCCCTCCAGTTTTTTGATGCTCAGAATGTTACTTTCGGGGCAGGAGGAGGGACGGGAGGGACCGTGGCGGTCAGTGGCACGCAGCTTGCCGACAACATGACAATCGCAGCCAATAGCGGGACCTATGTTTTCAACGGAGGTGACGTCAATATTGGGAACCGGACTCATGGTGCAGTGGGTCTTCTGACTCTAAACTCCAGTGCAACGTTCACCGGTTCCGTGGAAATGAGTGGAATCACCTTCGGTGCTGCTGGCCAGACGCTGACCCTTACTGGCGGCTCCACCCGATTTATGACGGGCAATGGAAATGGTAATATCAATGCCGCCGGTAACAATAGCACGATCGCCAAGGCCAGCTCCATTGTGTTTTCAACGTCCAATCCGGGCACCACGACCAGCACTTACACAACCGCAGCGGTCGGCCTTTATAATATCGGCGATTCGGCGGTTTCAGATCTATCCGCTGCGCCGGTTTCGGGTCTTCAAATTTCTACGGGGGCCATCTTAAATACCAGCGGCAATACTTTCATCGGCTATGGATCCAATGCCTTGGCAACAGTGGACGGTGGTTCATGGAACCATACGGCTACCAGTGGGCTTGGTGCACTTGTTATCGCTAGAGGTGGTGGCACGGCTCGCGTCATCTTGCAGAGTGGCTCCATTACAAACGCCGGCACGAATGCCTCTGTGGGTATCACGGTGGGAATGGACGGTGCGGGTGAATTGGATGTTCTGGGTGGAACGCTTACCGCCAATTACCTCGGCCTTAGCGTCGGAAATAGCAATTCAACCAGGACAGGTGTGTTGAATATTGCAGGTGGTACTTCGACCATCGGGGCGATCAATTTCGGAACAGGCTATTCGTCCGCTTCCACCCAAGGTAGCGGCACGCTGACGGTCACGGGCGGCAGTCTTTATGTCGGCTCGGGCGGTATCGTTCAATCGGGCACAGGCTCCTATACTGCGACCATCAATCTTTCGGGCGGCACGGTCGGCGCGTCGGCTGATTGGTCTTCGTCGATGAACATGGGGCTTACCACGGACCTGACGAATGGTAACATCACGTTTAAAGCCGCCGATGCAGGCAATGTTGCTCATAACATCACCCTTTCGGGCAATCTGACGGGCTTGGGCGGTCTTATTAAAACGGGCGGCGGCACGCTTCTCTTGAGCGGCATTTCCAACGGTTACGCAGGAGGCACGACGGTGTCTGCCGGAACGCTCAATTATGGCAGCAACTTCACGATGAGCGGAACCAATCAAATTACGGTCGCCGCCACCGGCACGGCGGGCACGGACTACGCTACGGTGATCAGCAGCGCTGGTGCCATACTGACCAAGGGTGGCACCTTGGTCGTCAACTTTAGTTCTTCTTTCCTCAGCGGAGGCGAAAGCTTCAGTCTCTTTCAAACTTCCGGCGGAACTTTGGCCGGTAATTTTAGCGGGGTGAGTGTTACGGGATCTTATATCGCTACGCTGACTGACGGGGGATCTGGAATTTGGACAGGCAGTGACGGCGGGTTCAACTACACGTTCAATAACAACTCCGGAGCATTCAGTGTTTCCGCCATTCCTGAGCCTTCGACCTATGCGGTGCTTTTTGGTGTCATGGCTTTGGGACTCGCAGGCTGGCGTCGGTCGCGTGCCGCTCAGCGACGCAGTTAATCCGAGCTAAACGCGCTTCCTTTGGCCTCCATCGCGACCTTTAAATCAGGTCCTTTGGAGGCTTTTTGTTTCTTTTTCACGAAAGTTTTTCGCTTCGAACCCGTGTGGGGATTGCGGTGTTTTGCCGCCGCCATCGTGCGGGGCTTAATGCTTGGTCGGCCGGGCTCAGCCCAACCAGTTGCTGAGCTCGGCGTCGGTCGTGATTGTCGTGCCGAATTGGTAGTCGTGGTCGAGGAGTTGGGCGTAGTTGAGTTCGGCGAAGCGGCGGCAGTGCAGGAGAATTTTGGCGCGCTGGCCGGGGGCGCGCACAAGGCGGCCGAGGGCCTGGTTTACCTTTTGCATGCCGGGTATCTGATAAACGCGACGGAAGGCTTCCTCGCGGGTCAATCGGGGCAGGGCGGCGAGGCGGGCTTTCTGGACGGCGTTGACCTCGGGTAACGCGGGGCCGACGACCATGGCGTGACTGATGCGACCTCCGAGCACGTCGATTCCTTCCGCAAAACTGCTGCCAAGGACGAGGAACAGGGCATCGGCGAGCATGAGCGATTCGTCGACCCAGGAGGACTGAGCGGCGAGGTCGGATTGGCGGGGTTGGATCGCGGCCCGAAGCGCAGGATGATCGGAGCGGAGCGCGCGCTCGACGGCTTCGGCGTAGGCATAACTGGGGAAGAAGACCGCGACGGGGCCCGGGGCGGCGGTGTGGAGGGCGGCGATGGTCGCGGCGGTGGCCGCGTAGTAGCGGGGGCGTTGGTGGTATGTCGTGTCTACGCGGATGTCGTAGGCGATGTCATAGGCATTGTCGCGCCAGGGGGTGTGGGCGGTGACGGAGGTGAGTTGAGAACCGGGGGTGGAGAGTTGAGCGCTTGAGTCCGAAAGGCCGCAGGCGGCGGCAAAAGCTTCGACGGGGCCGGGGGTGGCGGTCGCGAAGACCACGCCGCCGAAGGGTTTCAGGGATTCGCCAATGGCGGAGGAAGCGTCGAGGCAAGTGCCTCGCAGCTCGCCGGCGTGTGGAGACCAGAGAAGTTTTTTGAGCGATGAATCGGTGAGCCAGGCGTTTAGTGAGGGAATTTTCCAGAGTTGGTCGGCGAGATGGGGTCCAAGGGCGGCGTAGTCGGGCGGATGAAGCGCGAGTTGTTCGGTCAGCGTGCGGAGGATGTCGGCGAGGTCGTCTTCTTGTTCAAGGGTGAGGGCGTCGCAGATGGGAAGAGCGGCGAGGAATGTGGTCCAGGATTCCCAAGAGCGCAGCAACGGAGCGGAGACGCGGAGGTGATCGAGTTCGTCGAGGACGAGGCGGGCGTCGCCGGCAAGAAGGACGTGCGAGTAGGCGTCGGCCACGCGCGAAGAGAGATTGTGCGCCTCGTCGAGGACAAGGAGGGTTTCGGCGGGATTAAAGCCGGGTTGATCGAAGAAGAGGCCGCGATTGGCGGGAGCGAAGACATAGTTGTAGTCGCCCACCCAGACGTCTTGGAAGGCGAGGGCGGTGCGGGTGATTTCGTAGGGGCAGATCATCGCGTCGCGTCCGGCGGCGCGGAGGGCGTCGAGATCGCGGGCGGAGTTTTCAAAGAGATAAAATCGGGAGAGGCCGCTGCGCGCCCAGCGACGGTCGATGTCTCGAATGTAGGCGCAGTTGTCGCGCACGCAGTGAAAGGTGTGGTTGACGCAGTGTTCGCGCTTGGGGCGGACGGGCCAGGCGGAGACAGGAGTCGCGGCGGCAAGCTGAGGGCTGGAATCCCGTGCGGTCATGGACTGAAGGGTGCGCATGACCTGGAGTTGGCCGGTGGATTTGCTGGTGAGATAAAGCAGGCGCGAATAGCGGCCGGCTTTCATCGCGCCGAGGGCGCACTCCAGGAGGACGCCGGTTTTGCCAAAGCCGGTCGGGGCGGTGAAGAGAACGCGGCGATGCGTGGCGAGCGCGGTGGAGAGCTCGGCTTGGGTGGTTTCCTGGCCGGCGCGGAGTTCAGTGAAAGCAGGGAGAAAGGTAAGCGTGCGGAGGCGATCGCGGGCGCGCAGGCGGAGATTTAAAAATTCGGCGACACGTTCGAGCTGGACGCGGAAAGGGGCTTCATCGGCAGATGTGAAAGCCAGGGTCTGGATGAAGCCGCTGCCGGCTTCGACAAAGACGAGTTCGCCCCGGATTTTTTCCGACGGATCGGCGATGTGCCGAAGCGCGAGGTAGGTGGCGAGTTGGGCGAAATAATCGGGATGGTCGGCGCGCAGTTCCTCCTCGGCCGCGGGCAGCGGGCGCAGGGTGGTTTTGATTTCCCGGAGGATCGCCGGGCTTGCGGATGTGGCGGGCAGAAGCTGGTCGATGCGGCCGGTCAGGGTAAGGGTCCAGCCGGCGTGGAAAACGCGACCGGTGACGGGAATTTCGAACGTGGCGGCGGGCGTGGCTGCGCCGGTGGTGGAGCGGAGTTCCTGATGCCAGCGGGTGCCGAGCTGGGCGCGCCAGAGGCCTTGGGGACCGTCGGTCGATTCACGCGGACCGATGGTGAAGCCGGCGAATTCGCCGATGCTTAGGCTGGCGGTGCGTTGATCGAGGTCGAAGTCCATGCGGGCGTTTCACGAAAGGCGGGGGAAAACAGGCGGGCGTCAACGCTCGCGCCGTTTAATCCATAATGATTTCCGTGTGGCTGCGCAGGTAGTGTTCGAGGTGGCGCAGAAGTTTTTCGGAATCGACACGGGAATAGTCCGTGTCGGAGAGGGTGGCGAGGGAAGTATGAAGGAGCTGCTGGCCGGTGGCCTGAAGCGCGGGAGGAAGGGAGGCGAGCCAGTGTTGTTTGACGGGATAACCTTCGTCGCGGGCGAAGGAATAGAGGCATTTCAGGTAAACGATGTCGGCGGGAGCGTCGGCGGCGAAAGCAGTGAAGGCGGTGCGCAAGAGTGCATGCACGGATGCGCGAGTTTCCTCGGGGACGGGATTGCGGGAAACGAGGGCGGCGAAGGAGGAAGCGCGCACAAGCGAGTCGTAGTTGCGACCGATGCCGGTATGGCGGGCGATGAGGCGGGGTTCCTTGACGAACCATGCATCGCCTTGAGGCGCGCCTTCGAGAAGCAGGGTGACCTCGTCGAAGAGATCGAGTGCGAGGTGGGTGGACGTTATTTTCCGGGGCAGGCGTTGGATGACGCGCAAGGCGCCATGCTCGGGAGTGAAAACGCTCAGCGTTTGAAAGGAGTCGGAAGCGGGCCGCTTGAGCACCACGATGGCATCGGTCGTGAGTGAAGGGCCGGGCATGCGTGGAACTGTTCCTCGTTCCCTTACTCGTTCTCGACGGGCTTTGCGAGGCGCGTGGAATGAGGGGTGCGGACAGAGGGGGAACGGGAACGATTAAGAGAACGAGAAAGAGGTTTTAAGGTGAAGGAGGGGACTCCGTTGACGGCGCGGAGGATTTTTATCGCGCGGGCTTCGGCGGCGCGCATGCGGCGTTTTTTGGCGGGCACGAGGTCGTCGTAGCCGGCGAGGTGAAGCCAGCCGTGCACGACATAAAGGGTGAGTTCCTCGCTGAATTTTTTGCCGTGAGTTTTGGCGAAGGTCGCGGCGGTGTCGGCGGAGACGCAAACTTCGCCGGCGACACCGAGTTCGGGCTGCCCTTCGAAGGTGATGACGTCGGTCGTGGTCGGGTCGTCGAGAAAGTCGCCGTGAAGCTTGGCAAGGGCGCGATCGGTCAAAAACGCGAGGGAGAGTTCTCCGTCGGGGCAGCCGCCGTCGAAGCGTTCACGGTGGGCGTCGAGTGTGCGGATGACTTGGGTGACGGCCTTTTTATCGAGGCGCAGACGCGGGTGGGCGTTGCGGATGTCGATGGGACGAAGGATGGACATGCTGAAAATCAGGTCTGGGGTTTCTTTTCGGGCTCCTGCGCCGGATAAGCGACGCGCCCATGAAGCATGTTGAGCAAGGTGAAGATGAAGCTCGTTTTGATCTTTCCGAGTTCCTCCATGGTAATGGGGGCTTCGTCGAGCTGACCGTCCTCCAGGCGGTCATGAAAGATCTGGTCGATGATTTCGCCGAGATGCTGCGGGGTCACTTTGCGGAGGGAGCGCGAGGCGGCTTCCACGCCGTCGGCGAGATGGATGATCGCGCTCTCCTTGAACTGGGGCTTGGGACCGTCGTAGCGGTAGGTGGTCTCGCTTACGGGAGCGGGTTCCAGGCCGGGGGCGGATGGGTTAATCGAGGGAAGCGATGGCGGCAGCGGAAGAGGCGGGCGCGTGCTTGTAACCGCACGGTGGTAGAAATAACGGATGAGGCTCGTGCCGTGATGCTGCTGGATAACGTCGAGGAGCGCGCGGGGGAGCTTGTGCTTCAGGGCGAGATCCACGCCGTCCTTTACGTGGCTCTTGATGATCAGCGCGGAGAGGGACGGGTTGTTGTCGTCGTGCGGGTTGATGCCGTCGTGCTGGTTTTCCGTGAAATACTCGGGTTTGACGGTCTTGCCGATGTCGTGGAAGAGGGCGCAAACGCGGGCGAGGAGCGGGTTGGCGCCGATGGCGGACGCGGCGTTTTCAGCCAGCTGGGCGACCACGAGCGAGTGATGGTAGGTTCCCGGCGCCTCCATCTGCATGAGATGGAGGAGGGGGTGGTTGTAATCGGTAAGTTCGAGAAGCGTGATATCGGTGGTGCGCTTGAAGAGGCTTTCGAGCATGGGTAGCAGGCCGACCGCGATGATGCCGGTGAGAAGGCCGGTGAGAAGACCGGCGCCCATGTGCTTGAGAATGGTGAAAAACTCCAGGCGATCGACCACGCCGACGAGCAGGGCAAAGATCGCGACGGTAAAGCCGGCGAGAAAGGAGGCGCGCACGACGTTGCCGCGCTTGCGGGTGTTGCGACTGCAAAAGATGGCCACGACCGAGGCGAGGAAGGTGAGCACGAGCAGATCGAGGCGGTTGCCGTAGATCACGCTCGTGAAGATCGAGATGAACAGCGCCATGAAGATGGCGGAGCCGGCGTCGATGAGGATGGCGACCACGAGCGGCGCGATCGCGGTGGGGGCAAGATAGGGCAGGATCGAGGCGTCCTGCGAATGGTAGACAAAAAACGGCAGCGTGCTGAGCGCGTAGGTGGCGCGGACGAGCGCGAGGTTGAAGATGACGACAAGCGCGAGGAGGGCGAGGCGTCCGTTGCTGTCGAGCGTTTCGCGGTCCTCAAGGCGGATGTAGAAAAGGCTGGCCATGACCATGGCGAGCACGAGCAGGACGCGGCCGAAAAGCTGCAGGCCGTCGTCCAGGGCGGAGTCGCCGCTGGTGAGCAAAAATTCGCGCTGGGCGACGAGCATCTCGTATTGCTCGGGGGTGACGCGGGTGCCGGGCTCGATGATGGTCTGCCCGCGCTCCACATTGACGACGACGGGCTTGAGCTGGCGCAGGGCGTCGTCCTGCAGGCGCAGCGTGGCGTCGCGATCGTAGATGAGGTTTGGGGTGATGCCGTTTCTGAAAATGCGGAAGAGCGGGCCGGTCAGGGCCTGGCTGCCGGTCTCGGCGGAGAGATTGATGCGGAGATAGGCGAAGGCCTGCTCCATCGACTCGGAGGACTGCTGGGCAACGGTGCCGTCGTCACGGGTGATTTGAAAAACGGTGACGCGGCCGAGATTGTTGGAGGTGCCGAAAACGCGATCTTCGTGCACACCTTGATTGTAGATTTCGTGCAGGATGCGAAGTCCGGTATCGATCAAGGACGTCCGTGTGGCGGAGTCGCCGCTTCGCAGCAGCGTGGTGATGTCGGAGCCGCTGACATGGTAGGGGCCCTTGGCGTTAAAGGCATCAACCAGCGCGTCGAAATCGGATTTGAGGCTGCCGGTGAAGGGCGAGTTTGCCGGATGTTTTTTCTCGAACGTGTCCAAGTCGGCAAGCAGGCCGTGGATATTCGTGTCGAATTGCTGTTGGGAATCGAAGTCGAGCCGGTAGACCGGCGGGACCCGATCGCGCATCTGATCGGTGGCGGCGCGGGTCTTTTCCTTGCTTTCGTAGGAGAAGGGAACGCTCGCGGTGATGCGGATGCTGGCGAGCTGGTTGGGGAGGACGGGCAGGGTGACGGTCGACACACCGACGAAGCTGATCAGCACGATGGACGCGACCGTCGCCAGAAAGATGAACAGCGTGATGACACGGCTGGTTTCCAAAAACTCAACGGTGCCGGAGACCGTGGCGGTCTTGCGCGTGCGGGGTTTTTCGTGGCGGAAAATGTTTTTAAGATAGCGCAGCATCGATCAACGGGTTGCGTCCTCGTCGCCGGAGGCGATGGGGTTTTTATAACGCTCGTAGGCGTCGATAATCTTCAGGACGAGCGGATGGCGGACGACGTCGGCGCCGCTGAAGTAGTGGAACTCGATGCCCGACACGTCGCGGAGGATGCGCTGCACCTCGAGCAGGCCGGATTGTTTTGAGCGGGGCAGGTCGATCTGGGTAATGTCACCGGTGACGACCATCTTGGAGTCTTCGCCTAGGCGGGTGAGGAACATCATCATCTGTTCGGGCGTGGTGTTCTGCGCCTCGTCGAGCACGATGAAGGATCGGGTCAACGTGCGGCCGCGCATATAGGCGAGCGGGGCGATCTCGATCACGCCTTTCTCGGTGAGGCGGGCGATGTCCTCGGCGTCGAGCATGTCGTTCATCGCATCGTAGAGCGGGCGAAGGTAGGGCAGGATTTTTTCGCGCAGGTCGCCGGGAAGAAAACCGAGGGTTTCGCCTGCCTCGACGGCGGGGCGGGTGAGAATGATGCGTTCGACCTCGTTTTTCAGGAGGGCGGAGATGGCGGCGGCCATGGCCAGGTAGGTCTTGCCGGTGCCGGCCGGGCCGATGCCGAAGACGAGCGGGTGTGTCTGGATCGACTGGAGGTAGAGTTTCTGGCCGAGCGTCTTGGGGACGATGGTCTTGCGGTTGGTCGCGATGACGAGCGGTTTGCCGAAGAGCTCACGAAGCTGCTCGGATTCACCGCGTGCCACCGTTTCCACGAAGCGGTTGAGATCCGGAGTGCGGATGGAAACGCCTTGGGCGCGGGCCTCGTTGAGGAAGCCGAAGAGTGTTTCGAGCTGGGCGATGGCGGCTTCCGGACCATCGATTTTCAACCAGTCTTCGCGGGTGACGAGGCTTACGCCGAGGTGTTTTTCGATGAAGGCGAGGTTCTCCTCCCGACCGGCGTAAAGCTGGTGGAGATGACGGGAGGACGGGAAGTGAAGGGTCTTGGTCGCCATGCTCAGAGGGTGGCGGCGAGTCTGGCCGCTTCGTCAGAGAGACGTTCCCAAGTCGATTCGAGGGCCTGCGGGAGGATGCGGGTCTGGCCGACGACGGGCATGAAGTTGTTGTCGCCGTTCCAACGAGGGACGATGTGGCCGTGAAGATGGGGAATGCTGCCGCCCGAGGCTGAGCCGAGGTTGAAACCGAGGTTGAAACCGTCGGGCTTCATGGCGGCGCGCAGGATTTTTTTGGCGAAGACAGTGATGCGGAAGAGATCGGCGTTTTCCTCGGGCGTAAGCTCTTCGACGTCGGTCACCTCGCGAAAAGGGATGGCGAGCAAGTGCCCCGGGTTATAGGGGAAACGGTTGAGCATCAAATAAGACAGTGCAGTGCGGTGAACGATGAGCGCGGTGCGGTCGTCGCCCAGCGCGGGCAATTCGGTGAAAGGACGCCGGAGCTCGGGCATGCGCGGCGCCTCGATATATTCCATGCGCCAATAAGGATGAAGCTGCGACATGTTGAAAGGTCGGGGAGTCAAAAGTCTGCCGCGGGTAAAGTCAAAGCCCCCTGTGGGCGGCGGGGCGCAGTTTGAAATTGTAGGAACAGCTTTATCCCGCGATAAATCGGGGTTCATTTTCTCATGAATACCTTCCAACCCTCCGTTCGTCGTCGTGTGGTGGTCACCGGTCTTGGTGCGGTCAGCCCGCTGGGCCAGAATGCGCCCGATAATTGGGCAGGCATGATCGCCGGTCGCTCCGGCATCGGGCCGGTCACGCGTTTCGACGCCACCGGCTGCACGGCGCAAATCGCCGGCGAGGTGAAGAATTTCGAGCCCAGCCGGGCATTGCCAGCCCCCTTGCATCCGCGCGGCCCCGGCAGCGAGCCGTTGACGGCCGCATTTTCTCCTAAAGATATAAAGAAGTTCGGCCGGTTCACCCATCTGGGCGCCGTGGCGGCGGTCGAGGCATATGCCGACTCCGGTCTGGATGCGCATCGCGTGAATTTGGATCCGAATCGCATGGGCGTGATCCTGGGCGTGGGCATGGGAGGATTGCCCGAGGTGGAGTCGATGCATGACACCTTCAAGGCGGGAGGCTTCCGCAAGATTTCTCCATTCTATATCATTCAAGTCGCGCCCAATCTTCTCGCCGGGCAGGTGAGCCTGTTGCTGAATTTTCGCGGTCCCAACATGTCCATCGCCTCGGCTTGTGCGACGAGCGGCCACTCGCTCGGCGAAGCGGCGGCGTCCATCGCGCGCGGTGACAACGATGTGATGATCGCAGGCGGATCCGAAGCGGCGATCACCCCGCTGGTGCTGGGAGCCTTCGCGCAGATGCGTGCGCTTTCGACCCGCAACGACGCGCCCGAAAAAGCCTCGCGGCCCTACGACGCGAACCGTGACGGCTTCGTGCTCTCCGAAGGTGCGGTGGTGTTTGTGCTCGAAGAGTATGAACACGCCCTGAAACGCGGAGCGCGGATTTATGCCGAATTGCGCGGCTACGGCGCCTCGGCGGATGCCTATCATCTGTCGTCCCTCGCACCCGATGCGGAGGGTTCGCAACGTTCCATGCGTGCGGCGCTTGTGTCTGCGGGCATGGCTCCGGATGAAATCGATTATGTGTCGGCCCACGCCACATCCACTCCCGGCGGCGACGGAGAGGAATCGGCGGCGATCGCGGCGGTGTTCGCCGGCAACAAGGACAAACTCAACGTCAGCGGCGTGAAGTCGATGACCGGGCATCTGCTCGGCGGCGCGGGCGCGATGGGCGCGTTTGCCGCGGTGATGGCGATTCGTGACGGGGTCGTGCCGCCTACCATCAATCTTGAAACCATCGATCCGGACATTGCCGCGCTGGGGATCAATGTAACCCCGAACACCGCCGTGAAGAAAACGGTGCGCGGTGCGCTCGCCAATTGTTTCGGTTTCGGCGGGACGAACTGTTCGTTGGTATTCAGCGCGGTTTGAGCATCCGCTTCGTTCGCGCCATGGACCGCCGCCTTTTCTGGTTTTTCGGACTGCTAGCACCGGTTGTCGCGTGGTCGTGGATCGCGCCGCATGACCGGTTTACCTGGTGGTTGGAGTCGGTGCCGGCGGTCGCGGGCTGGGTGTTGATACTTGGTTTTCAACGAAAATTTCCGCTCTCCACGCTGCTGCTCGTGTTGTTGGGCCTGCACTGCGTGGTGTTGCTCGTGGGCGGACATTACACTTACGCGCGGGTGCCGTTGTTCGACTGGATCCGCGATGTGACCGGCGGCACGCGCAACAACTACGACAAACTCGGGCACTTCGTCCAAGGCTTCGTGCCGGCGATTCTGACTCGGGAGATTTTATTGCGCACTTCGCCACTCCGAGACCGGGGTGATGGACGTCCCAGCCGCTGGCTGCCGTTTCTGGTCGGGTGCGTGTGTCTGGCATTCAGCGCGTTTTACGAACTGATCGAATGGCTCACCGCCGTGTCGCAGGGCTCGGCGGCGGACGACTTTCTGGGCACGCAAGGAGATGTCTGGGATACGCAGACCGACATGGCTTTTGCGCTGGTCGGGGCGGTGGTCGCCCTTGTTTTGTTGCCGCGTTTGCACAACCGTTCACTGGCGAAAGTGCTGGCCCCCCGCTGAGGGATCGGACAATTGACCCCATCACCCATGCCACCCCTCTGGAAAAAATGGACGGCGACTGTGCCATCCCCGTTTTTAACCGCCCTGCTATTGGGGACGGGTTTCATGGGATTTGTGGCTTGGGACCAGTCGCACTGGTGGAGCACGAAGGAAGATTACGGGTTCGGCTGGCTGGTGCCGCTGTTCGTGGCCTTTGTGGTGTATGACCGCTGGCCGCGCATTGTCGCGGCGTTGCGGACTTGCGAGATGACCGGCAGCCCCCGGGTTGCCGGAAGCGGCCGGTTGGTTCTAAACATTCTGATCTACGTTATGATGACGGTGGGCGCGCTGTTGTTTTTGGTGGGGGCGCTCTATCGTGCCGGCGCAGGTTCGTCGTATCCCGGAACGTTATCGCTCTCGCTCGGTATGGGAGCGGTGCTGTTTCCATTGCTGGTGCTGAATGCTCCGGAACCCGAGGGAGCGCCGGTGGCTTCCGGGTTATGGGGCGATGCCCGCGTGCGGCTGGCGGGATTGTTTTTATTTCCCGTGCTGGTGTGGCTCGTATCGGCGCCGATGGTCTCGATCATCGAGAACAGCCTCAGTCTGTTCATGCTCAACCGGGTGACGTCGGTCGTGTTTTTTGTTTTTGATGTGCTGGGCATGCCGATCGAACAACACGGCAACGTGCTGCAACTGCCGCTCGGCAGCGTGGGCGTGGCTGAAGCTTGTTCGGGCATCCGATCCTTCACGGCGTGTCTTTTCGCCGGGTCGTTTCTCGCGGCGGTGTTTCTCGACACGCTTTGGAAAAAAATAGCACTGGTGGTGTCGGCCATCGGGTTTGCATTTTTCACCAATCTCTTGCGCAGCCTTTTTCTTACTTCGTGGGCGTATCGTTACGGACCGGAGGCCATCGAGGGGCGCGTGCATGACACGGCGGGTTATGTGGTGCTGGGGCTGACCGTGATCGGCCTGCTGTGCATGTTGCCGTTGTTCAACCTGCGCTTTGTGTCGTCGCACGAGGTGGAGTCGAAGGACGAAGATCCGAAGGCGTGAACGCGGACATCCGGCAATGATCTGGCTTTATCGATTTTTGTTTCCACCGGCCATGTTGCTGGCCTCGCCGTATTATCTGCTGCGGATGCGCAGGCGCGGTGGTTACCGTGCGGATTTTTCGCAACGGTTCGGGGTGACGCCGGTGTTGCCGGCGAAGCGACCCGGCGTGAAGCGCGTGTGGCTGCAGGCGGTGAGCGTGGGCGAGATGCTGGCGATCGCTCCTTTGCTGGAGGCCTTGCATGCGGATCCGTCGGTGGAGGTTTATCTCACCACGACGACGAGCACGGGACACGCGCTCGCGAACGAGCGTTATCGCGGGCTGGTGATCGGCATCGGTTATTTCCCGGTGGATTGGTGGCTGTTCTCGCGGCGGACGTGGCGGAGTGTCGTGCCCGATCTGGTGATTCTCACCGAGGGCGAGCGTTGGCCGGAACATATTTATCAGGCCGAAAAACGCGGAGTGCCGGTGCTTGCCGTGAACGCTCGGCTGTCGGATCGCAGTTTCCGCCGCATGATGAAGTTTCGGGGTGTGGCGGCGCCGTTGCTGCGCGGCATCACCCGTGTGCTCGCGGGTTCGGCGATGGATGCGGAGAGGTTCCACGAACTGGGGTTTGCGACGGACCGCATCACCACGACGGGCAACATCAAGCTCGACGTGACCATCCCGGTCATCGACGACGCGGAAAAAACCGCTTTGCGGAGCGAACTCGGGTTTGGCAACGAGCCGGTGTTGCTCGGGTCGTCCACCTGGCCGGGAGAGGAAGAGGCGTTGATCGCGGCGTATAAGGCCTTGCGAGCGGGCGGACACGAAGCGCGGCTGTTGCTTGTTCCCCGTCATGCGGAGCGACGTGCCGAAGTCGAAGCGTTGTTGAGGGCGAGCGGGCTGAGTCATCATTTGCGGTCGCGCGGCGCGGCTCCGGCACCGGTCGAAGTCGCGGTTGGCGATACGACCGGAGAACTGCGCCGGCTCACGCAGCTGGCGACGGTGGTGTTCGTGGGCAAGAGCCTGCCGCCGCACCACGAGGGACAAACGCCCGTGGAGCCGGCGGTGCTTGGCAAGCCGCTGGTGTTTGGCCCGGCGCTTACGAATTTCAAGGCGATCTCCCGCGAATTGCGTGAAGCCGGCGCGGCGCGCACGGTGGCCGGTGCGGATGAGTTGAAGGTTGCGGTGTGCGAACTCTGGAGCGACGCGGCGGCGCGAGAGCAGATGGCGGCGGCAGCGCAGGCCTGGCAGCGGGCGAATCAAGGCGCGGTCGGGCGCACGCTGACGGTGCTGCGCGCGGAGCTGGCCGGCTAAGCAGCCGGGGGGATGACGGGGTGGCCGACGATGCGGGGCCCGTGTTTTCGCTCGTAGAGGCGAAGCTGGTGCTTGCGCTGGTCGTAGCTGATGATTTCGGCGTGACGGCCCCAGGAAAGCAGGGTGCGGAAGAGTTGCTTGGGCTTTTCGTGAGGGAGCGCGGCCTGGAGTTCGCGGAGCAGTTCCTCCTCGGTGAGCGTGTGGTTTTCCTGCACGCGGATGAGACGCACGAGCAGCTCGAAAATTTTGAGCTTCAGGAGCTGTTCTCGAACGAGATTTTTTTGCTCGGTGGTGGATGCGTTGACGGCCTGTTTGCCGAGGTCGGTCATGATCACGTCCTGGCCCGGGGTCGTGAGAAAACCGAGCAGCTCGGCCGCTTTTATGACGCGGACGACCGCACCGAATTCGCGGCCGAAACGCTCGGCGAGATCAAACACATCGCAGGGTTCGTCGCCGAGAAGCGCGAGGAGGCCGAGCACTTCACCGGGAGTGACGTAGGGAAGGCAGACCGGCGCGATGCGACGGCGGGTGGCATCGACCTTGGTGACGGTCTTGCCGGCGTCGGCCGGCAGGCAGGCGGTGTCGGGCAGGTTGGTGTTGGTGAGGATGCGGTGGAGATTTTCGACCGCGGCGTGATACGCCGGTGAATCGGGATCGCGCGGATAGGGAAGGGTGTTGGAGACGATCTGCGCGATGCGTCCGGGCTGGGCGCCGAGCACCACGACGCGGGTGGCGAGGAAGACGGCCTCGGCGATGTTGTGCGTCACAAAGACCATCGTGCGCAGCGGATGGTCGGGCGAGGCGAGAAGGCGGCCGATTTCGTTGCGGAGGGTTTCGGCGGTGAGCACGTCGAGCGCGCTGAAAGGCTCGTCCATGCAAAGCACCTCGGGCTCGGCGATGAGAGCACGGGCGATGCCCACACGCTGCTTCATGCCGCCGGAGAGTTCACGCGGGTAGGAGTATTCGTAGGCGCCGAGGCCGACGGTGGAGAGCACGGTTTCGAGACGCGCCTGCTGTTCGGAGGGAGGGAGATGTTCGACGGGCAGGAGGATGTTGCCGCGCACGGTCAGCCACGGGAACAGGGCGAAGTTTTGAAACACCATCGCCACGCCGGGCGAGACGCCGGTGAGAGTCTGGCCGCGATAGCTCACGGAACCGCGGGTGGGCTGGATAAGGCCGGAGAGGATGCGGATGAGGGTGGACTTGCCGCAGCCGGAGGGACCGAGCAGCGCGACGACGTCGTTTTCCGCGATGGAGAGGTTGATGTCGGATAGCACGAGGTCGTGCTCCTGCGCGTTGGAGGCGTATTCGTGGCAGACGTGGGCGACGTCGATGAGAGGCGTGGGCGCGTTCATGGCTCAGGTGCCGAAGCGGCAGCGGTCGTTGGCGAGGGTTTGAAGTTTTTTCCAGACGGTGCGGTTGATGCCAACCACGATCACGGCCATCACGAGGACGGCGGCGGTGAGCTTGGGGAAATTCCCCGTGTCGGTCGCGCGGCTGATGAATGCACCGAGTCCGGTGGCCTCGTAGAGCTTTCCGCCGGTGTGCACGTATTCGGAGACAATGGTGGCGTTCCAGGCGCCGCCGGCGGCGGTGATCCAGCCGGTGACAAGACCCGGGGCGACGGCCGGCAGCAGGTAACGCCACCAGCGGCGCCAGCCGTTGAGGCGAAGGATATCCGAGCAACTGCGGATGTCGTTGGGAATGGCGGAGGCCGCGGCGGTGACATTGAACAAAATATACCACTGTGTGCCGAGCATGATCAGGGGGATGGCTCCCCATTGGAGCGAACCGCCGAGCTTGATGACGAGCAGCAGAATCCAAGGGTAAATCATCGGCGCGGGAAAGGACGCGGCGAACTGAATGAACGGCTGGAGCCGGCTTGAAAGCTTGGGATTGAGGCCGATCCATATTCCGGCGGGGACCGCCCAGATCGTGCCGAGTCCCACGGCGGCGAGCACGCGGCCGAAGGTGACGGCCGAATCGAAACCGATCTCGCGCCAATCCGAAAATTGCACGCGCATGAGCAGCTGCGTGATCCGAACGAAACCGAAGGCCAGCACCACGATGGTAAGCGCAAGAAAAATCCGGTAGAGCCAGCGGCCAAAACCGGTCCGCGGCGGCGCGCCTGCAGCGGGCAATGAGGAAGACGTCGCCATGTGTGGAGCGTGTTTCGGGCGGATGAGGCGTGCGCCGAGACGGCCCATGGCTTGGGAAAATTTTTGCACGGCTTGGGAACGCGCCATCCAGAGACTCAAACGTGATTTTGAAGCCTGGGTTCCGCCAAAGTCGTCGAGGTTGAATTTTCGCGACCACAGCACGAGCGGCCACCAGACGAGCCGGTCCACCGCGACGATCACGATGCCCATCGTGAGCACGCCGGCGATCTGGGCGCGCACGTCGCCTTCGGCGATGGCAACGCTCATGTAGGAGCCGATGCCGGGAACCCTGAAGTCGCGTGTGCCGAGTTGGAAGGATTCGGTGATGCTCAGGAAAAACCAGCCGCCGGCCATCGAAACCATGCTGTTGTAGATAAGTCCCTGGGCGCCGCCGGGGAGCTCAATCTTCCAGAAACGCCGCCACCAACTGAAGTCGTAAAGCCGTCCGAGCGCCCGAAAATCAGGAGGGGAGCCGCGCAGTGAATCATAATAGCTGAAGGTCATGTTCCAAACCTGTCCGGTGAAGATCATGAGCACGCAGGCGAGCTCCAGGCCGACATTGCTGTTTGGGAAAAGCGCGACGAGCGCGAGCACCAGCCCCGGGAGAAATCCGAGCACCGGAATGCTTTGCAGCACGTCGAGCGCGGGCAGGATGAACCGTTGGGCGCGCGTGTCGTAGAATGCCCATGAGGCCACCACCAACGTGAAGACCAGCGATAAAAAATAGGCGATCCAGCCGCGGGCAAACGAGTAAAGCGCGTAACTTGGCAATGCGGCGGGCGACAGGTCTATTTTGACCGTGGAATGCAGGGGCTGACGCCATTCACCGACGACGTGCGCGGCTCCGAACACCAGCGAGACCAACCCTATGAGCACGACCGCATCAATCATCAGATTTGCGCGGCGGGCGGGTCGATTGGGCTGGCTCATGGGCAAAGGGCAGGTGAACCATCTGGTCAAATAGCGACAAGTCCGAAAGCGCCGTGAGAAGGGTTAATGCGGACGCCAACCACTTGCTTGCAATTAAGAGTTGCCCGCCCCGTTACACGGCCTACGGTCCGCCTTTTACGTTGGATGCAAACGCACGGTCCGAAACGAGTCTATACCCCTCAGTCGCTCGAATTCTGGTTTAGCAAACTCGAACACGACTGGGAGCGCCATTTCAATGAAGCCCAGCTTCAGGAAGGCCACCGCATCTACCGCGATGGCGAGGTTCGGGAGCTGGAGCTGACCGCTTCAGATGCGATCGTCCATCGTCGGGTGGACAAAAAAGACGAATACGCGGTCATCGAATGGAAAGGCGATGGCGTGTCGGTGCGCTCTTCATCAACCGATCTCGACATGGCCTACGGTCTGGCGGTCGCCGGTTTGCACGAAATCGAAGAACTGGTGGCCGATGAAATCTCGCCGCTTCCCGATGATGCGCCGGTGGCCGTTTCCAACGGCCATTCAAACGGTTCCAACGGTCATTCGAACGGGCACTCCATCAGCCGGCCCATCTCCATTGCGCCGGCGGCCGCACCTTCGCGCCGCACGCCAGCCGGCGCCGCCGCCCGCGCCGCTTCGCGCACGCTCATCCTCGTTTTCAAGACCACGGCGGACGGGCTCACCTTTCAGGCGCATTGGGTGAATCCCGACAAAAAGCGCGTGCCCGCACTCGGCCAGGCCGCGCAGGCCGCCGGCAACGGTCACGCCACCGTCAGCTCCAGTGAACGCGCGAAGCTCATCGGCCTCGCCGCCTACGCCCGCAAGGCGCACTTCGCCTATTTCCAGGAGACGGGGCTCTATGTGCTCGGCTCGGTCGTCGAGATCCCGAACTTCCTGCGCACGACGCTGCCCGCCTGGAAAAAGCTTTTTGCGGTCGAGCTCGACGCACAGGCGGCGATGCTCCTGCAAGGCACCAAGGAAATCACGGTCGAAGCAGTTGCCCAGGTTCGTCGCGGGTCGTCGGGGCAGGGCGAGGGACTCGATCTTCGCTGGATATTCAAAGCCGGCGAACGTCTGCTCACCGACGAAGAGGTCTCAATCCTTACAAAAAAGGGAACCACGCCGGTCATCATCCCGAGCATCGGCATCGTTTCGCTTCCCACCGACCGGCTCGACACGATCAAGGCCTGGCAACGCAACGTCGACGAGACCCATTCCACCGGTGAGCTTTCACCCTACCTCATTTTCTCACTCTACAGCGACGCGCGTTTTAAACTCACGCTGTCGTCCGAGTTGGAGGCGTGGCGCCAGAGCGTGTTGACGGCCACGGCGGTCACACCGGTGCTGCCCGAGCTGCTGCGTCCCTATCAGCGCCGCGGCGTCGAGTGGATGCACCATCTCTGTGACGTGGGCTGCCACGGTCTGCTGGCGGACGAGATGGGGCTCGGGAAGACCTTGCAGGTGCTCACGCTGCTGGCCTCGCGGCCCGAGACCAGCCGGTCGAATATCATCGTATGTCCCGCGAGCGTGGTGCCTGTCTGGCGCGAGGAAATCCTGCGTTTTTATCCGCATCTTGCGGTCGACGTGCTCAAGACGGGCAACGATTTCCAGACCCGCAAGGACAGCGTGATCTGGTTGGCGAGCTACACGCAGCTTCGCAAACACCGCGCGTTGCTCGATCAACATGAATTTGGCTATGCGGTGCTCGATGAAGGCCAGTTCATCAAGAATCCCGACGCCAAGATAACGCAGACCTGTTTCGCGATCCGCTCCAAGCATCGCATCGTGCTGACCGGAACTCCCCTTGAAAACCGTCAGCTCGACCTGTGGTCGATCTTCCGATACCTGCTTCCGGGGCTGCTCGGCTCGCGGACGACCTTCGAGTCTTCGCTCAACACAGACCGAGCGGGCACGTTGGAGCGCCTGCGCGCGCAGCTTGCGCCTTTCATCCTTCGCCGCACGAAAAACGAAGTCGCGACCGAGCTTCCTCCCAAGGTCGAGATGGATCTGCTTTGCCCGCTCACCGATGTGCAACGCGCCGAATACGCGCGCATCTGTTCGGAAGGCCTCACGCGTCTCGGCGACGACGTCGGCACGGCGATGCGCGAAAAATCCTTCGGCTTCCTCGCGCTGCTCACGCGGCTGCGCCAGGTGTGCTGCGATCCGGACATGTTGCCCTGGCTCAAGGCGCCGATCAGTGATTCGGGCAAGATCACTCTCTTGGTTGAGAAACTCGCCGAGATCATCGGCAGCGGCCACAAGGTCGTGATCTTCTCGCAGTTTGTGATGTTGCTCGACCGTGTGCGCGATGCGTTGCAGGCGAGTTTTCCCGACCTGCCGCGCTACGAGCTCACCGGCATGACGCTCGATCGCCTCAAGCCCGTGCAGGCCTTCCAAAACGCGGAGGGCGCGGCGGCCATGCTCGTGTCGCTCAAGGCGGCCGGCACCGGCATCACGCTGCATGCGGCGGACTACGTTTTCCTGCTCGACCCGTGGTGGAATCCCGCCGTCGAGGCGCAGGCCGTTGATCGTGTGCATCGCATCGGCCAGAAGAGCACGGTTTTCGTGTATCGCATGGTCACGGCCGGCACGATCGAGGAACGCATCCAGGCGCTGCAGGCCTCGAAGAAAGATCTCTTCGATCGCGTCATCGGCGGACTGGGCGGAGACTTTGATCTCAGCCGCCACTTCTCATCGTTGCACGACTTGGTGCAACTCACGACCACGCAGGTGGAAGAAGAGCCCGCGCAGTAAGGATGCCGGGTTGGGAGTAGAGCAGGAAAGGGGTATCGGCGGAGATGCGGCCACGATGGCAACGCAGGCTCATTTTCGATGACCGGCCCTGTGAAGTTCCCATTAAAATAAGATTAATGGTTTTTAATCACCGTCACGTAACAAACCTGCCACGGAATCGTAACAATTGACCGGCATCTTGGGGCAACGGGAAACACCAGCGGTGCATTCCGTTGCTAGAACACACCAACCAAACACCCAAGACGTTATGATTAAGAATTCATCCAAATGGCTGGCGCTGCTCGGCGGCCTCGCCATCGGTGCGGCCTCTCTGGCCCACGCCCAGGACAGCGGTCCGCTCATCGACGCCCTCGTTAAAAAAGGCGTTCTCACCGATCAGGAAGCCGAAGAAGTTCGCGCCGACCTCATCAAGGACTTCAGCGAGACTTCGGCCGGCAAGCTGAACATCTCCTCTGTCTTCACGGAGCTTAAACTTTCTGGTGATGCCCGCGTGCGTTATGAATACCGCACCGGCGAAAACGGAACCACGGGCGACATGCAGGAGCGCAACCGCTACCGCTACCGCCTGCGTCTTGCCCTCACCGGCAAGCTGCATGACGGCTGGTTCTTTGGAACCCGCCTCGAGCCATTGGGCAACAATCGTTCCACCAACGTGACGGCAGGTGGTGGCGTGGCTGCTTCCGGTCCCTTCAACAAGGAAGATTCCCTCGCTCTCGGCCAAGTTTACATCGGTCGCGAGATGGGCGACTTCACGGTCACCGCCGGCCGCATGCCCAATCCCCTTGAGACCACCTCGATGACTTGGGATGACGACATCAACCCCGAAGGTTTGGCCGAACAATGGTCGCACGAATCGGGCAAAGTCACCTGGCTGGCCAACCTTGGCCAGTTTACCTACGAGTCTTCCGGCACGACCAACCCATTGGGCACCGGCACCAGCCGCCAGAATACATTCCTCTATGTCATTCAAGGCGGAGCCAAGATCAAGACCGGCGAAGCTTCGGCCCTGACAATCGCTCCCGCCTATTATGGCTACTCGGGTAACGCAACTGGCCTGACAAACCTCACCACGCCCAACAGCAACGCCCTTCGTCCGGTTGGTTTGCAGGTAGTGGATATTCCTCTGAGCTACAGCTTCAAGATCGCCGAACTGCCCGCCAAGGTCTGGGTTGATTACGCCCACAACTTCGACGCCGACACCCGCGCGACCGCTGCCGGCAAGCCCACGTTTGATGGCGAAAACAACGCCTACCAGATCGGCTTCGGTATTGGTAAGGCCAAGGCTCCGGGCACTTGGGAAGCCAAGGCTTTCTGGCAGTCGGTTGATGCCTTTGCCCTCGATTCCAACTTGGTCGATTCCGATCTCTTCGATGGCCGCACCAACATGGAAGGTTTCGTCCTTCAAGGGGTTTACGCCCTCTCCGATGGTGTGAGTGTTAAGTTCACCTATGCCAATGGTGATCGCAAAAACGACAACCTCGCCACCTACGGCGCCGGCGATATCGCCACCGCCAACCTCACGCACTTCCAGCTCTTCCAGGCTGATCTGAACGTGAAGTTCTAATGTCCTAGTGCCAAAGGCCCGGGAGCCAACGTTCCCGGGCCCTTGGTTTTGTTTTAACCGTTCCGTTTATTTTACATGAAAAAGTCACTTCTCATCCTCACCGCTTTGCTCGCCGTCTCTGTCGCCAACGCACAGAAGCTAGTCATCAAGGGCTCCGATACCCTCGGCGCCAAGCTCGTCCCCCAGCTGGCCGAGGAATTCAAGGCCAAGAACCCCGGAGTCTCCTTTGAGATCGCCGCCGAAGGTTCCACCACCGGTATCACCGCCATCATCGACGGCACCGCCGAGATCGGCATGGCCAGCCGCCGCGCCAAGGCCACCGAAATCTCCCTCGCCAAGTCCAAGGGTGTCGACATGAAGCCCATCGTCGTCGCCTACGACGGCATCGCCCTTGTGGTTAACGCCAACAACCCGCTCACCAGTCTTTCCAAGTCCCAGATCGAAAAGATCTTCACGGGCGAAGTGACCGATTGGTCCGCGGTTGGCGGTTCCGCCGGTGCGATCTCGGTCTACACCCGCAACACCTCCTCCGGCACCTACGCCGTGTTCAAGGAGCTCGCCATGCACAAGCGTGACTATGCCCCTTCTTCCCAGAAGATGGCCGGCAACGAGCAGATCGTCGCTGAAGTCGCCAAGAATCCCAACGGTATCGGCTATGTCGGCCTCGCCTACATTGACGTTGCCGGCGTGAAGGCCGTTCCGGTTGACGGCGTTCTCCCCAGCGAAGCGTCCGTGAAGAACAAGACCTATGGTCTGGCCCGTCCCACGTTCTACTACGTCAACGGCACCCCCGGCGGCATCGCCGCCAAGTTCATCGATTACACGTTGAGCGCCGAAGGTCAGGACATGGTCCGCAAGGTCGGTTTCGTTCCCGTCAAATAAGCCCGCAGATTCGTAACGTTATTGTAACAGAGGCCCGCTTGATCCCTAGGTAAGCGGGCCTCTTTCTTTTAAGTTCATCGCGCGAGAGAGATTACACGCACCCGCTTCGCATGCCGCCTGTTTCCCAGTCCACGACTCCCCCCTTTGTCATCACCAAGGAACGCACCCGTTTGCTCGGGTTGACCTGGGATGAATGCATTCAGGCTTTTTTTGGCGGCAACGCCTTCATGGCCGTGGTCATTTTGGGGCTCATCACACTGTTCCTTTTTCGCGAAGGCGCCGATTTTTTCCCTGAAAACCGGGCCAACCTGAAGGTATATCGCGAGGCGGGTCTGGAGTATGTCGATTACATCCGCCAGCAGACCAAGGATCACGAAGCGCTCACCCGCTACCTGTCCGACATCCGTCTGCGCGCGGTTAAATATTACGTTGGCCAGGAGCACCTGACCTATCCTGCGGCCAACGAGAGGCTCAAGGAGTTCGATGATTTCGCCGACCGCTACGGCAACACCGTCCAGCCGGTGCGCGACATCGTCTCCGACATGACCGATCAGGCGAGCGCCACGAAGACGGAATACCTCGTCAACCGTGACCGCGAGGAAGAGCGCCGCCAATTACTCGCCGCCGGTGACAAGGATGCCGCCGCCGCGGTCAAGGTGGAGGCCATTGATTTTAAGGCGAAGCTCGAACCGCTGCTTCTGGCCGAGCCAGCTTACGAAGACGCCAACCATCAATTCGCCGCCGACCTCACGGCGACCATCGCAACCGTGCCTGCGTTGCCCACGCCCGAATTGCAGGCGCGCATGAAGCGCTTTCAGGAACTCACCCGGCAATATATCGCCGGCTTTCCTGCCATCGTGCAGCAGCTCAAGTCATGGGACTACACCAAGCCGGTCCCCATGGCGCGCTCGATCACGACGTTCTTGTTCGGACGTGACTGGCTCACGGCGAGTTTTTGGCAGGACTGGTATGGCATTCTTCCCCTGCTCACCGGTTCGCTCATGGTGGCGTTCATCGCCCTCTGTATCGCGGTGCCCCTGGGCGTCGGTGCGGCTATCTACATCAACCAGATCGCCTCTCCCCTGGAGCAGCGCATCATCAAGCCGTCCATCGAGTTTATCTCCGCGATTCCCTCTGTCGTGCTCGGCTTCTTCGGTATCGCCGTCCTCGGGCAGGCTTTGCGGGCAATGTCGCAGGTCGAGTGGTTGAGCTGGATTCCCGGCTTTCCCTTTGCCGAGCGGCTCAACGCTCTGACGGCCGGCTGCCTGCTTGCGCTGATAGCCGTGCCCACGATTTTCACCCTGGCCGAAGATGCGATCAACAATGTTCCTCGTTCCTTCAAGGAGGCCTCGTTTGCGCTCGGGGCGACGCGCCTGCAGACGATTATCCGCATCATCGTGCCCGCTTCCCTTTCCGGCATCGTTTCGGCCGTGTTGCTCGGTCTCGGCCGCGTGATCGGGGAGACGATGGTGGTGCTTCTCTGTGCCGGCAATCGTATCGCCATTCCTGATTTCACCAAGGGCCTCGCGGTGATCGTTGAACCCGTGCACACCATGACGGGTATCATCGCGCAGGAAATGGGCGAGGTCGCCCGCGGCACCATCCACTACCGTGCGCTCTTCATGGTCGGCATCGTGCTCTTCTTCCTCGCGCTGTTGATCAATTTCCTGGCGCAAAAGATTGTGCGCAAATACCGCATCTCGATCGGCTGACGTTTCACCATGAATCCCGCTCCAGCCAATATCTTCGCGGCCAAGCCCACCAAGGGCCGTGCCTTTGAAAAACAGGTTTTTTGGGTTTTCCGTCTGGCGACCTACGTGGTGCTGCTCTGCGGCGCCTTCATCTTTGGCGACATCATCCTGAAGGGCACCGGCACCGTGGTGCACGGCTTTAAGACGACCAGCCACTTTCCGTATTTCACCAACACCTTCATCACCGAGTCGCCCGAGTCGCTCTACGTTTTCACCCACGACGGACAGAAAATGGAAATGGGTGACACTGAATACCGCGCCTTTCGCGAGGCGGAAGAGGCCAAAGCCAAGACCGCCGGAAAGCCCGCGCCAAAATTCCAGGCCGACAGTTACGTTTATTCCGCCGGCGGCATCTGGCCCTGCATTGTCGGAACCGTCCTGCTGGTTCTGGGTTCGATGACGATTGCGCTTACGCTGGGTATCAGCAGCGCGATTTTTCTGAACGAATACGCGAAGGACGGTCCGGTTGTGCGTTTCATCCGTCTCGCAATCCTGAATCTCGCCGGCGTTCCCTCCATCGTTTTCGGCCTCTTCGGCTTCGGTATGTTTGTCATCTTTTTCGGGTGGAATGTTTCGCTTCTGGCCGGCTGGTTCACGCTCGCCTTCATGGTCCTGCCGGTCGTCATCACCGCCTCCGAGGAGGCCTTGAAGGCCGTGCCCAGGGGCTTCCGCGAGGGCTCGCTCGCACTCGGTGCGACCAAGTGGCAGACGATCCGCTCCAATGTGCTGCCATACGCGCTGCCGGGCATTCTCACCTCGTCCATTCTCGGCATCGCCCGTGTGGCGGGTGAGACCGCGCCGATCATGTTCACGGCCGCTTACGTCGTTCGCGACAAGTTGCCATGGGAAGTGGACAAGTTCAGCGACTTCTTTTTCCAGGGAGTGATGGCGCTTCCTTACCATATTTACGTGGTTTCGTCGAAGATCCCGCAGAACGAATACACCGAGCGTGTCCAATACGGCACGGCTTTCGTCTTTCTTCTCATCGTCGGACTCATCGCCGCCACGTCGATTGTGCTCCGCAACAAGCTTCGCAGCCGCTACAAATGGTAACCGCAACCTCTTCCTCCTCCACGACCACCGCCGCGCCCATGGAAACGCCCGCCGCTCCCGCCAAATTCTCCGTCAATCTTCCCGCCGGCTCTCCGGATGTTCCCGGCACGGCGAACACATTGATCGACATCAGGAATTTTGATTTCTTCTACGGCGCCAAGCAGGCGCTTTTCGACATCAATCTGAAACTGGACGACAAGCGCGTCACCGCGTTCATCGGGCCGTCCGGATGCGGCAAGTCCACGCTTCTGCGCTGTCTCAACCGCATGAACGACCTGATCGACGGCACGCGCATCACGCGCGGCGACATCAGCATTCGTGACGTGGATATTTATGGCCGTGACGTGGACGCCATCGAGCTGCGCAAACGCGTCGGCATGGTCTTTCAGAAGTCCAATCCGTTCCCGAAATCCATCTACGAAAACATCACCTACGGCCTGCGCATCCAAGGCGTTAACAACAAGGCCCGTCTCGACGAGGTCGTGGAAAAATCCCTGCGCGGCGCGGCCCTCTGGGACGAAGTGAAAGACCGTCTGCATGAGAGCGGCCTCGGTCTTTCCGGCGGCCAGCAGCAACGCCTCTGCATCGCCCGCACCATCGCGGTCGAGCCCGAGGTCATCCTGATGGATGAACCGTGTTCCGCGCTTGATCCCATCGCAACCGCCAAGGTTGAGGAGCTCATTCACGAGCTTAAAAAACAGTTCACCATCATCATTGTGACCCACTCGATGCAGCAGGCCGCCCGCTGTTCCGACAAGACCGCCTTCTTTTACATGGGGAAGCTGATCGAGTATGACGACACCCGCACAATCTTCATGAATCCCGGCAACCCTCAAACCGAGGCCTACGTCTCGGGTCGCTTCGGCTGAGCCTTGTGATTCCCTGACAAACCCCTCCGTATTTTTATTTCATGAAACGCTTCTTCGATACCGAACTGGAAACCTTTCGCTCCGATCTCATTCTCATGGGTGAGACATCCATCCGCCAGGTGCGCGATGCCGTGAAGGCGCTTGTCGAGGGCGACGTGTCGCTGGCCGACCGCGTGATTGCCGCCGACGACGAGATCGATCTGCTCGAAGTCAAAATCGACGAGGGCGCCATGCGCTACATGAACCTGCGCGCCCCCGTGGCGACCGAACTGCGGTTGGTGATCGTCGGCATGAAGGCTTCGCATGATCTGGAGCGCGTGGGCGACGAGTGCACCACCATCGCCAAGCGAGCCGTGCGCCTGGCCGCCGAGCCGCCGCTCAAACCTTACATCGATATTCCCCGCATGGCCGGCATCGCCATCGAGATGTTGCGCGACGCGCTCGACTGTTTCCTCAATGGCGACACTGAAAAAGCGCTCGCAGTCGTTCGTCGCGACTCCGAGGTCGATGCGATCAACAAGCAGCTCTACCGTGAGCTCAGCAGCTACATGATCGAGAATCCCGCGACGACCACACGCGCGCTGGAACTCATGTTTATTTCCAAGTCCATCGAGCGCATCGCCGACCACGCCTGCAACATCGCCGAGGAGATGGTGTTTCTCGCCAAGGCGCAGGACATCCGTCACCGCGAAGAGTTGAAAAAAGGGCCGGTGGTGTGAGCCGCCGGCCAGGTGCTTATCAGACGCCCGCCAATTGGAGCAGGTGGCAGATGCCGTAGCCGAGCAGGCCGGTGATCGGCAGCGTGAGCACCCACGCCCAAATGATGCGTGAGACGAGGCCCCATTTGACTGCACTCAGGCGCTTGGTGGCGCCGACGCCCATGATGGACGACGAAATCACGTGGGTCGTGGAAAGCGGAATGCCGAAATGGGCCGCGCCAAAAAGGATGCTCGCGGCGGTGGTCTCGGCGGCGAAGCCGTGGACCGGTTGCAGCTTCACCATTTTGTGCCCCATGGTCTTGATGATGCGCCAGCCGCCGCCCGCGGTGCCGGCGGCCATGGTAAGCGCACAGGCGCTGATGACCCAGACGGGAATTTCCCCAAAGGTGTCCGTGTGCAGAAATTGCAGCCAGGACGGCAGGTGATCGAACGCGCCGCTGTGCGTGCCGGTGACAAGGGCGAGCACGATGATGCCCATCGTTTTTTGCGCGTCACTCGTGCCGTGGCTTACGCCCATCCAGCAGGCGCTCGCGAGCTGGAGTTTGCCGAAGACGCGGTTGATGAGCGCCGGCGTGACCTTGCGCAGGATGATGTAAAGCAGCGCCATGAGAAGCGCGCCGGCGATGAAGCCGGCGACGGGCGAGCTGAACATGGGCAGCACGACCTTGGGCCAGAGACCGTCCTTGCCGTCCTTGATGGACCACTTGAGCACGGTCCAATCGCCATGGGCGGAGGCGAGGGCGGCGCCACACAGACCGCCGATGAGCGCGTGACTGGAGCTGGAGGGCAGGCCGAGCCACCACGTGAAAAGATTCCAGCCGATGCCGGCGAGGAGCGCGGCGAGCACGGTGGGCAACGTCACGAAATGCGTGTCCACCAGGCCGCCGCCCACGGTCTTGGCCACGGCGGTGCCGAGGTAGGCGCCGATCAGGTTGGTCACGGCGGCCATGAGGATGGCCTGGCGCGGCGTGAGCACCTTGGTCGAGACGACCGTGGCGATGGCGTTGGCGGCGTCGTGAAAGCCGTTGATGTATTCAAACGCCAGCGCCGCCAGCAGAACGATCAGAAAGAGCGTCATGACGCGTGCGCTTAGGAGTATTTGAGCACGATTTGGAAGACGACGTTGCCGGCGTCGCGGCAGCGGTCGACGGCCTTTTCAGCCATCTCAAAAAGCTCCTGGAGAATGATCGTCTCCTTGGCGTCGTAGGGGCCGTTGTAGAGATCCTTGAGCAATCCCAGCATGACCTTGTCGGCTTCGCCCTCGGCGAATTGCAGGCGCTCGTTGGCCTCCTGCACGCCCTTCATCTTGGCGCCATTGCGAAGTTGTTTCACCATGAAGACGACGGCTTCGGCGGCCTGGCCGAGAAGCACGGCCTGCCGTTGGAAACCCTCGCGTGGCAGACGGCCGGGATAGATGGAAAGGCGCTCCACGAGTTTTTCGACGATTTTCGGAATGCGGTAGAGGGCGCGGGAAAGCGCTTCGATGTCCTCGCGCTCAAGCGGGGTGACAAAGGTTTTGCAGAGCTCCTCGGTGATCTGCTGGGTGATGCGCTTGTCCTTGCGGCGGCTTTGGATGAACTCATCGAGGTCATTGGCCGAGGTAAAGGACTGGCTGCGCTGGAGGTAGCTCGCGAGCAGCTGGGTGCTGGTAAGCGCTTGTTCCGCGCTGGCTTCAAGAAGGTCGTAGAACTTCTCGTCTTTACCGAAGAGTTTTTTGAGCGAGAGCATGGCAGACCATGCCGTAGCAGGCTCGTAACCTTTGTAAATAAGGCTTTTCAGGCTTTTCCGCGCAGTCTCGCCCAACTCAACCCCAGCCATTCGTAAAACGCCTTGGTGCTGCGCTCCAGTCCGCCGACATTCCATTGCAGAAAGTCGGTTGGTTTCAGCTCTTTTATGCGGGCGACATAATCGGAGGGGCAGGCGGCTACGTCCAATTCCTGCCGTCGGCACAAGGCCATCGCCCGGGGCATGTGCCAGGCGGAGGTGACGAGCGCCACGGCGGTTTTGCCCGCGATGGCGTGGATTGCCGCCGCCTCGTCCTCGGTGTCACGCGCCGTGGATATTTCGATTATACGATCGCGCGCCACACCCAGCGATACGGCGGCATCCGCCAGCACGCGGGCATGGGTGGGACCGCCCAGCGGATCGGGCGGACCACTGACGATGATACGCGCGCCGGGCAGGCGATGGGCGATCCGCACGGCCTCGACGATTCGCGAGAGGGCGGAGGAACTGAGCTCGTTGGTGGCCGGCCAGCCGGGGACATAGGTGTGGCCGCCGCCGAGAACGGCGATGAACTGACAGCGCGCGAGTGACGCGGGCAGGGGAGTGTCCGCCGGGAGTTCTGGAATGATCGCAAACCGGTTCTCCAAACCGCGGACCAACCAGGTGCCGACGCCTTGATTGCTGCAAACACCAAGCCAAAGCAGGCCACCCATCACGAGTCCCCGGCCAAGACGCTTGCATCGGGTGAACCGCCAGAACACGGCTCCGCAAACGATCACTCCGAGCGAGAGCGGCAGGGGCATAAGCCAGAACCCGATGACTTTTTTCAGCCAGAACAGCATGCCGGCAGTGTGGCCGCGTTGCCAAAATCACCCAGCAAAAAACCATCCGTCTTGCGATGGATGGTTTTCTAAAATGGGGCGGCCTACGGGATTCGAACCCGCGACCCCTAGAATCACAATCTAGTGCTCTAACCAACTGAGCTAAGGCCGCCGTGAAGAAAGGTCGGAAAACTTCGGGGTCGGCGGCATCACTGTCAATCCCTTCTTCTCGGGCTTTGCCGTTGCGCCGGTTTTCACGTGGGACGATAGTGAGGCCTCATGCCCAAGGTCAGGATCGTCACGTTCAATATCGCGCATGGCCGCGGCCTGGCGCCCATCCAAGGCATGACCTCTGGCCGACGCATCCGCGCCACGCTCCTCAAGATCGCCCGGCTCCTCGCCGATCTGAAGCCCGACATCGTCGCCTTGCAGGAAATCGACGAGAACTCCCGTTGGGCGGGCAACTTCGATCATCTGGAATTTTTGCGCGAATTCGGCGGATTTGAGCATGCGGTTTTCGGCATCAACAACCGCAGGGCCGGGCTGCTCAACCTCAGCTACGGCAACGCCATTCTTTCGCGCCACCCGATCATCGAGTGGGAAAATATCGCCTTCGGTCAGCGCAGTGTCGGCGAGAAGGGCTTTTTGTTTGCGGAAATCGATGTCGGAGGCAGGCGCATTCCGGTGGCCAACATGCATCTGCACTACCGCTCGAAGCTTCATCGGTTCGAGCAGGTGGATCGTTTTCTAGCTTACCTGCGGGAAAAACAGCGTCTGCGTCAGGCTCATTGGGCGGTTTCTCCGATCGTCTGCGGTGATCTTAACAACACGCATAAAAGTTCGGATGCCACCGCCACGCTGCTCAGTCACTTGCACGATTACGGGGACTATGCGTTGCATCCGCGGGAGGGGCGCACCTTCCCGTCCCCCTTGCCCAGCCGGTTGCTCGATTTTGTGTTTCTGCCGCCCGGCGTGACCCGGGCGGAAAGCCATATCGTGCGCACGTTTCTCTCGGACCATCGTCCGGTGGTGGTGGATTTCGAGCTGGTTTGACCGGCGGATGCTAAAAAATCCCTTTGCGCCGTCCGCTTCTTTTTGCGCCGATGGTCGCTCCATGGATCGCATCGCCCAAGCCTTCGCCCGCGCCCGTTCCGAAAACCGCGCCGCCTTCGTCGCCTACCTGTGCGCGGGCGACCCCGATTTCGACACGTCGCTCGCCGCCTGTCGCGCCCTCATCGAGAACGGTATCGACGTGCTGGAGCTGGGCGTGCCGTTTTCCGATCCGCTGGCCGACGGTCTCACCAACCAACTCGCCGCCCAGCGGGCGCTTGAGGGCGGCATGACGGCCGCGCGCGTTTTTGAACTGGTGCGCCGCATCCGCGAATTCAGCGAAGTGCCGGTGGTGTTCTACACTTACTACAACCTGGTTTTCTCAAATGGCGTCGAGGCCTACGTCCGTGCCGCCAAGGATGCGGGCGTCGACGGCATGCTCACGCTCGACCTGCCGCCAGAAGAGGCCGCCGATGTTCAGGCCGCCTGCAAGAAACACGATGTGAAGACCGTTTTTATCGTGGCGCCGACGACGCCCGAGTCGCGACTCTCTATCATCGGTGCGGCGGCCACGGGTTTTATTTATTACGTGTCGCGCGAGGGGGTGACCGGTGTGCGCGATTCCGTCGCCGCCAATGTTCCCGAGGCGGTCGCAGCCATCAAGCGCCACACGCCGTTGCCGGTGGTTGTCGGCTTTGGCATCGGCAAGCGCGAGCATGTGACCGAAGTCGCCGCCCATGCGGATGGCGTCGTGGTCGGCTCGGCGCTGGTCAATGTCATCCGTGACAACCTGACCGACCGCTCACAAATCGGACCCAGGCTCGCTCTCAAGGCTGCCGACCTCGTGGCCGGCACCCGCCGATAAGCCTGGATGTTTTTGTCATGTTGCGCCGCATACTCCTCATCGATGACGACAGGCTCCAATTCCGGCTGACGGAAAAACTGTTCCAATCATTCCATGGCGAACAGTTCACACTCGACTGGTCTTCCAGCTACGAAGACGGCCTGCCGAGACTGCTTTCGGGCGACTATGCGGTATGCCTGTTGGATTATCAGCTGGGCGCTCGCGACGGTCTGAGTCTCATCGCGGAAGCCATCGAGGCGGGTTGCACGACGCCGATCATTTTTCTGACGGCCGAGACCTCGGCCAACATCGATATCGCCGCCATGAAAGCGGGGGCGCTGGATTATCTGGTCAAGGGCGAGATCACGCCCGGCAGTCTGGAGCGATCTTTGCGTTACGCGCTGCAGCTTTCGGATACGCTGAGGCAGCTCAAGCAACTCGCCACGCGGGACGAGCTCACGGGCCTGCTCAACCGGCGAGAGTTTGACCGCATGCTGGCTGAGGAAATGGAACGCGCCCGCCGCTTCGGGCGTTCGCTTGCACTGGTGATGTGCGACCTCGATCACTTCAAATCCGTCAATGACGCCCACGGCCATCCGGCCGGCGATGCCGTGTTGAAGGTGGCGGCGACCACGTTGCTTGCCGGGGTGCGCTCCATTGATCGTGTGGCGCGTGTCGGCGGAGAGGAGTTTGCGCTCCTGCTCATGGAGACGACGGCGGCGGAAGCGGTCGGCATGGCGGAAAGAATGGTTGCCGCCATGAGAGCGCAGCGGATCGTCGTTGCAGACGGAGCGGAGCTCACGGTCACGCTCAGCGCGGGCGTCGCGATATTTCCTGTCCATGGGGCCGAGCCGGCCGCGCTCATCAAAGCCGCCGACAAGGCGCTTTACGCGGCCAAGCACGCGGGGCGCGACCGGGCGACATCCGCATAGTTCCGTGGGTTGATGGCGGGACTTGCACCCGCGGCCCGATGAGGGAAGTCTGCCCGCATGGCGTTCACCGATTCTTCGACGACCGTGGCCGAGATCAAAGCCCGCGTGCTGGCTTTTGCCCGCGAGCGCGACTGGGAACAGTTTCACGCGCCCAAGAACCTGAGCATGGCGCTCGCCGCCGAGGCGGGCGAGTTGATGGAGCACTTCCTGTGGGCCACGCCCGAGGCCTCGCGCACCATCGCGCAAGATGCCGTGAAGCGGAAGAAAATCGAGGAGGAGCTGGCCGACGTGGTGATCTACGCGCTGGAATTTGCCAACATGACCGGCATGGACGTGGCCGCCGTGATCGAGACCAAGATGGCCGCCAACGCCGCCAAGTATCCCGTTGAGAAAGCGAAGGGGCGTTCGGACAAATACACCGAGCTTTGAGCGCAAAAAACGGCGCCTTGATCAGGCGCCGTTGAAAGTGGAGCGGAGGGTTATTGTAACGATCAGGCCTTGCCGCCGTAGCTGATGAAGTCGTCGAAATCGAGGAGATCGGCGAAGGAGCGGATGTCGTCGCGCTCGGACTTGTAGCCTTTGATAACCTCGGCGAACCATTCGTGACCGTCGGGGCCGCCGGGGCCGTGTTGCTCGATCCAGGATGACCAGGCGACGATTTCCCAAGGCTGCCGTTTTGAGCGGGTGTCGACCCATTCGAGGATCTGCACGTCGGTCTTGCCGGTGTTGATCTCGGCCAGCATGGCTTCCTGATCGATGCCGGTGAAGGCGAAGAAACGCTGGTCGAGGGGACAGTTGTAGTGATAGTCGCCGCCCTTGCCGGCGATGACAGCGCGGGCCTTGTCGAGCAGACGGGAGAGGTGGGCGTAGCCGCCGAGGCGGACGCGCATGCTGCGCGGAGGATGTTGGGTGAGGTCGGGTGCCGAGTAGTTGATCATAATGATTACCCCTTCGATGAACGCCGATTTAGAAGAAAGGCAATCGGCCGGACAGATTAACGGGGCATTCAGAACGTGTCGCCCTGCCAGCCCCACATGCCTCGCTTCACGTTGATGAATTTCACATAAACACGCCGGGGGACGATGCCGAGGTGATCTTCGATGAGTGTGCAAAGCGCCTCGCTCAGTGCCTTGGTTTTTTTAACGGGAAGGCCGACAGCCTTGAGTTCAAGAAACGCCACGGGGTCGTCGGTGCCGGCGAAGTGCATGGCGGTGCCCGGTTGCAGGGCGACCATCACGTATTCCTCGGGCTTGCCGAGAAGTTTGGAAACAAGGGAGGAGGCGGTCTTCAGGACGATGCGTTCGGCCTTCTTGGTGACGGGCAGGTTGGTTTGGATTTTCAGGTAGGGCATGACGGGGAGGGGTTATGAACCGAGTCTATTCCCCTCCGTCGGTGCGTCAACGGTGTTGCCGGGGGAGGTTTGACAGCGGAACACCGTTAGCCGAATGACGGATGCCGCCCAATTCCTTCGTGCAATGAAGACCACCACTGCCGTCAAAAACTACTACGTTCTTCCGTGCTGCCTGCTGTTGTTGAATTTGCTCAACAACATCGTCGCCTACAAATCCGAGGAGATTAACGAACCGCTGCTGCGGACGGCTTCGGTGATCTTTCTCGTGCTTGCAGGGTCGGCTTTGGTCGCCTTCGTGTTCTCCCCTATGATCGTGCGCATCGTGCAGTCGCTGCATGCGGGCAGCCGCAAGGGGGCGGGCGAGCTGGGCGAAATCATTTTTCTGACGGTGCTCGGTGCGGCGGTGTTTTGGCTTTATTATCGCGTGACGATCCACGGCGTGGCGTCAATCCTGCCTCCAGACTGGCGGAACCCTAAGATCTAAAGACCGCGTTCACGCCTTTGGACGGAAGGCTTTCATGGCGGACTCGTTGGTTTCGAGGCGCGGACCGCCGATGAGGTCGATGCAGTAGGGAATCGCGGGGAAAACGGCTTCGAGGTTTTCGCGAATGGCCTTGGGGCGGCCGGGGAGATTCACGATGAGCGTCTTGCCGCGGACGCCTGCAGTCTGGCGTGAGAGGATCGCGGTGGGCACGTATTTGAGCGAGGTGGCGCGCATGAGTTCGCCGAAGCCGGGGAGTTCCTTGTCGATGACGGCACGGGTGGCTTCGGGCGTGACATCGCGTGGCGACGGGCCGGTGCCGCCCGTGGTGACGACGAGTGAGCAGCCGGCCACGTCGGCCATGCGGAGGAGCTCGGCTTCGATGCGTGGCTGTTCGTCGGGAATGACGACGTAATCGACCGCGAAGGGCGTGGTGAGCCAGCTGCGCAACAACTCGACGCAGGTTTTTCCAGGGGTGTCTTCATAGACGCCGGCACTGGCGCGGTCGGAGATGTTGATGACGCCGAGGGTGATCATGCGATGAACTTGGCGATGATCTCGGCCGGCGTCACGCCTTGTGCGCGGAGCGTGCGCAAGGAAAGCGCGTCGTGGCGTTTGGCGAGGCGCTCGCCTTGCGCGTCAAGCATGAGGGGGCAGTGGTAATACGACGGCGCTGCGTAACCCAGCGCGCGGATGATAAGAAGCTGGCGGAAGGTGGAGCGGATGAGATCGGCGCCGCGCACGACTTCGGTGATGCCCATGAGTGCGTCATCAACGGCGCAGGAGAGCTGATAACTGGGGACGTTGTCTTTGCGCCAGACAAGGAAGTCGCCGAAGTCTTGTCCGCAGACGGCGTGTTGCGGTCCTAAATGGGCATCGGTGAAGGCAAGGGTTTCGCCATCGGGCACGCGGAAGCGCCAGTTGCAATCGATCACGTCACCGAGGGGTGGAAGCGCGGAGTCGGCGGACGGACGGAAATGCGGAGGATAAACGGGTTCGTCATCGGCGCCGCCTTCGTGGGGGGCGGCGACTGCGTCGAGCACATCGCGGCGTGAGCGGTGGCAGGGGAAAATGAGGCCGGCGGCATGGAGTTGCTGGAGCGCGACGCGGTAGAGCGGGAGACGTTCGCTTTGGATGACGACGGGTTCTTCCCAGGCGAAGCCGAGCCAGCGCAGGTCTTCGAGCATGGCCTCGACGAAATCGAGACGAAAACGGGAGGCATCGAGATTGTCGTTGCGAAACAACAGGCGTCCGCCGGCGTCACGGGCGCGGGTGGCGGCGATCCAGAATGTGCGGGCATGCCCGAGGTGGAGATGTCCGGTGGGCGAAGGAGCCAGGCGGCCGATGTAATTGGAAACGGAGTTAACCACGAATGAACACTAATGGGCACTAATCTTAAAAAAATTCAGTCTTAATGTGTGTCCATTAGTGCTCTTTAGTGGTTTCAAAAATTTATGCCGAAGCTCCTCTGTGTTTATTGTTCATCTAGCGCGAAGCTTGACCCGAAGTATTACGAGGCCGGCGAGCGGCTTGGGCGCGCGATGGTGGCGAATGGCTGGGGCTTGATCTACGGCGGCGGCAACGCCGGTCTCATGGGGGTCGTCGCTCGGACCGTGAAAGCGTCTGGTGGGATCGTGGTCGGCGTGATTCCTGATTTTATGACGGAGCGTGAGCTGGCGTTTCACGAGGCGGATGAACTTGTCGTTGTGGCGACGATGCGGGAGCGCAAACGCATCATGGCGGAACGGGCCGAGGCGTTTGTGACGTTGCCGGGCGGGATCGGCACGTTGGAGGAACTCACCGAGATCATGACCGAGCGTTATCTGAATCTTTCGACAAAGCCGCTGGTGTTGGTGAACCAAGACGGGTTTTACGACGATCTGCTGAAATTTTTCGAGCGGATGGTGCGCGAGAAATTCAAGTCTCCGGGACTGGGCGATCTGTTTTCCGTGGCGCCCACGGTGGACGATGTGTGGTCGCTGTTGGGCCGACCGGACCGGTTTACCGCCGATCCATTCTGGGGCGGACGGCGATAGAATCTCGGTCCGATAAGCTTATTTCCAAAGCGGCACGAGGTCGGTGCTGCGGACCCAGCCGGTCTGGCCGTTCGGAAAGGCAATGCGTTGCCATCCCAAGAAGGTTTTATCGGTGGTGGCGATCAGGCCGGCGGTGAGGGGCGATGATTTTTGCGGTGAATCGAGATCGGTCGGGATGGAGCGGAGTGTGGTCGCTTTCGCCACGAAGACCGTGCGGGTGTCGGCGAGCGGGCCGTAGAGATGCAGGCTCGTGCCCGCGGCGAGGGCGACGATCAGCGCGAGTGCAAACAGGGTCCAGGCGGCGGGCTTGAGACGGTGGCGTTTGCCGTAGGCCAGCCAAAACCAGAGGGCCAGTGAGGCGGCGATGAGCCAGACGGCGGCGAGAAGCGTGTATTGCCAGATTGCGGGCGAGGCGAAGCGCGCGAGTTGATGGAGCGGATCAACGTCCACGAACGGCATGACTTCGACGGGACGCAGACCTGCGCCGGTGAGAGCGAACTCCAGGTTCCAGCGCACGGCGGGGTTTTGCGGTTGCTGGACGAAGGCGGCGAGGGCGTGGCCGGAAGCTTCACCCCAGCGGTTTTGTTGAACAAGGGTCAGGGAGAGATTGTGCTGCGCAGTCCAGTCGGTTGGATCCGTTTTAAGTGCATCGGACCAGAAGGTTTCGGCGGCAGCGAAATCACCCTTGGCGTAGGCGGAGCGGCCGTCGGCGGCGAAGGAGGAGTGGGCGGCGGCCAGTGAGGCGACGATGATGCAAAGCGGAAGGAGGTTGCGCGGGAGGAAGAGCTGGAAGGCGGAAAAGCCGGGGACTCGTTTGGCGGCGAGGGCAGCCTGTGCGCGGGCGATCCAGTCTTCGGGGAGGGTCGAGGCTTCGCGGTAGAGCACGCGTTCGGATTCATTCCAGAGGGCGGACCACGCTTCGGCGTGCGTCGACGAGGTGCCGTCGGCGGACGTGAAGGAGGAGGCGGTGGGCACGGCGAGGTCGAGTTTCCAGAGGATAGCGACGTCGTGCTGCCATTGTTGGAGAAGGGTGATGATTTGCGTGGGAGCGCGAGTATTGCCCAACGTGGCAAGCGTGGTGGTGAGGCGGGTGCGGGCGGCGCGTTGCGGCAGGCGGGGATCGGTGGTGCGTGCACGGCGAAGGGCCAAGGTCAACCAGGTGAGCAACGGAATGATCACCGAGGCGAGCAGGCCGGTCAGGAGGACGGACGATGTCAGGGGCGACGGCGCGGGAGACGCAGGCGAGAGAGGGTCGCGGGGGATGGACCCCGGAGGTGTGATTTCGGATTTCGGATTTTGAGGACCGGCTTGAGTCGAGCCGGGCTTGCCGGCTTCTGAACCGAGGTTGCCGGCTTCGGCGGGCGTGGTGGCGCCGGGGGAGATCGTGATGGTGACGGGCTCGGTTTTGAGCGTCTGGTAGGTGCCTGTCGCGGGATCAAAATAACTGAGGGTGACCGGGCCGAGGGTGTAAGGGCCGGGTTTGGTGGGGACGAGGACGATGTCTTCGGTGAGACTGGCGTCGAAGAGGGAGTTGTCCTTGCTGGTGCGCTTGGCCTGCGGCTGGACGATGCGGAAATCCTTCGATACGGAGCGCGGGGGCAGGCCGCCGAGGTCGGGCCAGTTGCCTGTGCCGGCGAGGGTGAGCGTCCATGTGATGGGTTCACCGACGGCGGCGGTGGCGGGGACGACTTTGGAATCGAGGGTGAACTGGCCGACGGCTCCGTTGAAGTCGGCGGGCGTGGGTGTGGGAAGCGGCTTCACGACAAGGGTCGCGGGCTTGGAGATGACGGAGAACTGTTCGAGATTCGGGCGGGAGAACACACCGAAGGCGGAAGTGCCGGTCGCTAGGTTCACGAGCTGGCTGGCGGTTTTAAGGGTGATGGTGCCGGGGGTTTTGGCGACGGCGCGGGTTTTGTAGAGGATGGAAATGCGTTCCTCGCCGTTGAGCATGGTGCTGAGCTGCTCCGGCTTGTCCCACGGTTCGACCGAAAGAGGAGATGCATCCCAGTCGGGCGTGCTGGCCATCTGGTAGAAGTAGCGGCGGGTGGCGTTGAGCGTGTAGCGCAACGGAAAGACCTCGCCGGCCCAGACGTCGTCATGGGGAAGCGTGAATTTCGACTGGGCGACGGCGTCGAGGCTGAGGTTCGATTGGCCGACGGTGGCGTCGCCGATGTCGAAGGTGGCGGAGGCGACGTGCTTGGTGCCTTTGTCCGTGGCGACGTCGAAGGCGGGAATGGTGATCGTCTGGCGGGACGATGGCGTCACCTGATACGTGAGCGAAACCGTGGTCGAACGGGAGGCGTTGCCGTTGATGATGCTGAAGGAATTCTGTTCGCTGCGGGAAGGATTGCTGAAATCGAGGTTGGGGACGGCCGGGAGTGAGACACTCCCCTTGGGTTCGCACTGTTCGAAAATCAGGGTGAGCTCGCTCACTTGATTGAGGGCAAGGGTGCCGCCGGCGGGTTCCCAGCGCACGGACTGTGCGCGGAGCGTGACGACGAGGAGGAACGGAAGGCAGAGGAGAAAGCGGCGAAACATCGGAGGAATTACCAATTGTGCCCTGTTTGGGCGGGTGACTTGGCGTTCGGGTCTTGAAGAAGTTGGTAGAGTCGGGCGGGTGAATCCTGCTGTTTTACCTGGTCGAGATTTTGCAAGGGGAGGGCGAGGGCGGGATCCTGTTTGGCGGAGTCACCGTCTTTGTTGGTGGGTGTGCCGCCGACCTGCTGCATTTCGCCGGGGGGCTGCTGCGTGTCGGGTTTGGCGGGTTCCGGTTTTGGCTGATCGTTTTTTTTGTCTTTGTCCTGCATGTCACCGAAGGCGGATTTGCCGTCGGAGTTGGGCTTCTTTTCATTGGCCTGGTCCTGCTTTTTTGGGTCGTCTCCTTTGCCGTCTTTGGAGGATTGATCCTTGGACGATGAATCGTCCTTTTTTTGATCCTTTGACTTCTGGGATTTGGACGAGGAGTCGTCTTTCTTGTCTTGATTTTTTTGGTCCTGGTTTTGGCCTTCGCCGTCCTTCTTGTTTTGATCGGATTTGTTTTTGTCCGGCTGCTTCTGGTCCTGCTTTTTTTTATCTTCTTCGGGCGGGTTTTTCTTTTTGAGGAGGGCGGTCAGCTTGTTGTGCAGACCGGACCAGTCGGCGGCCTTGGGATCGATGGACTGGCCGGCGTCGACGGCGGCGAGGGCGTCGTTTACGGGGCCTGGCGGGACCTCCTGCTGCGTGGAGGAAAGGCGTTCGCCGTAGTCAAGGGTGGTCTTGGCGAGGTCGGCGTAATCGCGGGCAGCGATGGTGTCGCGCGCGGCAAGCTGGCCGACGAGATGAGTGAGCGGCGCGGCGAGAGGATCGGTCGCGGGAGCTGCCGTCGCGGCGGCGAACACGGGATGCGTGGTGACCAACGAAGCGAAAAGAAAGGCGAAGGTTAACGCCGTGAGCGAAGCGGAGGCCGGCAACGAAGGAGGGTCTGATGACGCGAGGCGGAGGGCACGGGGTTTGGGGCGGACCGGGAACTCGCGCAGGAAACTCCAGACAAGCAGGAGCAGCGCGGGGGCGAGCGGCCACTGGAAGCGCTCGGCGAGGCGGATGCGGCTCACGTCTTTGAACTCGCCGCGTTTCCCCTGGTCGACGGTCCTCTGGACCAGTTGGGCGAGATCAACCCACGAGCTGGCGTCGGCATAAACGCCGCCGGTCTGACCGGCGAGTTCGCGGAGGGTGGAGCTGTCCAGCTTGGAGAGGACGACGGCGCCGCGATCGTCTTTGATGAAGCCGCCGGAGCCGTCGGGCATCATGGACCCCGCGGTCGTGCCGACGCCTAGGGCGATCACGCGGATGCCTTTGGCTTTGAGTTCGGCGATGTGTTTTTTCCAGTCGCCGGACTCGGCTTCGCCGTCGCTGAGGATGATGAGGAAGCGGTCGGCGGCGCCGGAGTCGCCGAAGGCGGCGATCGAGGTGTCGAGGAGGGCGTTGTAGTTGGTGCCTCCCTCGGGCAGATAGTCGGGATTGAGCTGCGGCAGGAACTCGCTGAGAATTTCGTAATCGGAACTCAACGGGCTTTGAAGAAAGGCGGTGCCGGAGAAAACCGCGAGGCCGACGCGTTCGCCTTTGAGCTGTTCGAGCAGGCTTGTGATGAGGAGCTTGGCGCGATCGAGGCGCGTGGGCTTAACATCGGGCGAGAGCATGCTGCGGGAGAGGTCGAGCGCGATGAGGATTTCGCGGGCTTGGTCGAAGACGGGTTCTTCAAGACGTCCCCACTGCGGACGGGCGAGCGCGATGATGGCGAAAACGAGACCGAGCATGAGACGCCAGCGAGGGCCGCCGGTGACGAGCGCAGCTTTGAACGGACGGATGACAAGCGAGCTGCGTCCGGCCTCGGCGCGGATGATTTTGGGATGGGTGTTGGTCGCGCTGACACGATGACGGAAACGCCAGTCCCATGCCGCGAGAGCGAGGGGAATGAGCAACAGCCAGAAAGCGTGAGGCCAATAGAAGCTCATGCCCGGGCGGTGCCGGCGGTGGCCGGAAGGTTGACGGTTGAGGGGGATCGTTTCACGCGAATCAAAAGCGCCGCGAGCAACAGGCAGCCGAGGCCGGTGGCCGCGAACCAGCCGAAAAGCTCGGTGGTGAGCAGATAGCTCTTCGCCTGGAATTCGATTTTTTTGGTGTGGTCGATCGACTGGAACGCGGACGCGATGGCCTGGGTGTCGTCGACACGGTAATATTGACCGCCGGTTTCCCGGGCGATTTTGATGAGGGCGTTTTGATCCAGATCGGAGATGGTGCGACCCGTGCCGATGCGGTTGTGGTTGTCGTCAAAAATCGGGACGGGGACGATACCGTCTTTTCCGGCGCCCATGGTGTAGACGGGGATGGCGCGGCTTTTGGCGATCTGCGTGGCCTGATCGGGGGTGAGCGTGCCGCGGTTGTTGGCGCCGTCGGTGAGGAGGACGACGAAAGCGCCTTTGCGTTGGTTGTTTTTTTCGCGGCCGGCCTGATCGAGGCGGGTGAGGGCGATGCCGAGACCGTCGCCGATGGCGGTGCCGTCTTCGATGAGACCGATCTTGAGGCGGGAAACCTGTTTCGAGAGCCAGTCGTGATCGAAGGTGAGCGGCGCAAGGGTGTAGGCGCGGCCGGAGAACACGACGATGCCGATGCGGTCGTTGGGACGGCGGTCGATGAAGGCTTGGATGACGGGCTTGATGGCCTGAAGGCGGTTTATGGCCTCGCCGTCTTTTTCGTAGTCCTCGGCGAGCATCGAGCCGGAAAGGTCGATCGCCAGCATGAGATCGTAGCCTTGGGAGTGAACCTCGCGCTTGTCCTCAATCTGCTGAGGGCGGGCGAGTGCGACGATGAGCAACACAATCCCCATGATGGCGAGGCCGGCGGGCCAGCGTGAAATAGAAGCGAGCGACGGGCGATGCCAGGCGGCCGCGAAGGGCACGAGCAGGACGGGCACCGCACGACGCCCGCGCAGCCACACGACTGCCGGAATGAGCAGAAGGGCGAGAAGCCAGAGGGGATCGTGGAGGGTGTAGGGAGGCATGATCAACGGCGCATGCGTGCGTGAAAAAAATTCACGAGGGCATCGAGGCGGTTTTCATCGGTGCCGACGGAGAGACGGCTGAGCGTGTCAGGGAAAAGATCACGCCATGCGGAGTCGCGTTCGGCGCGCCATTGGGCGTGCGCGGCGCGTTCGGCGGTGGAGTTCTCAAGCGTTACGAGCCGGCCGCTGATCGGATCGTAGGCGGCGAAGGCATCGTCGTCGGGCAGGGCGCGCTCCCAAGGGTCTTCCACGCGGAAGCCCATCGTCTGGTAGCGCTGCTTGATGACGGCCCAGCCTTCGATGGGGCCGCGTGCGGCAAAATCGCCGAGCCAGATGAGCACGCTGTGTTTTGGGGCGGCACGGGCGATGAGGCGCCACGGAATGGTTGAGGGCTGAGAGTTGAGGGCTGAGAGCTCGGAATTCGGAGCGGAAATATCCGGAGCAGGGGCGCCGAGAAGCGATGCGGCGGCGTGGAGAATCTGGCCGCGGCCGCGCACGGGTTCGCGCAAGGTGTAGCCGGTGGGCGTGGCGTGAACGAAACCCACGCGGTCGCGGTTGACCGCGCCGAGCATCATGACGAGGCCGGCGAGTTCGAGCAGGGCTTCGCGCTTGGACTGCGCGCCGGAGCCAAACTGAAGACTGGGCGTGTCCTCGAAGACGATCATCACGGTGACCTCGCGCTCCTCGACGAATTTTTTGCGATAAGGTTCACCGAGGCGCGCAGTGACGTTCCAATCGATGTCGCGCACGTCGTCGCCGAATTCGTATTTCACGACTTGGTCGAACTCCATGCCGCGCCCGCGGAAGGCGGAGCGGTATTCGCCGCTGAGAACGTTTTCCACGGCGTGGCGCACGCGCCATTCGAGCTGGCGCAGAAGAGCCAGCGGAGAGGGGGTGGTGGTTGATGATGCGGATGACACGGTCAGGAAATCGTTCTCATTCTCTTGCGCTTTCTCGTCCTCCACCTCCGTCCAATCCGAGAGAACGGGAAAGAGAACGAAGAACGAGAATGAATCGGAGGGGTCAGACTTCAGGGACGGGCGTTTGCTTGATCACCTGCGCGATGAGTTGATCGCTGGTGATCTCCTCGGCTTCGGCCTCGTAGGTGAGACCCACGCGGTGACGAAGGACGTCGGGTGCGATGTCCTGCACGAGCGAGGGGGTGACGTAGTCGAGCCCACGCACCCACGCGAGGGCTTTGGCGGCCTGATAAAGCGCGAGCGAGGCGCGCGGGGAGGCGCCGAAACTGAGGTAGCGTTTTTTGCCGGGAGCGGGTTCGGCCAGTGCGCGGGTGGCGCGCACGAGGGCGAGGATGTAGCCCTGCACGGCGGGCGCGAGATGGACCTTGTCGACTTCGCCGCGGAGTTCGAGGAGCTCGTCGCCGTTGGCCACGGGTTCGAGGGCGGGCTGGCGGGTGACCTGGCCCCAGCGCTGCATCATGGTCGTTTCCTCGGCGGCGGTGGGATAATCGACGAGAAGCTTGAAGAGAAACCGGTCCGTCTGCGCCTCGGGCAATGGATAGGTGCCTTCCTGCTCCACGGGGTTTTGCGTGGCCATCACGAAAAACGGCTTCGGCAGGGGGTGGGTTTGTCCGCCGATGGTGACTTGGCGCTCCTGCATGGCCTCGAGGAGGGCGCTTTGGACCTTGGCGGGGGCGCGGTTGATTTCGTCGGCGAGGACGAGATTGGCGAAGATCGGACCGCGATGGGAAGTGAAGGCGCCGTCCTTGGGCGAGAACACCATGGTGCCGACGACGTCGCTGGGAAGGAGGTCGGGCGTGAACTGGATGCGTTCGAACTGCACGCCGAGGGCGGTGCCCAGTGATTTGATGAGCAGCGTCTTGGCAAGGCCGGGCATGCCTTCAAGCAGGACGTGACCGTTGGCGAGAAGCGCCACCAGCAGGCGCTCGATCACGGCGTCCTGACCGATGACGGCTTTGCCGATTTCGTCGCGAAGTTTCTGGGACCAAGTGGGACCGGTAATCATGTTTGGCGATAGTCTTGTGGGTAAAAGCAAGGGTTCTACGACTCGCTTGCGCAAAAAGTGTTTCGTGAGAAAAAGGGGGTGTCGTGGTTTTACCAACTCAAATTCTCGAACGTCTGGACGCGCTGGGCGTGCTCGCGTCGGATATGGAGGAGCGTTTTGTGCGCGGATCGGGGCCGGGCGGGCAAAAAATCAACAAAACCAGCAGCACGGTGTGCGTTAAACACAGGCCGACGGGTATCGAGGTGCGGTGCCAGCGCGAGCGATCCCAGGCGGCCAACCGCGAGATGGCTTGGAGTGAATTGTGCGGGAAACTGGAAACTGTTTTGAAGCAGGCGGAGGCGGAGCGCCGGCACGTGCGGGAGAAAGCGCGTCGAAAGGCGCGACCCAAAAGCCGCCGGCAAAAGGCGATCCAGGTGGCGGGGAAGCGGCATCGCGCGGAGATCAAGGCGGGGCGCAAAACGCCGACGGGCTAGACGCGCGATGTTCAGCCCGCTTGTTTCCGGTAGGCGCCGGGACTCAGGTGACAATGCCGCCGGAAGGCTTTGCAGAAGTGATTTGCGTCGGCAAATCCCGTTTCGGCGGCGATGTCTTTTAGCGGGCGGTTGGTTTCGCGCAGTCTTCGGCGTGCCTCCGTCATTCGTATCTCAAGCACGTGCGCGGCGGGCGACAGGCCGGTGATCTGTTTGAACAAGTGACCGCAGTGGCTGCGTGAAATTCCCTGCTGGCGGGCAAACTCCTCGATGCCGAAAGAGCGCGACAGGTTGGCGAGGGTGAATGCGCGCAACTGCCGGATCATGGAATCACGCGGGCCTTGCGGATGCGCGAGGTTGTGCAGGTGACGTTCGAATTCCAGCATCCAGTCGAGCATCACGGCTTCCTCGGCAAACGCATCGGGGAGCCGGCGGTAGCATACTTGTTCGAAAAAAGACCGGCTGGTCGCCATGAGCTTCGAGCCGCTGGCGATGGGGATGACCGGTGCGTGCGTTTTGATCAACGCGGTGATTCGCTGCACGACCCAAGGGTGTCCGATGTTGAGCCAGAAAAAACTCCAGTGCGGATTGTCCTCTGGCAGACGGTAAACGTGTCGTGAGGGGATGACGGTGAAAAACGCGGTTTCGGGGCCGACCTTGTAGGCGCGCTTCCCCTGCTCAAAGCGGCCGCAGCCTTCCAAGGTGAACTGCACGAGGATTCGTGGGTGGCGCGGATCGCCGCCACGGCGCATGCCATCCCAAATGTAGGCCGCAGGGTCGGTGCGCGTCTCACAGCCGAGATCGAGGACATCGGCGCCGGAATGCTCAAATCCGTTGTCCTTTCTGCGGGCGTAGGCGCGCTGAAAAGCCTGCAGGGCGGTGGGTGACTCTATATTCACAAAAAGACCATTAATAGGTGTTACGGCCCATTGAAGGATTATTTTTTAAGAGATATGTTATTTCACATACTCTCGGTCACCTTTTCACGATAAGACTATGAAACTACCCCTTGTTCGTCGCTTCGGCCTCATGCGTCGCTTTGTGTGTGTTGCCGCCATTCTCGGAATGGGCCCGTTTGCTTTTGCGGAAAACATCCCGTTGTCGTCACTAGACCTGAAGAGTGTCGAGCAGGAATGGGGCAGGGCGCAGCAGGACAAGGCGGTCACGGGTGGTCCCTTGATCATCGCTGGACAGACTTTTAAAAACGGGCTCGGCACGCATGCCAATGGCCGGTTCGTGATCGACCTCGGTGGAGGAAGTGACCGGTTCACCGCAATGGTCGGCGTCAACGATGACACGAAGGCCGGAAGCGTGGAGTTCGTCATTCGCGGGGATGATTATGAACTGTGGCGCAGCGGAATCATGCGCATCGGCGACGCCGCCAAAAAAGCGGATGTTTCTTTGAAGGGAATCCGCGTTCTCTCGCTCGAAGTGACGGATGCCGGTGATGGCATCGCCTACGATCATGCGGACTGGGCCGATGCGAACTTTGAAGTCAGCGGAACGAAGCCAAAACCCTATGAGGTTCCCCGGGGAGAAGCGGTCATTCTCACGCCCAAATCCGGCCCCGAGCCTCGTGTCAACGGGCCGGCGGTCTTCGGAGTGCGTCCGGGATCGCCTTTCTTGTATAGCATTCCCGTGACAGGCGAGCGCCCGATGGTGTATGCCGTTGAAGGCCTCCCAAATGGGCTCGCATTGGATGCCGCCACAGGGCGAATCACGGGAACGTTGGATAGGGCCGGTGAGTATCCGGTGACGTTAAAGGCGACGAACAAGCTGGGCAGTGCCGAGAAACATTTTCGCATCGTCGTGGGGGATGAAATCGCCCTTACGCCACCGATGGGTTGGAACAGCTGGAACTGCTGGGGGGCGCAGGTTGATCAGGAGAAGGTGCTTTCGTCGGCGCGTGCTTTGGTCAAAGCCGGGCTGGATCAGCATGGCTGGACCTACATCAACATCGATGATGCCTGGCAGGGAAAACGCGGTGGGCCCTATAACGCCATTCAGCCGGATGAAAAACGGTTTCCCGATATAAAGGCATTCTGTGACGAAGTGCATGCCCTCGGCCTCAAGACCGGCATTTATTCGACGCCTTGGACGATTTCCTACGCGGGCCGTATCGGCAGCACCTCGGAGAATCCCGACGGCACCAAGCCAATCATTCCTCACGAGTGGAAAAGGAACAACACGTTGCCGTGGGCAATCGGCCGTTATTCATTTGCCGCCAGCGACGCCAAGCAATGGGCCGAATGGGGCATCGATTATCTAAAGTATGACTGGAATCCCAACCAGTTGCCCGAGACGCAGGAAATGTATGATGCGCTTCGCAAAAGCGGGCGCGACATCGCGTTCAGTTTATCGAATAGCATGCCGTTTTCGAACATCAGCGATCTTTCAAAGGTATCGAGCTGCTGGCGCATCACGGGAGATATTGTCGATACATGGGGCTCCATGAGTTTTAACGGCTTTCAACAAGACCGATGGGCCCCTTTTCAAAAGCCGGGCCATTATAATGATCCGGACATGCTGGTCGTCGGCCAGGTCGGCTGGGGGAAACCGCACCCAACTCGTCTGACGCCGGATGAACAATACACGCACATCAGTCTTTGGTCGTTGTTGTCGGCTCCGCTCTTGTTGGGATGCGATCTTGTCCAACTTGATGATTTCACGATTGGACTGCTGACGAATGACGAGGTGTTGGCGGTGGATCAGGACAGTTTGTGCCGGCAGGCAACCTGTGTGTCCAAGGATGGCAACACATGCGTCTACGCCAAAAAACTCGAAGACGGTTCGTGGGCGGTGGGGCTTTTCAATCGCGGCCTTTTTCCGAAAACCGTGACGGTGAAATTATCCGACTTGCAGTTGTCAGGTGCCCAACGTGTGCGTGACCTCTGGCGGCAAAAGGACATCGGCTCCTTTGAAAAAGAGTTTTCGAGTCCGGTGGCTCCCCACGGAGTCGTGCTGATCCGGATATCCCCGAAAGACTAATTCTTGCGGCGGTAAGTCACCAGATAACGCTGAGAATCGACGGCGGTGGAGAATGCATTCGGCAGTGCTCCGTTCAGGCCGTAGCAGATGCGCAGGCGGTTGCCGACGAGCTGAAAAATGGACGGCAGGGTGCGTCCGTCATTTTCGCCATGGGTGCTGACAAGGGTGATGTGCTCGTGGGATTCTTCGCCTGCGGCCGGAGAAAGTCGGTAGTGGCCGCGATCATGGATTTCTCCGGCGAAGTAAACTTTATAGGAGTCTCCGCTGACGATGAGCTCGGTGCGTGAAATCACCATTTCCGGTGCGGCGACGCCGTCGAGCTCGGCTTTGACGGGGAGCCAGACGCCTATGATGGGATGGGTGGAAGACACGGGATGAATCAATTTTCGTCGTCGCCAGCGGACGGCGCGGGGAGGGACTTTTTTGCTTTGGCGCCGAGCTTTTTAAGATCTTCGACCTGTGCGAGCAGGTTGCCTTTGCCGGTCTTGAGTTTGTTCATGGCAGCGTCGTAGCTCTCACGGGTGCGGCCGAAGTGGAGGCCGATGTTCTCGAGGTCATCGATCAGACCTGCGAATTTGTCGTAGAGTGCACCGCCACGGTCGGCGATGGCTTGAACGTTTTTCGTTTGGCGGTCCTGTTTCCAGAGCATCGAGACGGTCTTTAACGTGACCAACAGGGTGGGGGCGGTGCACAGGATGACGCGACGGTCGAAGGCCCATTCGTAAAGCGTGGAGTCGGTCTGGAGGGCGAGGATGAAGGCGGGTTCAAGCGGGACGAACATGAACACGTATTCGGGGGTCACGAGCTTGCCGGTGTCCTCGTATTTTTTGGCGCTGAGCTGGTCGACATGGGTGCGGACGGCGGCGGCGTGGTCCTTGGCGGCGGCAGCGCGGACGGTTTCGTCGGAGGCGTTGGCAGCGCGTTCGTAGGCGACGAGGGAAACTTTGGAGTCGATGACGAGGTGTCGGGAGTCGGGCAGGCGCAGAATGACGTCGGGGCGCAGACGGCGGCCGTCATCGGTGGTCAGTGATTCTTGAGTGAGGTAATCTTCGCCCTTAATGAGTCCGGCGGAGTCGAGAAGCCGTTCGAGTATGAGTTCGCCCCAGGCGCCGCGGGCCTGTGACTGGCCCTTTAGCGCGGTCGTCAGGGCATGGGCCTCGGCAGTGATGGTGCCGTTGAGCAGGCGAAGCTGTTCGATCTGGGCTTTGAGAGCGGCGCGATCGTCGCTCTCGGTTTTATAGACGGTGTCGACGCGCTGGCGGAAGTCGGTGAGTTGCTGGCGAAGCGGATGGAGGAGGGCTTCGACTTGGGTCTTGTTGTGGTCGGTGAACTTGGCGGACTTTTCCTCCAGGAGTTTGGCGGCGACGGCTTGGAATTCGGTCTGAAGGGTAGCCTTCAGTTTTTCAGCATCGGCAAGATAGCGGGCGGCGAGGGTTTCACGCTCGGCAAGGCGTTGTTCGCCGGCGGTCAGTTGGGCGGCAAAAGAAGCGCGTTCGGCCGCGAGGTTTTGTTCGATTTCTGATTTCTGGATCCGGATTTCGGAAAGGGCCGATTGAGAAGTGGCTAGGTCGGTGGCGAGCCGGGTATTGTCGGACTCACGGGCGTTTAGCCGTTCAATGAGGGCAGCCTGACGTGCGCGGGCCAAGGACCAGACGATCCCGCCTACGATGACCGCAGTGATGAAAACGGTTAAAACAATGTCCACGCGGTCCAGCGTGCGCGGCCAAGCGTATGCGTCAAAGACAGAAACGTAGCGGACGGGGGATCAGGCCTTGAGAGGGAAATAAACGGTCACTTCCGTGCCCTGCTCCGGAACTGTTTTGAAGTGAACCAATCCGTTGTTGGTCTGGACCAGACGGGCTACGATCGCGAGGCCCAGACCAGTGCCGGTCTGGACCTTGGTGGTGAAATACGGCTCGAAAATACGCTTGAGATTTTGACTGCTGATGCCGGTTCCCTGATCGCTGATCGTGAGCGCAAGCAGGGGCGGTTGATTCGTGAAGGTGGGTTCTCCCAGGACGATCTCTGTTTCCTCGGGAGGTTCAAGCGGGGTGGGCAAAGGGTCCTCAAGGCGGGTTGCGGTGACCCGCACCGTCTGCTCCTTGGAGGAGCTTTGAAAGGCGTTGATCGTGAGGTTGAGGAGAATCTGCAACAGGTCGGTGGCGTCGACGAGCGGAGTGGCGTCATCGGGCAGGGAGCGGATGACGAGCTGGTGACCCTCCGCAACCGGATGGGCGTTGAGAAGAGATTGAAGGTCTTTGAGAACCTGACTGACCGGCAGATGGGAGTCGGGGAACTCGCGATGATGAATAAAACGGAGGTAGCGCGAGGCAATGGCGGTGCACGTGTCGACCTGTTTTCCTATATGCGTCAGATCGGCGCGAACCTTGTCGAGGTCTTCGCCGCGAAGGATGCTGAGGTCTTGCAGGCGTGCGCTGAGGAGTTGCACGTAGCCTGCGATGACGGTCAGCGGATTATTGATGTCATGGAGGACGCCGGCGTAAATTTCGTTGGTCGTGCGGGCGACTTCTTCCCGAAGGGCGATGTCGTCCAGACGGTTGGTCAAATCCTTCAATCGGCCGGCGGTGCTTGCGAGATGATCGGAGATTCTGTGCAGGTGGAGGGCTCGTGCGGCGGATTCGCGGATCGTCGAAAGATCAAAGGGCTTGCTCAGGTAGTCGCATGCTCCGAGGCGAAGCGCCTGCCGGGCGGTATCGAGCGTTTCATAAGCGGTGAGCATGATGACCTCGGTGGAGGGGTTGATCTGCTTGAAGCCGCGAAGAACATCGATGCCCGAGCATCCGGCCATGCGAATGTCGCAGATGGCCACGTCGACGGGCTGGCTGCGTGCGATGGCGAGAGCCTCGTCTCCATTGGTGGCGAGGAGGACGCGGAACTGATCCTGGAAAACGATACGTATCGATTTGCGCGGACCATCTTCATCGTCAACCACCAGCATGACAGGCAGGGCGGGGGTCGAAGGGGCGGGTTTTGAGATGACGGCGTTCATATTTAGAATGCGTAACGGAATGAAAGGGCGATGGCGTCGAGGGAGCCTTCATAACGTCCGTCGGGAGATTGGGCGAAGACGGATGTGGGGGCGCCACTGACATCACGCGTCGATTTAAATCCATGTTGGTAGGTCAGGTAGCCGGAAATAGCCCCCACTGTGCGACCGACACCGAAGCTGACGAGCTGGCGGGCCATATCGGGAACCGCAGGATTAAAAGTCGAGTTGGGCACGGAGTTTTCGCTGTAACAATAACCGGCGCTGATGCGCCATCCATCAGTCAGGTAGCGGGTGATCCCGAATTCGTAATAATAGCTGGGCTTCCAGTTGAAGGCGAGCGGGACGGTGACAACCGATGAATGAAGAGTAGGGGTGTTTACGAGGTCCCAGTTGGTGCGATCCACATTGAATTCAAGGTTCCACTTGGAGGTGGGGCGCCAAGAATACCCAAGAATGATGACATCGGGAAACGGCAGATCCAGAGATGCGGGAGCGGAAGCGCCGACGGGAGGAGTCAGGTTCACGGTGCCCTCAAAATGGCTGATGGATCGGCTTTGGTAGGTGAGGCCGATCACGTGATGTTCGTTGATTCTCCAGATGAGGCCGAGATTGTAGCCAAGGGACGTGTCATCGCCCTTGAAATGAAGCTCATTGCCGGGGGCGGGCGTAAGGCCGCTGCGGAGATCTGCGCTGACCTGATTGATCTGCATGCCGGCGCCAATGGAAAGTTGATCGCATATTTTCCAGGCCACGGTCGGGGCGATGGTGATGAACTGAATCTCGTTTTTGGTGGCGATGGTGCGAAACCCGGAGTTGTCGGGCCAGTTCGTGGCCTGGCCGAATGGGGAGTAAACCCCAATGCCATAGCTTACGGGTGATTTCTCGGGCGTGTAAGTCGCATAGAGTTGCGGGACGACGGCGACTTGTCGCTTGGCCTCCACGCGAGAGCCGCCGCCGGCCGGTATGTAATCGTTCTGGGCCAGCACAGTATAGCTTTCGGCCAAAATTTGCAGGCCGGGAAGTTGGGTGATGCCGGCGGGATTGTAATAAATAGCGGACGGGTTGTCCGCGGTGGCGGCAAACGCATTGCTTCGGGCGGTTGCCTCGGCGTCCTGGTTGGGAAGGCGCGTGCCGTTGGCAAAGGCTGTCACCGGGACAACCGTCAACGTGATCGCGCAGAGGGAGGCCAGAGCGATGCTCTGACGTGTGCGGGGGTGTTGTGCTGGCATCGTCAGGCGCGGCTCGTTCGGTGAGTCTTTAAGGACATCACTGAAGAGGCAGCGTCACGACAATGTCCCCAATTTCACCGTGGGGTCGAGCGAAAACCTCGGCATCACCGCCATGATCGCGTAGGATTTTTCTTGTTACAGCCAAACCCAGCCCAAGGCCAACGCTCTTGGTCGTATAAAAAGGCTCGAATACGCGGGACAATGCCTCGGTCGTGAATCCGACCGATGGATTTACGATGCCAATGCGGATACGACGCGCGCCATCTGTGGACGCGGTCTGATCGATGCGCACGGATATTTCGGAGCAGTCCGGAGATGATTGGGCTGCATTAAGGATGATCTCTCCCAGTGCGTGACGCAGACTGCGGGGCTCGCAGAGAACACGGAGCGTGTCGGATGATGAACCTGATAGTTTCAGACCGACCGGAGCGGGTGAGTGGGTGGACGCATGCACCGCCGCTTGGCGCAGCAGATCGTGCAAAACATGAACTTCCACCGGTTCGTTCTTGGCGCGCGAAAGGAAGGCAAGTTGATCGACGCAGCGGAGGATGCGGCTGGTTTCACGCCCGAGGGCGGATTCCAGTGAAGTGCGGAAATCGGCCCGTGCGTAGTCGGTGGGCAGGAGCTGGCGGTGTGTATCCAGCGGAAGCAGGGCGTTGCGAATTTCGTGTGAAAATTTTTCCGCGATGAGGGAGATCAGGCGATCATGTTCGCGATCAACCTCGATTCTGCGTGCCGCCTCGATGGCGGTGTGATCCTCGATCGTGACAAGGACTGCAGATGTCTCGGCATGGGCATCGAGATGAAACGATGTCACGGTCACGAGCAGCGTGCGCGTTCCATGCAGATAATGAGTGCAGGCGGATTCGCGTCCGCCGTTTAACACCTCGTAGAGCAGGCTGGCGAGACGTTGGGGCAGGTCGGCAAATTCCATGCCCCGGCCCGCTCCGGGAATCAGATCGAGAAGGCGGACGAGGGCGGGATTCGCCTGCAGGATGGTAAGATCGCGGGCGACCACAAGACAACCGGCGCCCATTTGCCCGAGAATGTTGGTGAGCAGGCGGTGGTTGGTGGTGAGCTGGTCGTGCAACCAGCTGTTTTTGATGGCCAGCCCGAGTTCTTCGAGAAGATGGAAAAGCAGCTGCAGTTCCTGGTCGCTCAACTGCAACCCCGTGAGACGTCCTCCGAGGACCGCTATGCCGAGAAGCCGCTCACGATCCAGGATGGGGATGGCGATGTGACCTCCGAGAATCTCAAATTCACGCCGTGCGTCGAGAGAGAGAGTCGCGCCGGCATCAGCGCGGAGGATGCGGCCATCGGCAGCGATGGCCGCGCCGATTCCGCCGTCGAGGGATAGCTCGAAAAAACGATAAAGATCGGCGGCGATGCCGGCGGAGCAAACACAGGGCAGTCGTCGGGATGCGGCAAGCGGACCGGGAAGAAATGGATTTTGGGGAGGCTGGAGAAAAAGAGCGATGCGGTTTACGCTGATGACCTCGCGCAGTTTGAGCACAAACTCATGCAGAAGGCTGCGGACATTCAACGAATGGCTGAAAAGACGGGAAAAATCGCGCAGGATTTCCAGATGAGAGAGGTTGTTTACGGGGCCGGGCCGAAGCTCCGCGAGCGTGCGAACTGGAGATTCGGACGGGGGCGCGACTACGGGTGCCGATGCACCGGCCAGCAATCGGTCAAAAACGGTTATCAGCAGAGGACCCCGAAGAGGTTTTTTGAAGACAAAGGAGATGCCGTGCAAAATGGCATCCTCTTCCCACTCGCGCAGGCTCGTGGCGGCGGCGACAACCAATGGAATGCCGGGCAGCTGGCGACGAACCTCGTCGACGAGACGCAGGGCGCCGGCATCGGCCAGATCGGTGTCGATCACGCACAAATCGATGCAGGAAGGAGGGAGAGATTCCCTGATAAGCTCGGGCCGCGACAGGTGCACGATGCCAAAGCGGTCTGCAGGCATAAGCACCTTGAGCGATTCGGCGGCTCTGGTTTGAGCAGAGATTACAAGTATCCGGTTCATGATGGCAAAGGGCCGGCGGAATGTTCAGCGGGCTCCATGGGGAAATCTATCTGGACGGTGGTGCCTTGCCCCTCGGTGCTTTGCAGGGAAATCGTGCCGCGGTGAAGGTGGACGATTTTTTGGCAGATAGTGAGACCCAGGCCGAAGCCACGCGTCTGGTCGCCGATATTTTTGGTGCTGAAATAAGGGGCGAAAACGCGGCTCAGGTTTTCCTTGGAAATGCCGGAGCCCCGGTCGATGACTTGGAAGCGCATCCATGCGGGGCGTCCCGCGACGCGGGGCAGTTTTATTGCGCGCAGGGTGATGGTGGAACCTTCGGGGGAAGCATCAATGGCGTTGAAGACGAGGTTGGACAAAAGCCGCTGGATCAAAATGAGGTCGGCGTAAAAATCAAAAGGCTCGGAGATTTCGCAGATTAACCCAATTTCGTGCTTATCCAACTGGTGTTTGCAGAGGTCCTTTAGATTTTCAAAAAAGTCATCAAGCGGGATCAGCGATATTTTTGGCGTGAGCGTGTTGGAGAAGAAAACAGCCTCGCGAACATAGGAGCGAATGGTGTCCAGGTTTCTGGCTGCTATGCGTAAGAGTTCCTCGTCGTCCGAGCCGCTTTTGCCGCGATCATCAATCAATTGTAGGTAGGTGTGGATGGGCGTGATCAGATTGTTCAGATCGTGGGCAAGGCCGCGCGACATAACCGCGAGCGATTCAAGCTGCTCGGTTAGTTCGACGCGTTTTTTTAGGCGAATTTGATCCAGAACCAAACTTAGGTTTTTGGCCAAGCTGATCAGCAGCTCCAAGTCTTGTGCCGTATAAGACGTTTCAGCCTGCTTTTTACCTAAGAGAATAAACCCAAACGGTTCCTGATTGGAATAGAGGGGAAGACATAGTTCCGGTTGGAGTTTGCTGAATAAAGCAAGGGCGTCGGTTTCGTTGTTGGTATTCGAACTGATGGGCCGGGCTAGGCGAAAATCCAAAAAATCTTGCGGATGTTTTCTAAACAAATCCAACACCGGGGACCCAAGATTGATGTCAGGTAGGGCGTCATTGGCTGGATGACCGCGCTGCATGATTAACTGGTTGGTGTGTGGATCAAGTATGACGATATGATATGAGCTCGCTCGCATCGTGGTGAGAAGCAGGCCTTCAAGGTCGTCGAGTAAGCGGTTCGTATCGGTATAAACGTGAATGGATTCGATGAATCCGCGGAGTTGTTCTTGGTATTCGAAACGGTCGCCAAGAATGCGCCGTTCAAGCGATTCAGCGCCTGCCCCGAGCAACTTGGGGAAAAATACCGAGCTGATGCAACCGCTGATCAACATGACCACAAGACTGGCTACAAAGGAGGAAAAGGTGAATTTCCCCGGGATAACCAGTGCGCAGATAAAAAGAAGACCAAAGCCGATTGAGAAAAAGAACAATAGCCTGACCAACGTCGCGGACAACCTTCCCAAAGCGAAACGAATGTCCAAGAGTTGGTTTTGAAGCACGCTGTAGGAAACCACCACGGGAAACATAAATGCCGCGAGTGTTCCCAGTGGATATATTACGACAGACGTGCCGGGGTATCGGTAGATGCCCAGGATTGGAAACAGATCGTGCGCTCCTAGAACCATGAGAAGCGCCAGTGCTGAAATCATCGCGGATACACGACGACGGTGCAAAGTGGTGAGGGCACGTCGTCGCTTAAACATCAACCATACACAGACGGATCCCAAGATTGTCACCATGTTGGACAATACCCAGTAAAGCGGTCCGGCCACTGCGTAATAGACCACGTCGACCCTGTGGATACCTGCGATGAAATAGTCGGTGAGGTTGGAGAATGCCAGCAAGATGCTGATCAGGTAAGCCCATGGTAAAACACGGCGCATGGGTATGCCGGTGATCAATATGGCGAGATGGGTGTAGAGGACGGGCAGGAAAATCACCCCAAAATGAAGTATTCGGGCGATGGCGAGTGCCATGGTGGCATCTTGCACGCGAAACAATGAAAACGCTCCGAATGTCCAGATCGACAGTGATAGGCCCCAGTAAAAAAAAATCCGGTTGGTCAGCGAGCGGAAGTCGCGAGTGATTACAAAAACGGATAACAGCAAGTTGCTGATACCGGCTATCAGGGGTGCTAGCTGAAAGAGGTTCATCAACCGGTGAACGCCCGAAAGATAAGACAGGAGTTTTTCCCGCCAAATCCTGCGTTCAGATTGATGGCGGTCTTAACGGGGAAGTGACGTGCGGTTCCGGGGACGTAGTCCAGATCACATCCATCGTCCGGTTCGGTGAGATTGATGGTTGGAGGGATGATCTGTCGGTCGATGCTCAAAACACAAACCACCGCCTCCAAGGCGGCGGCGGCACCGGCAAGATGACCGGTGACCGGTTTGGTGCCGCTGATTTGAACACGCTTCGCGTAGTCCTTGAAAACCTGCTTGATGACGCGTGTCTCGTTGATGTCGTTGGTCGGAGTGGCGGTGGCGTGAGCGTTGATGTAATCCACTTCGGATGGCATCAGGCGTGCGCGATAAAAGGCCTTTTCCATCGCTTGTCTGATGCCGATTCCGTCCGGGTGTTGCGCGACCGAGTGATACGCTTCCGAGCTGCTGCCGTGGCCCAAGACCTCCGCATAAATACGGGCATTTCGGGCGAGTGCGTGAGAAAGCTCTTCCAATACGAGAAAAGCGGCGCCTTCACCGAGGAGAAAGCCATCCCGGTGGCGGTCGAACGGCCGCATCGAAGTTGCCGGCTCATTGTTGCGTTTGGTTAATGACTTCGATGCGCAAAAGGTGCCTACATAAGCGTCGACGATCGGGGCCTCGGTGGCTCCTGCAACCATGATATCAGCATCGTCATTACGGATTGCGTTCAGGGCATACCCTATCGCGTCATTGCCGGATGAGCAGGCGGTGCAGATGGTGAGGGCTTGGCAGGGAACTCCCAGATCGAGGGCGATTTCGGAACTGCCGCCACCGCAGTAGGCGTTCATCAAAGAAAACGTATTCAGCCCTTTGATGCCTTTTGCTATGAAGGATCTGTGACTATCGAACGTATGCTGCATGCCGGAGACGGACGTGCCTTCGACTATACCCATGCGCCCAGGATTGATAATAGAGAGATCAATCCCACAGTCTTTCACGGCGTGACGTGCGGCGATGATTCCGAATTGAAGGGAGCGATCGAGCCGCTTCGCTTTCTTGAAATCGATGTAGTTTTCAGCGACGTAGCCGTTGAGCTGACAGGCGATTTTGGTGGGGAAGGTGCTGCAATCGAAATGGGTGATCGGGCCGGCGCCGCTGCGGCCGGCACAGAGGCTTTCCCAAAAGGTGTCAACGGTAAGGCCGTTCGGCGCCAGCAGGCCTATGCCGGTAACGACAACTCTGCGCTCAGGATAGTCCATGGCGCGAAAGTCAGCTGGTTGGGCCACGCCACGGCAAAACCGCCGGCGTGGTCTCGCGATAATGGAGATACTGGTCGCCGAACTGGGCGATCATCGCGCGTTCCTCGAGTCGGATGCGGGCATACAGGCTGGGGACAAACAGCACCCAGAAAACAATCCATGTATAGAAAGAATTCAGGAAGAGCATCGCGCCGACCAGCTCCAGGATGGCTGCAAAATAAATGGGGTGGCGCACCCAGCGGAAGGGTCCGCTTTGCACCAGCTGGTGTTCGCTGCGTATCTCGATGTGCACACTCCACATGCGCCCGAGGGCGCGGACCGCCGCCGCGCGCACAACGAATGAAAGGCCGGCCACGATCAGTCCCGCGACGAAGTCGACCGCCTGAAATCCTGTGCGTCTCACCAAATATTCAACGAGGGCAAGCGTGACGACCAGCGTGCCGCTCACGAGCAGGGCCAGAAAGGTGGCTCGCTCATTGATCTCGCCGGAGATGACGTTGCGTTTAACGAAAAACTCCCGGATGCGGGCTGCATAAAGCACTATCGCGCATAAAACAGGAAGCAGATCCAAGGTCTGTTGCATGGACATCGGTTTAGTTTCAAATCGAAGCGTTCGCCGAATTGCGAACTCTATCCTTCGCAAATTGCATGATTGGAACTCGATCCACGCCCATGGTGTAAGGCCGGCGGAATTACTGGGCGGCGAAGAGTTCGGCTATCACGTCTTCCAGCGGGACGTCTTCGATGGTGATATCGGCCACAGGGCCGGTCGTGAGAATTTCCTGCGAGACGGCGACGACGTTTTCTCCGGGGACGCGCACGGTGAATTTGCCTTCTTCGGGGTCGCGTTTGGTTTCACCGTGGCGCGACTGCCACGTCTCGGGGAACGTGCCGTCGGCAGGGAGGAAGGTGATGATTTTCTTTTTGCTGCCGTCGGCATTTTCGAGACGGGCGAGGGCGCCGTCGTAGATCTTGAGGCCCTTGTGGATCACGATCACGCGGTCGCAGAGTTCCTTGATGTCGGCCATGTAGTGGCTCGTGAGCAGGATGGTGACGCGATGCTTTCGGTTGTAGTCGCGCAGGAACTGCCGCACCGCCTTCTGCGAAACGACATCGAGCCCGATCGTCGGCTCATCGAGGAACAGCACGCGCGGCCGGTGCAGGAGCGCGGCGATAAGCTCCATCTTCATCCGCTCGCCGAGCGAGAGCTCGCGCACCATCACGTTGAGCTTGTGGCCGACGTCCAGCAACGCCACGAGCTCGTCGAGCGTCGCCTTGAACTGCGGCTCCGGGATCGCGTAGATCGCCCGCAGGAGGTGAAAC
>DATJHQ010000024.1:0-65423 GCA_035493815.1 Rariglobus sp.
AAATGTCTTCTTCCACCTCCTCCGACCAACTCTTCGCCCGCGCCCTCCAGATCATTCCCGGCGGCGTCAATTCCCCCGTCCGCGCCTTTCGCTCCGTCGGAGGCGCGCCGTTCTTCACCCAGTCCGCCCAGGGCGCCACCCTCACCACCGCCGATGGACGCACGCTCATCGACTTTGTCTGCACCTGGGGGCCGGCCATCCACGGCCACAACCACCCGGCAATCAAAGCCGCCATCGCCGCCGCCCTCGAAAACGGCACCTCCTTCGGCACACCCAATCCCTACGAAGTCGAGATGGCCGAGCTCATCGTGCGCTTCATCCCCTCGATTCAAAAAGTCCGCATGACCAGCAGCGGCACCGAGGCCACCATGTCCGCCATCCGCCTCGCGCGCGGCTTCACAAAACGCGACAAGATCATCAAATTCTCCGGCTGCTACCACGGCCACTCCGACTCCCTTCTCATCAAGGCCGGCTCCGGCGCCCTCACCCACGGCCACCCCGACAGCGCCGGCATCCCCGCGTCCTTCGCCCGCGAGACCATCGTTCTTCCCTACAACGACCGCGCCGCCCTCGACGCCGCCTTCGCCGCCAACCGTGGCCAGATCGCCGGCGTCATTATCGAGCCCTACTGCGGCAACGTCGGCTTTATCATGCCCGACGCCGGCTACCTCGCCTACCTCCGTGAGATTACCGCCAGACACGGCGCGCTTCTCATCTTCGACGAAGTCATGACCGGCTTCCGCATCGCTCGCGGCGGCGTGCAGGAACGCGAAGGTATCGTCCCCGACCTCACCTGCCTCGGCAAAATCATCGGCGGTGGCCTGCCCGTCGGCGCCTTCGGCGGACGCGCCGACATCATGGACTATCTCGCGCCGCTCGGCCCCGTTTATCAGGCCGGCACACTCAGCGGCAATCCGCTCGCCATGGCCGCCGGCATCGCGTCCCTGCGCCTGCTGGACAACCACCACGTTTACGCAATCCTCGACCAACTCGGCGCCCAGCTCCGCGACGCCGTGCGCGCCGCCGCCCGGGCCAAAGGCATCCCGGTGCAAGTCCCGCAATGCGGGTCCATGTTCAGCATCTTCTTCACCGACACTCCGGTGCGCGACTACGACACCGCGCTCAAGGGCGATGCGACGCTCTTCAAAAAATTCTTCCACGCCTGCCTCGAAAACGGCGTCTATCTCGCGCCGAGCGCCTACGAAGCCGGCTTCCTCAGCACCGCCCACGACGGCCCCGCCATCGACCGCGCCTGCGAGGTCATGAGCAACGCCATCCGCGACCTCTGATAACCGGATCGGTTAACCACTTATTTTCACTAATGATCACTGAATTTCTAGGAATTCAGTCTCCATCTGCGATTAGCAGATACCTCCGATTCTAAGCGTAGGCGATCAGCCGTAGCCACTCCCCAAAAATCCGCCCATTGGCGGATTTCCTTAGTGGTTAAAAAATCCCGACTTCGTCTGATCGAAGACGGCCTTTCTCTTCACGCCCGCGGATGCGCCTTCGCGTAGATGTCGCGCAGCCGCGCCACGCTCACGTGCGTATAGACCTGCGTCGTGTTCAGACTTGCATGCCCCAATAGCTCCTGCACGAGCCGCAGGTCCGCACCCGCATTCAACAAATGCGTCGCGTAGCTGTGCCGCAGTTTGTGAGGTGTCAGATCCATCGGCAGGTCGGCCAGCGCCAGATAGCGTTTCAACAACAACTGCACCTGCCGCACCGGCAGCCGCTCGTGCTTCGGCGTCACCAACACCGGCGCATTGTGCCCCGTGTCGCGTGCAAACTCGGTCTTCCACTTCGCCATCACCGCCATACCCACGCGTCCAAGCGGACACAGTCGCACCTTCTTGCCCTTGCCCAGCACGCGCGCCACGCCGCTCGCAAAATCGATATCGCCGTAGTTGAGTCCCGTGAGTTCGCTCACACGCAATCCGCCGCCATAGAGCAACTCCATCGCCAGCCGGTCGCGCCACGCCACGAACGCCGTCTCGCTCCCGTTTTCCAGCAGCCGCTGCGGCCCCGTGAGCAACGCCTTCATCTGCGTCTCGGTTAAAAATTTAGGCAGCCGTTTCTCCAGCTTCGGCAACGGCACGCCGATGAAGGGATTCCGGTCCACCTTCCCGTGCCTCAGCCAGAACTTAAAAAAAGCCCGCAGTGCCGACACATGCAGGTGCAGCGTCCTTCGGTCGAACCGGTGCTGCCCTTCGATCACGAAGTCGCGCATGTCGCGCACGCTGAGCTTGTCGAAGCCTTTCTCCCACAGCCCCGCCTGGTTCAGCCAATGATAAAAATCCTCAAACGCGCCCTGGTAGTTGCGCAGCGTGTAGCGCGAGTAGCGGCGCTCCTTCGCGAGGAAATCTGCAAACGGCGTCCACCACGCGGTGACGACCAGCTCAGGCAGAGGTGGATGCGAGGCGGGCTTCGACATCGCGCATGACCTGCGTGGCGTGCAGCCGCAACGCACCCTCGGGATCGAGTCCCTTGGCGCGCGCCGCCGCGGTGATTTCAAAAAGCATTTTACCGAGGGTCGCTTCGTCGAGCCGCGCGCCGAGCGCCTTCACTTGCGCCACATCCACGGCGCCGTCAGCCGGCAGCTCCTTTTTCTCGATTTGCTTCCATACCGCCTCGGCAAACATCAGCGCCGGCAGGCGCGGAGGCAGCTCCTTGAAGACGCCCGACTGCGCGGGGCCGTTTTTCTTTTCCTGGGCCTTGATCTGCTCCCACTTCACGATCACGTCGTCGGCCGTGCCGAGCTTCGCGCCGTCGCCAAAAACATGCGGATGCCTGCGCACGAGCTTCTCGTTGGCCTCGGCCGCGACCGCTTCCAGATCGAAGTGCCCCGCCTCCTCCGCGAGCTGCGCGTGAAACACCACCTGCATCAGCACGTCGCCCAGTTCCTCGCGCATGTGCGGCATGTCGAGACGGTCGATCGTGTCGAGCAGCTCGCTCGCCTCGTCGATCAGGCAGCGCGTCAGCGTGGCATGCGTTTGCACCTGATCCCACGGACACCCGCCGGGGGCGCGCAACGCGGCGATGGTTTTGCGAAGATCTTCAACAGCGCTCATGTCTTGGCGCAAAGAGGCGCAAAAGACGCCAAAAGGTAAACCCTGAATCGTCGGCGGGATTGTTTCTTGCGACTTTTGCGCCTCTTTGCGGCTATTGGCTTCCCGTATGTCCGACAAACTCACCGAGATCATGGCCTGGAAGCGACAGGAGATCGCCCCGTCGCTGCGTCCCGTCTTCACGCAGGAACTCGCCGACCTCAACGCCGCCCTGCCCAAGCCCCCGTCCTTCGCCTCTGCCCTACGCCGAGACGACGGCAAGCTCGCCGTCATCGCCGAGATCAAGCGCCGCTCGCCCTCCGCCGGTGCCATCGCCGCCACGACCCTCTCCGCGCCCGACCAGGCCCTCAACTACCGCGCCGCCGGCGCCAGCGCGCTCTCCGTCCTCACCGACGAGAAATACTTCGGCGGCACCCTCGATGACCTCGTCGGCGTCACCACGCTCTTCTTCGACGCTCCGCCCGCCATCCCCTGCATCCGCAAGGACTTCATGGTTCACCCCATCCAGGTTCTCCAGGCCCGCGAGGCCGGCGCCAGCGCCATCCTCATCATCGTTCGTGCACTCAACGACGACGAGATCGCCACCCTCTTCACCGCCGCGCAGGCCGCCGGTCTCGACGCGCTCTTCGAAATTCATAACGAGTCCGAACTCGACCGCGCGGTGAAACACGGCGCGAAGATCATCGGCGTGAACAACCGCGACCTCGCCATCTTCAAGTGCGACCTCGGCCTCAGCGAACGCCTTATCCCGCTTTTCCCCAAGGACGTCATCGCCGTGAGCGAGAGCGGCATCTTCACCGGGGCCGACGCCGCCCGCGTCCACGCCTGCGGCGCCCATGCCATCCTCTGCGGCGAGGCCCTCATGAAGGCCCCCGACGCCGCCGCCCTGATTTCGGAATTCAGAAACCACTGATTCACCCTGATAATCGGAAATATTTGGGAATTCCGCCTCCATTCCCTTAAAATCAATTTCCGCATAAGTGGTTCAAAAATCCGCCTGCCGCCATGACCGAGTCCAAAAAACCGCACCTGCTGCCCCGCCGTGAATTCTTCCGTCGCATGGCCCGCAGCGCAGCCTTGGGCTCGGCGCTCATCCTCGTTTCCCTGCTCGTTGGCATCCTCGGTTATCATTTCATCGGCGGACTTGCCTGGATGGACGCTTTCCTCGACGCCTCCATGATTCTTTCCGGCATGGGCCCGTTATCCCAACTGCACACCGACGCCGCGAAACTCTTCGCCGGCATTTACGCCATCTACTGCGGCATCGCCCTCATCGGCGCGACCGCGATCATCTTCGCCCCCGCCGTCCACCGAGCGCTCCACAAATTCCACCTCGAGGACTCCACGCTCGACTGACCGCCCATGCCTCTCTCCCTATCCGAAACCCGGGAAGCCCTCGCCGAGCTCGGCGTCCACCCGAAACACGCGCTCGGGCAAAACTTTCTCATCGACGGCAACATCGTCCGCAAGTCCGTCGAACTCGCCAAAGTCATCCCCGGCGACCGCATCGTTGAGGTCGGTCCCGGACTCGGCACGCTCACCCGCACACTGCTCGAGGCGGGCGCCGAGGTCTGGGCGGTCGAACAAGATGCCGCGATGGCGCACTACCTCACTCAAAGGGTTCTGCCCCTTCATCCCGGACGTCTTCACCTGCTGCAAGGCGACGCCATGGACCACCCCATCGCCAATATCCCCGCCGACCAACCGTTCAAAATCGTCGCCAACCTGCCCTACGCCATTTCCACCCCGTGGATGGACGCTGTGCTGGAAGGAGCCCTGCCCGAACGTCTGGTGCTCATGCTGCAATACGAAGCAGCCCTCCGCTACATGGCCAAACCCGGCACCAAACTCTTCGGCTCCATCTCCATTTTTCTCCAGTCCGCCTACGACGTCGCCCCCGGCCACAAGGTCGCCGCCGCCTGTTTTCATCCCCGGCCCGATGTGGAGTCGTATCTGCTCAACCTCGTCCGCAAGCCCGCGCCGTTCGTTTTTTCCGCCGACGTGAAGCTCCTCATCCGCGCCTGCTTCCAGCAACGCCGCAAACAGCTCGGCTCGCTCCTCCGCGACAAACTCCCCGACGGAGGCGCCGCCTGGTTCGCCTTGATCGCCTCATCCGGTTGCAACCCGCAAAGCCGCGCCGAAGACATCCCCGCCGCCTGCTGGCAGCAACTCACCCTCGGCGTCTGATCCTCATGTCCCTGCAAACCGCCATTTCGCTCCTCGTCATCGGCCTGCTCGCCGGCGGCATCGCCACGCTCATCCTCAAGCGCAAGGGCCTCGGCCTCATCGCCAACCTCGTCATTGGCACAGCCGGCGCCTTTCTTGGTTATTTTGTCCTCCGCCAGATCAACGGCCAGCTCATCATGATCCTCTTCGCCGCCGGCGGCGCCACCCTCCTCCTCTGGCTCATCAGCCTCTTTAAAAAATAATTCCTTCACGCGACATCAGTCGCGCCTCCGCTCCATCGCGAAGGCCACGAGCCCCGCTACTGCGGGGTTGGCGAGAAGCCGCCCCAAAGAATCGCCCGTTGGTCGATTCCATTAGTGGTTAAAACTCCAAAATCTCCGTCTCCGACTTCCGGAAGCTCTCAACTCTAGCCTCTCAGCTCTTAGCTTATTCCCATCCTCCCATGTCCGCCCCCTACAAAGAACTCATCGCCGGCGAGACCTTCATCCGCGCCGCGCTCAACGCCCCCCACGAGCTTCTCTGCGACCGCCTGCACGCCGCGATCTCCGCGCACCTTCCGGCCAACTCCGCGCTCCGTCTCCTCCCCCGCCGCACGCCGCTCACCCTGAGCCCCGGCGTCGAGATATGCCCCGATCTCGCCCTCGTAAGCGGCGCCGCATCACAGCTCTATCTCGCCGCCGAAGTCCTTCAGCCCGGCGATCACCACCCCGACACCGTTCTTAAAAAACAGCTCTACTCCGACAGCCGCGTGCCCCGCCTCTGGATCGTCGATTCGCGCTATCAAAACACCGAGATCTACGGCAGCGGCGAATTTGGTTTCCGTCTCGAAACCATTCTAGCCGGCCGCGAGACTCTCACCGACGAAGCCCTCACCGGCCTCGACCTCCCGATGACCGACCTCTTCGCCAAAGCGTAACGAACCGGTTTAACCGCCAAGGTCCGCTGATCTCCGGAAGCCCATCCCGCGGCATCGACCGCGCCTCCGCTCCACCGCGAAGGCCACGAGCCCCGCTACTGCGGGGTTGGCGAGAGGCCGCTCCCAAAAAATCCGGCCATTGGCGGATTTCCTTAGTGGTTAAAAACTCCGCGTTCCGCCCGCCGGCTCTCGCCAGTCGGCCTAGCAGCAGCCCTACCGCCGCCGTAAGCCACGCACATACCCGTGCCGGCACCGCAATTGCTTTTGACCCTCTCCCTCGCCCGCCCTTTGCTCGCGACTCCTTTTCGTTTCCGAGGCTCAAAGCTCTAGCCTCTTAGCTCTAGACCATCTTCACACATGCCCACCGCTCCCTCGATCATCTACACCATCACCGACGAAGCTCCCGCGCTCGCCACCTACAGCTTCCTGCCGATCGTGCAGGCTTACTCGAAGCAGGCCGGCATCAACGTGGAAACCCGCGACATCTCCGTCGCCGCCCGCATCCTCGCCGCCTTCTCCGACGTCCTTCCGCCCGCCCAGAAGACCCACGATGCCCTCGCCGAACTCGGCGCCCTCACGCTCAAGCCCGAGGCCAACATCATCAAGCTCCCCAACATCTCCGCCTCCATCCCCCAGCTCAAGGCCGCCATCGCCGAGCTCCAGGCCAAGGGCTACGCGCTCCCCGCCTTCCCCGAAGCCCCCTCCACCGACGCCGAGAAAGACGCCCGCGCCCGCTACGCCAAGGTCCTCGGCTCCGCCGTCAACCCCGTCCTCCGCGAGGGCAACTCCGACCGCCGCGCCCCCAAGGCCGTCAAGGACTACGCCCGCGCCCACCCGCACTCCATGGGCGCCTGGTCCAAGACCTCCAAAACGAACGTCGCCTCCATGACCGATGGTGACTTCTTCGGCAACGAGACCTCCTTCACCACGCCCGCCGCCACCACCGTCCGCATCGAACTCGTCAAGGCCGACGGCTCCGTCCAGATCCTCAAGGACAAGACCCCCCTCAAGGCCGGCGAAGTCTTCGACGCCACCGTCATGCGCAAGGCCGACCTCGTCGCCTTCTACGAAAAGGCCATCGCCCGCGCCAAGTCCGAGGACGTCCTCCTCTCCCTCCACCTCAAGGCCACCATGATGAAGCTCTCCGACCCCATCCTCTTCGGCCACGCCGTGAAGGTCTTCTTCAAAGACGTCATCGCCAAACACGCCGCCACCCTCGCCACCCTCGGCGTTGATCTGAACAACGGCTTCGGCGACCTCGTCGCCAAGATCGAAAAACTCTCCCCCGCCGACCGCGCCGCCATCGAGGCCGACATCGCCGCCGCCTACGCCGCCGGCCCCGCCCTCGCCATGGTCAACTCCGACAAAGGCATCACCAACCTCCACGTCCCCTCCGACGTCATCGTGGACGCTTCCATGCCCGCCATGATTCGCACCTCCGGCCAGATGTGGAACAAGGCCGGCAAGCAGCAGGACACCCTCGCCCTCATCCCCGACCGCAGCTACGCCGGCGTTTACCAGACCGTCATCGACTTCTGCCGCCTCCACGGTGCCCTCGACCCCAAGACCATGGGTAGCGTCCCCAACGTCGGCCTCATGGCCCAGGCCGCCGAAGAATACGGCTCCCATAACAAGACCTTCGAAATCCCCGCCGCCGGCGTGGTCCAAGTCGTCCAGATTCCGGACTCTGGCTCTCAGCTCTCAGCTCTCAACTCTCAGCCCGTGGTGCTCCTCAAGCACCACGTCGCCCCCGGCGACATCTGGCGCGCCTGCCAGGCCAAAGACGCCCCGATCCAGGATTGGGTGAAACTGGCGGTCAACCGCGCCCGCCTCAGCAACACCCCCGCCGTCTTCTGGCTCGACGCCGCCCGCGCCCACGACGCCCAAATCATCGCCAAGGTCGAGAAATACCTCAAAGCCCACGACCTCACCGGCCTCGACCTCCGCATCCTGCCCCCCGCCGCCGCCTGCCAGTTCACCCTCGAACGCATCGTCAAGGGCCTCGATACCATCAGCGTCACCGGCAACGTCCTCCGCGACTACCTCACCGACCTCTTCCCCATCCTCGAAGTCGGCACCTCCGCCAAGATGCTCTCCATCGTTCCCCTCATGAACGGCGGCGGCCTCTTCGAAACCGGCGCCGGCGGCTCCGCCCCCAAGCACGTCCAGCAGTTCACCGAGGAAAACTTCCTCCGCTGGGACAGCCTTGGTGAATTCTTCGCCCTCGCCGCCAGCTTCGAGCACCTCGGCATCACCCAGAACCACGCCAAAGCCAAAGTCCTCGCCGAGACCCTCGACGAAGCCAACGGCAAGTTCCTGGAGTATGACAAGAGCCCCGCCCGCAAAGTCGGCGCCGGCATCGACAACCGCGGCAGCCACTTCTATCTCGCCCTCTACTGGGCCCAAGCCCTCGCCGCCCAGACCAAGGACGCCGAGCTCAAGAAAGTGTTCACGCCTTACGCCGAAAAACTCACCGCCGCCGAAAAGCAAATCGTGGCCGAGCTGATAGCGGTGCAGGGCAAACCCGCCGACATCGGCGGCTATTACCAGCCCGACAACGCCAAAGCTTCCGCCGCCCTCCGCCCAAGCGCGACGTTCAACACGATCCTCGCGACGCTCTAAAACCGGTTAACCACTAACTCTCACTGATGGTCACTAACTCTGAACTCCGGATTAGTGCCGATTAGTGTTCATTAGTGGTTAAATTTCCGCCCCTCCGAATCCCGTCCGGCATCGCCGCTGGCGGGATTCTTGCTTTTAAAACTCCGCCACCCGTTGGCTTGAACCGCACCGCCTCTTCGCTACCGTATCCCACATGAGCAAAGCTGAAATCATCGCCGAACTGCCCAAGCTCACGGCGGAAGACCGCGGCGACATCCTCGCCCGACTCTGGCAGATGGAGGAAGTTGCCGGCCCCACCTCCCGCGAAAAACAACTCCTCAACGAGGCTCAAGCCGCCTACGACGCCAATCCCAACGCCGGTTCACCTTGGTCCGAAGTCGAAGCCCGCCTCCGTCGCCGGGCATGAAATGGCTGCTCATTGTCCGCCCGGAAGCCGAACACGACCTTACGGCAGCCCGTGATTGGTATGATGGCGTGCAAACCGGACTCGGTGACGCCTTCCTCGACGAAATAGCGGCAACCCTCCATCCTCCGCGCTCTCCGCGCCTCCGCGTGACCAATTCCGAAACCGCCGAGGCGATTACGAGCCGAGAAGGCAGTGACTCACGCGGAGACGCAGAGTTCGCGGAGAGGGAGCGATACGACGGAGGCGAATGATGTTCGTTGATCCCGGATTCCCCAGCCTGCCGGACTGATTATTCGACAAGAAACTAACGTTCAATCAGACGAGTTCTACCCCGCTCATCTATCGCAATAATCTTGCCCGAGATGGCCGCGAATCCCGAATATCGCATGTAATTTCCATGAATGCATCCACCCGCATGCCCCCCCTCTTCCGCCGCTTATTCCCAGTCATCCTTGTCTTCGCGATGGCAGCCGTCGCCGGCAGGGCAGAACTTCTGTCCACGTTTTCCAATCTCGGATACCTTCCCACGGGAGGCGTGAACGGTATGTCTGCCAACGGGCAGGTCATCTACGGATATACCTCCGATCTTTATCCGGATACTCATGTAGACCGCACTCATATCTGGCGGTTCACGGCCGACGGCTGGCAACTCAGCTATCTGGATAACGATGACTTCCTCATAACTTGGGCCAACGCGATTTCTGCCGACGCCAGCACAGTGGTGGGACGCGCAAATCACCATCTCATAAACGTAGCCGCCTTATGGCACTATGAGAACAATCAGTGGGTGCGAACAGAGTTGGACTCTGGCGGACTGGAGGCGGACGCCACCGCGGTATCAGATGACGGCCAGGTTGTGATCGGCACCGTGCGCAATGAATATGGATCCGAAAGTGGCCGTGTCTGGGAGCACATCAATGGAGCTTGGATCGGCTCGGCCCTAATCGCCACGGATGGATCCCGAACCTTTATGACTGCACTGTCGCACGACGGCTCCATCATTATAAGCAACCATGCGTTAAGCCCCCGTGGTTTTGAACCCATGGTATGGATGCGCGGCAACGACGGCTGGCACTACACGGTATTACCCAGTGATGCTTCCTCGATTTTCAACAGCGCAAAGGCGATGTCAGCCGATGGCTGGAGCATCCTTGGAGAGACTACCGTAAAAGGAGATTCCCGTATCGTTGTCTGGAACTTTGATGGAGGAACTTGGAAAGCGCATATTCTGCCACAATTCGGAACGGGTTACGCTTTTGCCTCGGGAATTTCGGCCGACGGCACAGTGGTTATTGGAGATTCCTCATCCAATCCAAATAGCAGCATGAAACGCGTCGTATGGGAGCTCAAAAACAACCAATGGGTTATCACCCGCTCGGGCGGTTTATCGGAAAACGACGGAAATGTTCAAGAGCTTGCCGCAGACGGGAAACTTTGCATCGCAGAAAACAGTTCAATGCCCCCAAGGCTTTGGAATCTTTTAAACGGCAACCTGATCACGGCCGCCGAATTGGTCGCAGGCGTGGACCAAAACAATTCCTCCGCCGGCTGGGATTTCAGCGATGCGATAGTCCAAAATATCGGCTACGACAGCGTAACCAACAGCTACAATATAATAGGATACGCCCAATATGAAGGCCACCCCACATACTGGGCCGTTGCCGTCTATACGCCGTTCCTGACCGAAGGGACTGTCTTTGTAGGACAAGAAATCGATGCAACATTGCCCGACCACAATGAGGGCGAATACCAAGTATCCAAACTCCCTGCAGGGTTAGCCTACGATGCCAAAACACGCAAGGTTTCGGGCCGCGCCACCAAGGAGGGAATCTTTCCCATACAATATCGCAGTCACACGGGTAAAACCCGCCAATCCCTGCTGAAGGTAGTGCCTCTGCCTGCACAGATGACCGGAGTTCAAACTCTGCCTCTTGCAGGCGCAAACGTCGGTGACCCGTCACCTGGTGTTCTCAATGTAAAGATCGGCCCGACGGGCAGTCTGAGCGGCTCACTAAAGCTGAACGGCAGTCCCAAAGCCCAAACCCTCAAGTTGTCCGGCATGATGATCGTGGAATCTTCAGGGAAATTCTCGGCCGCCTATGCCTCCAAAACGGCAACGACTCCGGGAATCACCCTGAAACTTGGCAAGGGGACGTCCCTTGTTCAGTTCCAGCTCTCCCTGCACATGAGCAGGGACGGCATCCTCATCGCTGAACTCAGAGATACGAACAACAACCTGATCGGAACAGCCACTTCCGATTAAGAGTTGGAACCGGGTGACAAACCTAAGAATCGAGCCAATAAGATCAGGCCGCGTATTGTTGTATTTTGATCGCAGCGTAGGCGATTCGACCTGCGCTCGATCCACGCTCTCTCCACCGAGCCTCTTTCCCTGCTTGCACAGGCCACCCTGTCCCGGGCGAGCCGAAAGGGTCCATCGAGCCGAAGGGGTCAGGCCGCTATATGCTACTTTTTACCCCGGCCCGACAGATAGCCTGCCCCTCGTTTGAATATTGCGGAGACGCGTCACGCGCTCCTAATCCGGAAATTCATGCAACCCATCCAAGGCTATCATCTCATCAAGCCCGACGATCTCCACTGGCGGCCGTCAAACCTGATGCGCATTCCCAATGCGGACTACCTGGAGCGCACCGGCAGCGAGAACATGGGCGCGCGGCTCTGGCGGTTGCCGCCCAAGAGTGCCAACACGCTGCACAAGCACATCCGGGCGGAGGAGTTTTATTTCGTGCTGGAAGGCACGGGACGGCTGCGCGTGGGCGATGAGACATTGACCGTGCCGCGCCACGGCGGCGTGTGGATCGGCCCGGACGCGTTGCGACAGGTGTTCAACGATACCGACGCCGAGGTGCTCTGGCTCATCATCGGCGCGCCGGAAGAACTGGAATTCCTGCAAGGCTCGAAATCCCAGATGGACCTCTCGCTCATCTACCCGGTTGATCCGAAACAACTGCCCAAGGAACTCGCCGGCGTGGAATGGCCGCCGAAGGGGTGAGTCATTTCGACGGTCGAGCCAAAGGGGGCGGCAGGCCTTCAGTATTCGCATGGGGTCTGCCCGCCCCGCCGGAAAAGGCGACATGACGCGGTCGGCAAGAGGGGCTGCGTCACTTCGCCGGTCTTTTCTTGATCACTTCGCGGCAAGGGTGAACTCGGTGACGAGTGTGTCCGTCGACGAACCGCCCACGGCGGCGGTGAATGCACCGGGCTCGACCACCCATTCGTGGTTCGTGTTCCAGAGCTCGAGGGACTTCGGCTTTACGCGGAAGGTGACCGTGCGCGTCTCGCCAGCCTTGAGGTGGATTCGCTCGAAGCCGTGCAGCGCCTTGTTGGGCGTGACCACACTGTTCACCTTCTGGTGAATATAGAGCTGGGCGACCTCGTCTCCGTCGAGCTTGCCGGTGTTGGTGACGTCGGCCGTGACGATTATGTCGGAGGCGATATCGGTCGCAACGGCCTTCACGTTGGCGTATTTGAACGTCGTGTAGCTCAGCCCGAAGCCGAAGGAATACAGCGGAACTTTCGAACCGTCGGAATAGTTGCCACCACGGCCACCTTCATCGAAGCCGTAGTAAACCGGGATCTGGCCGAGGGTGCGCGGGAAGGTGACAGGGAGACGTCCGGCGGGGTTGTTGTCGCCAAAGAGCGTCTCAACGATGGCGCGGGCGCCAAACTCACCGGGATACCAGGCTTCCAGGATCGCGGGGATGTTTTCCGCGGCCCACGGGATGGTGAGCGGACGTCCGTTTTGCAACACGAGCACGACGGGCTTGCCGGTGGCCTTGGCGGCTTCGAGCAGTTGCTGCTGGTTGCCGGGGAGATCGAGCGACTGGCGGTCGTGGCCTTCGCCGGAAACGCCCTGCCACTCGCCGAGCGCGAGGATGATCACGGAGGCGTCGGCGGTTTTGGAGATGGCGGCCTTCACGTCCTCGCCCTTGTCGAAGACGATCTGCGCGGCGGGCAGGGCTTTTTTCAAGGCGCCGAGCATGGACTCGTGGGCGCGGAGGATGGCGCCGTCGGCATAGTCGCCGAGCTGCGCCTCGTCGCCGTTGCGCCCGAGAAGGGCGATCCTCGTAAGGGATTTCGAAAGCGGGAGAAGGTGATTTTCGTTGCGCAACAGGGTCATCGACTCGCGCGCGCTTTGCAGGCTGAGGGCGTTGTGCTCCGCACAGCGGCGCACTTTCGCGTCGAGGGCCGGATCGACATAGGGGTTGTCAAAGAGGCCGAGGATGAACTTCACGCGCAGGACATCGGCGACCGCCGCGTCGAGCACTTCGGGCGTGAGCTTGCCGGCCTTCAGACCGTTGACGACGCCGGCTTGGAACTCCTCGTGGGAGAAATCAAAAAACTGCATGTTCATGCCGGCGTTGATCGCGATGCAGACGGCATCCTCGACCGAATCGGCGAGATGGTAGCGGTGATAGATATGGCGGATGGCACCGAGGTCGGAGAGGACGAGGCCGCGGAAGCCCCATTCTTTCCGCAGGATCGTGCGCAGCAGCCAGGGATTCGCCGCGCAGGGAATGCCGTCGATCTCGTGGTAGGCGGCCATGGTGGTGAGCGCTCCGCCCTCGGTGAAGGCGGTCTCGAAAGGCTTGAGCATCGTCATGCGCATCTCGCGCTCGCCGGCGTGCAAGACCGAGGTGTTGAGACCCGCCTCGGGTGAACCGTGCCCCGCGAAATGTTTCGGCATGGCGCACATGGTGTTGTTGGCGGCGAGCGAGTCGCCCTGCATGCCCTGAATAAACGCGGTGCCCATGCGTCCGACGAGCCAGGGATCTTCTCCCATCGTCTCTTCGACGCGGCCCCAGCGCGGCTCGCGGGCGAGATCGAGCACCGGCCCGAGGCAAACCGCCACACCGGTGGCGCGCATCTCGGAGGCAATGGCCGCGCCGGTCTGGCGGGCGATGGCGGTGTCCCAAGTGGAGGCCAGATTCAGCGGCGTGGGAAAATTCGTGCGATCAAAGTGAAGCGATCCGTGAAGGCCTTCTTCGAGGAAAAGCGCGGGGATGGGCAAACGGGAGTTTTCGAGCACCCATTTTTGAAGAACGTTGTATTGTTCGGGCGTCGGGTAGATGTCGTGGAAGCTGCCCACACCCTTGTCGCCGAGAATCTGCTTCACGTTTTCCGGCACGAGCGTCGCGTCGGTCGAGGCGTGCGTCGCGTTGTCGAATTTGGAGAAGAGACCTTCCTTGAGCTTCGCGTCGCCATGGTCGGTGGCGTCTTTTTCGATGCCGCGCTGGCGGGCGACCTCGATCACGTAGCCGTTGCCGGCATACATATCGAGCTGGCGGGCTTTCTCCTCGGGCGTCATGCGGGCGATCAGGTCGGCAATACGCTGCTCGATGGGCAACGAGGCGTCCTGAAAAGGCATCTTGGCGGACTCGGCCGCCGCCTGTGACGAGAACAGGCCGGCCGCGACGGCCACAACAGACCACGACGCATGAACACAACGGGGTAACGGAAAGCGCATAAGACGGACATCGAATCGCCTGCACCGGCGAAGGTCAATATTCCGAGAATCCGGGTATCAAACAGTGCGCAGCCCTGCCCTAACGACCCGGGATTCCGCAGTTCGCCCAAGGCATGAAGCCGGGCCAAGAGAACCGGCCGTATTTTATGAATTGTGTAGCGAAGCCCCTTACGGAGCACTTCACCCCCTGATCTCAAGCCGCGTGTCACCGGAGTCATCTCGCACCAAGCGCCAGTCGGTCCCGGTGATTTTTTCGAGGAATGCCTCGTCGTGACTGACCAACAGCATCGCGCACGGGCAATCCGCGAGCGCTCCTTCAAGACACATGATGCCCGGCAGATCCATGTGGTTCGTCGGTTCGTCCATCACGATCAAGTGCGGGCCGCGCACGATGCCGATGGCAAGCAGCAGTTTCCTCACCTCGCCCGGACTCGGGAGCGCGCTCTCCAACAACCGAGCCGGCCGCGAGCCAAGCCGGCTGATCGTGATCATCACCCGCCCGAGTTCGTCGTTGGGCAGGCGTTTGATCGCCTCCAGCAGCACGCGCGAATCCTCTGCGGAGATTTCCTGCGGCACGCTCACGAGTTTCTCATCGGGCAACCGCAGGTGGCCGAGCAGGTGATTGATGAGCGTGCTCTTGCCGAGGCCATTGGCTCCCGTGATTGCGATACGACTCGTGCCACCGATTTCCAGATCTGGAAAATGCAACTGTCGCCCGCCGCCCAACGGCAGACTGCCCGCCGGCAGACGCAAAAGAAAATCGCGCGGCATGAAAGACGCGCCGTCCACCCAAATGCCGGTTTCGTAGCGCTTCTTGATCGCGATCTCGGAACGTTGCGTGGCGACCTTGCCAGCGCGCTGGTTCATCTGCGCGACCATTTTTCCCGCATAGGCATCCTTGCCGGACATTTTCGCCAAGTTGCGCTGGGCGCGGCCGTCGTGGTCGTGCGCGGGGATTTTGATTTGCTTGGAGCCGCGCGAGGCCGCCGCCTTCTGGTCCGCGATCACCCGCCGGCGCTGGGCCTCTTCCTTGAGGCGGTTCTCGGTGCGGCGCAGCGCATCGTTGGCGCTGCGGGCCGCCTGTTCGTCGTTGTCCTGCTGCTCCATCGCCTCGGTCACACCGCCCGGCCGCATCACCGCCTCGGGAGGATCGATCAACAGACATTGCGTGCACAATTCATCGAGCAATGCGCGGTCATGGCTCACCAGCAGTCCGACGCCACCGAACTCCGTAAGCGCCAGCAGCAGCAGGCGGCGCGCGTCGGCATCGATGTGGTTGCTCGGCTCGTCGAGCGCCAGCACCGCCGGCTCGCGCCAAAGCGCCACCGCGATCTGCGCACGCTTGCGCTCACCATGACTCAGCGTGGACCAGCGCTCCGGCCAGTCCTCGCTGACGCGCAGCCGCGCCTTGAGCACGGTGGCGTCGGGCGCCCAAATGAAGTCTTCGAACATCTCGGGTGGATCATCGGTGCGTTGTGCGACATACAGCGCAAGGCCCTGCCGGCTTACCGAACCGCCCTGTGCGTCCAGCTCGCCCGTGACGACCTTCAACAGGGTGGTCTTGCCCGCACCGTTGGGACCGACGATACCCGTCCAGCCGGACGGGAACTGCACCGTCAAATCGGTGAAAAGCGGGGTGGTCATCCCCGGATGCGAGAACTCGACGGATTGAAGGGCCAACTGGGCAAAAGCCATGTCGTCATCGTGAAGCCCTCCCCTCGCCCGGCAATGCCAAGTTCAAACCGCCGATTATCCGGCACCGGCCGACACCCTGAAACTCCAACCCTTATCTCCTTCTCCAGCGGGATTTGCGCATAATCTATAATTTAGTTATTGCTTAATTAAGTTTAAACTTAATCTATATCGGCATGCAAAGTCTCCTGGCCATCGCCGATCCCACGCGGCGCAAAATCGTCGAGCTGCTCGCCGTGCGCGAGCACACCTCGGGCGAGCTGGTCGCCGAATTCGATTTGAGCGCCCCCGCCATTTCCCAACACCTCAATATCCTCCGCGACGCCGGGCTCGTCCGCACGCGCGCCGAGGGCCAGTCCCGCATACAAGCGCTCAACCCCGACGGCTTCGACGACCTCGAAGCCTGGTTGAAAAAAACCCGCTCGGTCTGGTCCGGCCGCCTCGACGCCCTCGAACGCGAGCTCCGCGCGGAGGACGCCGCCAACGCCAAAAAATCCCCCAGGAAAAAATCCACATGAACACCAACGACCAATACGGCTCCTTCAACGGCCCGGCCGAAGTCCGCCTCGTGCGCACCCTCCCCGGTCCCATCGAACGCATCTGGGACTACCTCACCGTTCCCGAAAAACGCGCCCGCTGGTTTGCCGGCGGTATCTGCGAGCCCAAGGTCGGCGGAAAGAACGACCTCGTTTTTAAACACAACAACCTGTCGCCGAACGAGGAGCCGCCCGAGCAATACAAGCAGATGAACGCCGAGGGTTTCACGATGCCCTCAACCATCCTGCGGTGCGAGCCGCCCCGCTTGTTGAGTTACACCTTCGACGACGCTTCGGAGGTCACCTTCGAGCTCACCCCGCAAGGAAAGAACGTCCTCCTCGTGCTCACGCATCGCGCCAGCGGCGAAGACATCCCGTCCATTCCCGGTTACGCCGGCGGCTGGCACACCCACTTCGCCCTGCTCACCTCGATCCTCGAAGACACGGCGCCGCCGCCTTTCTGGGCCACGCACAAACGACTCAAGGCCGAATACCAAAAACTCTACGGCGACGCGCAGAACGCGTAACCCGCTCCCGTTTATTTTCCCGTCAGCATCACACCCAAGGCCACTGCCTTGCCCGCAACCAACCATCCCCGCCGACCATGAAAACAACCGCATCCACCCGTCCGTCCGTCGTCTCCGAAGATCAATGGCGCGCCGCCCGCCTCGAACTTCTCGCCGAAGAAAAGAAACTCCTCCGCCTCCAAGACCAACTCGCCGCCCGCCGCCGCCAGTTGCCGCGGGTCAAGATCACCAAGCCCTACGTCTTCGCCGGCCCGTCCGGTCCCGCCACCCTCGCCGACCTCTTCGCCGGCCGCAGCCAGCTCGTCATCCAGCACTTCATGCTCGGCCCCGACTGGGAACAGGGTTGCAAGAGTTGCTCCTTCATGACGGATCACTTCAACGCGGCCGCCGTGCATCTGCCCGCCCGCGACGTGGCGTTCGCCGTCGTTTCCCGCGCGCCGATCGACACGATTCTCCCCTTCAAGGAACGCATGGGTTGGAACATCAACTGGGTCTCCTCGCACGACAACGATTTCAACTTTGACTACCATGTCTCATTCATACCGGAAGAGATCGCCGAGGGCATGGTTTACTACAATTACGGCCGCCGCCCCTTTCCGCACGAAGAAGCCCCCGGCGTGAGCGTCTTCGCACGCGACGCCGACGGCGTGATCTACCACACCTACTCCACTTACGGACGCGGCGTGGAGTTCATCATGGGAACCTACCACATCCTCGACCTGACACCCAAAGGCCGTGACGAGGAAGGACTGGAATACGGCATGGAGTGGCTCCGCCACCACGACCGCTACGAGTCCGCCAACGATGCCGTCGCCACGAAAGCCTGATAAGGGACGCCGCGCACTCAGCTGGCTGTTGCCGGCGGCACTGTTCGCACTCGCGCCCAAATGCCTGCTGTGCGTGCTTGCCTACGCCGGCCTCGCCACCGCGCTCGGGCTGGGCGGGCCGGAGCTCTGCGGCGCAACGGACACGTCTCCGATCCCGTGGTCGGCAGCGCTCGGCTGGCTCGGAGCGTGCGGCGGACTCATTGCGTTGGGCTTGCACACACGCAGTCGAAGCCGCCGATCAGCACGTCACCGCGAGGCCGCCGAAAAGCGCAAGGACGCGATTGGCATCGTCACGCACGCGGGCGAGCAACTCGGGTTCCGCAGCCAGCGAACGTCCATAGGACGGAATCATTTCTTTTAATTTTTCCTGCCAGGCCGGTGTTTTCACCTGCTCGGGGAAACAGCGGTCCAGCAAGCCAAGCATGATCGAGACGGCTGTCGAAGCGCCCGGCGACGCACCGAGCAACGCCGCGATCGAACCGTCTGCGGACGTCACCACTTCGGTGCCGAACTGCAACACACCGCCCTTCTTCGCATCGCGTTTGATGACCTGCACCCGCTTGCCCGCCGATTCGATTTTCCAATCCGCCGGTTCCGCCTCCGGGAAATAATCCTTCAAAGCGGAGAAGCGCCGCTCGTCGGACTGGATCACCTGGCCGATGAGATACTTCGTAAGATCCACATTATCGAGACCCGCCCAAAGCATGGGACCGAAATTGCCCGGTTTGATCGACGCCGGCATGTCCAGCAACGAACCCGATTTCAAAAATTTCGTCGTGAACCCCGCGTAAGGACCGAACAACAGCGAGCGCTTGCCGTCGATCCAGCGCGTGTCCAGATGCGGCACCGACATGGGCGGCGCACCGACCGACGCCTTGCCGTAGACCTTGGCGTAGTGCGCCTCGACCACCTCCGGCCGGTCGCAGCGCAGCCATTGTCCGCTGACGGGGAATCCGCCGAAATCACGGCCTTCCGGAATACCCGACTTTTGGAGCAACGGCAACGCACCACCGCCCGCGCCCAGAAAAACAAAACGGGCCGACACCTTGCGACGGGACTCCCTGCCCTCGACCTTGAGCTTCCAGTTCGTGGTGTTGCGCCGGCGGACATCCGTCACCCGCTGGCCGAGATGGACGGTCACTCCCGGCTGCTTGGCCAGGGAGTTGAGCATGCCCTTGGTTAATGCACCGAAGTTCACATCGGTGCCCGACATGGAGCGCGTGGCGGCGACAGGCTCGTCCACCGGCCGGCCATTCATCACCAATGGTATCCAGGAAGCGATCACCGCCGGATCTTCGCTGTATTCCATGTCGGCGAAAAACGGGTGCTTGGAAAGCAGCCCGAACCGGTTCCTCAAAAACGGCACGTCGTCACCCCGAACAAAGCTCACATGAGGCACCTGCGTGATGAACGACTGGGACTCGGGCAAGCGGTGGCTGGAAGCAAGATGAGTCCAGAACTGTTTCGAGATCTCGAACATTTCGTTGATCTGGATCGCCTTGGAAACATCGATCGAGCCGTCCGCCTTTTCCGGCGTATAATTGAGCTCGCACAACGCGGCATGGCCGGTGCCCGCATTGTTCCAGGCGTTGGAGCTCTCCGCCGCAGTGTCGTCGAGCGCCTCGATGATCTGGATGGTCAGATCGGGCTGCAACTCCTTGAGCAGAGTCGCGAGCGTGGCGCTCATGATGCCGGCGCCGACGAACACCATGTCGACGTGCGGCGTGGAAGCGCGGGCGGGCTTGGCCTTGTGTGAAGTGGATTGTTTAGACTGCATGGACGTGGCTAATAGCCTTGGAAGCCAAGCAAACCGCGCACCAACCCGCCAAGGCCCAATTGTATCAATTTTAAAAACACCGGCGCGTGCTTAGACAACCACTTGCGCCTCAAGCGCACCGGCAGCTTCCAAGCGTTCATCGTGAATTCACTTCATGCGCGCTGCGGACGGCCCCGAAGACACAGCGCCGCGCCGACTGACAACGAGTAACGGAACCAGTGCAGGATTTTCGTGCTCGAACTTGATACTTGGCGGAATACGTTGCACCGATTGATCCCCTGATCGGCTGCCGCCGAGTCTTCACGTTCCCCTTCCAACCTCAGACCTTCATGTTCAAAACGACACGTTCCGGCCTCGAAAAATCAATAACCACCGGCCGCCTGCTACTTGCAGCATGCGGTGCAGCCTTGGCGGCCGCACCGGCCTGCCTGGGTGCCAACCCTTTTATCACCAGCATCTACACCGCCGATCCGTCGGCTCGTGTATGGTCCGATGGGCGGCTCTATGTTTACCCCTCGCACGACATGGATCCTGCGCGCGGCTGCGATCTTATGGATCGCTACCATGTTTACTCTACAGCGGACATGGTTCATTGGCGTGACGAAGGTCAGATTCTGCAAGCGAGCGACGTGCCTTGGGGGCGGCCCGAAGGTGGTTTTATGTGGGCTCCCGACTGTGTCTATAGAAACGGCACCTATTATTTTTATTTCCCACATCCCAGTGACAGCAAATGGAACAACTCGTGGAAGGTCGGCGTGGCCACCAGCAAAAAGCCCACGAGTGACTTCAAAGTGGGCGGCTACATCGAGGGCCTCGGTGGCGAGGACATGATCGACCCCTGCGTGTTCATCGACACCGACGGTCAGGCCTACATGTATTACGGCGGCGGCCGCAAATGCCGCGGCGGCAAGCTCAAGGACAACATGACCGAACTTGACGGTCCGATGCAGCCGATGGAAGGCCTTGAGGACTTCCACGAGGCGACCTGGGTCTTCAAACGCAACGGCATCTACTACCTCACCTATGCGGACAACCACCCCAAGGTGAACCAGCTCCGTTACGCCACAAGCAACAGTCCGCTCGGTCCGTGGACATCCAAGGGAGTTTATCTCACCCCAACAGACTGTGACACCAGTCACGGATCGGTCGTGGAATACAAGGGGCACTGGTATGCATTCTACCACAACAAATCCATTTCCAACACCGGCCACGGCAACCTGCGCTCGATCTGCGTGGACGAAATGCATTTCAACCCCGATGGCACGATCCAAGTCGTCGTGCAGACCAAGGAAGGTCCGGCCAGCGTCGGCCCCGCTCCGGCGCCCAATCCCCGCGCCGTGAAATACGCCGCCAACACCGCGCATCTCGAAGGCGCCGCCACCTTCGGCGGCAACGCCGTGCAAAACCTCCACCTCGCGGGTGCGGCCTGCGAATTCGTCCACGTTGACGGCGGCAAGGGCGGCCGCGCGGTGCTCGACATTTCACACGCCGGCATCGCCCTCGGCAAACTGCGCCTCACGGTCAACGGCAAGGACTGGTCCTTCCTCAACACGCTGCCAACCGGCGGCTGGGACGACTACAGCGGACACACCACGTTCACCGTCCCGCTGACACCCGGCAAGACGAACACCATCAAGCTCACGGGCGGAAACGGCGGAGTGAACATCGACTCGGTCACCGTCAGCCCACTCGACTGAAAATCCCGTTAAATGCACCAGGCCGTTACGCGTTGTTCCCTTCAAAACAAGCAACGCGTAACGGCCTTTTTCATGTCCTCGCGCAAGGATTTTAACGGAGCTCCTTGAGTTTCAAATTGCGAAACTCAATCGCGAAGCCCTCGCCCTCGAGTCCGATGTAGCCCTTGGCCTGACCGCAATCAGCAAACTCCGCCGCGAGAAATCCGTTTGCCCACAATGTCAGTTTTGACCCACGGGCCGTCAGTTCAAAGGTGTTCCACTCGCCTGCTTCTTTGACGCGGGATGGTTTTACCCCGACGTTGAAATTTCTGTTTCCTTTGTCACCCGGGGTTACGCCAAAGAAATACCCGCCCGACAAGCTGCCCACCTGCGCCTGATGCCAGAAAGTGCCGTCACGGGAAGTGCGGATGAATACACCGCTGTTGTAACCGGCTTTACCCGGTATCTTCACAAAGCGGAATTCGACATGGAAAATACCGTCCGCCAACTCGCGATCAAGCAGCAGCATGTCGTGGCCGCCGTCACCGTCGCAAACGAGCATCCCGTTCTGCACATGCCACTGGTCACGGATCAACGCATGCGTCGCCGGAACCGCCACGCGAATCCAATGCGCCAAATCAGGCGACGGCATGATGTCCTCCCAACCGCCCGGATCCGTCTCAAGCGCACTTTTCCCAGTTGAGTCGGCGGCCGATGCGGGCACCGCCACAAGCAAACCGATTAACAGGGACAAAAAAAGACTCGGGAGGCGGGATGATTTCATGGGGTATTTTTGAGTGAAAGTTCCGCATTCTGCGGAACAACATGCCCCCGAGTATTGACCCGTTTTCGCGGATAGTCCGCTGTTTTCTGCAAGACCGGACAGGCCGAGTCTGACAGTCCCAGGTTGGTTTATCCCCATTTGAACAAAGGAACCAACGGTCGCCAAATGGGTCCGCCCGTGCATAACCACCGTCAGTCCGGACTGCATCAACGGTGCTCCCCATCTGGCCGCAGGATTTTTCAATTCCATGAAAGCAAAACACCGCACACCGCTTATCACCGCAGCTTTCAGCTTGATCTTTTTTTTGATCATCGGATGCACCGAAAAAAAGGCCATGGCCGAAGCCGCTTCACCCGCTGCCAATAATCAGCCGGAGGCCGCTCCCGACAACGGCTCCCCCGCCAATGCCACGGTCGCCGTCGCCAAGTGGAGTGATATCAAAGACGACACCTACGACCAGCGTGTCCATTTCCTGGCAGGCCTGAAACAGCTGGAAGCCAGGGTTGATGCCCAGATCGCGGAACTCACCGCCAAACGCGCCACCATGAAGGGCACCACGAGCACCAAGGACTGGGATTTCGCGATGAAGGAAATGCAAAACTCACGAATCCACCTGATCTCCACCGGACAGGAGTTGAGCACCGCCAACGCCGAAACATGGGATCAGGAAAAAGACAAAGTAGGCCAAGCCTGGGTGAAGACGCAGGATGCCTACGACAAGGTGAAGTCCAGCACGACCAGTTGATCAGGGAGTATCCCCGGCCCGCTCAACGCACACCCTTGAGGGTAAAAACCAGGAAGTTATCCAGCTCGATCAGGCTGTTAAACTGACGCTTTCCTTGGGTGAATTTCTTGAGGAGTCCATCGACGGCCGAAAGCAGGTTTTGGTAATACGCGACGTGTCCGGGGCTCTTGAGCGGTCCGAGTTCGTTTACGTCCGCCCAGGTGGCCTTGTTCTCCTTGTAGCCGGCGGGATCGTTGCGGTAGTCGGCCAGAGATGCCTGAATGAGATCATCGGTGTCGCCACGACTTAAGCGGTCACGGCAGATGAGGAGCAGCGCCGTGGCCGTCCCGCGCACCCGGTCATCGTTCCATTTGATTTTCAATCCCATGGCTCCTTCTTCCGCATTTTAAGAACGGGGTCAATGGGCGTCGGCGCGAGCCTCCGGAGCAACGTTGGATTATCGCCGGCGACACACCAAAATCACCTCATGCACGCCGGCGGTTTCCATCAGGCCGGAAACGAACTTCAGCTTCTTCTGGAAAAGCATGCCTAGCGGCATAAAAACCCAATTATACCAACGGAGCGCCTGACGACGCCGGCGGTTGAGCATCCGCACACCGAGATTCAACAATCTCGTGTTGTTGGGCTGCATGCCAAAGACCGCGCTTTGCTCGATCTCAAATCCATGCTCGTCGAGCAGCACCCGCAAATCGGCAGGATCGTAGCGTCGAGCATGTCCCACGCAGGCGTCAAAGGTCGTCCAGTGCGAAGCGTGTAAAGGCACCGAACACAAGAGGACTCCGCCCGGTTTAAGCAGCCGTCCAAGTTCACCAAACACCCGGCGATCATCCGCCACATGCTCGATCACATCAAACGCCGCCACCAGATCGAATATCCCGTCGGAAAAAGGCAACGCCGTGATCTCGCCCACCGTCGCCCGCCCGCCACGCATGTTCAGTTGCGCCACCGCCCTGGAACTCAGATCGACAAAACAGGTGCCGGCCAGTGGCAGTCGCGGACGCAGCCCGGGCCCTATCTCCAAACAAACCGCCGATTGCGGCAGCAACCCGGCCACCAGCGGCCAAGTATTGAAGCGTTCGGGACGCTCGATGCGGGTATCGGACCACAGGGCGTCATAAAATTCCCGGTTAAGGGCCGTAAGATCACAAGGCGCGGCCTTCGGTGATATAACGGCCATCGGTCACTTTTTTCCGCGCAGCCCGCCCATCAAATAGACGATGAGAACAATCAAGATAATCAGGCCAAGCCCTCCGCCACCAACGGCCGGGCCCCCGATGTAGAAACCTCCGCCACCGAACAGCAGGAGGAGGACAACGATGAGCAGCAGTATATTCACAACAACAGCATAGCCGGTTGCTCCAAGGAGCCGTATGGGGCATTAACCTACCGCACCCCGCCAGGCATTGCCGTGCCCTTTACTGAAAATATCCTTCGGCATCCATCACACCGGAGTCGGCATCATCCCCCGACTCGGATGCTTCCCGGCAGTCCTCTGGAAACGCCGGCTGTCGCTGAATCCAACGCACCGCGCACAGGCTGTTGGTGAGCGCTTCATGCAAGGCCGATCCAAAATCATAAGCCCGACCATCAAACCCAGCCTCGGCGGCCGCCTGGTCAATCGCCAGCATCACGGCAAACATCCGGCCTCGCACGCCGGCAATATACACATCCCGGTCTTCACGGCCGCTTGCGAGATTCTCGCGGCAGGCTTCCACGCTGTGACTGTGATGTGAACGACACGCCTCGGGACGTCCCTCATAAATCGAGCAACTGCCCTCGCGCAGCAATGCACAGGGAGTTCTCAACATCAGCCGCTCCAGGCTGGACCGCCCGGAAAAAGCCTCACGGTGGGCGGACGCGCGCGCGATCAGTTCATCCAGATCAACCGGCGAAAAATGAGTCTGCACATGCTGGGCCGCGATAAGCACCTCATGCGCCTGCACTCCCACCGGCACATGACAGCAAGCGTCACATCCCGCCCGGCATGCGACCGCCGCCTTCGCCTCGGCCGGAGCCGACAAAAACGCGCGTTCAAACTCTTTGCGAGCACCGCCGAGAACCGAAAGAAGGTCGGCCGGATTGCGCGTCTTGCGCAGACGTTTCAGCACTGCCCCACCGGTCTTTTCAAACAGGGTTTCCTCTTCCGGCGAAAATGCAGCGCACATGATCCCGGATGGTGCATCGCCAACCACGCACTCCGCGACTGAAATATCCACCCCGCATGAAGGTCGACGGCTCAAAACGCCGAAAACGCGGCGATCTTTCTCTGTAACTTACGGATTTAAACAAGACGTTCCGCAATTGCCGGAAGGGCTTCTGCATGGAGAGATTTTCAGCAAGGAAGCGAGGCCCGATGCTTGCGACGCCAGAGTGCTCCGCCAAGCATGGTAAGCCCGGCCACAAATGCGTAAGTGGAAGGCTCCGGAATGGCCGAAGTGGTCACATTAAGCGCGCCGGAACCGCTGATGAAAGCAGCGAGCGAGGTGCTGTCATAAAGCCCCGCCGCCTGGGCCACGCCGTCGAGATAAAGCGAGCCGATCGTCTCGGTGCCAGTAAAGCTGAGCACCAGACTGGTGCCCGTCACCAAATACAGATTGGTGGTGTCTCCCAAAAACGAACCGGATCCGGACGAGTTCCCCAGTTGAAGCGAGCCTGCAATGACATGAACATCTCCCGTGAATGTGTTGACACCCGTGAGCGTCAGCTTGCCGTCACCCGTCTTGTTAAACCCACCGCTTCCGGAAAGCACGCCGGACAGGGCAATGTCATAACCTGTCGAACCGGCTTCATTGGCGGCCTTGAAAGTAATGTTTCCGTTGGTGGTCCCCAAAGTCATATCCATGGACGACGACCAGTTTGAATTGATGGCGCCCACCGTGCCTCCAGACAGCGTGATGGATGTAGAGAGAAGGGAATCGTTTTTAACGATGCCATATTGCCCGATATAAAGCTCGCCGCCTGTCACCGTCATCGTGGCCGATTGGCCCACGGGGCTGCCACCGGTGCTGAGCTGTGCGGTGTTGTCGACCGAATCGACCGTCGCCCCAAAGTTGATGGCCACCGTGCTCACCACGCCTCCGTTTAATTGAAAAACAGCTTTTTGCGTAGGGGCATTGAGGGCCGAACCGGCGTCGCCATTGATAAGCACGATGCCGGTGCGGCCGCCTTTATTGCTGTTGTCCGTGAGATTGCCGGCGGTCACACGACCTCCGTCAACCAGCAGCGTCGCCGTCCGATCGGTATTGTTATCCGCACTGATGTTCATGACCACAATGCCGCCATTGGACTGAACCTGCCCGTCGATCACATGAAGGTTGGCGCTGTTATTCTGGCCGCCCACGATGATGCCGTTACCACGTCCCGACTCCTCCAAGGAAAGCCGTGTCGAGGCTCCGTTCAGCGTGAAATCTCCATTATCAATGCGCAGGTAGGACGCATTCATCGTCGCAGTTCCCGTCATGTTGGTGGTCTGACTGGACCTCAACTGACCCGCGTAGGAGTTTCCGCCGGTGAGGTTGATGGTGCCGTTGCCATACCACCCGAGCTGCAACTGTTCCGACCCCACATCAATGGCGTAGCTGTTGATATGACCGGACTGAATGCCCGCCGAAAAAGTCACCGTGGAGCCATCGCTTGGCTCGATACGGAACTGCCCGCCACTGCCAGTCGGCGCATATACCACGAATTGATTGAAGGTGGCGGTCGTGGAAGAGCCGCGAATACGGACTTTATTGTCCCCGGATCCGGCGGACATCGTGATGGTATCCCCATTAAACACGTAGTTTCCGGCGGTGATTAAAATATCGTTATTGCCGGCCCCGGAGTTGTCGTCGTTCACGCCTTGTCCGACAGTCACTCCTCCGGTCGCGATATTGATTGCGGCTGGCCCCGTGCCGTCAAAAACAGCTGAATCCCCATTCGCCCAAACCGCAGGAGAACTCCAGTTGGCTGTGGACGTATCCCAGTTTGAATCAACACCACCAACCCAGGAATTTCCGGCTGCGAACAATGAATTAGCAGCTGAAAACGAAAGAAGTGCTCCACACACAGCGAAGCACGAACGGGAAGGCCCAAAGGATGACCAATGAGGTTTCATAAATGAGGTGGGGTAAATACCAACGCCCCGAATCAAGCGGGCAGCTGGACAATCAGTGAACGACTGGAAAGCTCCGACCCGTCCATGATACAGTTTGGAAGGCCCTTCCAATAGTCCCCAAAGCGGTGACATCAGCCTGGGCCATAAAAACCGTCGTGGAGTATGACCCACGCCGTAGCGCCCCCTCTTCTGATCTTCAGGCTCGCCGGCTCAGACGCGATCCAGCTCCCAGCAAACCACCGCACACGGCGCCAACTCCTGCGTAAGTGTGAGATTCCCTTCACACTCCACCACATCATCACGCAGACAAACCGGTTCGGCGGCGGCACGCATTGCGGCGATCTCCGCGGCCTTTGGATAATCGGGCGCGCCCAACGCCCGCCACGCATGGAGGGCGTTGCCACGTTGATCATCCACCGTCCACACACGCACACGATAACGGCCGCTCAGTCCTTTGATCACAAATGAATCGAGCCGCGTCTCGCCCTTTGTCTTCCAATCACCGCCACCAAGATCCGTCTCGATGACCTCAGGCAGATTCCATGCAAGCACGCGCACGTCGCCTTGCGTCGAGCGCGTCGCACGGGCCGACGCGTGGGCAAGCGGAATCTCCCCGTCATACAACCGCGCGAGCCAGCGGAAGGCGTGGAACACCGGCTTCTTGATGCCGTGTTGGTTGACGAGGCCGTATTTGCCGGTGAACGGACGCAGGCTCAGGCCGCTTTCTTCAAAAATATCGCTCACCGTCCACCACATGTAGGAGTCCACCAGTCCCGAAACCTCCTTGATCGTCTGAAGAGCAAAAGCCGCCGTGAACGCAGTGTCCTTTCCGTAGACATCCTCGTGGGCGGGGCAGGAATTCCACTCGGTGAAATGCAGTTCAACGTCCGGAAATGCCGAGGCCGCGATCTGGGCGCGCACCCGCTCCACATCTCCGCGCATGCCTTTCATTCCCCGGTAATACATCGGTCCCTCCGGCACACCGCGAACAAGGTCGGCGTCGACGCAATAATGGTGCGTGGAAATAAAATCGAGCGGCACGCGTTGCTCTGCGCAAAACGCCAGCAGATCGGGCACCCACATGGTCTTCGACGTGGCGGGTCCTCCAACGCGCAGGCGCTCGTCCACCGACTTCACCGCTTTGGCGGTTTCAGCGTAGAGCTGGAAATAATCGGTCATCGACCCGGTCCAAAACGTATTGTGCAGATCGGGTTCATTCCAAACCTCGAAATGCCAGGTGAGCACCTCGGCCAACCCGAAATGGCCGACCAGATGAGTGACGAAACGACGGACCAGTCGTGCCCATTGCGCCCAGTCCTTCGGCGGAGTTATATTCCCACGGTAGTCGAAGATCGTCTGCGATCCGCTGGCCAGACGCACCGGCATGAAACCGAGTTCGACAAAGGGCTTCATGCCTTGGGCGACGAAAAACTCGTATATCTTGGTCGCGTTTTGAAAGTTCAACTTCGGACCATCGGCATCCTCCCCGTGGTGAACGACACCGACATATTCGGTGAAAATCCCGTGGAAGCGGATGCCACCAAAACCAATCTCCTTCTGCGCCAGACGCACATGTTCACGGAAATCCTCGCGCAATGTAAGGTAAGCGTGACACGAGCCGACCCCTCGTTGGAAAAAGCGATTAAACGGCACCGGCGTCGCTAAAAGATCAACCGAAGTAGGATTGGGCATGAGGGGTTGGGATATCAACCACTGTGGCATTTTATCCGTCCGAGCCAAGGCCGCTTGTATGGGATTTTAAAGCCTTTGGTCTCCAACCAAACATTCGCCCTTTCCCATTCCAGTGTCACCGGAAACAGAAACGCATTTCCGGTGAGGGTGACACAGCACATCTCAGCCCGCCCCCGGCCGAATTCTCAAAGCAAAACCCCTATGCCCCGATTACAATTCGGCATCAGCAGCAAGCTTGCCCACTGTCATTTGATCATCGACCAGCTCCAGGCGTGAAGCGTTTACCGCGATCTCTTCGATACGACGCTTGTCCTCATCGGTGTTTACCCTGCCGCGCAAAGTAATGCGCCCATTGACCGTGCCGACCTCCACGTTCCCCGCTTCGATTTTGGCACTGAGAATCCGTCGCTTGATGCGCGCAGTCTGGTCAGTGTCGGCACGGGCACTGCCCTGTTCAAGGGCCGCCGTTGTGCGCGCGCCCTTGTAGGGTTCTTCCTTGAAGTGGGCTTCTTGACCGTTGGCGGCCTTGGCAAATGAATAACGAGGTTCATTGGCAAACTCTTCTTCACTGTCGTTAAGCAGAAGCGCCTGCCGGGATGCATTAAATTGAAGAGCCGTGGCGGGGACTACGCTTTTGGTTTTGGAATGATCCAACGAGATAATGATGACTTCGCCGATGGCACCCCGCTGAATATCCAGCATCATGCCCCATATTTTCCCCAGTTTTTCATTTTGGAGATTTTGGACCGGCATGCCCATGAGTTTGATCGAGCGCTCAACAGGGCCAAGGGCAACCTTGGTCGGGCCGGCCGTCTTTTCCGCCTTTTTCCCTTCTTCCAAAAAATAAGGTTCTTGCCCGAAAAGATGATAGGCGGCGGCTATACGCGCGCTGTTGTCCGTATCCTGCCAATATGAACGATCAATCGCCGGAGCTGATTTAAAAACGGCAGTGCTGACATCCAACATGTAGAAATTCTCAAATGGATCGCGGCTCAACGCCAGTGGCGGCACCGCCACGATCTTTTGGCCGATGCTCAGGAATCCCCCTGATCCCACCAATACCGCCACAATGCGACCATTGCTCAAATCGACGACCGTATCCTTGATGCGACCGAGGAATTTGCCATCTTGGTTTCTGACTTCGATGTGGTTGATTGGAGCCGCGGCTTTATCAGCGCCAAATTTATCATGGGATGGCTCGGTTTCGGCACGCACAGCTAACGAAGCAGCCCAACAGGCGAGAAATACCGTGGTGAGGATTTTTGATTTTAATTTCATAGTAAAAAGGAATGTAAGATGCGCCCGAGAACAGGCCGCCTGCCGGACGCCAAAGAATCCGAAGAGTCGGACTCCGGTCTTTGTTGGCCCAAGCATAGGTCTAAAAAAGTCCGGCAGATATAGGGTGTAACCCGACTTAAAACAGCCCCTACGCGGCTGGCACCTAAGCAGTCGCTATTCTGCTCATTGAGAAATACTGTGGCAGTCAAAGCCGCGAATAACCCCCACCCTCCTTCTTTTAATCCCATGGCCAAACCCTACCGTCAGCGCGCCGTTTCAACCGTAATGCGTGCCTATAGCCACGACCCTCTCGAACGCATCGATTCCATCGGAGGCGTAAATTCCGACCGCACCCGCTGGAAACTCTCCCAGGCCGCCGCCATCGCCGCGATTGAAGAAGGAGGAGACGAATTTGTCGTCGATGCGAACGGACACCCGGTGAAGCTGGTCGTGTTTGTCCACGACAAGCAGAAATATCTCACGACAGAACGCGAAGCCACGCATCCCGACGACTTGCTGACACTCTTGGCGGGCTAACGGAATCCACGCGGAAAAATAACCGGACACCTCGGACGTCTTCAGCTGTCCCCTCGGGCTCATGACCCACAACAAGCTCGAACACCCACCACACGGTCCTTACTGGAAGCGCATGCACCACAGCCCGTTTTTCTGGGTGGCGGTCTGCTTCATTTTATTGGCCATGGTCGTTTACGTCGTGACCAACGACTTGTCTTTCTGGCCCGGCCACAAGGCTCAGCACCCGATGCCGATGCTCGCACCGTAAACGAGCCAAACGCATGAAGCGGCTGGTCTACGCAGCCCCAAACACCATCTCAAGTCCGGCGCGGCTGCGGAGGCCGGCGTGAGAAAGGAAACAGTTCACCCGATTCAAGAACGGGAGCAACGGCCGCCGGTCTCGCCGTGCCGGTCGGAGTCGTCGAGGGAAGACCCGCGGCTTCACGCAGTTTGTCCTTTTTGCTTTTGCGTTTCCCCTTGATGCCACCGGTCGGTGCGGGAGCGGGCACGATGGTTTCAAGCGGCTCGAAGCCGGCGATCTGTTCCCGCTCGATGTGGAGCCGGTTGCGCTTCTCAATCAGCCGGAAATGCGCATCCGTCTCGGCACTGATAAAGCTCACCGCCACGCCGCTTTCCCCTGCCCGTCCGGTGCGTCCGATGCGATGGGTGTAGTCGGCCGGCGAGCGCGGCAGGTCGTAGTTCACCACGACGGGCAACTGCTCGATGTCGATGCCGCGCGACGCGACGTCCGTGGCGATGAGCACGCGAACCCGGCTAGCCTTGAAATCCGCCAGCGCCTGCGTGCGAGCCCCCTGGCTGAGATCGCCGTGCAAAGCCGCAGCCTCGATGCCGAGACGGCAGAGTTTCTCGGCGACATGTTCGGTGGCGTATTTGGTGGCGACGAAAACCAGCACACGGGTCCACTCGTGGAGGACGATCAGATTGCGCAGAAGTTGGGTGCGTTGCGGCACGTCCACCTCAATGGCACGCTGCTGGATGTCGGGCTGTCCTTCAGACGTGGAGGCAATGGCTATGCGAACCGGATTTTGAAGAAGATTTTCCGCCAATGTTCGAACGGCTGCGGGAAAGGTCGCGGAAAAAAGCAGCGTCTGCCGGCGGACGGGCAACAAAGCGATGATGCGCGCGAGTTCATCGGCAAAGCCCAACGAGAAAAGCCGGTCAGCCTCGTCGAGCACGAGGACGGAAACTGCCGAGAGAGAGACCGCGTTATGCTCGATAAGATCAAGCAGACGTCCCGGAGTTGCCACGATGATATCCGCGCCGCCGCCCAGCGCCATCATCTGGGGGTTGATGGACACACCACCTACGACGACGAGAGTTTTAGGCGCAGATTCGCGCGAAAGATACTTTCCGTAATCGCGGATCTCGTCGGCGATTTGCGCGGCCAGCTCGCGCGTCGGCACAAGCATCAGCGCACGCACAAAACGCCCGTGCCCGCGCGGACCTGCCGCAACCAGTTTCTCGATGATTGGCAGGACAAAAGCCGCGGTCTTGCCCGATCCGGTTTGAGCGGACGCCCACACGTCTCCACCACGCAACACGGCGGGGATCGCCGCCTCTTGGATGGGAGTCGGGATCGTATACCCACGATCGGCGACTGCCCGAAGAAGCGGATCGGAAAGACTCAGCGAGGAAAAAGACATGCGCAGACCGTAAGTCATCCCAGACGGATTACAATTTTGCTAAACGGGAGACATCGACCGTGTTGCAGGTGATCTCCTCATGAAATCGGCCCGACCGAATCGCTCATATTTCCAGAACGGCAGTAAAATATTCGAGAAACCGAACCGGAACCGGCGATAAGGCTTCTATCGCGCACCTTGCCTTCACTACTCATTCATACAGCGCAAAACTCCATTCAGTGAAATATATTGGAGTATTTTGATTGATTCCGTTCTTTTTTGAAAAGATAGGATCATGAATTGCATTATTACCCCATAATGAAGGCATAGCGGACCCCCATCCTCAGCCTTCGTTTCCCTATAAATCTCATTACCCCTGTTTCTCGGCTGAAAATCATCTCAGCTTATCACCCCGCTAGATGCCAGTGCCCTTCGATGGTTTTCATAGGCCATCGACCCCAAACTGAAGAGGTAAAAGACCTCTTTATCCCCTACCCGACAGCACGCGTTGCCAGCCAGCGCCAAGAGGATTTCCCCAACCCCATTTTTGCCCCCTAATCTTCTCCAACCAACTTTCGTTCAGAGATTCAGTCGTCAACGCCCCTAGGAAATAATGAAAACATCAGGATACCCCAAGATTAGTCGCATCGTTCAACTGGCCTGTGCAGGCCTCTTTGCTCTGTGCCTCGCACAGCAGTCCCACGGCGCCGGAGCCACAACCCCTTTTGTCAGCTATGAAGCCGAATCCGGAACACCCGGTGGAGGCGCTACGATTGTTTCCCTGACCACCATGCCCACGACGCAGTATTCGAGCCCCGAGCTTGAGGCGTCTGGACATGCCTACGTGCGGCTCGCCGCCACCGGCCAATACGTGGAATGGACCAACAACACCGGCAAAAACATCAACGGGATCAATGTGCGCGCCTCCATCCCGGACTCTGCCACAGGCGGCGGCATCACCGCCACTCTGGATATCTATGTAAACGGCGCATTCCGTCAGGCGCTCACGCTGAACTCCAAGCAAAGCTGGCTCTACGAAGGCGGAACCAACAACTACAACGGCAACAATCAGAACCCCGCCGATGGAAACCCACGCGTGTTCTTCGACGAGATGCACACGACCATTACCGGAGCCGCGATCGCTCCGGGCAGCACGATCCGGCTTCAGAAAAATGCGGCAAACACCGCGGCGTTCTACCACATCGATGTCGTCGACTTGGAAGCTCTCCCGGCAGCATTGAGCCAGCCCGCAAACTCGCTTTCGATCACCAGCTACGGAGCCGTGTCCTACAACACCGGCTTCGACAATTCGACCGCAATTCAAAACTGCATCAATGCCGCCAAATCCCAAGGTAAGAGCGTGTGGATACCCCAAGGCGTTTTCTACTTCAAAAGCCTGGGCGGATTCACCGCAACCGGAGTCACCATCCAAGGCGCCGGCATGTGGTATAGCACGATTTATCGCAATCTCCCGCTGCCCAACTCCACTCCTCTCGGCGCCGTTTTCAACATCACCTCCTGCACGTTGCGAAACTTCGCCATCGATACTAACGCAACCAGCCGCGCTTCGGTGGATGGCTGTGGCGGCGGCATGGATACGAGTGGCACCAACTGGCTGACGGAAAACATCTGGGTGCAACATACGATGTCCGGCCTCTGGGCTTCGGGCAACGGCGGCACGGTGCGCAATTGCCGTCTTACAAGCATCTGGGCCGATGGTATCAATCTCAACAACGTCAGCCTTAATGCCGGCATCGGCACCAACCTCACCTCGACCAACAACTTCATCCGTGGCACCGGCGACGACGCCCACGCCATCAATTCAGTCGATTACAACGATTTTGGCAGCGGCCGCACTTACTACACCCGCATGTCCAACATCACCGTGACCAACAACACGTCCATCGCGATGTGGGGTGGCAAGGGCCAGGCGATCTACGGCGGCCTGAATCAAGTGGTGAAAGACAACTACATGAGCGATACCGCCCGGTATGTCGGTCTGGGCGTGGGCAAGTTCAACGCCAACGGTTCGAATCTCGAATCAGCGACGGTGACCGGAAATGTGGTGGTTCGTTGCGGTGGCAACGCCTACCTTCAGCAGCAACCGGCCATGATGATCGGCAATGGTGGCGACGGCCAGGGCACCGGTACCGTCTCCAACGTCTTTGCCGGCGGAAACACCATCACCAACGCCCAGTATGATGCGATGGCCATCTCCTCCAGTTCGAACATCGTAGTCCAATACAACACGATCAACTCCCCCCGTTTCGATGGCATCGTTATTTCCCCTCCCAATTATGATGCGCTCACCGGATCGGGCATGTTCCGCCAAAATACGGTCACCGGCCTGAGCACGGGAGCCATGGTACTGGTGAATGAGTCAAACGGCTACACGGTCATCAGCCCGCTCGCCGCCGCCAGCTATAATTCCATGTTGGGTGTCACTGCGGAAACCTGTGCGGAAGGCGGTCAGGACCTCGGTTATATCAATGGCTCGGACTGGACAGCCTACAATAATATGAACCTCACCGGCGTCACGAAGTTCGCCGCCCGCATCGCGAGCGCCGGCTCCGGCGGCAACATCGAAGTGCGCTTGGACAGCCCCACAGGCACCTTGGTGGGCACTTGCACAGTGCCGGTAACCGGCGGATGGCAGACTTACCAAAACGTCTATTGCAACGTCAGTGGCGTGAGCGGAACCAGAAACGTGTATCTCGTCTATACCGGCGGCAGTGGATTCTTGTTCAATATCCAATGCTTCGCGTTGTATACCGAAACAATCCGCCGGCTCGTGCCAGGCAAGACCGTGACCCTGAATGCAGCCGTCAATAATCTGTATGTCTGCGCAGACAGCGCCGGCACCAAACCGTTGATCGCCAACCGGACTTCGGGTGGGCTCTGGGAATCTTATCTGGTCGTCGATGCGGGTAACGGCAATATCGCTCTTCGCGCACTGGCCAACAACCTCTACGTCTGCGCAGACAGTGCCGGCGCCTCACCGTTGATCGCCAACCGCACCTCCTACGGTGCATGGGAAACGTTCCGAGAGGTCGATGCCGGCAGCGGTAAAATCGCCATCCGTGCGCTGAATAACAATCAATACGTCTCCGCCCCCAACGCAGGCACTTCTCCCCTGGTTGCCAGTCAAACCAGCATCGGTCTCGCGGAATCTTTCACGGTCGGAGTCAGATAGTAATTCAGGTCTCCGAATCGGCAAAAATCCGCAGGGCATGACTTTGCTCATGCCCTGCAGGATAGTCGGCTCAACCCCTTCCACGCTTGCTCCAAGTGGCCTGGAACCCGCAGTTTGCCGGTTCCTCTGTTTTTTGTAAGCCACTCACGATGACCACTCCCGCCTGCCCTGCCTGCACCCTCGAAGACGTTCTCAGCCATCCCGACCACTGGGAATGCTCCACCTGCGGTCATGAGTGGCCCAAAGAAGAAGCCCCCGAGGCCGCCCGCATCGTCAAAGATGCCCACGGCAACATCCTTGTCGCCGGCGACACCGTCGCGCTCATCAAAGACCTCAAGCTCGGCAGCGGCGCGCAAGTGCTCAAGTCCGGCACCAAAGCCAAGAATATCCGTCTCGTGGACGGCGACCACGAGATCGACTGCAAGATCGACGGCATGGCCATCGCCCTCAAGGCGTGCTTCGTGAAAAAAGCCTGAACGTCCGAGGATTGCGGCCGGAATCAGGAGCGACACAGTTTCCTGCCATCACATGAATCATGTTACCGCGGGAGAATACTGGAATGGAAACGCCGAGGCGTGGTCCAAACTGGCACGTGCCGGCCACGATATTTTCCGCGACCACCTGAACACACCGGCCTTTTTCGAGTTGTTGCCGCCGGTAAGCGGACTCTCGGGATTGGATATCGGATGCGGCGAAGGTCATAACACCCGCATGCTAGCCCGGCGCGGGGCAAAGATGACCGCCATCGACATCGCCGCGACTTTCATCCGTCACGCTCGCGCCGAGGAAGCGCGTGCGTCGCTCGGCATCACATACCAAGAGGCAAGCGCCGTGGAGCTGCCGTTTGCCGAGGGTGCGTTTGCCTTCGCCACCGCATTCATGAGCCTGCACGATATTCCCGAGACGAAGCGCGTGCTGGCCGAGGCGTTTCGCGTGATCGCGCCGGGGGGATTCCTCCAGTTCTCCATCCTGCACCCCTGCTTCAACCCGCCGCACCGGCGCACCTGTCGTGACGAAGACCACATCGCCTACGCCGTGGAACTCGGCGACTACTTCGTGGATGCACGGGGGCGGATCGACGAATGGACCTTTGGCACCGCTCCTCAAACGGGACGCGACCGGCTGCCCAAATTCAAAGTTCCTCGTTTTCACCGCCCCGTCAGCGAGTGGCTGAACCTGCTCGTCGAAGCAGGATTCCTACTGGAGCGATTTGCAGAACCATGCCCTTCGGCAGAAACTGTCGTCGCCCATCCGTCGCTTCAAGATGCACGCATCGTTCCCTACTTCCTGCATATCCGTGTCCGAAAACCGGCGGCCGGCGCATAACATCCATGCAACTCGGCCTCGATAGCTTTGTCGCCGTCAGCCCCGATCCGTTCACAGGCGTGACGCCCGGCGCCGAAGAGCGTTTTGCCCATTTGATGGAGGAAATCGCCCTCGCTGATCAAATCGGTCTGGATGTTTTTGGAATTGGCGAACACCACCGCCATGACTTTCTCGACTCGGCACCGTCCGTGATTCTCGCCGCCGCCGCCGCGCGCACGCAACGCATCCGGCTCGCCAGCGCCGTCACCGTGCTCAGCGCCCACGATCCCGTGCGGGTTTTCCAGGACTTCGCCACGCTCGATCTTATCTCGGGGGGTCGCGTCGAAATCGTCGCGGGGCGCGGCTCGTTCATCGAGTCGTATCCCTTGTTCGGACTCGATCCGGAAGATTACGATTCACTCTTTTCCGAGAAGCTTGGCCTCCTGCTCAAAATCCGCGAAGAAACCCACGTTCACTGGTCAGGGAAACATCGTGCGCCACTTACCGGCCAGGGAGTTTATCCACGTCCGTTGCAATCACCGCTTCCCGTGTGGCTGGGAGTAGGCGGCACGCCGCAGTCGTTCATTCGCGCCGGAACCCTCGGGCTGCCCCTGATGGTGGCGATCATTGGCGGAGAGCCGCATCGTTTTCGTCCGTTGATCGACCTCTACCGCGAGGCCGGGCGCCAAGCCGGACACCCGCTGGAACAACTCAAGGTCGGTCTGCACATGCTCGGTTACCTTGCCGACAGCACCGACCAGGCCGCGGACGAATTTTATCCGGGCTACGCGCGTGCCTTTACCGAAATCGGCCGGGAGCGCGGCTGGCCTCCGGTCACGCGGGCTCAGTTTGACGCGGTGCGCGGGCCCACCGGCGCGCTGATTATCGGGGATCCCAAAACAGTGGTGGAGAAAATCCGCATCGTTAACGATTCGCTGGGCGGCATCTCCCGCCTCAACCTTCAAATGAGCGTGGCCGCCTTGCCGCACGCCCGGGTGATTCACGCCATCAAGCTTTTCGGGAACATCGTGGCTCCTGCGGTGCGGACAGTGTTGCCATGAACAAAACCGCGCCCTGAACGATTCTGGTTGCCCGCCACAAAATTATGGGCGCCCTTGGGTCCATGGGTGCCAAATATGTGCCAACGATCAAAGACCTGAAGGCCAGCCAACGTTTTCAGCAGAAGCAGAATCTGCCAAAGTCCACGTTCAAGAAAACGCCCCCTCCCGCGTCGCCGGGAAAACCGCAGACATCGTCGCCAGCCTCCGCTCCAAAAGCGGATTGAGGCAGGTTGCCGGAGGATATGTCCCGGGATGCGTTATGCATGCGGCCGGAGGACATTTGACTTTGAGAATAAGTGGCCGCGACCATGGCGCATGAACCCCGCCACCCCTCGTTTGCGGCTGCTCGCACAAAGCCTCGTCATGATCGCCATGACATCCGGAGGCTTCAGTCTGAACGCCGCCTCCACCGGACTTCTTCTGGTCACCAATAAAGGAAATCACACGCTTTCAATCATCGATCCGGAGGCCGGAAAAGAAATCGCGGCAATTGCGGAAGACGGCACCACGGGACACGAGGTGATCGCGGGGCCGGAAGGAAAATTCGCCTACGTGCCCATCTACGGGAACTCCGGTGTCGGCGGCAAAGGCACCGACGGGCAGTTGATCCGTGTGATCGATCTGGACGCGAAAAAAATCAGCGAAACCATCGATCTTGGAAAGGGCATGAGACCGCATTGCCCGTTGTTCAACCCGCACGACGGTCTGCTCTATGTCACAACGGAGCTGGATCAGTCCGTTTCCATCATAGATCCCCAAACACTCACCGTGACAGGTGCGATCCCCACCGGACAACCGCAGTCGCACATGCTCGCCCTTTCACACGACGGTCTCCGCGGCTACACGGCGAATGTCTCGCCGGGCACGGTGTCGGTGCTGGATTTGAGAACACGGGCCCTGGTCACAACGATTCAGGCGGCTCCACATGTGCAACGCATCTCGGTCTCGCCCGATGACCACTGGGTCGTGACCGCGGACCAGACTGCCATGCGACTCGTGGTGATCGATGCCGCAACCAACGAAGTGGCGATGTCCATCCCCATAACGGGACACGCCTACGGCACGGCCTTCACGCCGGACGGCAAATGGCTCGTCGTGGCGATTCCCGGAAAACATCAGGTCGGAGTGATCGACTGGGCCGCCAGAAAACTCGTGCACTCGCTGGAAGTCCCCAAGTCTCCGCAAGAGGTGTTGATCCGTCCGGATGGCGCGAAGGCTTATGTCTCCTGTGACGCGAGCAAACAGATCGCCGTGATCGACACCAACACATGGACCGTCGAAAAACTCATCGACGCCGGTCCGGGAGCAGACGGACTCGCATGGGCCGAAAAACGCTGACCGAAAATTGAGTATCCAGCACGGACGTCTCCCGTCGTTTAGCCATTCACCGGGATATGAGCCGCCTGCCGAAGCACCTCGGTTTTTGAAGCTTTGCGGGCGTGGGCGATACGGTTGAGCCGGGATGCTTCCTCCGAAGTCAACACCGTGAGCCGCTCGGTCCCGTCGCGATCGGTCCACTTCACATGATGCACCCGTTGGCGGGATGCCTTGACCAGGTTTTTAAGAAACAACGTTTCGTCGTCGGGGAGTTCGCTCATGTGCGCCTGAGTTGGTCAGCCCGACAGCCGAGGTCAAGCAGCCCTCCCTTAAAATAACCGGGCAACTGCATTCCGACCGGGCTAGTTTTTGCCGTAGCCCTGCCACAACCACACCAGTGCTTCCGGCAAGGTCTGTTTGGTGACGCGGCCGTCAACATGCCCCGCACCCTCGGCGAAAACATAACGATAGGCATAGCCCTTGGCCTTTAGCGCGGCGGCCATGCGCTGATTGGCGAGCACCCAGTTGTGCAGCGAAGCCTCGTCGCGCTTTGCGCCGATGTCGTTTTCGCCGACCTCCAGCCAGATGCGCAGCGGCTTGCGGTCGGCTCCCGGAATCAGCGTGGAGTGATATTCCCACGCCCCGCGCGGCGACTCGGGATTCACCGGCGACTGCTGATTTACATAGGTGCCCGAATAGGTAAGGATGCGTCGGTAAAGATCGGGGCGAAACCACCCCATCGTAAAGGCTGCGGCACCTCCCGAACTGCCTCCCATGGTCGCACGGCCTTCGGGATCTTTGGTCAGCGTGACATGATAATCCTGTTCGATGCGCGGCAACATCTCCGTCTCGACGAAAGTCGCATAGAGATCCGAAAGTGTATCGTATTCCAATCCGCGCTCGCTCCCCTGGGCATCACCGCCGCCGGAGTTGATCAGGATCGCCACCATCTCCGGCACCCGCTTCTCGTGAATCAAGTTATCGAGCACGGGCGGCAAAGTTCCGAGATACCCATGGCCGTCCTGTGCCACGATGAACGGCACCGGTGTGCCCGCGACATAACCGGCCGGCACGTAGACCCAGACCTGGCGTTTGTAGGGCACGGTGCCGGGCTGCGTCTTGGAAATCCCCGGATAAATTTTACTGTCCGCGGACAACATGGTGAAAGTGTGAATCGTGCCCTTCGGCACATCAGGATGCACGGTCATCTCGGGTGCGTTGGCATAAACAGGGCCGATGTTGAATTCCACGTTGTCAGTCGTGCGAACAGGCGATGCCGCCGGCACGGACTCCACCGTTTGAGCATCAATCACCAAAGACGACAGACACACGGCCAACACCAGACATCCAGCGACACGGAGCGTTTTCATAATTGCGAGGGGTATGTCCAAGCCCATGACCAACCAACGCTTCGGGGTCAATCCAACCGGCGCAATCAACTCTTCGCCGAGCGCACCGTGTCCAACACGCCCTGACATCCATCCTCCAACAGATCCAGCACTTCGTCGAAGCCCTCCTCGCCTCCGTAATACGGATCGGGCACTTCGAGGGCTTGGTGCTGGCTGCAGAAATCAACAAACCGGCGGACGCGTGTCCGCTGGTCGTCGGACTCGGCCAGCGCCAGCACGTTGCGCCGGTTGTTCTCATCCATCGTCAGAATGAGGTCGAAATGATCCAGATCCGTGCTCGCGACCTGCCGGGCGCGACTCTTGAGCTCGTAACCGCGCCGCGCCGCCGCGGCCCGCATCCGCGCATCGGGAAGTTCTCCCGCGTGCAGACCGATGGTGCCAGCCGAGGCGATCTCCACGTGGCCGGACAAGCCCGCTTTCTCAACCAACGCACGCATCACACCCTCGCCCGCCGGGGAGCGGCAGATGTTCCCCATGCACACAAACAGGATTCGGTATTTTTGCTTTTCGATGGCGCCCACGTCCACGGAAGATGCGGTGTCTACGAGGAAAACACAAATCCGGGAATTACGCCGGCTTCCTGACTGAAAATCAGAGCCCAGGACTGCTGTGCATGATCCCTCCGTCGGCAAAGAGAGTTGTCGCCGTCATGTAGCTGCCACCCTCTCCGGCCAGAAAACCCACCAGTCGAGCGATCTCTTCCGGCTGCGCCATACGCCCCAGCGGAATCGCCGAGTCGAGCTTTTCAAGCAGTTCCGGATTCTGCATCGTCGATTGGTTGATCGGCGTCGCCACCGCGCCCGGACCGACCCCGGTCACGAGAATATTATGCGGCGCAAGCTCCACTCCCGCCGTGCGTGTCAGCATGCGCATGCCACCCTTCGAGAGACAATACGCGGTGTTGCCCGGCATAGGCCAGTCTTCGTGCACCGAGGTGATGTTGATGATGCGGCCGCCGACACCCTGCCTGATCATCTGCCGCGCCGCGAGCTGCGTCCCGAAAAACGCGCTCTTCAAATTGATCGCGAGCACCCGCTCGTATTGCTCCTCAGTGGTGTCGAGCACCGAGGTGCGCGTCTCGATCCCGGCATTGTTCACCATGATGTCGATATGCCCAAACGCCTTGATGGCCGCAGCCATCAGGTTCTCCAACTCCGCCACCTTGCTGACATCCGCTTTCACACCGATGACCTGGTCGCCCAACGCGTGAACCTTGCGCTCCAGTTTTTCCGTGGCTTCCAGATGCGACACATAGTCGATCACGATATTCGCCCCCTGCTTCGCCAGCTCGAGCACGATGGCCATGCCGATACCGCTGTTTCCGCCCGTCACGATGGCCGTTTTTCCTTTTAGATTCATAATTTAAAATTCCTTTCATCAAGGGACGGGATTCGGCGGACTAAGTTCCCTAATATGACGCTCCATCGACAGACTCCGTCTTTTAGGCTCCAATCCGCACCTCAGCCCCGCCACCCCGGCGTCCCTTCAGTCACCACCCCCGCAACCCATGATTACCCCGACCAAGCTCCTGCTTTTTTTTGGCCTGCTCTACACTTCGCTCCCGGGCGTTCGTGCCGGCGAAGTCATCACCTATCCCGCACCCGAGGGGGAAACTCTCTCGCAGAAATTCACCGTGACCGTCGGAGGAAAAAATACTCCGACCTACATCGCCCGAGTGGCGTCCTCCGACCACTCCCTACGCATCAAAAACGTCGATGATCTCGCCCACTCCGGCGAGTATTACAACGAGGCCGCCTTCACCTACTTCGATATCGCCGGCGGCACGCGCGTGGTCGTGACCTGCCCACAAAAAATAGAAACCGCCCGACTGCTGCCCACCTCCGCCCATGTGAGTCCCCACGTCAACGGCAACACCGTCACATTTGACATCGCCGGTCCGGCCAAGCTCACCCTCGAAATCAACGGCGACTGGGCCAACTCGCTGCACCTTTTCGCCAATCCCATAGAAACCGACAAACCCAAGGCGGATGATCCCAACGTCATTTTCTACGGCCCGGGCATTCACGAGGTGGACAATGTCCACGTCGGCTCGGGCAAGACCGTCTACATCGCCGGCGGTGCCGTCGTGCGCGGCGTCCCCACTCCTGGAAAACCCAAGGGCACCACGTTTACACTCGAAGGCGATCATATCGTTTTCCGTGGACGCGGCATCGTGGACGGCAGCCTCTCCCCTCTCCACTCCCGCCATCTGGTGTTTGTCAAAGGTAACGACATCCGGCTCGAAGGCGTCATCCTCCGCGACTCCAGCGTCTGGACCGTGCCCATCCGTAAGTCGAAGGACGTCACCGTCACCAACCTGAAACTGCTCGGCTATCGGGCCAACTCCGACGGCATCGACATCTGCAACAGCACGGATGTCACCGTATCAGACTGCTTCATCCGCACGTTCGACGATCTCGTCGTCGTGAAGACCGACAAAGGCCAGGGTATCGCCGGCAATATCCTCGTTGAAAAATGTGTGCTCTGGAACGAAATCGCCCACGCCTTGAGCGTCGGCGCGGAACTCCGCGAAGACGTCGATGGCGTCACATTTCGCGACTGCGACGTGATTCACGACAAGGGCCGTGAATGGACCCTGCGCGTTTATCACTGCGACTCGGCGCACATCCGCAACGTGCATTTTGAAAACATCCGCGTGGAAGACGCGAAGCGCCTGATTTCCTTGTGGATTGGCGCGGCCAACTGGAGCCGCGACGCCGAACGAGGCCACATCGACGGCATCGTTTTCAAAAACATCACCTGCGCTTCCGGAACGGCCAAAATCGAATTCAAGGGCTTCGATGCTGAGCACGCCATAAGCAACGTCCTTCTGGAAAACGTCGTCATCAACGGCCACCCGCTGGCGCGCGACAACGTGATCACCAACGCCTTCGTCTCCAACGTAGTCGTCACCCCGTCGGCGCCCACGTCCGGCCTCGGCCAAGACGCCCCCTGAGCCGTCTAAGCAAAACCCCTACGCCCATTCAAAAAAGAGGCGGTGTCGCCTACCGCCTCCTTCAATCAAGCAACCTTTGATCAAAACCGTGGCCGCTCAGCATCACGGCTTCACGACTTCGATGGCGCTGACCTTGGGATTGTCCACCTGCCCTTTGCGGAACTCCACTTCGATCAGACCATTGCCGTCGGGCGCGATGCCGGTGAACTCCTCCACCACGGCCTTGTTCCCGCCGCCCGCCTCTTTAACAACGTCGAAATTCTCCAGCACCTTTTTGCCATTGATCGAAACGTTGAACATCCGTTTTTGAGGTTCGGCGAACTTGGTTTCGGCAAAGTGGAGCCGGACCGTGTAGCCCTGCCCCGACGGTAGTGACTTCATCGGAAAGATATATTCGAATCCGCCCCACCGCTCCGACTGGTAGATCGTATCGGGATCGGAAGTGGCCGTCGTGGCGGTGATCTTGGCTGCCGAGACATTAGCATTGCCTCCGGAGTAGTCGTTGTCCGCCTGAAAAATCCCCACAGCAGGCCCGCCGCAGTTCACATGAATCTCGTCCTGAAGCGGACCGTAGTCGATGCGCAGCCCCGTCGCCGGCCAGTGATCAACCTGTGCGTTGATGTTGAGCGCCACATCGGCGGCCGGCGAAGTCACAGGTGTCACCCCGATATTCCAACCGTCGATCAGCACCACTGGTTTTTCCCCGTGCAGATCAGCCAGGGCCGCCTCAATGGTGATGGTCTTCGCTTCGCCCGGAATCAGTGAAACGTAATTGTCCGTGTAATAAACCGGGAGGACACGTGCGCCGGCGGCGCCACGGTGAAGTTGCAGGTGGGCCATGAGGGCGATGCCCTTGCCCGGATTGCTCAGCGTGACCGTCAGCAGGCACTTTCCGTTCACGTCGCGCCGGGCAACCGATGCGGTCAACGTAGCAGGCGGCAACCGGTCGAGGCCGGTGAGATCATCGACCGCCGGAGGACGCGCCCGCCAGTAGAAATTATCGGAGACGAGGCCGCCGGCCGCGTCGTGCAGTTCAAGCTTCACAAAGTGGATCGGCGTGAGGTTCGCCGGCCAGTCCACAAGACCAAGATCGGTCGCCGCGCTGCCGGCCGCGTTGACGTCAAAATCGTGCCTATAGGCAACCGAGCCATCGAAGTTATAGAGCGCGAGGGTCGCCTTGGCGTTGTTGAACGCCTCAGGTCGGTTGTTGATCACCTGGATGTTCCCAAGCTTCTCATTGAGCTGGATGTGCACCGGCTCGCAGGCGTTGCGCACGGCAAAGAGCGCGGAGTTCGGCTCCAAGTCATAGTGATACAACTGCCAGACGAAACTGGGTTGGGCCGGATTACTCATCCAGGTGATCACACCGGTGACCGGCTGGAAAAGCTTGGCCTGACGTCCCTCATACATGGCACGAAACGCCTCATAGTTCATCAACTGCGCCTTGCGGACGAAGTCGGCGATATTGGCCGGCTTGCCATACCGGCGGGCCAGATCGGACGGATAATTGTTTCCACCTTGGGCACCGCTGGCGAGATCATGCTCGGCCCAGTCGTCGTTGATGATGTGCCAATCCTTCTCCGGCATCATGCCCTGGATGGACTCAAGCGTGGGAATGGAAACGCTGCCGATCTCGGTCTTGAACGCCTCGCCGTCAGAAAAATTGTAGAACTCACGCGGCTTGCGCCACGAATAGGGACCTCCGGAGTGCACGCCCTTCCCGTCGGTCGAGCTCGGCTGGTAGTGGCGCACGGGATCGAGCTTCGCCATGAGCACGCGCAGCGCGTCGTCGATGTTTTTCGGGGGATAACCTTCGTTGCGGGCACACCAGACGGCGATGGACGGGTGGTTGCGGAAACGGAGGATCTTGTCGCGCACGTTGGCCAGATAGGTGTCAAGATCGGTCGGGTTGGGACCGTCTCCGGGATTGGGCTGAAAAAACTCATCCCACAGCAGGATGCCGTATTTGTCGCAAAGATCGTAGAAATCGGCGCTCGTGCTCTGCCCCACCCAATTGCGGATGATCGTGTAGTTGGCGAGCTGGTGCATGCGGATCTGCGCCTCCAGCCGCTCGCGCGGAATGCGCTTCATCGCCTCGTCCATGCCCCAGTCGCCACCCTTGGCCAGCACGCGGACGCCATTGACCACAAAGATCAGGTTATCCGACGAAGGATCCTCATAGGTGATCTTGCGGATGCCAAACGATGTGTCGCTCGCATCCGACACCTGCCCGGCCATTTCAAAGGAAAGGTGCAGCGTGTAGAGATTTTGCGGACCAAATCCATTCGGCCACCAGAGCTTGGGATTCGTCAGGTGCAGTTGCGGGCAATTCGCAGGAGTGAGCGTCACCGTCTGTGTCGAGTTCGGCGCCAGTGAAACCGGCTGTTCGAAGGCCACGTCGCCAAAACGGCCCTTCAAAACGCCTTGGCGCGGCTGATCGGTGACGTTCTGCACATCCGCCTGAATGCTGACATCGGCCGTGTCGATGCGGGGCAGCGGGAGATCCGTCGTCACCAGCGGGTCTTTCACCACCACGGGGCCGCTCGCCGAGAGCCAGACTTTTTGCCAGATGCCGGTGTCGCGATCACGGATGCCGGGAATCCAGTCCCAATTGATGGCGCACAAAAACGTCGGCCCATCGATGGCGGTGATGCCGCCGTTCTTGCCCATGCCCTTGCTGATGGTGTGCTCGTGCGGTTCACCCGGATGCGGTTGAGGGGAAACGCGCACCGCCACGGAGGCTTTTTTGCCCGACGCGACCAGGGATGAAATGTCGAAGAGGCCGCGGATGAAAGCGCCCTTGATCGTGCCCACATTTGTGCCGTTCACCCAGACTTCGGCCGCATAGTTGATGCCGTCAAAATTAAGCCAGATCTTTTTCCCCTCGTAGGCGGCGGGCACCGTGAAATCGGCACGATACCACCAGTCCGTTCGGCAAAGACTGTCGGGGATTTTATCGGGGCGATTGTTTTCCCCGTAAAGCGGCTCGGCGTAGACTTGGTTGTCGACGAGGGTTGTCAGGACCGTTCCCGGCACGGTCGCCTTATACCAGCCCGGCGAGGAAAAACCCGCATGGGATAACTCGGCACCTGACTGGGTGACTTTGGCCGCGTCCTGCATTTGCCAGCCGGACGCGAGCACCATGGGTTCGGCGCCTTGGCTGCGCGCAACCAAGAGCAGATAAAACATCACAAGCGCGCCCAGCACACGGCGCACGGGAAGAAGGGGGTAGTTCATGAAGAAAGATGACCTTAGATAAGCAGCCGCAGACTAAAAGTTTTTATGGTGGCAGCTTGGTGTAGTGGCAACGTCCGCCGCACCCGTGATAAAGAGACGAGTCGGTCGATCTTTCCGATGACTGCGCCTTACCGTTAATCTGAATTTTGTAACATTCGTTGCAGTTCCGCCTCATCCCACTGCCTTCACGCAAAGAGAGCGCACGCGAAATCTTCGTGCGCCCCCTATCAGGTAAAACTCCGGAGTTCTTATGGCGCAGGCGCGTAAACGGCAAAATCCCACAACGAGAAACCGTATCCCGTCGCCCGCTTGAGACCGAGCATGCGCACATAACGTGCGGTCACCGGGGAAAACTTCACGAGCTCGGAACCGCCCTTGCCGTCGGTCTTGTGCACGATATCGGTCCAGTTTTGCCCGTTATCCGACACCTGTAATTTATACTCCGTCGCGTAGGCGGCTTCCCACTCCAAGGCGATGCTGGCGAATTTCTCGGGCGCACCCAGATCGACCATGATCCACTCGTTGTCCTTGCGATCCGAAGACCAACGGCTGCTGTCATCCATGTCGGTCGCCAGTGAGGCGCTCATACCGGGCGCAGAGCTGGATGCGGTCGCGGTCTTACCCAAAGCAAGGCTCGCCGGCTTGATCACGCGGATATCCGGAAGCACCGTCACGTTCCCATTTTCATAGAGCCGACGCGGAGTGTTCCATCCATCGACCAGCACACGTGTCTTGGACGGATCGATCTTTTCGGAATAATCGATCCGGATGGATTGGGATTCGCCCGGCAGGAGCGAGAAAAAGTTGTCCGAATAGAACGCGGGACGGATGGGTTTTCCGTCCTGATCCTGCAACCGGACCCACAGCATAAACGCCAGGCTCTTCGACGGATTCGAAATGGTCACCTCGTAGCTGTTTTTGCCGCCTTCGGAGAACGCACGCACCGTGGAAACGACTTCGGCTTTCGACAGTCGCGAGAGCGGAGCCATTCCCTGAAACAAGGGCCCGGTCAACGTGCGGCCCGGTTTATACGGCTGGGTGGAGCGCCAGTAGAAATTTTTTGAAACCACCTTCCCGGATTGATCCGTCAGCAACAGTTCCAAGAAGTGCACAGGGCTGAGATTGGCCGGCAACTGGACTGTCATCACGTCCTTCACATAGGCATCGGAAGGCAGATCGAAGCGTTTGCTGGAACGATACACTTCACTCATGTCGAAATTCAGGATGCGAATGCTCGCCGTCATCCCCGGGTAGGCTTGCGGAAGCTCGTTGTTCACCCCGACGGTGTTCTTGAGGAAGTCATACTGGATGTGCAGGGGCTCGTGCGCGCTCTGGCTGGCGTAGAGGCCGGCGGTCGGCTCCAGCGACCAGTCCCACATGCGTCCGCAGGTTTGGCGATTGGGGCTGTTGAGATACCAGAAGAGCACGCCGGTGCTGAAGCGGTCGCCATAATCGAAACGTTGGGCATTCCAACATTCCCACAGGGTTTTGTAAGCGAGCGAACCGAACATCTGCGCCTTCCAAGCATACTCTTCGATATTGGATGACGCTCCGTATTCCCGGACCGCCTGATCGTAGAGACCGGTCATGCCGTGGAAGCCATCGCCATCAAGATAACGCCACACCGGTTTGTTGATCGGCCAGAGATCTTTCTCGTCCATCATCTCGCGGAGAGCGTCGATAGTGGGCAGGATGGGCGTGCCGTATTCGGGATTGAACCCGCTGATGCGACTGCCGCGATCGGAACCCGTGTCCTCGTAATACCACATCGGGTTGCACGTGCCGTAGGGGCTGCCATCGTGCACACCATCCGTCTCCGAACCGGGCTGATAGCCACGCGTGCCGTCCAGCTGGTCCAAGATGTCCTTGATCGGGATGATGCTGTTGGGCCCGCGTTCGTTGGCCGAGACATAGTAGGCCAGACTGGGGTGGTTGCGGATGCGCTCCACCGTGTCGGTGACATTAGCGCGGTAAAGTTGAGGATCCGCCGGCAGGATCGTATCGCCCGTTTGCCAGAATTCCGTCCAGATCATGATGCCGAGTTCATCGCAGAGATCGAAAAACTCGTCGGACTCCGTGACGCCACCCGCCCAGAACCGCAGGAAGTTCACCCCCGACTGGCGCGTGTAGAGCAATTCGGTTTTGGTGCGTTCCACCGAAGTGCGGCACATTGCCTCGGGAACCCAGTTGGCACCCGTGATGAAGATGCGTTTCCCGTTCACATAAAAAATGCGGCTCTTGTCCGGCGTGTTTTGATCGCTGCGGATATCACGGACCCCGAAGCGGGTTTTCACGGCATCCGACACGGCTCCGTTTTGAGTAAAGGTCAGCTGAAGGTGATAGAGATATTGCTCACCCTTGTTGAAGGGCCACCAGAGGCGGGGATTTTTAAAGGCCAACTCGCGGAATTCCGACGGGGCAAAGGAAACCGCTTTGGTCTCGTGAGGTTGGAGCGTGACCGTCTGGCGGATCGAAACCTGATTCTCCGCGATGGTTGCGGTCAGCACACCGGTCTGCGGACGGTCACTCGCGTTGCGCACATCCACGAGAATGGTCTCCTTGGACGATGAAAGGTCGGGCAAGGGCAGCTCGGTTTTCACGAACGGATTGCGCAGCAGCACATCACCCGTCGTGAACAATTTGATATCGCGCCAGATTCCGGTGTTACGGTCGCGGATGCCGTCCTTGAAAGTGAAATCCCAGCCGCAGGTCATCAGCATCGTGACATAGGCGCCGATCTTTCCATCGGCTCCGTTGCGGTTCTCGTTCTTGGCGCTGCCACCGGTTTCGGTGGGGGTTTTGAAACCATTCGGCGGGTCGATCGGATGCACCAGCACGGCCAGCGCATTCTGTCCGCCGATCACCGCGAACGGCGTAATGTCAAAAAGCCCGCGGTTAAACATGCCGGCCATGTCGCCCACCTTGTGGCCGTTCAACCAGATCTCCGCCTTGTAATTGATTCCGTCGAACTGCATCCAGACCTGCTTTCCGCGGAAAGAGTCCGGCACCGTGAAAGCGCTGCGAAACCAGTAGGTATAAAACTCCGCGCCCTTGTCGCTGATATCCGGGATGCGCTTCTGGCCGCGTTGATTGTTAACCCCGTAATAAGGCTCCGGATAAACACCATCCGCGACGAGGCTGTTGAGCACGGTGCCGGGCACGATGGCGGTTTGCCATCCCTGGGCCAGAAATCCGGGCGTCGAAACTGCCGCGCCACCGCCCTGCACTTCGTCGGCCCGCTGCATGGCCCAAGGCGTGGAGCCGCCGTGCTGCTGCGGAGAGCGCAACATCATCACCTCCCGCTCGGGATAGCCGTTTGTGACGGACACGGACTGCCCCCAAGACGGGGCGGTCACACCAATGGCAAGGAGGAGTGTGAGAATATATTTTTTCACGTTAAGAAGGGTTGGATAAAAAACACGGCGGCACGGGTGCTCGCAGAGAGGAAAAGTGGGGTTACTGAACATTGACCTGACAGGTTCTCCGGATGTCGGAAGAAGACGCGCCTACCTCGATATCGTATACACCATGATCGACGACATAGGCGTTTTTATCGATGCTCCGAACGCAGGCTTATAACGAATTTTTCCGTAGGGCTGACAGCGTAGGCGAATTTCTCGGGCAGTCATGGCCTCAAAAGCACAGGATCATGACCGGCTCACCGAGCAAGCACCGATCAAATGCAGACTTTGCGACGACGCAGCAAACAAGCACCGCCCAATGTCAGAGCGCCAAACATCGCCGCATACGTTGACGGCTCTGGAACCGCCGAGGCGATGATCGTCAATGATCCGTTCCCGGCGAACACATCCGTATCAACTCCCAAGTTGCCAAAGGCGGTGTTGAGTTGGGCGATCGTATAAGTTCCCGGCCCGATGCTCGTGCCGCTGATCGAGCTCAACGAATAGATGGTTTCCGTTCCTCCCGATAAATTCAGATTAATTTTTGCTCCCGTGGTGAGCGTGCTATCGAAAACCACACTGGCGAGATCGCTGATCGAGGCATTGTTGGAGAGAGTCAGCGTGCCGCCGGCATTCACCCGGATATTGCCCGTGCCGAACGTGCCGGATCCAGAAGTCGCCAGCGTGCCGGCAGACACCGTGATGGAGCCGGAAAAATCATTGGCGACGTTCGATAGCGTCAACGTGCCTGCGCCTGTCTTGGTGAATCCGCCCGTTCCCGTAAGCTTGCCACTCAGTGTGATGTTGGCCGAAGCGGCGGCCGCGGTTGCGGCACGGATCGTCACATTGCCACCCAACGTTATATCGGGAGTCCAAGTGGATGAAGTCGAAGTATTGGTCCCGATCGTGCCTCCGGAAAGAGTCACCGACTTGATGCCGCTGTTCGCTTGGTTGATCGTGTTAACATTTACTGTTCCGGAAGTCACCTGAAGGGTCGAACTGCCATTCGTTCCGGCATTCGTCCCAGAATTCAGCGATATTGTCCCGACATTTAGTGTGCCGCCTTCCACGGTTAGCATTCCATTATTTGTCGTGGTAGCGCCCCCGGCCACCGAGATGGTTTGGGTGCCTGCATCAAAGATGCCGCCTTTGATATCCAGCGTGCCGGTGACTGACCCACTTCCATAGCCCACCGTAATCCCGCTGGTAGCGGTCAGTGTGCCTTGTTTTTGAATGAGAGAGGCGTTGCCATTACGTGCTATCGACAGACCGGCGATGGTCGATGATCCGGAACTGTCGTATGTGATGTTATTATTTCCAGCGTAGCCAAGGATTCCACCGCTGGTGGAAAACGTGCTCGAACCGCTGTAGTTGATGTTTAAAGTAGTGCTGCTGTTGCCATTTATCCACCCACCGGAACCGCTGCTGAAAGTATAAGCCCCCCCGGTAAAATTGATGGTTGCAGCCGTCGCTGTTCCATTCGCCCCAACGCCGCCGCTAGAAAAAGTTGCACCGCCGTTCATCGTCAACGTCATCCCCGCATCAACGCTCCCTGTCCCGCCAAAGGTTACATTATTATTGAAGGTTGTGTCGGCCTTGATGCTAAAGCCGCCTGTATCCGTCAGCGTAGCTCCCTGAAAAATATACCCCGTGGAGCTCACCGTGATGCCAGCCGTAGAAACTCCGGAAGCCACGGTGATCGTGCCCGCGCCGGTGCTCCCGAACGTGGCCGTGTTTCCGTTGGTCCACGCCGCACCCGTCCAGTTTGTCGAGGTGGTGTCCCACTGGAGCGGGTTGACGGCATCGCTGTTGGTCCACGTCTGTCCGGCCGCCGACAAGACTGCCGGCAGCACAACGGCTGCCGCAATCAAAGCTCCAAACTGGAGGCGTCGATCAAAAGCCGCGCCAAGGTAACCAAAGGAATAACGACGATTAACAGGGGTCATCTGAGGATACTACCTCAACCCTTGTTTTGCCGGTAGTCCCCATCTTTGGGGACTACCGGCCTCGTTAACACGGCAGTTTAGCTCCCAGAGGAAAATGCCTACGCGATATTCTCCTAATCTCCACACAGTCCTCAAAGATGGGGACAAGAGAGTGCTTTATTAAACGCCCCGCACCCATCATCGTGATGCTCCACGTGCGCGCCCCCCGCCTTTTCTGTCTTTTGCTGAGCATCCCCGTCGTCCTGTGGAGCCAAGAGCCTCTTCGGTATCCAACAGCCAAACACATCATCGAGGTTTACGCCGACCAGACTCAGGTTCCCATTTCGTCTTCCGGTCCTGAAATCGACATCCCTGCGGACACTCAACAGGTGCGTTTTTTGGTGAGCCCCAAACCCGGCCGGGTGCGTTATCAATTGGAGAGGACGGACAAAGGCTGGCAGCAAAGAGTTGGCCTCATGTATTTCGGTGTTCGCTTCTACAATCAAAAGGGCGATCAGGTCAGTCAGGAGACTTTTCTGGCCAGCGGAAAAAGTGACGGCTGGAACGGCTCGTTGGAGAATTCAACCTTCAGCCAACGCCGGGAAGTCCTCACCGTTCCGCCCAAGGCGGATCATCTCGCCGTTTTCATGTCCTCAGCCGGTCCTTCTTCGTCGGTCGGCATTTTTGCGATTTCAAAAGTTAAAATCACCCGCACCACTGCCTCCGGAGATCTTCCCGCGATTTTGATGAGCAGCCCTCCTTTTTTTCAAGAAGGGCAGGACTCCTTAACCAGCGCTCCCGGCTGGCTTGCCGGCGGAATTCATCCATCCATGGCGGAAGCGATCACACTGCGAGGACCTGCCGGCCCCCTCCCCGCGCTTGCGATCGTCGACAACGACATCACCGCGCACGCCGATTGGTATACGCCCAATCAAAACGGCCCCCAAGTCATTCCCGGCGAAACACTGATCGTCCAGTGGGATGAGCTTTATAACAACGGCATGGGCGATCCTCTTTGGGCCAGTTACGATCATCTGGCTCCAGGGTCTTACCGATTCAGCGTTCAGGACGTCAGTCTTTCCGGACAGCCGCTTCCCGAGGAATACTCCGTCCGCATCCGAATCCCCCTGCCCTATTGGAAAAACCCCTGGTTTTGGAGCGGGTGTATCGCCGCCGCCATCGCCTTGGCCACCTTGATCGGACGCCACTTGGTCCAGGCCAACATCCGGAGCCAACTCGAACGCGCCCGCCTGATCGAACAGGAGCGCATGCGCATCGCCCGCGATCTCCACGACGATCTCGGCGCGCGCCTCTCCCATATATCGTTGGCGAGTTCGCATGCCGAAAACAATTCCTCCAACGACGAAAGCCGGGGGAGCTTCCGGGAAATCACCGAGATGGCCCAAGAACTGGCCACCTCACTCTCCGAAACGGTGTGGATGCTCAATCCCAAGAATGACCACCTCGAGTCACTGGTGGATTTTCTCTGCCGCATGGTCAGCACCCTTTGCAAGCCCACCGGCGTCAGCTGCCGGATAGATGCCGTCCCCCTGGTCGAAAATATTTCCGTCAGCAACGAGGTGAGGCATCACATCAGCCTCACCGTCAAGGAAGCCGTCACCAATGCGCTCAAACACTCGGGGGCGACCGAGATTCGTTTCAGTATTCATGCGGACGCGCGCGCCTTGAAAATCACCATCGCCGACAACGGCGCCGGGCTTCCGCCGGCCCCGGCACAAGACACCCGGCAGGGAAACGGCATGGCCAACATGAGCCAACGCATGGCGTCCATCAACGGACACTTCGGCATGGAGACCCAAAACGGAAAAGGCACCACCATCACTCTGGAAATTCCGCTTGATTAAGACCCACAGCCCTTCGGCCAACACACCCTCATGAAACCTAAAACTGTTGTCATAGTGGAGGACGATGAGCGCCTGCAAAAGCAGCTCATCAAGATCCTCGAAAGCGCACCCGACATCAAATGCCTCTATGTCCTGTCCTCCGCCGAGGAAGCGCTCGTTCAAATTCCGCAGAATGCGCCCGATGTCGTCCTGATGGACATCAATCTTCCCGGCATGTCCGGCATCGACTGCCTGGCCGAGCTCGGCGCGCAACTCCCCAAGACGGAAATCGTCATGCTCACCGCCTACGAAGAAGAGGATAACATCTTCCGTTCCCTCAAGGCCGGGGCCAGCGGCTATCTTTTGAAATCAAGCCGCGCCGATGTGCTCCTTGACGCGATACGCGACGTGCATAGCGGCGGCGCACCGTTCTCGAGTCATATCGCCCGCAAAGTCGTGCAGTATTTTCAGTCGGAAAAACAAATCGCATCCGACAACGACAAGCTCTCCCCGCGCGAACGCGAAATCCTGAATCTCATCGCCACAGGTTACGTTTACAAGGAAGCGGCGGAGAAACTGGGGATCAGCTCCGAAACCGTGCGCACCTACGTCAAACGCATCTGTGTCAAAATGCACGTCCGCAGCCGGGCCGAGGCCATTAGTAAATATCGCGCCCGTTAGAGTTTTCCGGACGGTATTTCCTTGGTCCGCCGGATAGTCCCCAAAACGGGGACATCCCCCTCGCAGAGCAACATTCCCCGGCAGACACCCGCCTTAAATACGTAGACATGGCGTGCATAATGAACGATTAAATCGTTACCCCATGTCCATGCGAGTGATCCTGTTTTTTCTTGTTTCGACGGCCTCCTTTTTGAAGGCAGCCGACGATACGGGAACCATCAACGCCCCCGTGGTTTATTACCGGGTGGATGGGGAGCAAAACGCCGAATTCGCACCGTCCGTTAAACTGCCCTCGCAATCCAGTTCCATTGTTTTCCAAATCCAAGACACCCTAGCCCAGCCCGCCAAGGCGGTGCGCACGCGCTATAGGATGGAAGGAGTCGATCCTGATTGGATACAAAAGCCCAGCGACATGGCGTTCAACGTCACTTTCTACAACGCCACTGGGGATCAGATTCATCAAGATACCTTCAAGGTCGTCGGCACGAGCCCCGGCTGGAGAAATTCCGTTGAGCGTTCGACTTTTACTTCACGCAGCGCGGCGCTCACCGCTCCTCATGATGCCGCGTCGGTCGGCTTTGGCATGAGCTCGGCAGGCCCTCCTGCAGGCATCGGTGTTTTTATCGTGAAAAACATTCAGGTCACGCGGATACCAAGCCCTGCGCGAATCCCCGAGATTATCCTGGAAGGCTCGCCCTCCCTGGGTCCCGAGGCGGGGATGGCCGACCCCCGTCGCCAGTGGATGCCCGACGGCGCATCGCCGACGATGGCCAAGATCATTGAGTTTAATGAGAATGGGAAGAAAGCATGCGCCCTCGAAATCGTTGATACCGATATCAAGGGTCATGCCGAATGGCGCACCCCTCGCGACAAACGTCACGCCGTGGCTCCCGGCGACAAGGTTGTCGTCGAGTGGGAGGAGCTTTTTGACATCGGGATCGGCGATGAAAACTACGTCGCATACGCAAACCTGCCCGCGGGCCATCACCGCTTCGACGTGGAGTCGCTCGACATCTACGGAGTCCCGCAAGGCGCCATCACGAGCTTCGATGTCCAAGTTCCCGTCTCTTACTGGGAAAACCCTTACTTCTGGCTGTTCGCGGTCGCCGGCCTGACCGGCATCATTGTGGTGGGGAACCGCTACATCATCCGCTCCAAACTCAAACGCCACCTTCAGCGCGTCCAGCTGGTCGATCAGGAGCGCCAGCGCATCGCCCGCGATCTGCACGACGACCTCGGCTCCCGCCTGACCCAGATTTCCCTGCTCAGTGCACACGCCCGCAGGAACAAAGATGCGGAGGCCGTCGACGCCAACTTCAACGAGATCTCCCATCTGACCCGCGATCTGGTGACAACCCTGTCCGAAACCGTCTGGATGCTTAACAGCAAAAACGATAATCTGGAGGCCTTGATCAACTTCCTCTGCCAGTTGATTCCCGCCCAGTGCAAACCCGCCGGCATTCGCTGCCGCATCGACGCACCTGCGGTCAAGGACGATCACCCCATCAGCAGCGCCATCCGGCATAATATCACATTGTCCGTAAAAGAAATTCTGAACAACGCCGTCCGGCATTCTCAAGCCACTGAAATTCACGCACAGATGCGTTATGAGGAGTCGGTCCTGAAAATCGCGATTTCCGACAATGGCCGGGGTTTTGAAGAAAACACGCCCGCCGGCAATGGCCTCGACAACATCACAAGACGCATCGCCGCGATCGGCGGGAAAATAGACATTCAAAGCCACGCCAACCAAGGCACCCGCATCGCCTTCGAAATTCTCATCGCATGACCGCTCCCTCCATCAAAAAGACCATCGTGATCGTAGAGGACAACATTGGCCTGCGCAGCCAGCTCCTCCGCATTTTCCAAGACACGCCCGATATCAAGTGCCTTTACGCCGTCGCTTCAGCGGAAGAAGCCCTGGATCGGATTCCCAAGGAGCCGCCCGACGTGGTTTTGATGGATATCAAATTACCCCAGCTGTCCGGCATCGAATGCGTGCAGCTTCTCAAGGCCAAGATGCCCGAATTGGAAATCGTGATGCTCACGATTTATGATGAGGAAGACAGCATCTTCCGCGCGCTCAAAGCGGGTGCCAGCGGCTATTTGTTAAAGTCCAGTCCGCCGGAGGTTCTCTTTGAAGCCATTCGCGATGTCTATTCGGGCGGCGCCCCGTTCTCGAGTCACATTGCACGCAAGGTCGTCCATTATTTTCAGACCCTGAAAAAGCCCGACCAGGAAAACGAAAAGCTTTCCCCGCGGGAACATGAAGTCCTTGAGCTTCTCGCCGCCGGCTACATCTACAAAGAGGTCGCCGACAAAATGGGCATCACCCTTGAAACCGTGCGCACCTACGTGAAGCGCATCTGCGTAAAGATGCATGTGCGCAGCCGTGTGGAAGCCATCCTCAAGTATCGCTCGACGTAATTGAAAGTCGGTCGCTTAAATTCGCCTGGCGTGCGATTTCCGCCGACGTATCACGGCCACGACCAGCGTCGCGCCGGTGAAAAGCAAGGCATAGGTCGAAGGCTCGGGAATTGATGCAGTCGAACTTACCGTCAGCAATCCGGAGCCGGTGAAAACCGCCACATCGCCGAATAGATGATTCAGGGTGGCCGCATCGTAATCCGTCCCCGTGGCTACAAATTGACCACTGATAGAGCTGAGAGTGTTGACCGTTTCCGTTCCTGAGAAATTGAGATTAATGGTAGTCCCCAGCGTGTTGCTGAACACCAGATTGGCCGAATCAGCGATGGACGCGCTGTTACCGATGACCAATGCAGCTCCACTAGCCACTGTCACATTACCCGCGCCAAATGTTCCGGTCGTGGAGGTCTCCAAGCTCCCGGCATTCACTATGGTCGATCCGGTGAAGGTGCTGATGCTTTTAAGCACGAGCCTGCCTGCCCCATTCTTAATTAGACCACCATCCATTGTGCTACCCAAGCCAACGTCGTGCTCAAGTGCCTGGGTAATGTTAATATCAAAGCCATTGGTATCGATTATCGCCCCGCCAGATTTTACATAGGCATGAGTGAGTCCGTATATAAAACTCAAAGAGGCCGTGCTTGCATTGGCGCGAAGAGTGCCGCCGTTGAAATTGAAGGTGTCCGTGCCTCCAGTGCCGGCTGCATAAACGAAAACCTGCCCCACCGTCAGGGTTCCCCCGTTAAGGTTGACGGTGCGCGTCCCACTTGTGCTTGCCGCATTGCTGGAGCCAAACCGAAGACCCAGGGTATTCTGCTGCGCAGATGACCCAGAAACCGCAGTTGCGCCATTCACCTGGCCACCGTTTATGGTGAGCGTCCCGCTGTTGGTTGAACTGCCAATGATCAGTTGGTTATTGCTGCCAACACTCACCACGCCACCCGACTCTACTTGCAACGCGCCGCCAGCCGAGTCACCACCAACGACAATCGCCGAGCCATAAGGAGTCGTCGATGAGGAGGAGGTCGCGCCCGCAAGAGTCCCCCCATTATTGACGATCACCTTTGAACCACCGCTGATGGAAAGAGTGTAGGCGGTCACCGGTGATGCAAGTTGCGTGTCCAGAAGTTTGGCTCCGGTGGACGAACCGCCTGAAACGCCCAAATTCAAGGTGCCTCCACCGCTGATGGAAAAATTAGCCGCCCTTGAAATCGTGACATTGGAGCCAACCGTAGCGGTCTTGCCCGACGCGACGGTGATATTGCCATTCAGGGCTATCGTCTGCGCAGATGATGCGCCCAACGTGTATCCCGAATTATTAAAGTTGAGATTTAGAAGCGTTAAATCTTCTGCCACTGTAATGGCATAGGTTCCATCCGCCCCCTGAAAATAAGCGTTATTGCTGGTGCCGTTGATCCACGCCACATGTGAAGATGTATCATACCAATTGGCTGTCGAAGTCGACCATACGCCGCTACCTGAACCAGCCGTGGTATTGGTTGCCGAAGGATCCCAATAAAACGGAGCGGCTGACGCCGGCTTAATCCCGGAGATCATCATCACCATTAACGCTGAGGCGCAGCCACAGCCCGCCCTCAAGAATCGAATGTTAGAAATGAACGGACAGGGGGAAAGCTTGTGCATATTATGCTTCGGTTCAGGGGCATGTGGTTATTTAACTACCCAGGAGTCTATCACTTCCCAACCCCGGCCGAATCCCTCTTTCGGGGGATTATCATTAAACGAATTTTCCCGCATTATTCATTGCCCCTATGCCGCCTGCCTCACGACTAACGCCCCTCTTCGTCATTGGGCGCCTGTGTTGGGGTATTCTGTTTTTGGCCGGCACTTCATCAGCACAAAACTCCACCAGTTCCGCAGGAGACCTGGAGCTGAAAACACAAACCATCAGGCATGCCCAAGCCATCGCCGCGGCCGAACCCTTCACGGAATCGTGGATTCGCGTCAAAGGCGTGGTCACCTGGGTCGACCGCACCGCCGGAAAGACTTTCTATATCCAAGATCAAACCGGCGGAATTCAGGTAAGCTGCAAAGCGGATGTCTGGCCCAATCTGGGGGACGAGATAGACACCCAAGGGGTTCTTACCCGTGGTTCGTTCACCCCGCTCATCACCTTGGCTACATTTGAAAGCCACGGTCCGCAACCGTTGCCCGGCCCCAAAGCCGCCTCCGGAGGCGGTCTTCTCACCGGGACGTTCAACGGCGAACGCGTCAAAGTGGAAGGCTGGGTGCGCGCTGGAAAAATGATCGGTCCTCATCGGCTGGCCCTGGTGCTCGATTCCGGCGGAGCCCGACTGCCCGTCCAAATCAGCAATTTTAATCTGGATACACCACCCGACCGGCTCATTTCAGGAAAACTATACGCCATCGGAATCGCCACCCCGGTAAAAGCCCGTGGAGCCTTCAGTCAATTGGTCGAAATCCAAGTGCTCGTCGCTTCGGGTCAAGACGCCTCATTCTCAATTCCGCAGTATAAAAGCCCCTGGGATCTCCCGCTGCTCTCGCTTCACGCCGTTTTCCAATACACCCCGGGGCAGGCCCGCAACGACCGCAAGCACACTCGGGGTGAAATCATCTACAAGGAAGGCGACGTGCTTTATCTCAACGATGGAGAAGGCGGTTTGACCGTTAAAACCACAGGGGCTTCCGACCTTCACCCAGGCGAATGGGTAGAGGTTGCCGGATTCCTGGATATGGAGTCGTTTCTCCCCATCCTTACCGACGCCGTGGTGATACCGGCGACCAAACCCGGCGCTCCCGTAAAGCCGACCGAATTCACTTCTGCGACGCTTATGAACGGCCTTCAACACGCCAATTATGTGACGGTGACAGGCCGGCTTCTCGATCAACTGCAAGCGCCCTTGCAGGCCGATTCCGATACCGAACAATCCTCCCTGGTGCTGTCGTTGAAAGCGCCGCAAGGAATTTTCACCGCGGAACTCAAAAAGACGGAAAAACTTCCCGCCAGCCTCGAGCCCGGCTGCATGTTAAAAGTAAGCGGTATTTGCATTGTTCAGACGGATGCCGTTGGCACTCCCACCGCCTTCAAGATTTTGGTTCCCGATTCGGCCGATATCGTCGTCACAAGGCACGCCAGTTACTTCACGGTCAAGCGGCTGTTGATTTCCCTCAGTATCGTTCTGGGCGTTCTGCTGGTCGTAAGTCTGCTTGCTTTTGTCTATGCCAGAAGAAACACGCGGCTGGAGGGCGAAATGCGGGAGCGCCGGGTGATATCCGCCGAACGCAACCGGCTCGCGAGGGATTTGCACGACACTCTTGAGCAGGGGCTCACCGGCATCCAACTGCGGTTGCACGGCATCCAGCCCGGGGCGGAAGACTCCGGGGCAAGCCTGGCCGCCGCCCGCTCGCTCGTGCAACAATGCCATATCGAAATGCGTCAGGCCATCTGGAACTTGCGCGCAGAAACCTTGGAACACTTTGATCTGGGTGAAGCCTTGGAGCGAACCGCGCGCTCGCTTGTGCTGGGATCGAGCATCAAGGTCGAACTCAAGCAAAAGGGCCCCAAGGTGCGCATCCCTCCGCTCATCGTGGACAACTTGTTCCGTATCGGTCAGGAGGCTTTGACCAACGCCGTCAAACACGCGACCCCCACCCTGTTGACCATCGAGCAGATTACCACCTCCAGCCACATCAGCCTGGTCATAACCGACAACGGCCATGGCATGGATGCACCTGAAACAAAAACCGGCCACTTTGGCCTCGTAGGAATGAAAGAGCGGGCTGAGCGCATCGGGGGGCAACTCATCATTTCAAGCATGGAAAACCAAGGTGCCACCATCCGCATCGACATCCCCCTGCCCGCCAAAGCCTGATCCCCGTGAAGCCCAATACCCCTGCCAAAATTCTTGTCGTCGACGATCACTACATTGTGCGCGCCGGCCTTCGCGGCCTCATCGATCAGCAGCCGGACATGAAGGTGGAGGGAGAAGCGCAAAACGGCGAGGAAGCCATCCGTATATTCAAGGAATTAAATCCCGATGTAACCATCATGGATCTTCGTATCCCGGTGATCAGCGGCGTTGATGCCATTCGGGCCATATACCGTGATCATCCCGACGCCCGCATTCTGGTGTTAAGCAGTTTTGACGGCGATGAAGACATCCACTCCGCATTGGAGGCAGGCGCCTCCGGATACGTGCTCAAGCACAGCTCGGGAGATCAGATCATACCCGCCATCCGGGCCTTGATGAGTGGACATCGATGGATCCCGCCGGAAATCGAGAAACACCTCGATGCAAGAAATCAAGGCGAGACCCTTACCACCCGTGAACGGGAAATAGTCGGGCTTCTCGCGCAAGGTGAAGCGAACAAGCAAATCGCCGGGCTCATTGGCATCACCGAGGAAACGGTGAAGTCACACGTGAAAAACATTCTCGCCAAGCTGAAGGTTCGTGACCGCACCGAGGCGGTCACGGTCGCCCTCAGGCGGGGTATCGTGCACTTGCCTGAAGTGTAGTTCCTTTTCTCCCTCAATAGGGGGAGAAACAACGGTTAGCGTTTACCGCTCAAAATCAAAGTGCATGGATTATACCTATGCCCCGCCCATCCGTGACCTTTTTATGCCGCATTGCCTTCGTCGTGATGGCTGCCCTCATTTGGCCAAGAACCCCTGCCGCCGCCCAAACCACACCCCGCTACGATATCTGCGTATACGGCGGCACTTCCGCCGGCGTCATCGCCGCGGTTCAAGCCAGGAAAATGGGGCGGTCTGTCATTCTGGTCTCACCGACCAAACATCTGGGCGGCCTGACCAGCGGTGGCCTCGGTTTCGCCGACCTCGGTGACATCAACACTGTCGGCGGGCTTAGCCGGGATTTCTTTCACCGGGTATGGCAATACTACCAAAAACCAGAGGCGTGGAAATTCCAGGCCAAGGAGCAATTCAAAGGCGCGGGCCAAGGCAACCCGGCTTTTAACCAGGAACTCGAAGTTGCTTCCATCGTAGAACCTCACGTCGCGGAAAACATCTACAACTCTCTCATCGTAGAAAATAAAATTGAGGTCATACAGGCCCGGCTGGATCTCCGTAACGGCGTCAAAAAAATCGGCCCCCGCATCACCGCCATCCGCATGGAGAACGGCCGCATCGTCACCGCCGCCGTGTTTATAGACGCCACCTACGAGGGAGATCTCATGGCCAAGGCCGGTGTAAGCTACACCGTGGGGAGGGAGGCCAATGCCCAATACCACGAGCAGGCCAACGGCATTCAGGCCGGCAAGTTGGGCAACCAACTCCCGAAAGGAATAGATCCCTATGTCAAAAAAGGAGATCCCTCCAGCGGCTTGCTTCCACGCGTAAACCCGAACGCCGGCGGCGCAAACGGGGATGCCGATAAAAAGATCCAAGCCTATTGCTACCGCATGTGCCTGACGGCCGTGCCAGAAAATCGGATACCCATAGCCAAACCCGCCGGCTATAAGGAGGAAGACTACGAGCTCCTGTTCCGCGCCATCGAAGCCGGCCAAAAAGACCGTTTTTTCAAGTTCAGCAGCCTTCCGAACCGGAAGACCGATTCCAACAATGACTCGGGGATTTCCACCGACTACATCGGCATGAACTACGACTACCCCGAGGCTGATTACACCACCCGCCAAAAAATCGAGGATGCCCATAAAAACTGGCAGTTGGGACTGATCTGGACGCTTCAAAACAGTCCGCGCGTCCCCGAATCCATCCGAAATCAATTCGCCAAATGGGGCCTTCCCAAAGACGAGTTCACCGACAGTGGCAACTGGAGCCCCCAGCTTTACATACGGGAAGCCCGCCGCATGGTAAACGATCACGTTGCCTCTGAAGACACTCTGAAAAAACACGTCACAGATGAGTCGGTGGGCATGGGCTCCTACAAAATGGACTCCCACAATGTCCAATACTGCGTCGACCCAAACGGCTTTGTCTCAGCCGAAGGCGATGTGCAGACAGGCACAGGCGGGCCTTATGAAATCGACTACCGAACCATGGTTCCCCGTGCACCGGAATGTGAGAATCTCATCGTTCCCGTCTGTCTGGCAGCAACCCATATCGCCTACGGTTCGATTCGCATGGAGTCGGTATTTATGATCCTAGGCCAGAGCGCCGCCACTGCCGCGGCGCTCGCCGTGGACGAAAACCTTCCCGTGCAGAAAATCGATTACTCCAAACTGAAAACCCGGCTGCAGACGGATGGCCAAATTTTGGAAAAATCCTCCGCCCAAAAATCATGATCCGACGCACACACCCGCAGCCTCGATTCACTTAGTTTTATGCCCAAAAAACTCCTCGCCACTCTCCTCGCCCTTACCGCTCCTCTATTCAGCTACGCCGCCAATGCGCCACTGGCCGTGAACGTGTTCAAAAATCTGGAAGCCGGGAAACCCCAAACCGTCCTCATCTACGGCACCAGCCTTTCAGCTCACGGTGCGTGGGCGGTCGCCGTGGACCACTGGTTTCAAAAAGCCTATCCTCATCTGGTCACATTCGTAAACAACAGCGGTTCCGGCAAAGACTCCCAATGGGCGATTGCCAATCTCAAGGCCAAGGTTTTGGCGATCAACCCCGATCTCGTTTTCATCGAATTTGCCTACAACGACTCTTTCGACTCCCGCGTGCCGCTGGCAAAGGCCGCCGAGAATCTCGACGAGATGGTTACGGCCATTCACAAACAAGCTCCCTCCGCCGACGTGATCCTTCAGATCATGAACCTGCCCTGGGATGCACCCAATAACCACGGCAGCGCCACGCATCGCCCCAATCTGGTCCAATACGACGATAACTATCGCCACTACGCCGCGGAGAAAAACCTGCCGCTGATCGATCTCTATTCAACCTGGCAGGCATTGCTCAAGTCGAAGCCCGATCAATATCACGCATGGGTTCCGGACGGAACCCACCCCAATGCCACGGGAAGCATCGCCATTACTTGGCCCGCCGTGAAAGCATTCTTGGAACGTTCTCAAGCCGCCGCAAAAGCGGCTCACTAAGGGTCGGGCCGGAGTCGTCATTTTTCAGTTAAGCGCTCCGTCATCAGGGCTTCTCTCCCTGACTTGGGTCACCGATTAAAGGATTGATGAAACCTTTAATCTTATAACCATGCCGCCCATGGCTACTCCCCCCGTTACCCATGTGCGTGTATCTGCGCTCCGCTTCCTGAAGCAGAGTCTTTGTTGTTTAACTTTTCTGCTCCCCCTCGGCGCAGTCGCCCAAACGCCTCCCGTCCCCGAAATCCCCAAGGGGATATCGCTCGACGGCCTCCCCGATAACAAGGTGCAGGAATATAAACGCGGGCTCTCCACCCGCGCCAAATGGGTCGCGCATCTGCCACAAGGTTCCGCGACATACCTCGACACGCCTTACGTTGAACACGCCTTCCAAGGCAAACTTCCCAGCTCCAACCAACTGCTCGACCTCTATGTGCCTCCAGGCAAAGGCCCGTTCCCCTTGATCGTTTATATCCACGGCGGCGCCTGGAAAGGCGGTAACAAGGAAAACGAAGGTCCCGAGCTCGCCGGCCGCTGGTTGCCCCAAGGCTTCGCGGTCGCCTCGCTCAACTATCGCTTTGTCTTCGACGCGCAGTTCCCCGGCATGTTTCAAGACTGCCTCGATGGTATCGCCTACCTCCGCACCCATGCCGCGCAATACCGGATTAATCCCAACCAGGTAGGCGTAGTCGGCATCTCCGCCGGCGCGCATATCGCCGCCTGGGTCGCCCTCACTGAAGGCTCCTCAAAATATCCTAACAGCAACCAACCCGTTTCAGGCGTGGTGCTCTGGGCCGGCTTCTACGACATGACCCCTGAAACGGGTCACTGGAACGCCAGTGCCAATCCTCGCGACGACTTCTCCCTGCTTTATCCGAATCGCGCTTATGATCCGGCGATCGGCCGCGCGATGAGTCCTGTTTACCAGATCGGCGCCAACTGCCCGCCCGTGCTCATCATGCACGGCGACAAGGACACCACCGCGCCCGTCGCCCAATCCGAGCTCTTCCTCGACGCCCTCAAAAAAGCCGGCAAAAACGTCACCTACAAAACCTATCCGGATTACACCCATAATCTGGTGAAGCCCGACGTGATGGCCGACACCATCACCTTCTTCCGGCAAGTCATGAAGTAACCATCCGTCTCGTCCGCTCCCTACGAACAACATTCCCTGTCACCGAAGCGCCCTGAG
>DATJHQ010000025.1:0-68771 GCA_035493815.1 Rariglobus sp.
AGCTGCTCGGAAAATCGAAACCAAGATCCTATGAAAGAGCCGAACCAGTCGCTACAGACAATGACCACAGCTGTCACGTGTCGTGCTGCGCACGCCCCGCGCCAGCTGCGGTCATGTCTGATCTAAAGCGTTCGGCAAAAATATGAATCCACTTGAATTCGTCACTTTGGCCGCGAAACAAAAAGCTTCTATGCTCGCGATGTATTTCGATCCAAATTCTGGCGCAGCGGTTGCCACTGCAATAAGTGAGCTTAATCTTACGGCGGAGCAGGCGGAAAAAATGAAGATTATAGTGGATGGCGTGCTTACTGATACATTCTACAGCTTTATACTGGCTCTCGACGGATCAGGCTCATTGGGCGACGACCAAAGAATATATGATTTGAAAGACGATCACGGAAATCCCCTTAGCGGCGGCGGAGAGTTGGAAGCGGCAGCTTGGGAGCTATTCCATAACCCGAAAAAATGAAAACCACAGAGCCGAACCAGGCGCCAGAGACAAGATGCATGCTTGTCACGCTGGCTGCTTCGCACCCATCGCGCCAAGCACGCATCTGTCTCATCTAAAACGTTCGGCAAAAATATGAAAACCTCTAAGCGCCGCCTGCTCGCTATAGCTAATACGGTGGCTATATTTTTCCTACTTCTCATCGCAGGCGGCACACTTTTCCTTTCGATCGTTCACTACCAGAAAGGTTATCCTGAAATTTTGAGGCCAGCGATAGAAGCCGCCCCAAATAACGATCCACTGAAACAGTTATGCTGGTCGCTTTACGAATCCGCCTGTGCACTCCGAAATACACTACCGGCATTTGCAGGCATGACTGCGTTTAGCGCTGTTATGCTTATCATATCGAGCATCGTATTATGGCGCAGTTCTAAGCAGAAATGAAAACCACGGAGCCGAACCATGCGCTACAGACAATGCCTATGCTTGTCACGCCAGCTGCTTCGCACCTGTCGCGCCAAGCACAGGCATGTCTGATCTAAGACGATCGGCAGAAGAAGCATGACTCCGGAATATCGAGAGCAGAATTCGTGGTGGGTCCACGGTGAGCTGACCGAAGAGTTGGCCTTCGAGCACAATTCGGTGGTCGAGATGACGCTGCCCGACGGAAGGAAGAAAGAGGGTTGGATTGTTGGCGCGTCGATTGAGTCTCCCGAAGTGATTTTCACCGTCGAGGCGTGCGATGGCTCAGGCGACTTCAAGTGCCCACAGTCGAGCTTGAGAGCCGTGACCATTGAAGAGCCGATCCAGCCGCCACAGCGCAACGCGGGCAGCCGTCCGTCTTCGGACGATTCGTCTGCATCCGAAACTCCATCCTCGCTCGGCCCGCGTGGCTGATCTAAATCGTTAGCCAAAAATGAAAAAACGCCCCATATTCTGGCTATCTCTGGTGGTCCTTATCGGAATCCTGTCGCTACTTTTTCATCCAGCTGGCACCGACCCTGCATTCAGGCGCAAAGCGAGAGCTTATCAGGTATTTAAATCAGTTGGTTGGTCGGTGATGAATTACGCAAAAGAAAATGGCCACTATCCAGAAAATCTAGTATCTGTAAATTTCGACCATTCTTTCGGAAAAAAAGAAGAGGCGGAGGCTTTGTTTTCAAAGATAGTTTATTGTAGGCCAGAGACTCTCAATCCTCAGAAAGATTTTATCCTTTTGGTCGAACCGTGTGAAAATGCAGTCCTGATATTTTATGCAGACGGAACTTCACTCCAGAAAAACGGAGGCTAACCAGTCGCTACAGACAAGATACCTGCGTGTCACGGATTGTACTGCGCACACTCCGCGCCACGCAGGTATCTGTCTGACCTAAATCGTTAGGCAAAAATCATGAAATTCGTCAGCATATTGAGCGTAGTGATACTCGCGGCACTCGCAGGCTGTGTTCCCGCCCCCATCATACTGACAGATTCCGAAACCAAGATTAGTTATGAAGACACGACATCTTCACTAGCCATAAAAGAGATCTACACCTGGCATTATATTCCACTTATTGCTTCCGCTGAAGGCCCGACCAAATACCGCATAGGCGAAGACTCTTATGAATACTTTATCACCCAAGGGGAAAAAACACAGAAACTAAAATTCTTGATGTGCCAGAGTAAGTGGGGCGGCTGGTATGATTTCACACGATTGAAATCTACAGAGAATTTATGGGTCGCGCTTAAAGACACAGACTATACAATTCACAAGAATACAGCATTAGGGCCTTTTTCATGGGCACGAAATATAGAGGTCTGTGTCTTTTCCATCAATGGTATTTCACGAAAAATGGCGATTATCGCACTGGATGAAAATACCGAGTTACGTTGCCCAGCTTTTTCCCTTAGGCCCAGCATTCTTACGGAAGACCGTTTTATCGATTACATGGCTCCAGAAGGCTTGCATCGCCTTGATGTGCTGTCCGGTCTTGATACCTCATTCTCACCCAACTCTAAATGAAACCGGAGCCTAACAAAGCGCTACAGACAATGCCTATGCTTGTCACGCCAGCTGCTTCGCACCTGTCGCGCCAAGCACAGGCATGTCTGATCTAAGACGTTGGGCAAAATGAAATCCTGGCTTAAGTGGACTTTAGTTGTAAGTGCCTTCATACTGGCCCTAGCCCTGACGGCCGGCGTTTTCATATATCGCACAGTTACTCGGACAGTGCCCGATTGTTACGCCCAGTGGGCGACGGCCGAATTGATAGTCGCATATCGAAAAGACAAAAATAAGATGCCGGATAGCTGGCAGGATCTTCAGCCATATCAGCCACAGGCGCTACATCACGGCGGCCTGACGTTTGAAGAAATCCAGAAAAGAATACAGATAGATTTCCCGTCACTCCATGTTCTGGAAAAAGCATATCCCGACAGGAAATCCATACCCAAAATCATCAAGACCAAAAGCGGAGAAAAAGCTTATTGGGAGGGAGCTGAGCCGAACCAATTAGTGAATCTGGAAATGCAAAAATGAAAAACCGCGTGCTGGCATTTTCAGCCATTCTGGCGACCGCATTGACTCTGGTGCTCAATGGTGCCGGTCAGTTTGGATATCCTTATTTTGGATTTTTGGGTGCGCTGGGTGCGGCTTTAAAAACGCTGCTTCAATTTAGCGAGTGGGCGGCTGCCTTATACTTCTTTTCCTTGTTGCTAGAGGTTATCATCCTATCGCTTTACGTTGGCAGTATCCTCACCGTACTATCCGCATTAATTCTACTGCTTTTCAAAAAAGAAGATCCAATCGCAAGATATCGAATGGAGCCAAAGGGGTTGTTTATGTTATCCATCAGCATGATCGCAGGCCTAATTTTGGCGAAAGTATTCCCCAGAGATCAGATTCCACCTCTATCCGTCCCTCGTAGTTATTTCATATATCCATTTATTATTTTGGTGATTTCAGTATTACTAAATATAAAGAAAAAGGTTAAGACGGAATGAAAACCACGGAACCGAACCAGTCGCCAGAGCCGATGCATATGTCTGTAACGCATTGTGCTACGCACACTGCGCGCCAGCCATACGCATCGGCTCATCTTTAACGTTCGGCAAAATGGACCCATTCGAAGCGATAGCCCAATCTAAGCTTTCCAAGGCAGAAAAAATCTTACCTTGGTTTACTTTAATTGCTTGGATTATCAGCTGGTATTTCGGCGTCGATATGACGGTAAGTATAATTCTATTCTTTCTTCAGTTTGCGATACGCCCAAAAAATATATTCAAGATCCGATCACGATTCTACGCCGTCATTCTGACTTTATTCGGATTTATGAATTCAATCATTTTTACATGAACGAAAAGAAGACGGAGCCGAACCAGCCGCTACAGACAGATACATGCTTGTCACGCGTCGTGCTGCGCACGCCCCGCGCCAAGCATGTATCTGTCTGATCTAGGACGTTCGGCAAAAAATGCCATCGCGACAAACTCAGCACTTCACATATGTCGCCCTGACAGCAGGAATTCTGGCTCCATGGGCGCTGTTTTACATCGCCGGGAAAATATACGATCCAATTGATATTTATTGGTCAGGTGTAGACTGGATCATCGAAGCGGTTTCCTCATTTTCGTTATGTCTGCTTTTATTTGTGATATCGGAATGGGAAACAAAGTCGAAGAGCAGAAAAATAATCATTCGGATATTTGCTTATCTCGTATTAGTTTCGTCTTTGGTAATTTTACTGACTCCACGAATTCGAGCATGAAAAGAAAGAGCCGAACCAATTAATAAATTCGGAAATTCAAAAATGAAAAAACCGACATTAGTATTTTTATGCTCAATGGCGTGCTGCACTTCCGGATGCACCTCCCTTACTTCATTCCAATCCGAAGATGGCGTTAAAACGACCTTGATGAAGCTAACGCCACTGGGCTCTAAACCGGAAGAGGTTTTGGCATTAGCGAAAAAAAAGAATCTCAGAAATATCAATTATGATAAATCAAGGGGAATGCAAAAAACATTTTATGATGGAGCGAACCAGAAAGAAGAATTCACAGGGGATTCGTATATTTTTGCGGAAATTGGAAGGCATTATACATTCCCCATTTTTATGACTGTCACAAACGCATATTGGGCGTTTGATAAAACCGGCCATCTTATTGAAATCCGCGTGGATAAATCGCAAGATGGACCATAATATAAAGTCCCATGATTGGACATGGCGAAATCCTAAAATGGAATACCGGAGTCCAACCGGCCGCCACCTTTAATCTTAGACAAAAATGTTCATCATTCTCTTACTACTTGCACTTGGCGTGGTTGGCGGCGCCTTGTGGCTTGCGACACGTCCTAAAAATCACTGGGTTCGCGTTATTTGGGTTTCCGCCATTTTTTTAGCAGGAGGCTTCGGCTGCATTCAACTGGGTGTTTATTTAGGCAGAGCGATTGCTATAGATAATTTCAACACCCCCAGAAGAGCATTGGGGACAATGTTTGCAGAAATTAAAGAAGAGATGGACTCGGGCGAAACCCGGAAAGCCAAAGCTCAAATTGGTTTTATCGCAGAGAAGTGGTGGTCGATCGATTTTTTCTATTCAGAAGCAGCCCAAGGGCTTATTCCTTTTTATAGTTTCGTGAACGATTATCAGAACATAAAAACTGAGTCCGCTCAGTCGTCGCCAGAGACAACGACTATGGCTGTCACCCCTCAAACGTTAGGTAAAAAACCATGAAGCTCATCGCACTGTGCTCTCTCCTCCTGCTCGTATCCGGATGCAATTCCGTGGATCAGAAGGCCGTGAATTCGTATATCAAAGCCGGCAATGCATCACTCCAAGGTTCGGTGAGCTATAAAGGAAGCGGGCTATTCCCCAGAAAGCAGATGTATTGGGTCGCAAAGATTGATGGTAACGCCGTGAAGGAGGCCGGCTATTTCCGGGCTTATCCATTATCTCCCGGGGTGCACTCGATCACGGTTGGCGGCGGGCTGTTTCAAGGTCATGTAGACTCGCAAGAAACGCTCGGCGGTGAAGCCGAACTGAGCTTAGACGGAAAGTCGGGGCACAAATATGAAGTCCGCGGAGATGTGATCGAACGTCAGATATCAATTTATATTTTTGATCTTACAGCCAATCAAACGGTGACAGAGCAGGTGCGACCCGTTGTGCATGCCGAAACGCACAAAAATCCGATTTTTATTCCTATCATAGTGCCTTGAAAAGGCCCCAAGGCGCAGCAGGGACACACATGTCGCTTTCCAATCTCAGCCGTTCGGCAAAATGAAAGAGCCCCATGCACGATCCATCTGTCTTTTCGGGGTTGCGCTCACCGCGTTCATTCCACCCTTGGTTATCGATCCACCCGCCGTCGGAATAGTCGTATCTATTATCGCCTCGATTTTCGCCTTGGGATTATCCGAACACGTTTTCCGATTTTTAACCCAAAAAGGAAATCCAAGACACCGGCAGATAAATCCTTTTGATCGTCTAAAAAATAAGGGCCCGAACCAATCCCCCGAGCCATGAATGCAGATGAATTACGAGCCATGCAGGCTCCGGTTAAGGCACACTATAAGGAAAACCCCGAAGCCGCCCTCATCACGCTTCGCGCCAAGGGAAGGCTGGGGGACGGCCTGAGCTGCAAAGTCGAGACGGGGCGGGCTTTTGTCGCGGCGGGGCTGCATCCGGCAGCGGGCGGCATCGATCCCCAGGCGGCCTGCTCGGGCGATATGCTGCTGGATGCCTTGGTGGCATGCGCCGGAGTGACTTTGAACGCTGTCGCCACCGCGCTTGAGGTGAAGTTGCGCGATGCCTTCATCGAGGCGGAGGGCGACCTGGATTTTCGCGGCACGCTGGGAGTCTCAAAAGAGGTTCCCGTCGGCTTCCAAAAGATCCGCCTGCAAATCACCCTGGATACCGATGCACCGGAAGAGCAGATCGCCACGTTGCTGCGGCTTACCGAGCGTTATTGTGTGATTTTTCAGACTCTCAACCGTCCGCCGGAAATGACCCTCACGCGCAAAAAGCCGGATGGCCGGCCGGGAGAAGCTTAATCCCAATCAAGCACGAGACGGGTGAAGTAAGTGGTATCAAGGCGATCCACCCCCGTGCCGGGCTTGCTATTGTAGTCGTGGCTGATGCCGATGCGCAGCTTCCACTTCGGATCCAGCAGGGGAATCTCGTAGTAGGATTCGTGCTCAAAGTGGAAATCGGCGAAATCATTGAGCAGCGGCGTATAAGACAGGTTGTTAACCAATTTCGAGTGATCGAAAGTATACTCGTGATGTATGCCAAAATCGAAGCCTACGTCCTGAAGATCCTGGGTCGCGGGATTCTTATAGTCTTCGTAGCGAAACGACAAACCGGCTCGACCGGTGAGCAGGTGCAGGGGTTTCTGAATAAAGTCGTAACCGAAACCGGCGGCCGAGGTGTTATAAAAATTGATATCCTTGACGTGATCATAGCCGCCTTCGTCGCGCACATACCAGGATGTGCGGCCGGAGAAGTTGTTCGAGTAATCGATGCCGGCCTTGAACTGGTCGGCTGAAATCGCCCCGTCGGTCTGCTGCCGGTTGTAGGCGGTGTAGAGTTTCAACTTGTCGTGCGGCCCGGTCTGCTGGGCGCGAAACGCGAAAGCCGTGCCGAGCTGCTCACTGTTGCCGGACTTGCCGGTGACATCGACCGAGGCCTCGTAGGTCCATTTGCGTTCGAGCGCGAGCACGGCGGGATCGGTCGATCCCGGCTCCCAGGTGGCGGCAATCTTTTCGACCGAGGTGGTGATGGTGCCGTCGGCGCCCTTGATCTGGATCTTGCCGGCTTCGGCCGGAGTCACGGTCCCTTCCATGACCGTGCCGCCCGTGAGACGAACAAACCGGGGGGAGTCCATCCGTATGGCAGTCACCTCGCCCTGCTTGATGGAAAGACTGCCGGCATAATCCGTGGTCAACGTCACCGTGGAGCCGTCGATCTTGGTGATCTTGCCGACCAGACGGGCGCCGTTCTTGGTTTCGACCACATCGGCCCTGACAATCACGGCAGCCATGAACGCCGCGCAGATTGCGGCTAAAATAAAATGGGTTTTCCGATTCATTGAACAAAAGGGGCTACGTCCGAATAGGGATGAGTCAAACCCCCTTGCGGTTTTTCCGGAATATAACGCGGGCAACCGGATCCATGAAAGGCGCTCGACAGGGTGCGGGCGGGCGCGTTGGTTCGCCGCACGATGTCCGCCGCGCCCGCCCAACGTCCTTCTCTCATTCTCGCCGACCAGTGGCGCGATTACCAACTGCTCGACTGCGGCGACGGCATGAAGCAGGAGCGCTGGGGCAACTATGTGTTGGTGCGGCCCGACCCGCAGATCATCTGGCCCAAGCACTCGGGCCCCGAGTGGAAATCCTGGGACGGCTACTATCACCGGAGCGAAAAAGGCGGCGGACGCTGGGAATACCGCAAGCCCCTGCCCGATTCGTGGCAGATCGGCTACCAGTCGCTCGGGCTCACGTTCCGCATCCACCCGACGTCATTCAAACACACCGGGCTCTTTCCCGAACAGGCGGTCAACTGGGAGTGGTTCAGCGCGAAGATCAAGGCCGCGCGCGCCGCAGGTCGCGAAGTGAACGTCCTCAATCTCTTCGGCTATACGGGCGCGGCCACTTGCGCGGCGGCCAAGGCCGGCGCGAGTGTCACCCACATCGACGCCGCCGAGGGCATGGTGAAGTGGTGCAAGGAAAACGCCGCGCTCTCCGGCCTCGCCGACGCACCCGTGCGCTACATCACCGACGACTGCCTTAAATTCGTCCGCCGCGAGCTGAAGCGCGGCAAGCGCTACGACGCCATCATCATGGACCCGCCCACCTACGGCCGCGGCAGCACCGGCGAGATGTGGAAACTCGAGGACCACCTTTGGACGCTCCTGCGCGAGTGCCGCGAGATCCTCGCGGACAGACCCCTGTTCCTGCTCATCAACGCCTACACCGCCCGCCTCTCTCCCACCGTGGTGGTCAACCTCCTCACCGAGTTGATGCATGGACGCGGCGGCTCGCTCACCGGCGGGGAAGTCGGCCTGCCCATCCAAACGGACGGCAAAGTCCTCCCCTGCGGCATCTACGGCCGCTGGGAATCGTGATTTTCACGCAATACGCGAACCGAAAGGTCCGCGCACAGTCTTGATAAACACCCTTTCATGAAATTGCCCGCCGTACTCCTGGTTGCCATCACCCTGATGACGTTGACGGCGCGAGCAGACCAACCTTCGCCCGTGGAGACCGATGACGGCCTCCACTTCGGCTCGATCACGGTCTACTCGGAAAACGACAAATACTTCGCGGGGACCGACGAGCACTACACCAACGGATTCAAGCTCTCCGCCCTTTCGACCGATCTGCGCAGCTTCACCGACGATTCCGTCCCCGCGCCGGTGCGCTGGATCGCACGCGGCCTCGGCCGCTTCGTCCCGCCGGACCAAGCCTACAAGCTCGGCCTTTCGATCGGGCAAAACATCTACACCCCCAAGGATACCACGCTGGCCACGCCCAATCCGGCCGACCGGCCTTACGCCGCCTGGCTATATCTGGGTGCGGCGTTTCAAATCTATCGCGCGCCGGTGGACGGCGGCGCCGCCCGCCTCGATGTGTTTGAAGTCACCGCCGGAGTCGTCGGACCCGACGCCCTCGGCAAACAAGTGCAAAATGGTTTTCACGACATCATCGGAGCGGACCATGCGCAGGGATGGAGCCACCAGATCCACAACGAGCCGGGCCTGAACCTCGTCTACGAACGGCAATACCGGCTTTCCACCGCCGGCGCGCGGGATAGTTGGGGCGCGGACCTGATCCCGCACGCAGGCTTCAGCCTGGGCAACGTGGCGACCTACGCCAACACGGGCCTCGAGGTGCGCGGCGGCTACCGTCTGCCCGCGGATTTTGGCAGCAACCTCATCCGCCCTTCCGGCGATTCCAACGCCACCGCCCGTCCTCCTTTCAGCATCTTTCTCTTCGCGGCCGTCGACGGCCGCGCCGTGGCGCGCGACATCACCCTCGACGGAAACACCTTTGAAGACAGTCCGTCGGTGGATAAAAAACCGCTCGTAGCCGACATTTACGCCGGCATCGGCATCGGCACGAAGCACTGGCAACTCACCTATGCGCAGGCCTACCGCACCAAGGAATTCAACACGCAGACCGACCGCTCCGTCTTTGGATCGATCAGCATGACGTTTTTCTACTGAGGCAAGGCGGCTGCTTTCATCGTTCCCGCTCTCCATGGTTGCCTCTTGGCCAAGAGAACGAGAACGATTGCGAAAACGAGAACGATTTTAACATGAGCCTCGCCGATTCCTACTTCGACACCGCCACCGGACTGCTCGCCAGCGCACGCGAGAAAAACGCCGCCACCTTGAAGACCCTCGGGCCGGTCATCGGCCGGTCGATCGCCGCGGGCGGCGTGCTTCACACCTTCGGCAGCGGCCACTCCGAACTCATCGGCCGTGAAATCATCGGTCGCGCGGGCGGCCTCATGCCGGTCACCGGCATGATCGATCCCGGCTACGGATTTTCCGAAAACGTCGTCGGCTACGGCACCCGCCTCGCCGAGCGTTATCACCACAATTACGGACTGAAAGCCGGCGAAAGCATCATCGTCATCTCCAACTCCGGCAAAAATGCGTCCCCCATCGAGGTCGCCCTCGCCGCCAAAAAACACGGCCTCACCGTGATCGCGCTCACCTCACTCGCCATGAGCACGACCTCCAGGACGGTTCACCCGGGTGGCAAAAACCTGCACGCCATCGCCGACTACACGTTGGACAACCTCGGCGTGACGGGCGACGCCATCACCGAGGTCAATCCCGGAGTCTTTGCCGGCCCCACCTCGACGTTGATCGGCACCACACTGCTCAACCTGCTCGTGCTTGAGGTGGTCGGCTGGTTGAAGACAAACGGCCATCCGCTGCATCTCGTGACCAGCCAGAACGTCCCTGGCGGCATGGAAGCCAACATCGCCCTCTCGCAAAATTACCGCACCCGCCTGAGCAAGTTGATCGGGTGATCCATCCCAAAGCCTGTCATGAAAATCGGCGTTGATGGCGGCGGCACCAAAACCGAGCTGATCCTCGTCGACGAGAAGGGCGCGCTCATCGCCCGTCACCTCGCGCCCGGCTGCAATCCCAGTGTCGCCGGTCCGGATGCCGCGCGCGAGGTGCTCGATGTCGCGCTGCGCACTTTGATCGTCGTGCAACCACCCGGCGCGGTCACGGACACCCTGCTCTGCATGGCCGGTGCGCCCGAGTTTTGGCACGAGACCGCCGCCCTGCTTTCCGCCGAAGACAACTACGGTCGCGTCATCGCATTCGACGACTCGCGCCCCGTGCTCGCCCTGGCCACCGGCGGACAGCCCGGCATTGTGCTGCATGGCGGCACCGGTTCCTTCATCGCCGCGCAATCACCCGACGGCGCTTTTCATTACGCGGGCGGCACCGGCTGGCGTTTCGGAGATCCCGGCAGCGGCTACGATCTTGGCCGGCGGACGATCGGCCGCGCCCTGCTGGAATTGCAGGGCTGGCAGCTTCCCACCAGCCTCTCGACCCTCGTGCGCGACCACACCGGCCTCACAACCGCGAACGATATCACGCGGTTTTTCTACAAACACGCCGAGCCCAACCGGCAGATCGCCACCCTCGCGCCCGCACTCCTGCGCCTCGCCCTGGAAGGCGATCCCGCCGCTCAACTCGTCGTCATGGAATCATGCACCGAGCTCCTCAAGCTCGCCGAGTCCGTCACCGCCAAACTCTTCGCCGGCTGGAATCTTGACACGCTGCCCGCCGCCGTGAGCGGCCCCATCCTTTGCCACCCCGCCGTGCAAAAAGCGCTGACAACCCGATCCTCCCTCAACCTTCGCGCCCTCGCCGAACCGCCGATCGAAGGCGTGCGCCGCCTGCTGCTTGGCCTGAACCCGTGATGGTTTCCGCCGGCACAACACAGACGTCGCGTAAAATCACCCTGCTGGGGGAACCGGTGTGGCGCGCACTTCAACAGGCCCACGAAACACGCGTTCGCGCATGGACCGATCCGCATCAGGAACGCGCGGCGCGCGGCGAAAAGCACCCGGTGCACGATTTTCTTTTCACGTATTACGCCTTCCGCTCCGCGTGGCTGCGCCAGTGGCATCCGGGCCCGGACGTGGTTCTCACAGGCGACGGCGCGCGCGAATTTCTGCGCTGGCCCGAATACCGCGAGACCGCCGAAGGCGTGCAAATCGATCCCGCGCGCTTCCCTGAAAAACGCCGCGCCTCGCTCGTCTGGCTGCGCGACCTGCTCGCCGCGACAACGACCCGCGCGCCCGCCTTCGGCTGCTTCGGCCTGCACGAATGGGCCATGGTGTATCGGCAGACTCCCGACGAAATCAGGCACAACGCCTGGCCGCTACGATTCCCTCCCGACGAACTCGCCCGCATCGTGGAAAGCCAGCCCGTGCGCTGCTCGCACTTCGACGCGTTCCGGTTTTTCACCGCTCCGGCCAGGCCGCTCAACAAGCTGCAGCCCTCCCGCGAAACCTCGCTGGAAAACGAACAGCGCGGCTGCCTGCACGCCAACATGGATCTCTACAAGTGGGCGTTCAAACTCTCGCCGTTCACCCCGGCCGAACTGACCGCCGACTGTTTCGCACTCGCCCGCGACATCCGCGAGATGGACATGCGGGCAAGCCCCTATGATTTGCGCGCCCTGGGCTTCACGCCCATCGCCATCGAAACACCCGAAGGACGCGCCGAGTATGAGCGCCACCAGCGCGCCTTCGCCGCGCGGAGCGAGCCCTTGCGCGCGCGCCTGCTCGCACTTTGCGAACGATTGCCGGCCGCCTGAACATTTTTCGGCGGCTCCAAGACCTTCCGGCCTATCTACAACCACATCCTGCCCGGCAGCCGGCTTGCCCATTGCCAAAGCGGGGCCAGCATGACTGACAACCCGCCAAGCCCGTGCGTTCGCCCAAATCATCACTGAGGATTCTTGTCACGGGCATCGTCGCACTCGCCGGCCTGTGGCTGGCGGCGCCGCACATCAAACGGCACTTTGCTCCTTTCCACAAAACGACCGAGGCGGGCGCCCCTTTGGAAAAAATCCCGCCGGACGGTCATCTGGTCCGACGCCACCAAGCCATCGATCCATCCACCCTTCCGGCAAACACCGTGTGGACATTCCATGACGGAAACAACGCGCGCACCTACGCGGTTGCGTTGGACGAGTTATATGTCCCCGCCGGCCCCGGCATGCAACGAATGCACTCCCTGTCTCCACAGCGAGACCTCGCCGGATTGCTCGCCGCCGCCCGCAGGCTGGCCGCGCAGACGGGCACCCAACCCCAACTGGTCCTTTATCCGCTCTCGGGGCCGCACGACGAATTCAGCCGCCGCATCGTGACGATGAAAGTCCACATCGAGGCGGGGGACCTTCCCGCAGTCGAAACAGCGGCGGCTTCGCTCGGGCTTCACGCCTGGCAGACTCCCCGCTACGCACCGGGGCATGCCATTGCAGAAGTAACCGGAGACCCTGCGGAGCCTCTTCGTGCCGCCGCATTTCTCGCCAGTCTGCCAGGCGTCACCTCGGCCACTCCCCTGCTCGCCCACCAACAGGCCAAGCGCACGCTCAGCCAGCCCACCGACACACTCTTCTCGCAACAATGGCACTTGAAGAACACCGGCCAGCAGAACGGCACCGCGGGTGTTGATATCAACGTCACGCCTGTCTGGCCCACCCTGGACGGCACCGGTGTCTCCATCGGCATCGTCGACAACGGCCTGCAGATCACGCACCCGGATCTTGCCACCAATGTTGCGTCCACCGGCAATCATAACTGGAACGACGGCAACCCCTCCGACCCCTCGCCCAACGTCACCACAGATTATCACGGCACGTCGGTGGCCGGACTCGCCGCCGCCCGTGACAACGGCATCGGCGTGGTCGGCGTGGCTCCCGAAGCCACGCTCTACGGTCTGCGTCTCATCGCCCTGCCCGAGACCGATCAGGACGACGCCGACGCGATGGCATGGAAAAACGATGTCATCCAAATCAAAAACAACAGCTGGGGTCCTCCCGACGGCTACCCCTGGATTCTTGGGGATGCCGGCCCGCTCTGGCAAAGCGCCGTCAAAGACGGCACTGCCACCGGCCGCGGCGGTCTCGGCACGATCTACGTTTTTGCATCGGGCAACGGCAAGGCTGACGGCGATCAGGGAACCAAGGATGGTTACGCGGGGAACGTGAATGTCGTTCCAGTCGGAGCGATCACCAACAAAGGCGTGTCCGCCTACTTCAGCGAAGGCGGCCCCCACCTTGTCGCCTGCGCCCCCGGCGACTCCTCCACCAGCGGGCTTGTCACCACCGATCTTGTCGGCACCAACGGCTACAACGACGGCCATACTTCCAGCGAACTCAGCGACGCCAATTATACTGAAGATTTTAACGGCACCTCCGCCGCCGCACCAATTGTTTCCGGCGTGATCGCCCTCATGCTGGAGGCCAACCCCCATCTCGGTTGGCGCGACGTGAAGGAGATCCTGTTGCGTTCCTCAACCCAGCTCCAGCCCACCGACGTCGGCTGGGTCACACGTGACGGCGGCCAGCCATCGCTTCCCAAGATCAAACAACACCCCTTTTACGGCGGAGGCCTCGTCAACGCACAAGCCGCGACCGCTCTCGCCAGCACTTGGACCAATCTCGGCGCAGAAACTATTTTGACCGCATCTTCCTCGGCGACGCAGACCATCCCCGACGCAGGTGCTGCTGTGATCATCCCCTTCGATTTGAGCACAGGCTCCACCCTGCGGGTCGAAAATGTCGAGCTCACCGTCAACATCACCCATTCCTATCGGGGCGATCTTGAGATCAAGCTTACTTCACCCGACGGCACCGTAAGCACTTTCGTCTCCCAGACTTTTTACGACGATGGCAGCGACTATCCAAACTGGACTTTTACCAGCGTGCGGCACTGGGGAGTCCCCTCAAAAGGCACTTGGTTGCTCTCGATACGCGACGCCGCAAAAGGCTACACTGGCCAGTTTGTCTCCGCCACACTCAAGGTCCACGGAGTCGTGATCGCACCGCCGACCATCGCTCTTGATCCGACGGGAAGCGTCGCGGCTCTGGGTTCAAGCGTGAGCCTCACCGCCGCCGGCAGCGGCGAAAACCTCACCTACCAGTGGTCTAAAAACGGCAGCCCCGTTCTTGGCGCCACCAACGCCACCCTGACGCTTCCCAACATCACGCTCGCCCAGGCGGGCACCTACACCTGCACGATCGCCAATGCGGCGGGCGGCGCAACCACCGGCTCTGCGGAAGTCGTCGTCTACAACGCCACCGCCCAGTCACCGGCTGTAAATCCCGGCAGCATCTTCAGCACGTCGCTGGTGGCCGCCGGCAACATCACTTCGTTCCAATGGTTTCGCAACGGCTCCCCCCTCGCCGATTCAAGCCACATCACAGGATCCATGACGGGCGCGCTTGTGGTTAAGAGTGTGACCACAGCCGACAACGGCGCCTACACACTGCAAGCCATGTATGGCGGGAACCCGCTGCCCACGGGTGCCATCACCCTCACGGTAAGGACTCCACCGTCCGTGAGCGCACCCTCTACGTTTGAAACCCGTCTCGGCGCAACCGTTCTCATTCCTTTGGTGTCGGACTACGGCGCGTATACCTACCGCTACGTTGGTCTTCCCAAAGGGCTCACTTATAATTCGCTCACCGGTGCGATCAACGGACGGACCACGGCGACCGGCACATTTCCGCTCGTGCTCACCGCTACCGACGCCTTCGGCAACGTCACCATACTTAGCATCGGACTCACGATAGAACCCCTGCCCGCGGCTCTTGTGGGCAGCTTCACCGGCACCATCGATCGCGATCCCTCGATCAACCAAAATATTGGCGGGCAGATTACCTTCACGACCACCACCGGCGGCCAACTCACCGGACGTGTTTCCATCGGCACAACGAGCTACTCCTTCACGGGCGCACTCGATGGAGCGGCCGGCGATCACGCCACCGCCAGCGTGACGATTCCACGCAAAGGACTTTCTCCTCTGCACCTCGAGCTGGACATTCCCTTGGATGACACCGCCGTGAACGGCACCCTCAATTCCACCGTAGCCTTGATCGCCTGGCATAATCCTTGGAGTAAAACCTCCCCCGCCACCGCATACGCCGGCCGCTACACCCTCGCACTGGAAACTCCCGCCGGCGCCGGCTGGCCCGCCGGCTACAGCACCGGTATCCTTTCCATAACCACGGCCGGAAGCGCAACCTGGACGCTCCAGCCCGCCGACGGCACCGCCGCGCTCAAGGGATCCACCACTCTTTCCGCCGACGGCACGCTGCCTTTCTTCGCTCCGATCAAGACCCCCGCCGGTTCTTTCCTCGGCCATCTGACGCTGCCACCGGTCAGCATGCCGGACGCATCCATCACCGGCGGCGTCTCCTGGCTGCGCGAAGAGACCTCGTTGACCCGCTACGCCAACCCAGATGGTTTCGGCCCGCTGGCGATGACCCTGCACGGCGGACGCTACACCGCGCCGGCCGCCGGCGTGCTTCTCTTGGGCCTGCCCAATGTAGCCGGAAACGTAAACCTGGAGTTTGGCGGCACCGACGTGGATCTGGGCTCACAGGCGGCCGGTCTCGCTTCGTTTAACGCAACCCTCAACAATCAGAACAAAATCATCATTCCCAAGGCCGGTGTGGACAACCCCGCCGCGATCAAGCTCAGCGTCAACGCAGGCACCGGCCAGTTTAGCGGCACGTTCGCACTCACCGATCCCAATCCCGCCAAGCCCGGCAGTAATGTGACGCGCACCGAGAAATTCACCGGGGTATTCTTGCTGCAGGATGAGTTGGGGGCGGGAGCGTTTGTCCTGCCAGCCCTGCCCTCCTCCGGCAACGGCACCCGCTCGGGATCGGTTATTTTCATCGAGGCGCCGTGATCCCCCGGAGCCGGCAAGCCCGGCCCGCGCCGCCGTTACTTCGCAGGTGGTCGTCGGATTTTTTCGTAAACGACCGCGTCGATGTTTTCGGCGGTGACCGTCTGGATGTCGCGAAGCCTTATCAATTCGGCGGTGGCTTCGTCAGAAGCGGCATGGGCGATTTCCAAAACCTTGCGGTCAAATCCTTCGATCCGCTCGGCCTCGATGGTGACGAGCTGCATTTGATTCAGGTAATTCAACAGGATGTGACACGAGCCCTCCACGGTCTTGTTGAAGACGGCCATCTTCTCCCGCTCCGTGCGCAGCTGATCGTCGCACGCACGCTTCGTGATGAAAAATATCAACACCGACGACAATATGACAAACACCCAGCCTTTCATCGTCTGCAGGAAGGTGAATCCCTCCAGGTTGTCCGTCAGCATTCCAACCAGCCGGTCGGAAAGAAAAATCCACAGGACGCCAAATACCGCATAGACCAAAGTGACGCGCAGGTAAGGTTTCATGTTTTAGGGGGAGGCCCGGAACGCGCTTGAAAACAAATCCTTTAACGTGCCAACCGGCAATCCCGGACCGTCCGGTTCTTGGCGCCAAAGAACCGGCTTAAACTTCACGGGTTATCCCTCACCGGACAGAAGGGTCGCCTTTTGACCGCCTGCTCTTTCACGTTTCCTTCATGCATGTCTCACCACGCAACCTTTTCGTCGCGGGGATTTCTGCCCTCGGCCTGTTTTCTTACATTCACGCTTCACCGGCAGAAGCTCCCGCACTCCATCTGACGCCTGGGTCGCTTGATATGGGCCGGCAGGTTCAGCAAGAGGTGATCGAACAAGAAGTCGCGGTTCGGAATGAAGGCGACACCCCGCTCGTCATCCTGTCGGTCAAGGGGGATTGCGACTGCACTTCCGCCACCTTGAAAGACGATCACCTCGCCCCCGGGGCGGCCACGACGCTGCGTGTGCGCTTTGAAACCCGCACCTACACCGGCGCGGTTCATCGTCAAATCGCCATTGCCACCAACCAAGGCCTCACACTGCTGCCGGTCTCTATCAGGGTAACCCCGTATAAAGACTGGGATATCTCCCCGATGCCTGTGCTGATGGCGCCGAGCGTCATCGGCAAACCGGCGGACATGGATATCACCGTGAAACACTTCAATGACGGCGGGCTCCACGTCATTGAGGCGGCAACCAACCGCCCTTGGCTGAAGGCGAAAGTCGGTGCATCCACCTCCACCGGCCTTCAAAATGTATCCCTGAGCAAGGCGCCCGACGCCCCGGCGGGCACCCACGTGGCCGTTCTTTCCCTGAAGACCAACGATCCGGACGCCCCGTTGCTCAAGGCAACGGTTCTCGTGCGGGTTGTCGCCGAACTGCGAGTCGCCCCCGATCCCATCCTGCTTCCTTCCACTGCCGTTGGCGTCGAAACTTCCGCCGCTTTCAGCATCGTAGGCTGGCATCAGGCCGCCCCTCCCGTTGTCCGGTCTGATCGCGGCACGATCACCCGCACCGGCGAAACCGGAGGAGGGTTTTCTTATATGCTCACCTGGACGCCCGTCGGCGCCGGTGTCACAACTTGGTCCGTGGAGATTTCAAATGATGAAAAGACCATGCTCAAAGTCTCCGTCATCCATCATGCCGACGAAGCAAAGCCGGCTGCCGTTTTCACCAAATGAACGGGCGGCAGGATCAGACCTTGCCCGATTCCCTGCGCGCATTCCGGCGACGAACCCATAGGACGAGGCCGGCGGAAGCCCCGATGAAAATAGCTCCGTAGGTCGACGGCTCGGGCACCGGCGTAAGCTGGCCGTTGCCGCCACCGCCGTAGGGCAGCCACTTGGTGTTGGATCCCGTGTAGTCGGTAAAAACAATCTTGGTGTTGGGTGCGGTGCCCTGAGCTCCGGTATAGGAGGAATCCAGGAAGTAGTCGGTGGCGTTGGTCCAGTTTTGCACGTTGAGGAGACCGGTGCCGGTCACGTTGACGCTGCTGAACTGCGCGGTGGTCGCACCCGAGGTGCCGAAATCGATGATCGAGTTTGTGCCGCCGGTGACGGTGAGGCTGCCGAAGGTTTCGGTGGTGCCGTTGCCCAGGTAGAGCGTGCCGCCGTTGAGCACGATGTTGACGTTGGGGTTGTTGAAATTGGTGCCGAGCGTGAGGCTGGCGCCGGGACCGATGATGATCGTGCCCGCACCGGTGATGGCGCCCGAAAGACTGCTGGCACCCGAGGCAAGCGTGAGCGTGTCGCCCGTGCCGGCGCCAAGGGCAAGCGTGCCCGTGCTGTTGATGGAGCCGACGGTGAGCGACTGGTCGTTGAGATTGAGAACGGCACCGGTGTTCACGGTGATGGCGTTGCCGCTGTTGAAGACATTGGCGGCGCCGGCGACGACGGTGCCGTTGGAAACCACCACGGTGCCGAGGAAACTGCTGTTGTTGCCGCCGAGTGTAAGCGTGCCCGCACCGTCCTTGGTGAGACTGCTGCCGGCGGCACCGGTGAGCGCTCCGCTGATGGAAGTGTTGCCCGCGCCGCCGACGTTGAGCGTCTTGGTGCCGAGAGCGGTGGTGTTGGTGAAGGAAAGCGTGCCGGCATCGGATTGGACGCGGGTGTTGGCCGCAACCGTGACCGTGCCGGAAATCGTGTTGTTGCCGGCGGTGTTTTGAATGGCGCCGTCGTTGGCGGTCGTGCCGGTGCCGGAAAGAGTGAAGTTGTTGGCGAGCGTGACACCGCCCTGCATCTGTAGATTGCCGCCACTGTTGATGGTGGCCGCACCTGTGCCGAGGCTGCTGTTGTTGGCCGCCGTGACGACACTGGCGATGGTGGTGCCGCCGGTGTAGGTGTTGGCCCCGCCAAGATAAACCGAACCGGTGCCCGCCGTGGAAAGGCTGCCCGCGCCGGAGACGACGCCGTTCACATTGCTGTTGCCGGTGCCGCTGATGGTGAGCGTATCCGAAGTGCCGAGCGCAACCGTGCTGCCGGAAGACGTGTTGAGGGATCTGACCGTCTGGGTGATGCCCGTGCCGGTAAGATTATAGGATCCGCTGGTGACCGTTACGGCGGAGGTGGTGGCGATCTGTCCGCTGGTGGTCTGGTTGACGGTGCCACCGGTGACGACAAGGTTGCCCGCCACCGCCGTCGTGCCGCCGGATTTGGAAAGGACGAGCGTGCCGCTGTTGACCGTGGTGTCGCCGGTGTAGGTGTTGGCCGCACCGGTAAAGGTCGTGGTGCCCGAACCATTGAGGGTCACGCCGCCGGCGCCGATCGTGATGGCGGAGTTGACCGTGGTATTTCCCGCGCCGGTGAGTTCGAGGTTTTTACCGGAGCCGCTGATGCCGCCGGTCATCGTGAGCGTGCCGGCATCCGACTGGATGCGGGTGTCGCCCGTCAGCGTAATGGCACCGGAGGCGGTGTTGTTGCCGGAAACATTTTCGAGCGCTCCGTTGCCGCTCACGCCGTTGCCGGTGATGCTGATCGCGTTCGCCGGGCTGATGCCGCCGGTGAGTTGTAGCGTCGCGCCACCGGCCACCGTGGCGGAGCCGGTGCCGAGAGCGTTGGTCGAAGCGGCTTGAACAATGCCGTTGTTGATGAAAACGCCGCCTGAAAAACCCGTGCTGTTGCCCGACAGGATCAGTTTACCCGAGCCGTTGCCGTCCTTGATAAGATTGACCGAGCCGGAAAGCGCGGCGCTGATCGTAAGATCACCGGCACCGGTGATATCGGCCACGGTGTTGTTGCTTAGCGCAAGGGTGGTGAAAGAAAGGGTCTGGTTGTTGGCACTTTGTTGCTGGATATAAGGAATGGTGCCGGCGAGCGTCAGGGTGTTGGAACCCGAAATATTGTAACTCACCGATGCACCGGCGCCAAACTGGATGCCCGCAATGGTGTTGTTGGCATCAAGCGTGACGTTGGGGCGAGCCACCCCAAGCGTGTTGAAGAAGGCGACCTGCGTGGTGGTGGGCTTGTTCTTCGACGTCCAGTTGTTGCTGGTTCCCCAAACATTGCTGCTGCTGCCATCCCATTCTTTGGTGGTGGCGGCGACAGGCGTCAGCAAATAGGCGCTGCCATAGGAGCCGCCCATCGCGGTGGTGCCGGTCTGTTCCTGCGCCACACCATAACCCGAAATGTAAACCGTGCTCACATTTTGGCTGGCGACCGTGGTGGCGAGCTTGTCGGAGCTTTGCTCCCAGTTGTTCACCACAAACACGCCGCTGGTCGGAGCCGTGTAAGTGCCAAAAATGAAGGTGTTGGCCGTGCCCGGCGTGCCGAAGTCCAAAGTGCCGCCGCCCGCCACCGTCAGATTGCCGATTTTTTGGGAGAAGCCGTTGAGATCAAGGACCCCGGACGCTCCCAGATTGACGCTGCTGGTGGTGGCAAGACGGTCGCTGGCGCCAAGCTGCACGGTGCCCGTGTTGATCGTGGTGGTGCCCGTGTAGGTGTTGGCGCCGGAAAGCACGAGCGTGCCCGTGCCGGTCTTGGTGAGTCCGCCGCCCGTGCTGCCGCCGCCATTGGCGATCACTCCCGAAATGGTCGAAGTGCCGCTGTCGACCTGCACCGTAAGGGTGTGCGCCGTGGTGTTATTGGAAAGATTGACCGCTCCGGACTGCGTGGCGCCGGCCATGTTAAGCATGTAGTTGCCGCCCGTCTGGGTGAGCGTGCCGCTGGTGGTGATGCCCGAGAGGCCGGCGCTGCCATTAAGCGCGATGGTGTTCGCAACCGTGCTGCCGTTCGTCGAGCCCAGCGTGCCGCCGTTGAGCGCAACGCTCCCGGAACCGAGTGCGGTGGAGTTGTTGGCATTCAGCGTGCCGGCTGAAATCGTGGTGCCGCCGGAATAGGTGTTGGCGCCGGAGAATGTGGTGGTGCCGGTGCCGCTTTGCGAAATCGCACCGGTGCCGGAGATGACACCGGAGAGGGTTGAGGCGCCGGTGCCGTTGATGGCGATGGCATTACCGTTGGTGGTGACGGTGCCGCCGAGGTTGAGCGCGCCGGAACTGTTGTTCTGAATCTGAATGGCGTTGTTCAGCACAAGCGCGGAATTCACCGTCTGCGTGGCCGAGCCGTGGGTCTGCGTTACAAAAATTCCGCTGGGCCCCGTCACGCCTCCGTTGTTGAAGGTGAGGGTGCCGTTGTTGAGCGTATAGGCAAACGGAGCGTCGATCTGAAGCGAACGAATGGTTCGGTTGCTGGCGACGTTGATCGCCTGGGCGGAGCTGACGTAGCTGTTGTCGAGCAGGATGTCCGCATAGTTGGACGGCACCACGCCAGTGGGACTGCCATACCAGTCATTGCCGGTGCCCCAGAGACTGTCGCCGTTGGTGTTGGTCCAGAGATTGGCCACCACACTGGAAAGATTCACGGCCTGCACTTCGTGAATGTTGGTCGAACCGCCGGTGCTGCCCGTGAACCCCATGATGAGATTGTCCGGACGGGCGTAACCGGAGAGATCAATGGTGTAGAGCGCCGTAAAGACACCTGTCGCGCCTATGCTCTCGTAAACCGTGAGCTGGTTGGTCGCGGTGATGATGATCTGAAAGGTCGTGACCGTCGGGCGCGTGGTGTTGGGGCTGGGTGAATCCAGCGAAGAGGGCAGCACGCCCGTGCCACCCAGATAATTGTAACCGGTCAGACCACTGCCGGGCCCGCGAACAGAGACTGCATCGGGCGTCGAGCCGAGACCGCCGATACGGCCCTCGGTGGGATTGGCGTAATTGCCAAATTCATCAATACCAAGTCCGATGTAGCCGCCGGCCATGCCGTTGATGTCGGCACCTCCTCCTCCCGCGACGGTTTTCTGCGCATAACCAAGAGAGCCGCCATAAGCACCCACCGCGAAAGTCGCGCTGGCATCCGCCAGGAAAAAAGTGATGCCATCGGCACCACTGCCACCGTAGGAAACATAGTTGAACGAAGCGGTGATCGTGGCGTTTTTACTGACGAATGAGTTGGTGTCGTAGGCGTAGGTCGCCTCGTTGCCGGCCGCACTCGTCAGGCGCAGCCAACCGTTGCCAGCCGTGTCGATATTGCCGCCCGCGGTCGACGCTGTAAGCACCGGGGTGTATCCGGTTCCCCCCACCACCCAACCCGAGTCCAATGTGCTGCCGGTAAACGATCCGTTGAGCGTCACCGTTTGCGCAGAAAGCATCCCTCCACAAAGGCCCGCAAGAAGGCCGATCAGAAATTTGGAATACGTGCGCATGGCTCGGTTCTATAAAAAAATCTACGGCGACAGTGGGCGATTACGTTGAATAAACAAGGGGAAAGCTGGGTGTTTTACCCTATATTTCAATCAATTAATGGGTCTTTTTATACCTATTTAACCCTTAACCAAAGCACTCCGCATGCCCACTTAGATTCTGTCACCCGCCAATATAACTCATCTCCGGCTTGGATCGGTCGTGGCCACGCGCCAGTAACTCCGTCCGCTCATCACTATAGCGGTCTTTTCGACCCTGCCATAGATTCGCAAGATGTTGCTCCAGAGAAAGATCATTTGCACCCGCCCTCACCAGCGCCAACACATCGTAGCCGGTGGCCGCGAAGAGACAGGTGTATATTTTCCCATCAGCTGACAGCCGCGCACGGTTGCAATCTTTGCAAAACGGCTCCGTCACGGAACCAATCAACCCAATCTCGCCACATCCGTCTGTATAACGATATCGCGCAGCGACTTCTCCACGATATGCGGGTTCGGCAGGCTCCAGCGGCCACATCGCTCCGATTCGCGCCACGATCTCTTTTGCGGGCACGACTTGGGCGCGTTGCCAGGCGTTGGTATTGCCCACGTCCATGAACTCGATGAAGCGCAACGTCAGCCCGCGCTCGCGACAATATCCCGCCAGCGAAAGGATTTCCCCATCGTTCACCCCGCGCTGCACGACCATGTTGATTTTGACCGGCAGTCCTGCCGCCAGCGCTGCATCAACCCCTTTCAACACACGCGCCACGGAAAACCCGAGCCCGTTCATGCGCCCGGCGGTGGCTTCGTCCAGTGAGTCCACCGACACATTGACGCGGTCCAAACCGGCTTCGCATAGGGTCGACGCGAGTTTTTCGAGCATCCAGCCGTTGGTCGTCAGCGCTACGTCGGGAACACGCAGATCATGCTTCAGCACGCGGATGAGCTCGGGCACGTCCGCTCGCAGCAACGGTTCGCCTCCCGTCAGGCGGATCTTCTCCACGCCCAAACCCACAAACGCCCGCGCAATCCTCACCAGCTCGTCCAGCGACATGAGCTGCGGATCCTTTAAAAACGCATACCCCGGCCCGAAGACTTCCTTCGGCATGCAGTAAGGACAGCGAAAATTACAGCGATCTGTCACCGACATGCGCAGGTCGCGCAACGGGCGGTTCAAAGTATCGCGGACATCGCTGGACATAAAGCACACGAAGAAGGCAAAGCCCGCGAAGACAAGCCGCCTCGCATCATCCCTCGTGTCGCCGACGGGGTTATCGATTTCATCCGGCAAACGATGGCCCCGCTTGAACCGCACCGCGTTTCATTTAACAAACTCCCATGCTCATCACCCCCGCCGACGCCGAACGAATCGTGCTGGAGTCCGTCCACGCGCTCCCCGCCGAGGATTGCCCGCTCTCCCAGGCTCACGGCCGCGTGCTCCGCGAGCCGCTCAAAGCAGACCGCGACCTCCCGCCTTTTGATCGCGTCACGATGGACGGCTATGCGCTCGACTCCGCCGCGTTTGACGCCGGGCGTCGCTCCTTCCGCGTCGCCAGCGTGCAGGCCGCCGGAATGATTCCCCACACTCTCCCAACCAAAGAGGCTTGCGTGGAAATCATGACCGGCTCCGCCCTCCCCACCGGCGCCGACTGCGTGGTGCCTTACGAAGAAACTTCCCGCGAGGGTGACATCATCACACTTGCCTCCTCCACACGCCTTGCGCGCGGTGCCAATCTTCACCTGCACGGTTCCGACTCGCCCGCCGGCTCCTTGCTCGTGCCTACCGGCACCCGTCTCACCGGACGCGAGATTGCCGTGGCCGCATCGGTCGGCGCCGCGGTCGTGAGCGTGGCCATGCGTCCCAGTGTCGCCGTGCTCGCGACCGGCGACGAACTCGTCGAGGTTGATTACGCGCATCCCGCGCCGCACCACATCCGCAAATCCAACGACTACGCCCTTCGCGCCGCGCTCCTCTCCAGCGGACTCGTCTCGCGCGCCGAACGTTTTCACCTGCGCGACCTCCCCCACGAAATCGAATCGACGTTGCAACACATCATCGCCGGCTTCGATGTCGTCATCCTCACCGGCGGTGTTTCCAAGGGGAAATTCGACCACATCCCCGCCGCTCTCGCGAAACTCGGTGTCGTTAAAAAAATCCACGGCGTCGCCCAACGTCCCGGCAAACCGTTCTGGTTCGGCTTCACCCCGCGCGCCACTTCGATCTTCGCGCTGCCGGGCAACCCCGTGTCGTGCTACACCTGTCTGCATCGCTACGTCTTTCCCGCACTCGCACGCATGGCCGGCCTCGCAGTCTCCACATCCGATTACGTAACGCTTTCCGCTCCCGTGCGCGTCACCGCACCGCTCGCACTGCTGCTGCCCGTCACCCTCGACGCCACTACCGACGGCCGGCGCTCCGCCGTCCCCGCGCCCTTTAACACCTCCGGCGATTTTGCCGGTCTCGTCGGCACCGACGGTTTTGTCGAGCTTCCGCCCGGCCCAGCCGAATTTCCCGCCGGCACCGTGGCGAAATTCTGGCGCTGGAGCTGAGTCTGCATAGAGTTTCCTCATGCTCACTCACCTCGACGCGAAAAATCAGCCGGCGATGGTCAATGTCGGTCCCAAAGCCGTCACCCGCCGCACCGCGCACGCCGTCGCCGTCGTCGTGCTCCCGCCCGCGCTCGCCGCGCTCATCTCCAACCATGAAATCGCCGGCAAAAAAGGGCCCGTTTTTCAAACCGCCAGCCTCGCCGGCGTGATGGGAGCCAAACGCACCAGCGATCTCATCCCCCTCTGCCATCCGCTCGCCCTCGAAGACTGTCAGATCGAGATCAAGCCCGGCCCCGCCGACGCCAGCGGAGCGGTCGAAGTCGCCATTCATTGCCGCGTCGCCATCGAAGCAAAAACCGGCGTCGAGATGGAAGCCCTCACCGGCGCGACCGTCGCCGCCCTCACCCTCTACGACATGGGCAAGGCCGTCTCCCACGACATCGTCATCAAAGACGTGCGCCTCCTCGAAAAAACCGGCGGCAAGCGTGCCTACACCGCACGCGCATGAAGACGATCCGAGTCCAATACTTCGCCCTCCTCCGCGAACAACGCGGCCTGCCCCAGGAAACACTCGCGACCGACGCGACCGATGCACGCGCACTCTACGCCGAGTTGTGCGCACGTCATGCCTTCACACTTCCTGTCGAGCGCCTGCGCGCCGCGATCAACGGCGATTTCGCGCCATGGTCGGCTCCGTTGAAAGACGGCGACGAAGTCGTCTTCATCCCTCCCGTCGCCGGCGGTTAACCAATCCTTCTCATTCTCTTACTCTTTCTCGTTCTCCCCTCCGGCTCCGTCGATTGCTCCCCATGAGCTTCCAAATCTCTTCCGCACCGCTCGACCTCACCGCGCTCAAGGCCGGGCTCGCCGATGCCCATGCCGGCGCCTGCGTGACTTTCGAAGGCTGGGTGCGCGACCATAATGACGGCCGTCCCGTGCAGGCGCTCGACTACGAAGCCTACGGCCTGCTCGCCGAAAAAGAAGGCGCCCGCATCGTCGCCGAAGCGCTTGAAAAATTCCCCATCACACGCGTCGTCTGCGTGCACCGCACCGGCGCGTTAAAAATCGGCGATCTCGCCGTGTGGGTCGGCGTCTGCTCGGCCCATCGGGGCGCCGCCTTCGACGCCTGCCGCTACCTCATCGACGAAGTAAAGGCCCGTGTCCCCGTCTGGAAAAAAGAACACTACGCCGACGGCTCGACCGAGTGGATCAACTGCGCCACGCGCGGCGACCACGCCTGACGGCAAAAGGAAAAGCCCCGGAGTTTTGTCCGAGGCTTCGTTTTAAAACCGGTTGGAGTCGCCGTTTATTTCTGCACCGTTTCGCCCGCTTTCTTCCATCCCTGGATGCCGAGCGGAAAGTGTTTCACATTGGTGTAACCCAGCTTTTCGGCGGCGGCAGCGCCTTCCTTGTAGGCGCCGCAGTGAGGATTCGCACAGTAAGCGACCACCAGCTCGGCTTTGTCGGCCGGCAGCATCGAAGCGAGCTTGGCTTGATTGGCCTCGAAATCGATCGCGCCGGGAATGTGGCCTTCCTTGTAGGTATCGGTGCCATTGACATCGATCAGGGCGACTTTGCCCGAAGCGATGGCGGCCTTGAGCTCGGGAAGCGTAATGTCGGCATACTTGGAAGAGCCGGCAAATGCAGCCGAGACAAACAACAGGCAGGACGCGGCAAGGGTAAGCAGCAGTTTTTTCATAAGGCACTTACCGTAATAAAAAGCCGCCGCCGCGCAATCCACGGCAATTGAAACTTACCGCCCCCTCAGCCCCGGCCTCCGCGCAGCAGGATGACGTTCGCCAGGTCGTTTTTCTCAAACTCATCCCAGTAGGCGTCTTCGATCTCGCGCACACGCACATCGGCATCAATGGGCGGGCCGCCCTTGCCGGACATCGATTGCCTGGCCTGCTCGGTCGCCAGATCACGATCCGCCAGACGCGCCACCAGTTCGTGCCAGAAGACGTCGTTGTTGTGATCGCCGGTGATTTTGGCGAGACGCTCGTCCTCGATGATTTTCTCTGAAGGCGCCAGCCGTCCGTCACTGCCAACCGTCACGTAGTCGGCGCAGCCCAAGGGCGTCGCCAGATCAAAAAGCTTCTGTTCGATCTCGGCGTAACGCTGCGCCGCAGGCGTGTCGTAGCCTTGGTGGGCGGCGATCACCTGCATGCCGAGATGCGTAAGCTCCAGCAGCCGTGCGTATTCCTTGGGCGTAAACATGACCTTCATGTCTCCACTGCATCCGGGCGCCGTCCACGCGCAAGGCGGGAGTTTTCGGCACATGCCGGCGCGCCTTTACCCGGGCTTAACAATTTTCTTTGTAACCCATACCGGCCCTTTACACTGCCGTCGTCTCTTCCTGTTGAACCCACGTTCACACATGAAAACCAAATACCTCGTTCTCTCCGGCGCGTTGCTGCTCGCAGCCTCGTCGCTTTCATTCGCCCAGGACTCCGGCCAGCCCGGTGGCAATCAGGACGGCAAACACCGTCCGCGCCCCAATCCGCTTCTGCATATTTTCGACACGAATCACGACGGCGTGATCTCCGCCGACGAAATCGCCGACGCGCCCGCCGCCCTCAAGGCTCTCGACAAAAACGGTGACGGCCAGCTCACCGCCGATGAACTCCGGCCGCCGCGCGGCCCCAAAGGTGAAAAAGGCGGCCAGAGCGGCAATGACGACATGCCTCCGCCTCCTCCGGAAGAAGCCCCGTAACGCATCGCTTCGTTTTCTAAAAATCAAGAGCCGCCCGCGATTTCACTCGCGGACGGCTTTTCTGTTTTTAAGCGACGGCCAAGTGGCTGCCGTCGTCACGGCGGCAAGCTTATTGCGACTCGTCCACCACGATGTAGCGGCTGCCACCGTCGCGCCAGAGACGCACGGTGACCTTCGGGCCTTTGATTTTCTCGCTGAGCTTCACGGCCTCGTCGGCGTTCTTCACCGTCTGGCGGTCCAGGCTCAGAATGACATCGCCTTCCTGAAGACCGGCGAGCGCGGAAGCACTGTTCGGATCCACATCGGTTACAAGGGCGCCCTTCACATCATCGGGAATGTGAAACTGTTCGCGCGCCTGATAGTTGATATCCGACACGGTCACGCCGTTGAGCACGCCATCGTCTTTCGCGGCGGCGTTGTCCCCGCCGGCGAGCGATTGCGAGGGGAGACTGGCGAGCGTCAGTTTCACGGTCTTCGTCTTGCCGTCGCGGATATACTCCACCTTCACCTCGGTGCCGGGAGCGAGACGGCTCACGGTGAGCGCTAGGCGGCGCGGATCTTCCACCGAGACGTCGTTTACCTTCACGATCACGTCGCCGCTCTTGAAGCCGGCCTTGTCCGCCGGACTGTCAGGTGTCACGTCGGTGATGAGTGCGCCGTGATTGACCCCAAATTCGGAGGCGAGATCGGAGGTCACTTCCTGCGTGTTCACGCCCATGAAGCCGCGTTCAACATGACCGGTCTTCACGAGTTGTTCGGCGACGGATCGCGCGAGATTGATCGGAATCGCGAAGCCCACGCCGTTGAACCCGCCGCTGCGGCTGAGAATCGCGGTGTTGATGCCGACCACGCGGCCGGAGGAGTCGAGCAGCGCACCGCCGGAGTTGCCCGGATTGATGGGCGCATCGGTCTGTATGAAATCCTCGTAGTGCTCGATGCCGAGATCGCCGCGGCCGACCGCGCTCACAATGCCGTGCGTGACGGTGAGGCCGATGCCAAACGGATCGCCGATGGCCAGCACCGTGTCGCCGACTTCGAGCTGGTCGCTGTCACCGAGTGTGGCGGCGGGCAGGTCCTTCGCGTCGATCTTCAGCACGGCGATGTCCACCTTCGCGTCGCGCCCGACGACCTCGGCCTTGAATTCCTTGCGCGGTTCGCCGAAGGCGACCTTCACCTCGTCGGCGCCGTCCACGACATGGTTGTTGGTGAGGATGTAGCCGTCACTCGTCACGATGACGCCCGAGCCGAGACTTTGCTGGATCGAGTGGCTGGGCGGCTCGCTCGGCCCCTGGTTGCCGTTGGGATCATCCGGCACGCCGAAGAAACGGCGAAACATCGGATCATTGAACAGTGGATTTTGCGTGATCACGTTGCGCACCTTTTTGCTGGAGAAAACATACACCACGCTTGGCGATGTTTTTTTGACGATGGGCGCATAGCTCACGCGGTTTGCAGCGTCGCGGTCGATGGGCTTTTCATCGACCTGCAACTTCATCGGCGCGCGATCAGGACGCGTGCCCTCGGCGTAGAGGGCAAGACTGCCCGCGCCAAGCACGGTGCAGACGGAGAAGATCATGGCCTTCGGAGAGATGAGTCTTGTTTTCATGACAACGGTAGGGGTTGGCGGCGGCCGGCGGAAATCGCCCGGGCACTTGCACCGCCTTTTGGGGTGGGACTTTTGTGAGGCGCGCGGGTTCCATCTTCTTCCGCACGGCGGCGTTGACCACGGAGGGGGCGCTGGGCTAATCATTTTCCCTTATGTCCACGCAGCCCGAGTCCTCGAACCTCATGGAAGCCGTCGTCTCCCTCGCGAAACGCCGCGGCTTCGTCTTCCAGTCGTCGGAAATCTACGGCGGCCTCAACGGCTTTTTCGACTACGGTCCGCTCGGCGTGGAGCTCAAGAAAAACATCCGCGACTGCTGGTGGAACGACATGGTGCGCCGCCGCGACGACATCGTGGGCATCGAGACCTCGATCATCATGCATCCGAAGGTCTGGGAAGCCTCCGGCCACGTCGCCGGCTTCAGCGATCCGCTCGTTGACTGCAAAGTCTCCAAAAACCGCTACCGCGCCGACCAGCTTTTCTATTCTCCCGTCGTCGTTGACAGCGCCACCATCGGGTATGTCTCCGCGCTCGAAAGCGACAACACCGCCGGCGAGCTTCAGGCCGCCGCCGAACTCTTTAAACGCAAGAAGGCCGTCCAAGGCACGCTCGCTCCGGTCGTCGTGAAGGACATGACCGAAGCCACGCCCGAGGAAATCGCCCAGATCCCCTCGCCCGCCACCGGCAATCCCGACCTCACTCCTCCCCGCGCCTTCAACATGATGTTCCAGACGAATGTCGGCGCCATGACCGACGCCTCGTCCGTCGCCTACCTTCGCCCCGAAACCGCGCAGGGCATGTTCGTCGATTTCAAGAACGTCGTGGACACCGGCCGCGTGAAGCTTCCCTTCGGCATCGCCCAGACCGGAAAGTCGTTCCGCAACGAGATCACCCCGCGCAATTTCATCTTCCGCTCCCGTGAATTCGAGCAGATGGAGATGGAATTCTTCATCCACGAAGACGACGACTGGGCCAAGTGGCACCGCTACTGGATCAACTGGTGCAAAGACTGGCTCCTCTCCATCGGCCTGCCCGCCTCCCACCTTTCCGAATACGACCATCTCAAGGAGAAGCTCGCGTTCTACTCGAAGGGCACGACGGACATCATGTTCAAGTTCCCCTTCGGCGTGCAGGAACTCTGGGGCATCGCCGCCCGCGGCAACTACGACCTCACGCAGCACGCCAACGCCTCCGGCAAACCTCAGGAAATCTTCGACGAAGCCACGAAAAAGAAATTCGTCCCGCACGTCATCGAGCCCGCCGTCGGCCTCGACCGCATCTTCCTCGCCGTCCTGTCATCGTGCTACGCCGAGGAACAGGTCACCGACGACAAGGGCAACACCGAGACGCGCACCGTCCTCCGCCTCAGCCCGCGCATCGCGCCGGTCAAGGTCGCCGTCCTTCCGCTCCTCAAGAACAAAGAGGCCCTCGTCGCCCGCGCCCAGAAGCTCTACCAGAAGCTCAAGCGCAAGTATCCCTGCTTCTACGACGAAGCCGGCGCCGTGGGCCGCCGCTACCGCCGCCAGGACGAGATCGGCACGCCGTGGTGCGTGACCATCGATTTCGACACCATCGAAAAGGAAGGCGACACCTTCACCCTCCGCGAACGCGACTCGATGGCCCAGCGCCGCATCACCGAGACCGAACTCTTCGCCCTCCTCGAAGAGCAAGTTTACTAAACAGACAGCTTTAATCTCGGCCACAAACAAAAGGCCGCTCCTTCGCCGGAGCGGTCTTTTTATTCTATCTCGGCTTCGACTGACTTGAGTCCACGACCGACCCGATGGCTTTGATAATCCGGTCGGACCTTCACAAACGTCACCTCCGTTGGTTTTATCGTTTGGATTTCCGCCAGCAGAAACACCCGCCAGCCGGGAGGCGGTTCGGAGCTACTGCCACCGGCCGTCTGCCACGCCAACAACACAGGCCTGTCCTCGACACCCCTGCCCAGCGCATGCGGCTCCACTGTCCGCGCATGGCCGTGATAGGTAAAAACCACGACACGCTTCTCCTTGAGCGCCTGCCGGAGAACCCCCGCCGTATCCGCCGACATCGGCTCCGCCGCCTGCAAAAAACCTATCCCCGACAGCAAAACCACCATCGCCCCGATCAACATGCACATCCATTGTCGCCTCATGATTGCATCAACAAAGCAGGCTTCGCACCACTCCGCCCAATGCCACCCATCCCCGCGAAAATTGTTAAGCCCGGGTAAAGTGACCTGCTTTCCATTCCAAAATCGGTTTGTATCCGCTCCATGACCGCCGCTCCCGACGCCCCCGCCGGCCGCATTCGCCTGCTGATGATCGACGACGACAAAAAGCTTTGTCGGCTCGTCGGCGACTATCTCACGCCCCTCGGCTTCGATGTGACCGCCGAACACGACGGAGCCATCGGTGCCGAGCGCGCCGCCGATGAGAAGGCAAACTGGCAGGCCGTCATCCTCGATGTGATGCTGCCGAGTCTCGACGGATTTGAAGTGCTGCGCCGCATCCGCCGCACGAGCGATGTGCCCGTGCTCATGCTCACCGCACGCGGCGACGAAACAGATCGCATCGTGGGCCTTGAAGTCGGCGCGGATGACTATCTGCCAAAAACTTTTTCCACGCGAGAATTGCTCGCCCGTCTTCGCGCCGTGCTCCGCCGCAGCACCTCGCGGGCTTCGACCGGAGCCGCTCCCGTTGCGGAAATCGTCGTGGGGCCGCTGCGCGTGCAGCCCGAGGCGCGGCTCGCGCTTCTCGCAGACCAGCCGCTCACGCTCACGCCGGTGGAGTTTGACCTGCTCGCCAGCCTCGCCCGCGCACGCGGCCGTGTGCGCACCCGCGAGGCGCTGCTCGACGAAATCCGCGACCGCAACTACGAGGTGTTTGACCGCTCGATCGACGTCCACATCTCCGCCCTTCGCAAAAAGCTCGGCGACGACGCCAAGAACCCGCGCTTTATCCGCACGCTCCGCTCGGCCGGTTACATGCTCACCGATCCGGCCTCGCCCTGATTCCCATGCGCGCGCCCCTCGCCCTGAAGGTCTCCGGCTGGCTCCTCCTCAACCTCTCGTTGCTGGTCGTGCTCGCCATCGGACTCCTCGTGGCACAGGGAGGCTTCACCTGGACAGCCTTGGTCGAAGGCCCGCCCGGCCGCCGCGTTCAGGACATGGCCGAAGCGCTCGCGGCCGACATGCACAACGTCTCGCCGGAGCAACGCACGACGACGCTCGCCCGCTTCGGTGAAGCTCACGATGTGTCCGCCGTGCTTTTTGGTGAAGGCGGCCGCATCCTCGGCGGAGACCCCTCGGGGGTCCCTTCGGAAGTCCTCAAATTTATAGGTCCTCCTCCCTCGCGCCGGTTGCAAGGTCTTCCGCCGGACGACGGCGATCCCCTCGATCAGCCCGCACCCGTCGAAAACTTATCACCGCGTCCCGAAAGCCGGCCACAACGCGTATTGCTTCACGTAGGCGATCCCGCCGTCTTCTGGCTCGCCGTGCGCATCAAACCGCCCGAGCCGCGCCGCGCCGGAGTCACTCTCGTTCTGCGGGTGCCAAGCCTCGGGCATCTGCTGCGACTGCTCGATCTCGCGCCGTGGCTGTGGATCGGTGCGGGCACCGTGGTGATTTCTCTGTTGTTCTGGCTGCCGTTTGTGCGCGGCCTCACCCGTGACCTTGGCAAGCTCACCCGCGCCACCGAAGCGATCGCCGACGGCCGTTTCGACACCCGCGTAGCCGAAAAACGCCGCGACGAGCTCGGCGCCCTCGGCGGCTCGGTCAACCGCATGGCCGGTCGCCTCGACCGCCTCGTCACCGGCCAGAAACGTTTTCTCGGCGACATCGCCCATGAACTCGGCTCTCCCCTCGGCCGCATGCAGGTGAGCGTCGGCATTCTTGAACAACGCGCCGGCCCCGAACTTCAAAACGCGATCACCGACGTGCGCGAAGAGGTCGAACACATGTCGATCCTCGTGGGCGAACTCCTCGTATTCACGAAGGCCGGCCTGCGTCCGCGCGATGCCGTGCTCGGCCCGGTGACACTCGCCCCGCTGGCCGCGCGGGTCATCGCCCGTGAGGCCGCCGATGATGCCGTGCGTGTTGACCTGCCCGTCCATCTCGCCGTGCTCGCCGATGCCGACCTCCTGGCCCGCGCCATCGGCAATCTCGTGCGCAACGCCCTGCGCCATGCCGGCCGGGCCGCGATCACCCTGCGCACGGAAACCTCCGGTGACGACGTGTTCATCATCGTCGAGGACGAAGGCCCCGGCGTGCCGCCCGATTCACTCGCACGCCTCGGCGAACCCCTTTTCCGCCCCGAGTCCGCCCGCTCGCGCGAAACCGGCGGTGCGGGCCTGGGACTCGCCATCGTGAAGAGCTGCGTGGAAGCCTGCGGCGGCGGTGTGCGCTTCGAAAACCGAGAACCTCACGGCTTTCGCGCGGTTCTCCGGCTGCCGGCGGCATAGGCTTTACGCAGCCTTAACAATTCTCCCCGTCGGGCTCATCCGGGCATTACACGGTGGTGGTTTCATGGAGGGAGAAATCCGACTCCCTCATGAAAACCCTCGTCTCCTCCTGGCTCCTGCTTTCCAGCGCCGTCGCGCTCACTCTGTCCATCGTCGTTTTTTCGAAGGCCGCCGACACTTCCTCCCCCGCTGAAGACGGCACCCCCCCCGCCAGCCGCCCTGCCTTGCGCGGCCCGCGCGCCCTAGGTCCGTTCACGATCTTCGACACCAATCACGACGGTGTGATCTCCGCCGATGAAATCGCCCACGCCGCCGCCGCCCTCCGCAAGCTCGACAAAAACGGCGACGGCAAACTCACGCCCGACGAACTCCGCCCGCCCGGTTCACCTCCGCCGCCTCCCCCTGAAGAATAATCACACACTCAAATCTACCCCGTCATGAACGCACACATCTTTTTACCCCTCGCGGTGCTCGTCGTCAGCCAAGCCACTTTCGCACAGACGCCTCCTCCTCGGCTTGGCCCGCCACCACCTCCTCCCCCGGCACGAAACGCACCCGCGCCCGGCCAAACCGGAGGTCCGCTCGCAGGGCTGACTTCCGCACAAGTATCAGCATTTCGCGACGGTCTAAGTGTCTTCCGGCAAATCGAGATCATCGACAGCGGTCTCGGCCCCATTTTCAACGATGTCTCCTGCATCGCGTGCCATAACGCTCCCGCCATCGGCGGTGCGAGCCGCCGCATCGTCACCCGCTTCGGGCTCACCACCGGCGATCACTTCGATCCGCTCACGGAGCGTGGCGGCTCGCTCCTGCAAGCCCGCGCGATTGACCCCGCCTTTCGGGAAATCATTCCGCCCGAGGCCAACACCGTCGCCCGTCGCGTCACCACACCACTCTTTGGTGCAGGACTGATCGACGCCATCCCCGACGCCACCCTCATCGCCGCCGCTGCCGCGCAAACCACCGACGGCGTCCACGGCCGCGTCTCTCTCGTCAACGATGTCACCACCGGGTCCCAACGCGTCGGCCGCTTCGGCTGGAAGGCCCAGCAAGCGACCCTCCTCGCGTTCGCCGCCGATGCTTATGTGAACGAAATGGGCATCACCAACCGGTTCTTCCCCGAGGAAAACGCCCCGAACGGCAACACCGCCCTGCTCGCCCGCGCCGACCAGATCCAAGACCCCGAAGACCAGGTCGACGCCACCAGCGGCAAGGGTGACGTTGACCGCGTCGCCGATTTCATGCGCCTGCTCGCCGCACCCGTCCGCAAACCCGCCAACGCCACCATCCTGGCAGGCGAACGAACCTTCACTTCCATTAACTGCACCGCCTGTCACACGCCGGCGCTTACCACCGGCGTCAGTCCTGTCGCCGCACTCGCCAACAAAAATGTGCCGCTCTACTCCGATCTCCTGCTGCACGACATGGGCACGCTCGGCGACGGCATCACCCAGGGAACCGCCGGCCCGCGCGACATGCGCACCGCTCCACTCTGGGGCCTCGGACTGCGGCAAGTTTATCTTCATGACGGCCGCACTTCCTCGCTCGATGCCGCCATCAAGGCCCACGACGGCGAGGCCACCGCCGCCCGCACCCGCTACACCCAGCTGCCGGACGCACAACAAAAACAGCTGCTCGCGTTCCTCCAGTCGCTGTAGGCGTGTTATGCTCACAGCGCCGTTTCCCATTTTGACACCAAACGAAACGGCGCGTGTCATTGCCCTTGGTGAAGCTGCTTAAAAAAATCATCCTCGGTCTCGTCGTTTTTTTCGTGGCGATCCAGTTCATCCGCCCGGCCAAAAACATCGCAGCGCGTCCCTCGGAAAACGACATCACTGATCACTACCCGACGCCGCCCGCCGTCAAACAACTCCTCGCCGTGGCATGCTACGACTGCCACTCCGACACCACCCGCTATCCATGGTATGCCGACGTCCAACCCGTCGGCTGGTGGCTTTCCTCGCACGTCAACGACGGCAAGAAACACCTGAACTTTTCCGAATTCGCCACCTACTCGCCCAAGCGCGCCGCGAGCAAACTGGATTTCATGATCGACGAGGTTACCGACCACGACATGCCCCTCCTCTCGTATCGCCTGGGCCATCCCGACGCACGCCTCACTCCGGCGCAAATCAAGCTCCTCACTGACTGGGCCGACTCTGTGCGCGAACAGATTCTTGCCGCCCACGGGCTGAACGATTGAGTCCGCTCCTCTACTCATGACCGCTTACGCCCGCGCCCGCGAACTCATCGACACCGCCCACGCCGCCGATCCCGCGCGCACGCCCGACGACCGCGCCGCCGAACTCGTTTACGCAGACCGCGTCGAAGCCTGGGTGGTCAAACTCATCCCCGACGCCCCGCCGATCCTGCGCCTCGCCGCCCGCAGCCAACACCTCGAACGCTGGCTCACGCCCCGCGCCACCTTTCCGGACGGCAAAGTCGGCTACCTCAACTGGCGCCGCTCCCTCTACGTCAAGCAAGCAGACCGCGCCCGCCAACTTCTTCTCACCGCCGGCGTGTCCGCGCCCGAAGCCGACGAAGTGCGCACCTGGGTTTCCAAAACCGGCCTCAAAACCAACGCCGGCACGCAGGCCCTCGAAGACGCCGCCGTGCTCGTTTTTTTGGAAAACGAGATCGGCGCCTTCGCCGCCCAGCACGCCGACTACCCTCGCGAAAAGTTCGTCGATATTCTCAAGAAAACCTGGCGCAAGCTCAGCCCCGCCGCACAGCAGGCCGCGCTCGGACTCGACCTCCCTCCCGCCATCGCCGGCCTCGTGCGCGAAGCGCTCACCAGTTGAGTATCGGTCAGCCGCTGATGGCGGACACCCGTTCCGCCTTGGCGGCCCGCTCGCCTTCGCATTCGGGCGAGCCACGCGCCAGGTCGCGGCACACCTGCGGGCGATTCTCGTAAATCGTGCAAAAAAACTCTGTTGCCCCCGTCGGCATGCGGCGCGGTTCGAGCGACGCGCAATGTCCGTCGCGCATGCGCATGTAGGCGCGATGCCCGACAAAATGCGCCACGCGTTCTGCGGCCGCGCCGAGCCGGTCCCAATCGGCGCCGGTCACGCGCACGTAGGTATCGAGCTGGGAAAAACAACACACTCCGCAATGGAGACAGTCGGTTGGGTGGCTCAAGGCGCACCCGCACGGCCATGAGCACGGCGGGCACAAAAACAAGCTGTGTTTTTTCTCGTCCGGTGGCGAGTCCTCCGTGGCCGAATTCGTTTCCCTGGCCTGCTTTTGCGCAATTTAGGCCAACGCATGCGCAGCACCCCGATCATACAACCACTACACTTTCCCCATGACGGACCCTCTGCACACGTTTCAAACTTGGCTGGATGACGCCAAGCGCCACGGCGTTCAGGAACCAACCGCCATGGCCCTCGCCACCGTGGATGAAAGCAACCATCCCACGGTGCGCATGCTGCTGCTCAAGCACGCCGACGAGCGCGGCTTCGTGTTCTACACCAACACCGACAGCCCGAAGGCCCAGGACCTGCGCCACTGCCCGCACGCCGCGCTATGCTTTTATTGGAATCCGCCCGGCCGTCAGGTGCGGGTCACCGGCCGCGTCGAGATCGTAACCGACGAAGAAGCCGACGCCTATTTCAACTCGCGCCCCTATTTAAGCCGCATCGGTGCGCGCGTTTCCAAACAATCACAGCCGCTTTCCGGTCGGGGCGCACTTGAGCGCGCCGTCGCCGCCGAGATGATCCGCCATCCGCGCGGCCGCGTGCCGCGGCCGGACAACTGGACGGGTTATCGCCTCGTCCACGACACCATTGAGCTGTGGCAGGAAAAACCCTTCCGCATGCACGAACGGCTCCACTACTCGCGCCACGGCAACAAGTGGTCCGAACAGGCGCTGTATCCCTGATGTTTCCCGCCGGCTGCGGGCTCACGCCGGGCCCGCTCAGAGCACGGTCGCCTCGTAGAACAGGAACACCACCAGCTGCCCGGTAAAAACACGCAGCAGCATGACGAGCGGATAGACAGTCGCATACGCCACCGCCGGCGCATCACTGCCGGTCGTCTGTTGGGCAAACGCCAGCGCGGGCGGATCCGTCATGCTGCCGGCGAGAAGTCCGCAGAGTTCGGCGTAATTGATTTTTTTCCACGCGCGGGCCACCAGTCCGATGATCAGCAGCGGCACGATCGTGATGAGCGCGCCGTAAACGAGCCAGCGCAGGCCCTCGGCGCCGAACAACACCGAGACAAATTTTTCACCGGACTTGATGCCCACCGCCGCGAGGAAAAGTGAAATGCCGATCTCGCGGATCATATGATTCGCCGTGTGCGGGATGTGCCAGATAAGCGGCCCGGTGGTCGTCAGACGCGAGAGCAGAATTGCCACGACCAGCGGTCCGCCGGCCAGGCCAAGCTTAACCGCCGCAGGAAGCCCGGGCAGAAAAAGCGGGATCGACCCCACCAGCACGCCGAGCGCGATGCCGAGGAAAAACGTGAGCGGCTGCGGCGTGTCGAGCGCCTTGGCGGAGTTTCCCACCAAGGCCGCGACCGCGTCGATCTGCGGCGCCTCGCCCACCACCATGAGCACGTCGCCAAACTGCAGGCGAAAGCCCGACGTGGGCGTGAACTCCATCCCGTTGCGCGTGATTCGCGTGACGATCACATGATGCTGCGCGAAAATGGACAGGTCGGCGAGCGGCCTTCCAAACATGGAAGAATGCGTGATGATGAGCCGGCGGTTTGTGATCGAACCGGGGAGCGTCTTGAGATCCACGCCGGCCTCGCTGCCGATCACGATGCGGAGGGCGTTCAAGCTCGCCGCCGGACCGACCGCGTGGAGAATGTCTCCCAGCTGGAGACGCGTGTCGCGCTCGGCCACCGCCACGACACCTCCCCGAGAAAAACGCGAGATGACCACGCCCGAGCCGGCCAAACCGGGCACCTCGCCGAGCACACAGTCGACAAGGTTGGGATTGCGCACCTCGAAGTTGCGCGTGGCCGGCGGCGGCGTGGAAGGACGTTGCGCGGCTTCGGCCGCCGCGACCTCTTTCTTCACGTCGATGCGAAATGCCATCCGCACGATAATCATGGTCAAAATGATGCCAAAAATACCAAAGGGATACGCGATCGCATAGCCGAGTCCCTGCACCACCGCCGCGTCGTCAGCCGCGCCGACTTCCTGGAGCGCCTGCTGTGCGGCCGCGAGACTGGGCGTGTTGGTCGTCGCACCCGAAAGCAGACCCACGCCCGCCGGCACATCCACCCTGCCCAGAATTATCCAAGTGGAAGCGACTATCGCCCCGAGAAAAACAATCGTCGCGGCAAAGAGATTGAGCGCAACGCCCCGTGATCGCAGCGAGGCGAAAAACCCGGGCCCGATTTGCAAACCCAGCGTATAGACAAAGAGGATCAGACCGAACTCGCGCACGAACTCCATCACCTTGTGATCGAAGGAAAGATGAAAATGCCCGAGCAAAAGCCCCGCGAAAAGCACGCCGGCCACGCCCATGTTTACGCCGAAGACCTTGACCTTGCCCAGCAACAACCCCGCGGAGCATGCCACTCCAATCAATATGACCGTGCGGGCCACAGACTCTACGTCGAACAATTGCTTGAGCCAGTCCATGGGGACATCCTAACAGGAAGCACGCATCCGCGCGCCGCATATTTTGGCAAATCACACCACCGGCTTGCGCCGGTAAAAGAGCAGTCCCGGCAAAGCCAGACCGACCGCCAGCGCACCGACGATGAAGACGGCCTTGAGCCCGTTATCGATCGCGGTCTTGAGCAGCTCCGAGGTGAAGCCCTTGCGCTCGATCTCCACCAGGGCGAGCAACGCGGTGAAGGCATAGACTCCGGGGATCATGGGAATCATTCCCGCCACGGTGAAAACCTTGGGATGCGCACGCCACTTCTGCGCCCAGTAGATGCCGAGCATGCTGATGGAGGCGGCCGCGATCAGCGTGGCCCATTCTATCGGCAGACCGCCAAATTTGTGCAGGCCCAATCGCAACGCGTGCGCCATGCCGCCGGCCACGGCGCAATATTTGAGCGCCTCCTTCGGCACGTTGAAAATCATCGCGAAGCCAACCGCCGGAATCGCGGCGAGGCCCATGTCTTGGAGGAGGGTGAGTATCGGGTTCATAGCCAGGTCCAGACATTCGATATCGTCATCGCGAGGATGATGCCGCCACAGCACGCCAGCAGCAGGAGGACCGCCATCACGCCGCGCGAGATGCCCGTGTTGATGTAGCCTTTCACCATGTCGGAGACACAATTGATAAGAGGAAAACCGGGAACAAAAAGCAGCACGCACGCGGACATCGCGATCTTCGGGTTATCCACCCAGTGGTGGATCACGCCCTGCGCCGCGATGCAGGTGGCCACAAACGCAGATGCGGCGAAATTGACCAGGGGATTGAAATGCAGATGCGCGAGATACTGGCGGACCTGCATCGCGACCCCGCTCGCGAAAAACGTAAGCACCAGCGTGCCCATGTCGTCGTCGGCCCCTCCCTTGGCCAGCAGCCCCAGCCGTGCGAAAGCCGCGCAGGACAATCCGACCATGACGGACACCAACAGCCGGTTGTAGCGCAGGGGCTTGATTTCGTGGTCGAGCCGGTGCGCGACGCCCGCCATGTCCAGTTTCTTCTCCTCGGTCAGCAGCATGGTGCGCTGCACCTCGGTGACCACATGCATGTTGATGCCGCGATCGAGATTGCGCCGCACCGTGGTGTGACAGCGGCCGTTGCGGATCGTCGTCACGGTGATGCCGTTGGCCATGAGCGCGACTTCGACCGAATCCATGCCCAACGCCAGTCCCAGCCGGCGCGAGACCGATTCCACAAGGGCGCTCTCCGCACTGTGCTGCAAAAGCATCACGCCCGTCTGCACGCACAGGCGGGTGACCTCGCGCTGGTCGTCCCTGAGCCAAGGTTCGTTATTCATGCTCATGCGCACTTCCTTGCGGTGGATGCGGCCGGATTGGCCGGCGTCAAGTTCACGATGCGGGCATCATCAAGGTGCTGAAGGGAGCAGTCCATCGTCTTTAATGATAGCAGGGTTGAGGCCGTCATCCTCTTCGTTTTTTGGTCAACCGCACGCAAATATAAACCTGCCTCGGTCCGCCAAGCCGCGCGCAAAAAATCCCAAGATACGCTCCGCCATGATTCTCCGGCGCGGGTAAGCTTGACGAATCATGAATGCTTCCTGTCGCAGCCTCCCTATTCTCGTTTCATTCATGCTGGTGGCCGGCGGTGTGAACGCCGCCGACACCACCACTGCGTGGAAAACCAGCATGACCGCCAGTGCGAGGACCGGTTACGACGACAATGTCTTTCTTCAGGAACGCAGCGCCGTCATCGCCCCCAACGCCGTGCCTTATAGCGCCGGCTCATGGGTCAACTCCGTTTCACTCGCCCTCGGTGTAACGTGGCAGCCGTCACCGGCATTGGCCGTCGACGCAGGCTACTCCCCCGAGCTCACCCGCTACGCACGCTTCCACTCCGAAAATCACGACGATCATCGTTTCACCACCAGCCTGCGCGGCAAGGACGGCGCTTGGAGTTACGATCTGAAAAGCAGCCTGCTCCTCGTCGACGGCTCTTCCGAGTCTCCCATTTACGGCCATGTGGGCGGCACGCCCGCCATCGGCGGCGCACAGGTGCGTGATCGGCGAGACCAGACTGTGACCAAGGCCGGAGCCAACCTCACCCGCACGGTTTCTCCGGATTTTTTTGTGCGCGCCGTGGGTGCCGCCAGTTTCCAGGATTTCCAGACCACCCACAAACCCACGACCGGACCGGGCGCGGTTCCGGGATATGCCAACTATGTGGACCGCTCCGAGTGGTCGATCGGCCCGGACGCCGGCTGGTTTTTCCGCAAAGACCTCGCGCTCGTTGCCGGTGTGCGGTTCGGCGAACAACGTCAGGCCAATCTTCTCGGGGTGAAAAATAATTACTCAAACACGCTCACGCGTTTCCTCGTCGGCCTGGAGGGCAAGGTCGCCCCCACCCTGTCCCTCAAGTTCCTCGCGGGACCCGATGTGCGTCGCTACACGGACTCCGCCGCAGCCGGTTTCGACCGCACCCGCACCACCCGCTACGCCGAGGGCACCGCCACGTGGACCCCGCTGAAATCGGACTCCGTCAGCTTTTCCGCGAAGGACTATCTCTGGCTCTCCTCCGGCGGCCGCGGCGCCTATGAGTCTATCGTCTGCGATCTGGCTTGGAAACACACCTTCAACAAAACGTGGAGCACTGTCGCCGGTTTCAACTACCAGGAGGGTGACAATCTCGACTACGTCGCACCCGCCAGCTTTCGCAATGACTCCATCTACACCGTCTCGGGCGGTGTGACCTACGCTCTGAATGCAAAAACGAAGATCGACGTCAGCGTGACCCGTGAGTGGAGCGACTCCGCCGTCGCCAACAAACCGGGCCGCGAATACACCCACTGGCTCGTGAGCACGGGCATCACATTCACGTTCTAGAAAAGTCCGTGCGGACGGCCCGCGGATATCAGCGCGGACGGACCAGCAGGAGCGTGCGGTCGTCGTTGCGCTGCGCAAGGGCCGAGAACTGCCTCAGGTAGCGGTCGAGTTTCTCCACCATTTTGACGAGTGGTGTCTGTTCGTGGCGCGCAAGGGCTTGGGCAAAACGGTCGCGTCCAAATTCGTCGCCGGCGGCATTGGCCGCTTCGGTGATGCCGTCGGTGTAGAGCGCCAGCAGATCGCCTGCCCCCAATTCAACTTCACCTTCTTCGATCACCGAATCAAAAACCGGACCATCATCAAATCCGAGTGCAAGGCCGCCCGCCGCCAGCAGTTCCGGTTCGCCACCGCCGCTGCGCATCAACAAAGCAGGCTCGTGTCCGGCGCGGACGTAGGTGAAGCGATTTGTGTCCAAATCAAGAATACCGTAAAACAGGGAGATGAACATGCCGCGCGGCATGTCCGCGTGAAGGGCGCGATTGACGCGTTTCACCACGACGGAAGGACTCGGTTCGCCCACCGCGCACAGACGCAGCGTCGCGCGACACGCGGCCATCATGAGCGCGGCGGCCGGGCCCTTGCCGGCCACGTCGGCGATTACAAAGCCCCAGCGCCGTTGATCGACGGCGAGCACGTCATAGTAATCTCCCCCGAGATGGGTGGAAGGCTGTGAAAGCGCTTCGATCTCCACCTCGCCGATGTCCGGGAATACATGCGGCCGCAGGTGATGCTGCACCTCGCCGGCCAAACGCAGGTCGCGTTCACGCAGGTCGCGTTCACGGTCTTCGGCGTCTTTGCGGACAGTGATGTCGGTGATCAGTCCCTCGTGATGGGTAACCTCTCCGTCTGAATCAAAGCGAACAACGGTATGATCATCCACCCAGCGAATGGAGCCATCGGCGCAGACGATGCGGTATTCCTGGTTGTATTCATGATGGCCGGTCGTCGCGTGGGCATCGACTTCGGCCCCCACGCGTTCGCGATCATCCGGATGGGTGATGCCGCGGAAACTGAGACGCCGGCTGGTAAAATCCTCGGGTTGATAACCGAACTGGCTCACGCTTTGGGAAACAAACTCCACCGGCCATTGGTCGCCCTCGGACTTCCAGAGCACAACCACCGAGGGAGAGCGGTTGATGATTTGCTCAAGTTCCTCGCGCTTCGCCAGCGAAGCCTTGAGTTCATCCTGCGCCTGACGACGGATGCTGATGTCTCGACCGACGCCGAAATAGGCGCGGCGACCATCCCGGTCGGTGTAGGCGGAGCCGGTCGATGCGTGCCATATCCAGCGGCCTTCCTTGTGCCGCACACGATACTCAATGAATCCGGTGTTGACGCCCTTGTCCAAAGTCTCGGTCACAAACTTGCTGTAATTGGGCAGATCATCCGGATGAACAAACTCCGTGTAAGGATGGCCGATAACGTCGTTGATCTGATGCCCCAGCTTGGATGTCCACGCATCGGATACGAATTTGAAGCGGCCTTCCGGCGTAAGCGCGTAAAGAATCTCGCTCGCGGTCTGAAGATAGGTGCGCCACCGCGCCTCGCTGCGCTTCAACTCCTGTTCGGCGGCGTGGCGCGCGGTCACGTCTTCCAGCATCGCAAAATGATGCGTCACCCTTCCCTGGGGATCCCGCACCACCACGACCGTAAGATCGGCCCAGACCACCCGCCCGTCCTTATGGACATAACGTTTATGAAGGGTGAACCGGTCGCCCCTGCCCTCATAAAGATCGCGGGTAAAATCCTCCTGCTTCTGCCGGTCTTCGGGATGCGTGGCCTGTTTGACGTTCTCGATATCACGCGCCTCCTCGGCCGTCAGCCCCATGATCTCGCAAAACCGCTGGTTTACATAGTTGGCCCCGGGCTGGCCGTCGGCGTTCATCTCCCGCCAGCTCAAACCGAGGGGACCCTCGTCAAAAAATATCTGGAGCTGGCTGCGGGCATCCCGCAGCTGGGCCGCCTGCTCCGCATAATCATGGGCGAGGCGGGCGGTTGATTCCTCGGCAAGCTTCAGCCGGGTGACATCCGTGCGCAGCGCGAGATAGCTCCGCGGCTTTCCGTCCGGATGAAGCAGAGGCATGATCGTGCTCTCCACCCAGTAGAGATCGCCGTCCTTGGCGCGATTGCAAATGGTGCCATGCCAGACCCGTCCTCCACCGATCGTGCGCCACATATCGGCGAAAAAAGAAGGCGGATGCGCCTCTGATTTGACGAGCCGATGGGTCTGGCCGATCAGCTCTTCTCGCCCGTAACCGGAAATCTGGCAGAAGCGGTCGTTGACGTAGGTGATGACGCCCTGCGTATCGGTGACCGCCACAATGGCGTGTTCATCGATGCCGCGCCTGAACCACTCTACATCGAGCACATTATCTCCGTTCAAGGGAAGTGGATGACCGGACGCGGGGGACTCTTCAGGCGAAGACATGGAGAAGCAAAGGAAACAGGGGTTTAACCCCACCGGTTGGCGCAATCCAGCCTTAACGCGCGCATTCCCACATCCGGCTGGTCATTACGAGGTGCTCGGATAAAATAAAATCATGATCACCGTCGCCACCTGCAACAACCCCGCCCACGTCCAGTTGGTAAAATCCGTGCTCAACGACAGCGGAATCGCCGTGTTTGTCCCCGATGAAAACACCGCGCAGACCGCACCCTACCTCATATTCGCCATTGGCGGTATCCGCGTGCAGGTGACCGAGGAAAACGCCGAGGCCGCCCGCGCCATCATCGCCCAACTCGATGCGGCCTCACCCGACAGCGACCAGGTTCCTCCGGCGTTCACCTAACCTAATCGGAAAACCGGGCGCCGCCCGCTTCACCCCTTCACCGCGCCCGCCGTGACGCCTTTCACAAGGTGTTTTTGGAGCGCGATGAAAACCACCAGCACCGGCACCGTCACGATCACCAGTCCGGCGAACAACATCCCGTAATCGCTGCGGTATTGTGACGTGATCGAAAGATTCGCCAATCCCAGCGGCAACGTGCGCGCACCGGCCCCCGCATCACCGCTCGTGAACATGAACGCGAAGAAATACTCCTTCCAGATGCCGATGAACTGGAAAATCGCGACCGTCACCAGCCCCGGTTTCGCCAGCGGCAACATCACCCGCCAGAAGGCCGAAGCTTCCGTGCAGCCGTCCATCACCGCCGCCTCGTAAAGCGAGCGTGGCAACGCCTTGAAAAATCCCGCGAGAATGAAAATCGCAAACGGCAACCCGTTCGCCGTGTAAACAAGCACGAGCCCAAGCTTCGAGTTGAGCAACCCCAGCGCGCGCAGCTCGAAGAACAAAGGCACGATCGAGAGCTGGACCGGAATCATCAACCCCGCGAGAAACAGCCAGAATGCCGCCTTGCCCAACGGATGATAAAACCGCGCCAGCGCATACGCCGCCATCGCACCGAGGAGCACGATGAGCGCAACCGACGAGACTGTCACGACAACCGAGTTCACAAAGTAATCACCGAATCGCGCCTCGTGCCAGGCCCTCGAGTAATTGTCGGTCCGCAGATCACCGGCCGCCGGCAACGCGAATGCCTCGCGGAAAATCGCCTCGTCGGTCTTAAGCGACGAATACGCGACCCAAATCATGGGAAACGCCACCCACACGAGATAGCCGGCCAATACGGAAAAAATAAGAACGCGGGAAATCTTCATGGGCGCATCACATTTCCACGGCTTCGCGTTTCAGTGCGCGCATCACCGCCGCGCTGCCGATCAGGACAAGCACGAACATCACCACCGCGATCGCCGTCGCCCGGCCGATTTGAAACTCCTGAAACATCGTCGACACCATCAGCGTGCTCAACGTGTGCGAACCGCTCGCCGGATCCTGCGACGTGAGCAGCCAGATCATCTCAAACGCATTCAACCCACCGATCACGAGAAACACCGCTGAGACGACCAATACCTCGCGGATAAGCGGCAACGTGATCGTGAAAAACTGCCACGTCTTCGACGCCCCTTCCAATTCCGCCGCCTCGTAGAAATCCGCCGGGATGCCTTCCATCGCCGCAAGATAAAGCACCAGGTTGAATCCGCACGCCATCCACAGGTAGATCGGAATAAGCGCCGCGTAGAGATGCCCCTGTGAAAGCCACGCGAAGCCGTCGAACCCCGAGAACCCGAGTTTCACCAACGTTGTGTTCACCAAGCCGCCGTGCGGCGCATAAGCGCTCATCCAAAGAAGCGTCGCCGCGATCCCGCCGAGCATGTTGGGAAATAAAAACACCACGCGAAACACCCCCGCGCCCCATACGCCGCGATGGATGAGCGTCGCAAAAAACAACGCCGCCGGCACCACCACCAGCGCCGGAACGATCATCAGGTAGAGATTGTTTTTCAGCGCGAACCAGAACACGTCGCTCTCCAGCAACAGCCATTTGAAATTAAACCATCCGGCCCACGTCTGCGCGCCCAGTCCGTCCCACCGCGTAAATGCCCACGCAAGCGACACGACGCCCGGCAGGATCACCAGCGCTCCGAAAAGCACCAGCGCCGGCCCTACAAATCCCGCCGCAAAGCCGCCACGCATCGGACCGAGATGCTCGGCCTGCAACGCGACTGCGGGCGATTTCCCCGCGCCTTTCACCCACCGCGTCCAGACGATCCACGCCACCAGTCCGGTCAACACGAGCAGCAACACCGCCGTCGCAAAACCATGGTTGTTTTCCACACGGCCGGGATCTGCGCGACGTGCCCGCTCCGAGGCGGCTGCGGCTTCGAGTTTTTCCCCAAATTCCCGTGGCGTGATACGGCCGGTCATCAGCCGGTAACGCGCATCCGTCATCGCCTGGTTGATCAATGCAAGGGACGCGGCCGAAGCCGGCGGCGCCGCGTCAAACGATCCCGGACTACGCGCCAACAACTCCGCCGTATCTCGCATGGCCGGCGAGTAATCTTCGGGCTGCACTGCGCGCAACGCCACCGGCGAATCCAGTGTCTGCGCAAAACGCCGCGCGCAGGTGCGCGAGGTGAGGTAACGGAAAAAATCCACCGCCGCGCGTTCGCGTGCAGGGTCACCGTTGGCAAAGAGAAAATAATAGGCGCTCTGCGTCTGGAGCGTCGCCGGATCGGTGATGCCATCCGCAAACACCGGGAAGTTCATCGCCCCGAGTTCAAAATCAGCAGGCAGTTTTCCACGCATTTCGTTCACAAACCACGAGGCCGACACCGTCATCGCCGCCTGTCCGCGAATGAAGGCAAGTTGCGCATCCGTGTGGGTCATACCCCCCCATCCTTTGATTAGATAATGCGTGGTAAGCCGCTGCACCACGTCTGCCGCGCGGATGAATCGAGGATCGGTGCGCGTGCCGGGTGCGAGATCGTTGTAGGCGCGGTAGCCACCACGTCCGACGAGGTTGTAATGTGCAGCGCGCAGGAATGCGTCGCCGTAACGCATGACAACGCCGGGCAACGCGACCGGCGCGACGCCTTTCGCCTCGATGCGATCACACAGCGCGAAAAATTCATCCCACGTGCGCGGCACCTCCCAGCCATTTTCGCGGAAACGTTTCTTGTCATAGAAAATCGTCCACACCGCGTGGGCAAACGGCAGGCCGTAGATGCAGCCCTTGACGTTGTTCTCGCTGGGTTCCCCGCGCCAGCGATCTAACACACCGGGAAGAAACGTGTCTCGCCAGCAGGCGTCTCCCTCCCAGTTTGGGCCGTCGAGATAAGGCGCCAGATCGAGAATACGCCCGGCGTGGATAAGGTTGGGATAGAGAAGGACGGCATCGGTCGCATCGGGATAATCTCCCGCCATGACACGGATGCGCACCTGGTCGTTGATGCGCGGATTTCCGTGAAGGTGGACCTTTATGTCAGGACGCAGCGTTTCAAATTCTCGGGCCGCCTGTTCAAAAAATGTGCTTCCGTAGCCCGCGACAAGCACCGGAATATCGAGCGTGATCGGCTTCACTTCGGCGGCGCGGAGCGCATCCGGCGCCGCCAGACACCAGACAACACAGCAAAAGGTTGTGAGCCAACTCAACCGCATCGCGAAAGGTCTGCGCGTTGAGGAGAAAGCGCGCCATCTCTTTTTCTCGGGATGCCGGGTTTCGTTATAAAATCACCCGGCTGTCACCACGCCCTCCGGCGGATTTTTTCGTTTTCCGGCCCGTCTTTTACTTGGCTTCCTTTTTTTCGAATCGCGCGAGAATTTTTTCTTTCACGGCGGCCCACTCGGCGTCGCTCAGCTTGCCGTCACCATCGGTGTCGGCGCGTTTGAGCATACGCGGGCTTCTTTCCAAGCGGGCGCGCAGGGTTTGCTCCATGGTGGCGCGTTCGGCGGCATCGAGTTTACCGTCACCGTTCTTATCAAATTCCTTGAGCCAGACTTGCTGGCGCTCTTTGAGCCGATCCAGCTTTTGTTCGCGTCCCGCATCGGCGTTCCTGCGATTTTCATCCATGGCGGCGGCAACTTCAGCGTCATCCAACTTGCCGTCGCCGTTTTTATCGTAGCGCTTGAGGATTTCGGCATCGGCGGCACTCAGGGCGGGCTTCGGCGCTGGAGACGGCGCCGCAATGACGGACTGGCCGGACCCGGAGTCGGCCCAAGCACGGACGGGCAAAACGAATAGCGTTGCTGCGAGGCAGGCGGGAGCTAGAAAATGGGGCTTCATGGGATAATCGCAGTGGGCCTGTTGACGCGGACCTTGTTACCGGCATGACGTCGGAGCTCGGACTGGGTTACGAGATCACCTAACGCGCCCCTTCCTTCCGCCCAACCCATCATGTATCAGGTCAATTTTTCCGAACAAAGCATGCTGGAGCTCAACAAGCTCGATAAGCTTGCTCAGCTGGAGGTTATCGAACCGATCAGTTCCTTGAAGCCGGGCGATTTGGAACACCCTCGCGAGCCTTTGGGTCACTTCAACCGAGCCGGACAATCCCTCTATCGCCTGCGGTGTGGGGACCATCGCTTCTACTTTGAAACGAAGGGTCCGGAATCGTTGTATGTCGTGTATATCTTACACAAGAACTCATTGGAGGACTTCTTGTTGCGCAATAAGCTTCCCGTCACGGAAAGCCAGCTGGTGGAGCAACATTCCAAGTTTTGGAAATACCTAGAGTCGCTCACCAAATAACCCCCATCATGGCCAACGACGACCTACCCACCTTGGATAACGACAGCGAAAATCCCTACAACGTCACCCAGGCGAGCAGGATTTATTTCCTGCCCAACTTAATGACGGCTGGAAACTTATTCTGTGGTTTCATGGCCATTATCTGGTGCATTCGCGCTCACTACGACATGCAGGCCGTGGATCCGTTGGCACCGATCATCACAAGTGTCGCAAGTGAACTTTATACCCAGGCGGTGTGGTTTATCTTTGGTGCCATGGCTTTCGACATGCTCGATGGCCGTCTGGCGCGTATGGGCGGTCGCGAATCTCTGTTCGGAGCGGAATTTGATTCTTTGGCCGACATCGTCTCATTTGGCGTCGCTCCAGCCTTGATGGTTTTTTTCCTTATTCTTTCTCCTACACAAGGTTATCCTGTTTTTAGAAACATCGGCGGGCTTTTGGGATTCGTCTATCTTTTGTGTGCGGCAATCCGGTTGGCGCGGTTTAATGTCATCACCAACCCCCTTCTTCACCAGCACCGCGAAACCAAACCCAGCAGCAAGGAGTTCATCGGGTTGCCTGTTCCCGCGGCGGCCGGCACGGTCGCTTCCCTGGTGCTCTTCCTCCTGAATCTTGCGGCACACGATCGCTCTCTCCAGCATTGGGCACTCGCCCTCCCTCCTTTGCTGCTGTTGATCGCGATGCTTATGGTCAGCACCGTGCGCTATCCAAGTGGCAAACAGATCGATCTTCAGACGAAGACGAAACTGACGACCTTCATCATTTTCGGGGTCGTGGCGGCCGCCGTGGTCGCATTCAAGGAGTATGGGATGTTCATCGCATGCCTCAGCTACATCTTCTTTGGCCTCGTCCGGCACTGGCGAAAACACGGTCTCACCAAACGCGCGCCGCTGGTGTGAACCATTGTGCGATCAAGTGACCAATAACCATCCAACAACTTCGCCCTTGTGAACAACCGCTTTCTTATTGGTTTCAGGAAACACGGTTCTTCGCATGTCCACAGCCTTGCTTTCACGACCGAAATGACCGCGGTTATCATAGTTCTTCGCAGTCCATAATAAGACTGATAACATATCTTATTGAACTAGCTTTCTTTTATCCTTTGTTAACTTCCGCCCTTCGCAGCTCCCGCCTCCCATGAAATTCAAGATCAACCGCGATCACTTCAGCAACGGTCTCGCCCAAGTCCTCAACGTCGTCGGCTCCAAAGCCACGATGCCGATCCTGAGCAATGTGCTGATCGAGGCCGAGAAGGACTACATCTCCCTGACGACCACCAATCTCGATCTTGGCATTCGCTGCAAGATCAAGGCTGAGGTGAAGGAAACCGGTTCGGTTACCTTGCCAGTCAAACGCCTAGCCACGATCGTGCGTGAGTTGCCAAACGTCGACGTGACCTTCGACGCCACGCCCAACCACCAAGTAAAACTTACTTCTGGCGGTTCTACGTTCCGCATCATGGGCATCGGCAAGGAAGAGTTCCCTCCGCTGCCTGAATTTGGTGACGAGAAATCCTTCACCCTCGAGCAGGCCGAGCTCACGTCGATGATCAAGAGCGTGTCCTACGCCCAGTCGTCGGACGAGACCCGCTACATCCTCAACGGCGTGTATTTCAACTTCCGCGACGGCAAACTGTCGTTGGTCGCTACGGATGGCCGTCGCCTGGCTTTGATTTCCAAGGAACTCGAAGTGCCCGCCGAAAGCGCGGGAAGCATCATTCTGCCCGCCAAGACGGTCTCCGAGCTCAGCCGCATGCTCGACAAGGGGGAGAAGCTCAAAATCGCGTTTAATGACCGCCGTGCGTCCTTCCAGATCAACACGGACAAAGACTCGAGTGGTCTTGTTGACTCGATCTACCTCTACTCGAAGGTCGTTGAAGGTAATTACCCGAATTATCAGCAAGTCATCCCGAAGGAAACTCACCAGCGGATCAAGTTGGAGCGCGAGTTATTCCTCCAGTGCGTGCACCGCGCCGCGTTGGTGACTTCCGAAAAGTCCAATTCGGTTAAGATCAAGCTGACCAGCAACCTCCTCGAAATCACTGCTCAGAGCCCCGATTTCGGTGAGGCACATGAATCGATGGCGATTGCCTACAGTGGTCCTGATCTCCAAGTCGCTTTTAATCCGGCCTTTGTGCTTGATCCGTTGAAAGCTCTGACAAAGGACGAAGTGTTCTTCGAACTGAAGGACGAAGTGAGCCCAGGTGTCTTCAAGACGCTGGAAAGCTTCATCTGTGTCATCATGCCTGTGCGCTTGAGCTGAGGCCTCGCGCGTCTAAGGTAAGCCTTCTTTCGTCAGGCTGAGAAATCAGCCCGGCTTTTGCATCTATGGATCCTGACTATCCTCTTCTCGCCGGAATGGTGCTTTTTCTGGTGCTTGCGCAGTTGAATCAGCGCAACGGATCCCCTGTGGTCGCGATCTTCAATCGCTGGCTGCGCTGGCTGATCTTTTCCTTCGGCGGGGCAAAGGCGGCGATCGAGATGGGCTGGTCTGACCGGCCTTATCTAGTCGTTGTGTTGGGTTTTTTCCTTCTCTGGTTTTTGCTGGAGACGCTCTACAACTGGCTCGCGATTCACGCGCTCAGTGTGAGTCCGCTGCCCCTTTTTCCACGCTTTACGCTTAACAACTCCGGCGAGGAATGGCCCACGCATCCGCGACTGTTGAAGATCCGCGACTGGCTTCGTTCAAACGGTTTTAAGCAAGTGCAGGCATTGAAAGCTGAAGTGAGCCCGAGCATTTATCTGCGGGTGTCGGTTTATCAGGACACGGAAGCCAAGATCCGCGCGCAGATCACATTTCTGCCGCAGGCGAACGGAGCGATTTCCGTCTGCTTCAGTCTGTCGTCCAACACGGTGAGCGGATATCGCTACGTCACCGATAATCTGTATCTGCCTTTCGGTGGTTTTTATCCGGAAACCTGGCTGGTAAAACGCACGCCGTGGCAGCGTTCGCTTCCCAAATTGGTGGCGTTGCACCGGGATCGTCTGGCGCGCGGAGGAGAGATTCTTACGCCATGGACGAGCGATCCGCTGGCGGATCTCAACCTGCAACAACGAGAGTTGGAGCAGATCAACACCGAGCTCGGGTTTCTCTTTCCCCATGGGGAGCGCGAGGAACACGGCAAGATCAGCCATGAAGGCCGCTACCGTGTGTGGAAGGAATACTGGTTGCTCAGTTATTTCGGCCGCAGCGTGCGATATTGAGCGTTTTGCGGGAAGTTTGCTTTGCCGAGGAAAGAGAATCGGTGCTTGTTGGTTTCAACCCCTCCTTCCCTTATGAAACGCATCCTTGGTTTTATCGCGCTGGTTTTTTTCACGCTTTCACTGCATGCAGCCGATGACGCTTGGCTGACTGATTACGCGGCGGCGGCACGCAAGGCTTCGGTCGAACACAAGCCGATGCTGCTCGATTTCACGGGTTCCGATTGGTGCGGCTGGTGTATGAAACTGGATCGAGAAGTATTTTCACGGCCGGAATTTGTGAGCTACGCCAAGACCAATCTGATTTTGGTGAAGGTTGATTTTCCTCGCGACAAGCCGCAGTCCGCCGCCGAGAAGCATCAAAACGAAAAGCTGGCCGCGAAATACAAAATCGAAGGCTATCCGACCATCGTGGTGCTTAACGAACACGGAACCCAAATCGGAGAACTCGGTTATGAGGAGGGCGGCGCGAAGGTGTGGATCGCTTCACTGGAAAAAGTCACGAAGAAGAAGCCGTAAGTCTTTTACTCGGTCACCAAGGCACAAAAAAGCCGCGCCCAAATTATCGGGTGCGGCTTTTGTTTTTGAGAAAGGTGGCGGGCTTTAGCGGCCGCGGCTCTTAAGGTTGAGCTGCACGCCGGCGAAGCGGACGAGACTGTGCAGGTGTTCCTGCTCGGCGGGATCGAGCGCGGCGGCGTCCTTGAGTTGTTCCTGGGCGCGCTTGAGGGCGGCTTCCACGGCGGTGACATCGATCTTGTCGATCGTGATGGCCTGCTCGGCCAGCACGGAGACTTTGTCGTTGTCGATCTGGACAAAACCGCCGCCGACCGCGAGGACGAGCGGCTTGCCGTCCTTGGTCACGCGCAGTTCGCCCTCGGCGATTTGGGAAACCAGCGAGACGTGACCGGCGAGCACACCGATCTCACCGGCCGTCGTCGGGATGACGACGGTGTCGATGGTATCGGAATAAACCCGAGCCTGGGGGGTGACGATTTCGAGCGTGAGGGCCATGAGGAGGAACTTACTTCTTGGCGGAAGCCGCGATCACTTCGTCGATGCCACCCTTCATGTAGAAGTCGCCCTCGGGAACGTGATCGAGCTCGCCATCGAGGATCATCTTGAAGCCGCGAACGGTTTCCTTGACCGAGACGTATTTGCCGGGCGCGCCGGTGAACACTTCGGCGACCGCGAAGGGCTGCGAGAGGAAGCGCTGGATTTTACGGGCGCGGTAAACGGTCTGCTTGTCCTCGGGGGAAAGCTCGTCGAGGCCGAGAATGGCGATGATGTCCTGAAGATCCTTGTAGCGTTGGAGAACGCGCTGGAGTTCGCGGGCGACCTTGTAGTGCTCTTCGCCGACGACCGAGGGCTCGAGGGCCTTCGAGACGGAAGCGAGCGGATCGACGGCGGGATAGATGCCGAGCTCGGCGATGGAACGCTCAAGCACGATCGTCGAGTCAAGGTGGGCGAAGGTGTTGGCCGGAGCGGGGTCGGTCAAGTCGTCGGCGGGCACGTAGACGGCCTGCACGGACGTGATGGAACCCTTCTTGGTCGAGGTGATGCGCTCCTGGAGGAGCCCCATCTCGGAGGAGAGCGTGGGCTGATAACCTACCGCAGAGGGTGAGCGACCGAGGAGGGCGGACACTTCGGAACCGGCCTGCGAGAAACGGAAGATGTTGTCGATGAAGAGCAACACATCCTGGTTCTTCTCGTCGCGGAAATACTCGGTCATGGCGAGCGCCGAGAGGGCGACGCGCATACGGGCGCCCGGGGGTTCGTTCATCTGGCCGTAAACGAGGGCGACCTTGGACTTCATGAGGTCCTTCTGGTCGATGACGCCGGCCTCGGACATTTCGTGGTAAAGGTCGTTACCTTCACGGGAGCGCTCGCCGACGCCGGCGAACACAGAGTAACCGCCGTGAGCCTTGGCGATGTTGTTGATAAGTTCGAGAATGACGACGGTCTTGCCGACACCGGCGCCACCGAACGCACCTGCTTTGCCGCCCTTGATGAAAGGGCAGATGAGGTCGATGACCTTGATACCGGTCTCGAGGATCTGGGCCTTGGTGTCCTGGTCGGCCAGCGCGGGAGCGGGGCGGTGGATCGGGTAGCGCTTGGTGTGGGGAACCGGGCCGCGGCCGTCCACGGGATTGCCGGTGACGTCGAAGATGCGGCCGAGGATGCCGTCGCCTACGGGCACCGTGATGGGCGCACCGGTATCGACTACGGTCATACCGCGAACGAGGCCTTCAGAGGAAGACATCGCGATGGCGCGGGCGACGCCTTCACCGAGATGCTGCTGGATCTCAAGGGTGAGAATCTCCTGCTTGCCGGAGACCGTGAAGTCCACGGTGAGGGCCTGGTAGATGGGCGGGATCGCGTTTTCCGCGAACTGGACGTCAACGACGGGGCCGATGACTTGGACGATTTTACCGGTGTTGCTCATGAACGGTGGGACGGGTTTTTAGTTAAAAGGGGAATGGAAACGGATTAGGCGGAGAACGAGGCGGCGGCGATTTCGAGAATTTCCTGGGTGATCGCGGCCTGACGGGCCTTGTTGTATTCGAGGGTGAGTTCGCCGACGAGCTTGGTGGCGTTGTCCTTGGCGGTCTTCATGGCCACCATGCGGGCGCTGTGCTCGGAGGCACGGGTGAGCAGCACGAACTGGTAGATCTCGCGGCTGACGTAATAGGGGAGCAACGAAGCGAGGACGGTCTCGGCTTCGGGCTCGAACTCGAAGGGCTGGTTGCGATTAATCTCGTCGGCGGCGACCACACCGGCGTGGCGTTGGAGGCTGGTGAGGAACTCGCGAAGATTGTCGAGCGGCAGCACGGGGCGAATCACGGGCTCCTGCACGAGGGTGTTTTTGAAACGCGGGAAGATGACTTCCACGGTGTCGATCACGCCTTCGAGGTATTGCTTGGTGATGAAATCAACGGCGACCTTGATTTCGTTAAACGGAACGCGGTCCTGCACGGGGAAGTCGGCAACGAGGTCGCGCTTCGTGCGGGCGAGGAACTGGGTGCCCTTGCGGCCGATGGAGTAGAACTTGGCGGGTGTCTTGATGTCGGCGACCAGTTTGAAAAGGTTGCCGTTGAGGGGACCGCACAGACCCTTGTCGGAGGTGATCAGGAGAACGCCGCGGGTCTTGACGGTGCGGCGGACGAGGAAGGGATGAAGGTTGTCGGTCACATGCGGGGCCAAGGCGGCGAGCATGTTGGACAGGAGTTGCGCGTAAGGCTGACCGGCGAGGGCCAGCTGCTGCGCCTTCTTCATTTTCGACGCAGCCACCAGCTCCATCGCCTTGGTGATCTGGCGTGTGTTCTTGACCGACTTGATGCGTCGGCGGATGTCGCGTGTTGAAGCCACGGTGTTTTAGAGAGTGGACGCGGAGGCGATTAGGCGGAGAAGGTGGGCTTCCACTCGTTCATCGCGGCCTCGATCTTGGCTTCGAGATCCTTGTCGAGGGCGGCCTTCGTGCGGATTTCGGTGAGGAGGGTGTCCTTGCGGGTGGCGAAGAAGTCGCGGAGCGAGACGGAGGCGGCAGTGACCTTCTTGAGGTCGAGGCCGTCGTAGTAACCCTTCTGAATGGCCCAGAGGGTGACGACTTGCTGTTCGATCGGAATCGGGCTGAAGGCAGGCTGCTTGAAGAGTTCGACGATACGGCCGCCGCGGTCGAGCTGGGCCTTGGTCTTGGCGTCGAGGTCGGAGCCGAACTGCGCGAAGGCGGCGAGTTCGCGGAACTGGGCGAGCTCGCCCTTGAGTTTACCGCCGACCTGCTTGGTGGCTTTGATCTGCGCGGCGGAACCGACGCGCGAGACGGAGAGACCGACGGACACGGCGGGACGGATGCCTTGATTGAAGAGATCGGTTTCGAGGAAGATCTGACCGTCAGTGATGGAAATCACGTTGGTCGGGATGTAGGCGGACACGTCGCCGGCCTGGGTCTCGATGATGGGGAGCGCGGTGAGCGAGCCCTTGCCGTCGAGGCGGGCGGAACGCTCGAGGAGGCGGGAGTGGAGATAGAACACGTCGCCGGGATACGCTTCACGACCGGAGGGACGCTTCAGGATGAGCGAGATCTGGCGATAGGCGACGGCGTGCTTGGAAAGGTCATCGTAAACGATGAGCGAATCCATGCCGTTTTCCATGAACCATTCGCCGATGGCGGCGCCGGAGAAGGGGGCGATGTATTGGTTGGCGGCGTTGTCGGAGGCGGTGGCGCCAACGATGACGGTGAACTCAAGCGCGCCGGCGGCCTCAAGGGCGCCGATGGTGCGGACGATGTTGGAGTTCTTCTGGCCGACCGCGACGTAGATGGAGTAAACGGGGCGGAACTTGGGGTCGCCGGAAGCGATGCCGACCTTGTTGATCTTCGCCTGGTTGATGATCGTGTCGATCGCGATGGTGGTCTTGCCGGTGCCGCGGTCGCCGATGATCAGCTCGCGCTGGCCGCGGCCGATCGGGATCATGGAGTCGATGGCCATGATGCCGGTGAAGAGAGGCTGGGAAACGGATTTGCGGGCGATGATGCCGGGGGCGATGCGCTCGACGGGATAGGTTTCCGTGGCGGCGATGGGACCCTTGCCGTCGATGGGATTGCCGAGGGCGTCAACGACGCGGCCGAGAAGGGCTTTGCCGACGGGGATGGAGAGAAGCTTGCCGGTCGTCTCGACGGGGTCGCCTTCCTTGAGTTGGGAAACGTCGCCGAGGACGACGCAACCGACTTCATCGGTCTCAAGATTGAGCGCGATGCCGATGACCCCGTTGGGGAACTGCACCATCTCGTTATACATCACGTCGGAGAGGCCGTCGATTTTGGCGACGCCGTCGGCGACCGTGCGGATAACGCCGGTGTTCTTGCGAACGGCTTTGGTGGAAAGCTTCGCGATCTGCTGTTCGATTTGTTCGAGGACCGTGGACATGCGACGTAAGGGTTAGGTTTTTAAAAAATGTCGGTAAGAAATCAGACGGAGGCGGCCAAGGAGGAGAGCTGGCCAGAGACGGACGATTCGTAGACATCATCGCCGACGCGGATGCGCAGACCGGCGAGAAGAGCTGGATTGGGTTTGGCACTGGCGACGACCGGACGCTGATAGCGGGAGGTCATGGTGGCCGCGATGGCCTGAAGGGTGGCGTCGCTGACGGGGCCGGAGTGCTCGATGACGGCCTCACCCTTGGCAACCTCGACCGCGATGAGACGGTTGTAGGCGCGAAGCACAGCGACCGGCTTGGCGGGCGGGTGCTTCTCCACATAGGCCAACACGCCTGCGACGCGCTCTTCGGAGAGACGGCCATCGGCGAAGCTCAGCTTGTAAAGCTTATGAGCGAGCTGGGTGATCTGTTTTTTGCCGGACGCCATGGTGGATTAAACCGAGGTGAGTTCGCGAGCAGCCGCTTCGTTGTAGCGGGTGCGGTCGGCGTCGTTGAGCTCCTTGGAGAGAACGCGCTGGGTGGTGGCGATGACGAGGCGGGCGATCTCGGTGCGGGCCTCGGCGAGCATCTTCTGCTTTTCGAGTTCGATGGCCTGCTGGGCTTTGGAGATGAGTTCACCGGCGCGCGCAGTGGCGGCGGTGGTTTCGCGCTCGGCGAGTTCTTTGGAGGCTTTGCGAGCCTGCTCGATGATGGCGGCGGCCTCGACCTGAGCTTTCTTGAGGGTCTCGGCGCTTTCCTGCTGGGCGGAATCAAGACGGGCCTTGGTTTCCTCGGCGTAGCGGAGACCGTCGGCGATCTTCTTCTGGCGTTCATCAAGGGTCGCGAGGACGGGCTTGAAGGCGAAACGCCACAGCACATAGGCGACGATGCAGAAGTTGATGATCTGCCCGATGACGGCGGGCAGGTTCACACCAAAGTTATTCGCAAATTCCGTGACGGGGTTCACGGATTCGGCGTGAACCGTGGTTGCCTCGGCGACTTGGCCGGTGACTTCGGCGAGAACGGGCAGGGAGAGCATGGGAGGAGACGGAGCTGAGACAAAAATGAACCGCGGCGCGGGATGAGCCGCGCCGTGGCTTGGAGGGAAGAACGCTTACTTGATGAACAGAGCGTAGAACGCGACGGACTCGGCCAAGGCGATGCCGAGAAGGCACTGCACGAGGATCTTGCCGGAAGCTCCGGGATTGCGGGCAACGCCTTCGGTGCCGGCGGCGCCGACGAGGCCTACGCCGATGGCGGCGCCGAGACAGCCGAGACCGCTCTGGATGCTGCCGGTGATTTCAGCGATGGTGTGGATAGTCATGGTGGATTTGGTTTTGGTTTGGTTTCCGCCGTGTGCAGTCGACACACTCCCGGAGGAAAAGTGGTTGGTGAAAATCAGTGGGAGGCTTCCTTGTCGTCGTGATGGTCGTCTTTGTGATCGCCGCCCTGGTGGTTGCAGATGAGGCCGATGTAGACGCTGATCAAAAGGGTGAAGACGAGGGCCTGAATGAGGCCGACGAGGAATTCCAAGAAGTAGAAGGGAATAGGCAGACCCCAGCGGGTGATTTCCGACATCGTATGGATGACATACTCGCCACCGAAAGCATTGCCGTAAAGTCGTAGCGAAAGGGAAACAGGGCGGATCATCATCGAGATCAATTCGATGAAGCCGATGATGAAAAACACCACGAACAGGCTGTAATACATCGCCGGGTGAACTTCACCCTTGGTGGCTTTGTTGCCAAAGATATCCTTTAAGATGACCGAAGGACCGGCGTAACGCAGAATGAAATACAACCAGGCGGTGATGCCCACAAGGGCGAGCGCGATGGTGCTGTTAAGATCGGCGTTGCCCGCGCGGACAAAGGGGGTCCACGCACCATTGGACTGCTCCCGGAACATCACGGTGCCGACACCAGGGAAAAGGCTGCTCCAGTTTTGTATCAGGATATAGGTGAACAGGCCGATCAGCAGCGGGAACGTGTAGCGAGCGACCTTGGCGCCGACGACTGGCGCGGTCAGATTACGCACGCCGTCCAAAAGGTTTTCCACAATGGCCTGTCCGCGAGAGGGGACGAGCTTTGGGCGACCCACAAAAAGACGGATTGCGATGATCAGGGCAATCGAGACCGTCCAGCTCGTCAGGATGCTGTTGGTGACGTGAAGCGGTCCGATCTGGAAGAGCCCTTCGGCCGACTTGCTCAGGCCGTGCTCTTCGCCGGCAAACACCGTTGCGACAGTGCTTGGCAGAGAGAGGGCAACGATGAGTTTTTTGACTCGTGACATCGGCTGTAAAGTAGGCGTGAGAAGGGTTAAAAGGTTCAGCTAGGCAAGCGCAGGAAACGCCGTCAATACCTGAAATCACCCCCGCTAATGATGTTTCCCGAAGTTAACCCGACGGAGATTCAGCGCGGTGGAAAGTTTCTTAATAAATGTAAGGAGCGCGGAACTTTATCGCATGAAAGCGCTAGGTTTTTCTGGCGATCAGGGATTGATGGCCGGCAGCGCGTTGTTGGAAAACGGTGGCCAGCTCAAAAGGCCAGGGATCTTCGGCTCCGATTGACCAATCGGGGTGTTGGTTGATGAAGTCGGTTGCCTGCTGGAAATACGGAGCATGGTCGGTCCGGAAATGTAAGCGGGCGCCCTGCCCTGCCCTGCTGGCCAGCAAACTCAAAAACTCGGGTTGAAGAACGCGATTTTTCCAATGACGGCGCTTGGGCCATGGATCGGAAAAGAGCACAAAAATCTCTGCCAGCGCTATATCTGCGGGCAGGGCTTCCAAAAAGAGGAGGGCTTCGGCGCGCACCCAGGCGATGTTCTTCAGCTTGGCGCGGTTCGATTTGCGGACCGAGCGATCCAAGCGATCTGCAATCAAGTCGATTCCTATGCAGAAGCGGTTCGGATGCGCGGCGGCGTAGGCCGTGAGAAAATGCCCGTGACCACTGCCGATTTCCAAGGTAATCGGCTGCGTTGTCGGCAAAAGCGGCGCCAATTGAGCGCGAATTTCGGCCAGACGGGAGGAGTTGAGGGCTTGGGCGATTTCCAGCGGCATGAATGAGAATCCATCATTGCAGGGGCGGGATTCACGGCTCAACAGCGAACGTTATGAAATCTGCGGGTTGGTTGCAGGTCATCATCCGGCTCTGCTCACTTTGCCCTAACGCCACTCACGCTTGCGTCGACATGCTGGAGCGCATCGGCAGGCTGAAGAAAAAAGAGGTCCCCTGCCCTTGCTTGCTTTCCACCCAGACGCGTCCTGCGTGGAGTTGAATGATGTGCTTCACGATGCTGAGGCCTAGGCCGGTGCCGCCTTTTTCTCGGGATCGGCCTTTGTCGACGCGATAGAATCGTTCAAAAATATGCGGCAGATCTGCTTCGGGTATTCCTTGTCCATTGTCACGCAGGCAGACAATCACCTCGGCCGATCCTTGCTGGAGGGTTGATAATTCAATCTGGGCTCCCTTGGGGGTGTATTTCAGGGCGTTATCCAAGAGGTTTTCCACGACCTGAGTGAGCTTCAAAGGGTCAATCCACAGCGGACTGACGATAGGGTCAGGCGTGAAATCCAGAAGATGCTCTTTGCCGGCGGGACGAGCTCGGTAATCATCCATGATGCTACCGAGCAGGGCATTGAGGTCGGTGGATTCACGATGAAGGCCGGGATTAATCGATTCCAATCGAGAGAGAACAAGCAAGTCCTCGAGTAACGAGTTCAGGCGTTCGGTGTGGCGTTGGATGGTTTTTAAGAAACGCGTCCGATCTTCCGCCGGAATGTCATCAGATCCATCCACCAAGGTTTCAACGTAGCCTTTGATCACGCTGAGTGGTGTGCGCAGTTCGTGGGAGACGTTGGCGACAAAGTCTTTTCGCACTGCCTCCAGTTTTTTCTGCTGGGTGATGTTATGGAGAACGAAGAGTGTCCACGGAGCCTTCCGGTCATTGATGGTCTGAATCGTGGTGCCGGTCACTTCAACCCAGGTTGGCTGAGCGCCATCGATGAACTCGATTTCGTGCTGGGGTTGCGCCGTGCCGTTTCTGACTGATTCCACATAGTTAAGAAACGTCACGCTGTGCAGCACGAGCTCCAGGCGTTGGCCAAGGATATTGACGGCGCGCGGGAATATTCCCTTCAACGCTTTGTTTGCCAGTAAGATATAATTATTTGAATCGACGATCAGAACCGCCTCTTGAAGGCTGCCCAAGGTTGCTTCCAGTTGGGCGAGCTGGCCGCTCCGCAGTTGTTGAAGATGCCCGATCTCGACGATCAGATCATTGCTCAGCGTGCAAAGCTGATCCCAAGCGTGTCCCGATGCACTTGGCAAATCCTCGCGTAAGAAGGGCTGCTTTTTGAGCAAGGCTTGATGGAGGCTGCGCACCGCATGTCGATGCCCGTTGAGCTTTATCAACGTCACCCCCAGGGCGACCGCCAAAATAAGCATTATAAGAATGAGCATGGGCGTGTGGTCAGCGGTTAATCCGTAGCAAATCCTTGCACAGAACAACCCTCAACCAAAGTGATCGGATGAAAAGCGCGGCGGGATGAGGCCGGACCTTCTGCTTACGAGGAGGTTTCTTGTGCTTTGCGCTCAGCCAGACGGTAGCCGACTCCTCGGATGGTTTCGATCCAGTCGGCCTCAGTGCCAAGTTTTTCGCGCAAACGCCGCACGTGGGTGTCTACGGTGCGGGTTTCGATTTCCGTCTCGTAGTTCCATACATTGATGAGGAGGTGCTCGCGGGTTTGCACACGGCCGCGACGCTCCATGAGCAAACGCAGGAGATTAAACTCGGTCGCAGTCAATTCCACGGGTTTGCCGTGCACGGAAATCTCGTGACGTTCGATATCGATCACGATTTGGCCGGCTTGGAGTCGTTTAGGCTCGTCCGTTCCTCCATCTGACAAGCGACGAAGAATAGTCTGAACGCGAAGAATTAACTCTTTTATGCTAAATGGTTTACATATGTAATCATCGGCTCCTGTTTCGAGCCCTTGCACGCGGTCATTTTCCTCGGCTTTGGCGGTGAGGAAAATCACCGGGACTTTTTTCAACTTGGGATCGGCGCGGAGCATCCGGCAGATTTGAATGCCGTTGAGATCAGGCATCATGACGTCGAGGATAACGAGATCGGGCAGAAAAGAACGGGCGGTGCCGATACTGCTGTTGGGATCGTTGACCACTTCGACTTGAAATCCCTTGGCTTTCAAATGATAGGCCACGAGCTCGGTGACGTCGGATTCATCGTCCACCACGAGGATTTTTTTGGGTTTGGTATCCGCCATATGGAACGGATTTATGGGTCATGTCGCGTTCCTCAGCCAGTGAATTTGGGGGATGTTTCACAAATGTTACAGCGACGGCGAATCGCCATATTGAGCAAAATCCGGCGACCCCAAGACCGGTGCTGCCACTGCAGTGCGATGAAATAAATCAGCTCGGGCGCGCTTCCCTGCCCGCTTCGATTAATATCATTAACACGCTGATATCTGAGGGGTTAACGCCACTAATGCGGCTGGCTTGGCCCAATGTGTAAGGTTTGATTTCGGCGAGTTTCAGGGCGCTTTCTTTGCGCAAGCCGCGCACTTGCAGAAAATCAATATGCGGTGGGATTTTTATCTTTTCGATGTCTGCAAGCTTCTCGATCTGACGTTGTTCGCGGGCTAGGTAGCCCTGGTGGCTTATGCGATAAAGGACTTCTTCTCGCAGAGCCTTGCTTTGAGTGGAAAAGTTATCTGGTAAGACTGGCATTACTCCTCCGCCGGTTGTTGCCCGGCGAATAGCATCACCGAAAGTCCCCTGCCCAGCCGGTGCCTTTTGGGCTTCCAGAGCTGTAATCCAATATTCGGTTTGGCGCTTCTTTTCCTCCATTCGCGCCAGTCTCTCTGGGGCGACCAAACCATGCTGCTTGGCGTGATGTAGCAGCCGAAGCTCGGCGCTGCCGTGATTAAATAGGAGCCGGTATTCGGCCCGACTGGTAAACATGCGATAGGGCTCGTTGGTGCCTTTGGTAATCAGATCGTCGATGAGCACGCCGATATAGGCTTCGTGGCGGCCTATGATGAGCGGTTCTTCCTGACGGACCTTATGGACGGCGTTAACACCGGCGATCAGGCCTTGGGCGGCGGCTTCTTCATAACCGGACGTGCCGTTGATCTGGCCGGCAAAAAAGAGGTTTTCGACCTTTTTTGATTCCAGGGATGCGTAAAGCTGGGTCGGAGGCGCGAAGTCGTATTCGACCGCGTAAGCCGGCCGCAGAAGCTGGGCGTTTTCGAGTCCCGGCACGCTGTGAACCATTTCCAGCTGAATATCGAATGGCAGCGAGGTGGAGAGTCCGTTGACGTAGTATTCGTTGGTGGAGCGGCCTTCGGGCTCTAGGAAAAGCAGATGGCGCGGTTTGTCTGCAAAGCGAACGAACTTATCTTCGATGCTGGGGCAATAACGGGGGCCGACACCTTCGATTTCGCCCGAATACATGGCGGACTTGTGGAGATTGTCGCGGACGAGTTGGGCGGTCACCGGCGTGGTGTAGGTCATCCAGCAGGAGACTTGACTGGTGCCGGGCTTCCAGCCGATGCGCTGCTCGCCGTTCTGTTCCACGTGGAACAAGTCTTCCGGCCCTCGAGTGTCGTAAAAGGCGAAGAGTGTTGGGTTGGTGTCGCCGCGCTGTTCTTCCATCTTGGAGAAATCGAGACTGCGGCCTAGCAGGCGGGGCGGGGTGCCGGTTTTAAGACGACGCAGTTCGATGCCGGCTTCGAGGAAGCTGCTGGAAAGGGTTTTGGCGCTAAAATCACCAAGACGTCCGCCTTCGTTTTTGTTTTGGCCGATATGCATCAGGCCGCGTAAAAAAGTTCCCGTGGTGACGACCACGGTGATGCCGGAGAAGTCGATGTCTAGATTGGTGCGGACGCCGGTGACTTTCTGGCCGGTGAAGATAAGGCCTGTGACCGTGGCCTGAAACACTTGGAGATTAGGCTCGAGCTCCAGAGTATGCTTGAGGCGGAATTGATAGGCTTTCTTATCGCACTGGGCGCGGGGAGACTGGACGGCGGGACCTTTTGATTCGTTGAGTAATCGAAACTGGATGCCGGTAACGTCGGTGTTGATGGCCATCTCTCCGCCGAGTGCATCGATCTCGCGGACCATCTGGCCCTTGGCTTGACCGCCAATGGCGGGGTTGCAGCTCATCTGGGCAATCGTGTCGATATTGCCGGTCAGGAGCAGGGTGGAGGCTCCCATGCGGGCGGCGGCAAGCGCAGCTTCGCATCCGGCGTGGCCGGCTCCACATACGATTACGTCAAATGGTATCTTATTGTATATCATCACTTACCAATGCAAAATGTCTTGAAAAGGTGGTCGAGCATGCGCTCGTTGTCGATTTTACCGGCAATTTCTCCGAGGGCATCAAGGGCGCTGCGCAGGTCACTGGCGAGCAACTCCACGGGGCCGTTGGCGGTGAGCTTGGACAGGGCTGATGTCAGTCCTTCGCCGGCGCGACGCAGGGCATCGGCGTGACGGCTGTTGATGGCGATGATGTCTTCGCCTTGATCCTGACGGAAGGCTTCAGCGTGTTGGGTGATGGCGTCGGCAAGGGCGTCGCAACCTTCACCCGTGAGAGCGGAAATAGGAAGGGCGGGGAGGGATGTTTGGAGGCAAGACGCAGGAGGAGAGCCCGCCAAAAGATCGTGTTTGTTGAGAAGCACGAGGGTGTTGGTCGGTGTAAGACGGGTGGCGACGGCGTCGGGCAGATGAGGGAAGGGGAGCGTGGCGTCTACGACCCAGAGAAAGAGGTCTGCTTCGGCGGCTCGTTCGAGGGTTTTTTCCATCCCGAGCTTTTCCAACGTGGAGGGAGAGGGGTTAAGGCCGGCTGTGTCGATCAAACGCAGGCAATGGGGGCCGAGGATGAGGCGTTCCTCGATAAAATCACGGGTGGTGCCGGGTTCCGGACTAACCAAGGCGCGGTCACGACCGACAAGACGGTTGAGCAGGCTGCTTTTTCCGGCATTCGGTTCGCCAATGATGATGGTTTTTACACCGTCGCGGAGAAGTTCACCGTAGTGACTGGTGGCAAGCAGCCGCTCCGTTCCACGTAGAACACGCGTCAACTCGTCTTGAGCGATGCGCCGATCTTCGGGAGGGAGGTCTTCGTCAGGGAAATCGATATACGCTTCGATGCGGGCCAGCACGAGCAGCAGGCCTTCGGTGAGTTCGTGCATGTGTTTCCCGAGGCTGCCGCGTAATTGCTGATTGGCGGCTGCAAGCGCGCGTTCTCCCCGTGCGTGGATGAGGTCCATCACGGCTTCGGCCTGACTTAGGTCCATGCGTCCGTTGATAAAGGCGCGTCGGGTGAATTCGCCGGCTTCGGCCGCTCGGCATCCTCGTTTAAGTAAATCTTGTATAACTACTTGTGCTATAAATGGATTGCCGTGCAGCGAGATCTCCAGGGAGTCCTCACCGGTATAGGAGTGCGGACCGGCAAAAAAAGTTGCCACGACATCGTCGACGACTTGTCCGTCCATGGCGCGGTAATCCAGATGAGTTACCATGCGGCGGGGGAGGGGCCGGTCGAAGATCGCCGCAGCCAGAGACGGGCATTCCGGTCCGCTGATGCGCACCACGGCGAGTGCGGAGGTGCCCACAGGCGTGGCCAGGGCGGCAATGGTGTCGGCGGTGCGGGACATAAAACGGCAGTAAAGACGGGCAGATGGCGGACCTCAAGCGGGGAGGTGACGTCAAGGCGGCCCGCGGAGGATCCGCAAATCGGGGCATGAAAAAGCCGCGGCGCAGGCCGCGGCTTTGATTTTAATCGTATTTGATTTTAAATTACACGATCACGGTTTTGAGTTTTATCAGACGGCATCGCTGCCGGTGACGGCGGTTCCGCCGGTGACGGTGACCTTCTCCATGATCGCCTTGGTGAGTTTCTCGGCCAGGGCGGGATTGTCCTTCACGGTCTGCTTGGCGGCGTCGCGGCCCTGACCGACGAGTTCGCCCTCGAAGGAAATCCATGCGCCCTTCTTTTCGAGAATCTTGTGCTCGATGCCGAGGTCGATGATCGAGCCGGTTTTCGAGATACCTTCGTCATACATGATGTCGAATTCGCACTCGGTGAAGGGAGGGGCGACTTTGTTTTTCACGACCTTGATCTTGGTGCGGTTGCCGATGATCTTGCCGTCGGGCGTCTTGATCTGGTCCTTGCGGCGGATGTCGATGCGGATCGAGGAAAAGAACTTTAGTGCGCGTCCGCCGGAGGTTGTTTCGGGACTGCCGAACATGACGCCGATCTTTTCACGAATCTGATTGGTGAAAATACAGATGCACTTGGTCTTGCTCACCACGGCGGTGAGGCGGCGCATGGCCTGCGACATCAGGCGGGCCTGGCTGCCCATGGTCATGTCGCCCATCTGGCCATCGAGTTCGGCCTTGGTGATGAGGGCGGCGACGGAATCGATGACAATCACGTCGATGGCGTTGGAGCGGATGAGCGTCTCGGTGATATTGAGAGCGTCTTCACCCGAGTCGGGTTGGGAGACGAGGAGATCGTCGAGTTTTACGCCGACGACGCGGGCGTATTTCGGGTCGAGCGCGTGTTCAACGTCGATGAAGGCGGCCAGACCGCCGCGCTTCTGTGCCTCGGCGATGACGCTGAGACAAAAGGTGGTTTTACCGGAGGACTCGGGGCCGTAGATTTCGATGATACGCCCGCGGGGGAGGCCCTTGCCGCCGAGGCAGAGATCGATGGCGAGGGAACCGGTGGAAACGGTCTCAACGGCCATCTTGTGGTTGTCGCCGAGACGCATGATCGAGCCTTCGCCGAATTGCTTGGTGATGGCGCTGACAGCGAGCTCGACGTTTTTACGGGCGGAGGGATCAACGGTTGTGACGGCGGGAGCGGAAGAGGCTTTGGCGGGAGCGGCTTTGGACATGATGATGGTGGTGCGTGAGGGCTAAGGGACGTGTTTGGTTGAGGAAAATGAACCGGCGTTTTGAGGCCGTCGTAAACTGCTGGCAAAACGTGAAGCGGGGCCGCACGCGGAAGCAAGCCAACCCTTGGGACCGGCCGGTGATTTTTCACCGACGCGGCGCGTCGAGGGGAAACGGGTGATCAGTGGCCGGCTGTTGGCGTGGGTTTGAAGGCGATGGCGAAATAAACCGCGCCCAGAATAAGCAGAAAACTGACAAAATAATTCCAAGTGAGCCGCTCCTTGAGGACCAGCCAGGCGAAAACCACAAAGACACCGAGACTGATGACCTCTTGGATGACCTTGAGTTGATAACCGGACAACCCCCCGGTCTGATAACCCGCGCGATTGGCCGGGACCATGAAGCAATACTCCAGCAAGGCGATGGCCCAGGACACCAGAATGATGAACGGGAGCGATTTCCCTTCGAAGAATTTGAATTTCAACTGCCCATACCAGGCGATGGTCATGAAAATATTCGAACAGGTGAGGAGGAGGACGGTTTTCATCGGGCGGCGAGCTCAGGCCTTTGTTGGCGGTTGCGGCACATGGTGGGGGAGGGTGGAGCATGTGAGCGGAATCTCAAACGGCATCTTGAGAAAATCCTCCATGGGGCCGGATGGTTTCAGGGCTCTGGTGGCCGGCTCCGGCCCGTAAAATGCTCTAAAAGGTAAACCTTTCGCTTGAACGACCAAAAGCCGCTCCTATAAGTTGCACCGTTTTCCGTCTTAAGTTTGTTCAACGCATGAAAATCAAAGCCTATCTTAAACCGTCTTGTGGTTGGTCCAATGGTGTTCGCACGATCATGCGCAAATACAATCTGCCGTTCGAGGACATCGATATCATCAACAACCGCGCGAACTACGCGGAAATGGTGCAGAAGTCGGGACAACCGCTCTCACCTTGCGTTGAGGTTGATGGAGTAATGCTGGCGGATGTTTCTGGTGAAGAAGTGGAAAATTACCTTCTCAGCAACGATCTGGTGAAATCCACCGACACCGCGCTCGACGTCCCGACCAATGCGGGATGCTCGGACGAAGAACACGCCAAAATGGCCACCAAAACGATTCGCTTCTTCTAACGCTGAGAGCTCTCCGCACTAACAACGCTCCGGGCCGGCTCTCGCAAAAAGCGACCGGCCTTTTTTTGTCCCCATTTAATCCGACTTAGCCCTCGCGGCCCATCCCGCGCCCCGTGGCATAAGACCAGCTCCTATCCTCCATTTCATTCCGATGCTGAACCAACCTGAGTCGCCTTCGCCGTCTGCACCGTCGTCCGCTTTCGATTC
>DATJHQ010000026.1:0-13896 GCA_035493815.1 Rariglobus sp.
ATGTAGCGTGGCAGGGCGTGCGTGACGGGGTCGTGGGTGTCGAGGTAGGCCCCGAGGTCGGCCCCGTAGCGGGTGACGCCGGCGCCGAGCTTCTCGATGGCGGAGAGGTGCTCGACGACCTTGTCGATCTGGCCGGCGGCGAAGGTGTGGTTGTCGCGCAGGCGAGTGAGGACGACATCCTCGGAGCCGAGCTCGAGGAGGATGCGGTTGAGCTGCTCGTCGTTATCGACGTACTGCTCGCGCTTCTTGCGCTTGATCTTATAGAGGGGCGGCTGGGCGATGTAGACGTAGCCGCGCTCGATCAGGCCCTTCATCTGGCGGTAGATGAACGTGAGCAGCAGCGTGCGGATGTGGGAGCCGTCGACGTCGGCATCCGTCATGATGATGATCTTGTGGTAGCGGGCCTTGTTGGCATTGAAGCCGCCGACGGTCTCGTCGCCCTCGCCGATGCCGGTGCCGCAGGCGGTGATGAGGGTGCGGATTTCCTCGTTGGAGAGGACCTTGTCGAGGCGGGCTTTCTCGGTGTTGATGAGTTTGCCGCGCAGGGGAAGGATCGCCTGGTAGCGGCGGTCGCGGCCCTGTTTGGCGGAGCCGCCGGCGGAGTCGCCTTCGACGATGTAGAGCTCGGTCTGGGCGGGATCGCGCTCGGAGCAGTCGGCGAGCTTGCCCGGGAGGCCGCCGCCGGAGAGGGCGCCTTTGCGGACGGTTTCGCGGGCTTTGCGGGCGGCTTCGCGGGCGCGGGCGGCGTTGAGGCCCTTGTCGACGAAACGCTTGCCGATGGTGGGGTTGGTTTCGAAGAACATCATCAGGCCCTCGTAGGTGGAGGAGCCGACGACGCTTTCGACCTCGGGGGAGAGGAGTTTGACCTTGGTCTGGGACTCGAATTTCGGGTCGGAGTGCTTGATCGAAATGACGGCGGCGAGACCTTCGCGGACATCGTCACCGGTGATCTGCGGGTCCTTGTCTTTGAGGAGATTGTTGCCCTTGGCGAATTGGTTGATGGCGCGGGTGAGGGCGCTGCGGAAGCCGGAGAGGTGGGTGCCGCCGTCGGGGTTGTTGATCGTGTTGGTGTAACAGAGAACCTGGTCGTTGTAGGTGTCGTTGTATTGGAGAACGACCTCGCAGTGGATCTCGATGGGTTTGTCGTCGAGTTGGAGCTTGGTTTCCTTGGTGATGCGGACGGGCGTGGGATGCAGCGCGTTTTTGCCCTGGTTGAGCTGCTTGACGAACTCGGAGACACCGTCGCGGTAGAGGTAGATCTCGGGCTTCGGGTTGGCGGGGCGCTCGTCGGTGAAGGTGATCTCGAGACCGGAGTTGAGGAAGGCGAGCTCGCGGAGACGCTGGGCGATGCGGGCGGCGACGAAGACGGTGGTTTCCTTGAAGATTTCGGCGTCGGGCTTGAAGGTGACGTAGGTGCCGGTGCGACTGGCCTTGCCGATGACCTCGAGCTTCTTGATGGTCACGCCGCGCTCAAAACGCATGTGGTGGACCTGGCCGCCGCGGGAAACCTCGACCTCGAACCACTCGGAGACGGCGTTTACGCACTTGGCGCCGACACCATGGGTGCCGCCGGAAAACTTGTATCCACCTTGACCATACTTACCGCCGGAGTGCAGAGTGGTGAGCACGAGTTCGACGCCGGGAAGACCGGAGTCCTTGTTGATGTCGACGGGAATGCCGCGGCCGTCGTCGCGGATGGAAATGGAGCCGTCGACGTGGATGGTGACCTCGATGCGCTTGCAGTGGCCGGCGAGATGTTCGTCCACGGAGTTGTCCAAAACCTCGGACACGCAGTGGTGGAGGGCGCGTTCGTCGGTGCCGCCGATATACATGCCGGGCTTCTTGCGCACGGCCTCCAGACCTTTGAGCTGGCTCAGTTTCGAGGCATCGTAGGTCTCGGAAAGAGCGGGGTTATGATTGAGGTTTTCGGGAGCGGATTGATCGGACATTTGGCGGGTAAGAACGTGATGAAATCTAAAGGGAAAATCACACTGGAAAACGATGGCCGAAACAACCCCTATTTTGATCGGAAAATCATTAAGTTTTAGGTCCCTCTTTGAGTATTTTAGGTTGCCGACTCAAGATTCGGAAGTAGCGTGCCGACTGCGTGAAACTCTCGGTCAAAGTCGATTATGCCTGCCGTGTCCTTGCCCAGATGGCGAAGTATCACGGGACCGATGAACTTGCCCATATCGAACAGCTCGCCGAGGTCGAAGCGGTGCCCGCAAATTATCTCGTGCAAATCCTCAGCGAACTGCGCAACGGCGGGCTCATCACGAGCCGGCGCGGCAAGCAGGGTGGCTATGCCCTGGCGCGTCCGCCGGCGGAGATCACGCTCTACGACATCGTGAAGTTGATCGAGGGCGACGTCTTGGAATTGAATGCCGCCGGTGAAGGCCACTCAGGCCGCCGGGTGGACCAGGTTTGGCGCGAGGTGCGCGCCGTGCTGGAGAAAAAGTGCAAGGGCGTGACGCTGGAGGAGTTTGGCGCCAAGCGCACCGACGAGATGTATTACATTTAAGCTCGTAGCGGAAAGCTCAGGGTTTAAGCAAAAGGGCATGCTTACTCCGTTGCTTGAAAAGCTGCTCATCCTGCAGGATCGCGATGGCAAACGACTGGGATTGGAGGCCCAGCTCAAGGCGGCTCCCATCGAAGTCACGATGGTTGAGCAAAAAATCGCCGCCGAAAAAACGGCCATTGAAACAGCCCGTGCCGAGCTCAAGCAGCTTGAATCCAGTAAAAAACTGCTCGAAACGGAGATCGGTTCGACCGAGACCAAGCTGGCGAAATACAAGACGCAGCAGTCGTTGGTGAAGAAGAACGACGAGTATCAGGCGCTCGGCCACGAAATCGAGACCACGGAAGCCGCCATCGGGACGCTTGAGGAGCAGGAGTTGCAGATCATGTATCAGATCGACGAGGCGAAAAAGAAATTTGCCGCCGCCGAGGCCGTGTTGAAGCAAAACATCGCCGGGCATGAGGCGCGCATCCGCAGCTTGCGCGAACGCGAAACCAATCTTTCCGCCGAACTCAAGGAGGCGCAGGCCGAGGTAGCCACCGCCCGCGAACCCGTGGGCGAGCCCACGCTGCGCGTCTATGACCGGCTGGCGACACGGCACATGCCCGTCTGCGTGCCTGTGCGGGGCAACACCTGCGGCGGCTGCCATCTCAAGGTTTCGTCGGAGGTGGAGTCCGCCCTGCGTGGCAAGGCCGACCCGGCCAAGCTCGTCACTTGCGACCAGTGCGGTCGCATCGTGTGGCGGGATGCCTGAGCGGTCTTGGGTTCCCTGTGGCGCCATTGGCCACTGGACATTGTGCGCTCGCCCCCACAAGGTCGCGGCTGGTTTTGGGGCTGGATCGTCGCTCCAAGTTCTTTGATCCCACGCGGGCGGGTAACGCCGCCTGCAGACTTATATAGCTTGGAGAGGAAAGTCCGGACACCGCAGGGCAGGATGCCGCACGAGCTTCACGGCAAGTGCGGGCGGCGCGTTTCAAGGCGCGTCGACGGCCAGTGTCACAGAGACTATACCGCCGCGCGGGCAACCGCGCGGTAAGGGTGAAAAGGTGGGGTAAGAGCCCACCGCGTCGTCAGCAATGACGGCGGCATGACAAACCCCTTCCGGTGCAAGGCAAAATAGGTGACTGGGCTGCTCGTCCTATAGTCACGGGTATGCCGCATCTTCCAGCGCTCCGCGAAAGCGGGGCAGCGGAGGGCACGGTCCGCCGCAAGGCGGGCGTGAGAGAAATGACGATCAACCACCGCAAGGTGGACACACAGAATCCGGCTTACCGGCCCCAAAACCAATTTAGCTTTCAGAATCAGCCGCACAGCCCGTTAGAAATTCAGGTTGGTGGCGTAGGTATTGCGGTCGCTGGCGGTGCTCAATTCACGCCATTTTGAGACACTCCATGCGCTCGTGCTCAGGCTGGTGGCGAGGGATTCGTCGTAGTGGAAATTTCCATTGCCGTTCATGCTGGCCTGGTTGCAAACGATGGCGCCGTAGGTGTCGCCGTTGCCGTTTACGTCGACGTTGGCATTGGGTGCGTAGACGACGCCGGAGAGATAGCCGTTGCCCTTGATGGCGATGGCTTGCTGGCCAACGGAGGCGGCCGTCGTGGCGGAGCGGGTGCCGTAGAGTTGAAAGGCGAGCGGTTGGTTTGGCACAGTGGAGGTGCCGTTGACGACTCCATTTCCGGTCATGGAGACATCGGCGGCGACATACATGGCGAGGGTTGAGGTTGAGGGAATGTCGATTTCGGAATTACCCGAGGCTTGGACGCTTGTGCCGGTCGTGTTCGTGACCGTGATCACGACATCGGCACCGGCGGTGATAGAGATGGTATCGTGTCCGTTCAAGGTGATGCTCGGGACGGAATAATAGTATTTGCCATCAGCCGCCGGGAGATTGCCCGAGATGGGCAGAGTGGTCGCGCTTGTAATGGCCGCGATGGTGTAACCACTGGTGGTGGGAGGGGTGACGTCTGGAAAGTTGGTCGTGAAATCATAGGTGACACGAGTGGGATCGATGACGCCATTGGCCGTGCCGTAAGGGCCGACGCGACCGGTGGAGCCTACGGAAATGTCGGCGATCGAGTTGCCGCCCACCGAGGCGTAGCCGTAGACATCCGCGTTGCCTACGGAGATGGAGGCGACTTGCACGGACAAGCTGGCGATCTTGCCGTTGTCTGCATCCACACTGGAGGAGTAGGGGACGACTGTGCCGGCCGGCTTGGAGTTCCATGAATCGATGGCGACGTTGCCCACAAATGTAAGTGTGTTTTTGGCGACGAGACCGTTTGTAAAATAAGACCGCTTGCTCAGATACGCTTCGGCTTCCTTGATGAGGGTGGTGCCGTCACCCAAGGTGATGATCGCCTTGGCCACGGCATGAGGGGTGGTGCTGTTGTTGTCCGCCCAGACTTTGACCTGCCCTTTCACTCCCTGCGAAAAAGTGTAATAGGTAGTCGAAGAGGGAAAGGTGCCCTGATATTGATTGGCGTAACCGCTGCGCGCGGTGAAGCCGGCGGTGCCGGTCCATGTGTTGTTATTGATGCTCCACAGGGCCTGTTCTAAGCCGGTGTCCGAAAGATTTTGGGCGGCGTTACCGTAGAATGACCGGTTGGCGAGCCGTGAGGACGTCAGCGCCAATTTCATGTAGCTGGTGAGCGAAATCGCGATCAAGCCTGCAAAAAGGAGGGCTACGATGAGCACGGATCCGCGGTTGGATTTAATGGAGTGCATGGGATGGCCTTGGTTTACTTGTTGCGGAGGATGAAGCGGGCCGAGAGGACCTTGTTGGTCGCAGAGGTGACCGTGGTGCTGGTGCTTTTGAGGATGAAGTTGATCTCGATCTGTTTGATCTCGGTCGTGTTGCTGGCGGTATTTGAGGTGAAGCCACTGGCATATCCGGTGGTGACGTAGCGGTAGTAGTTGAAGGGATTTGTGCTGCCGTTTTGGGTCACGCCGGTGAGCAGAACGGTAGTGGCGCTGGTCCCCGCAGGGCTGTCGATCGGGGGGCCGGTGCGACTGAAGGTGCCGGCGGTGGAATCGAAGGTGTAGGTGACGCTATAAGCGAAAGCCGTGCGACTCGATGAGGTGTCGGGAATGGAAAGGGTGACGCTGGTGCTGCTATAACTGGTGATGGCATAAGCGAGCCGGGCTTCGCGGCTGAAATACTCCAAGGCTCTGCGGGCTTTGGATTCCAGCTGGGTGTAATTTTGAGCGTTGGCTCCGCTTCGCCCCATCATTAGAAAGCTGGAAAGCACCCCGAGCATGAGGAAAGACGCCAGCGTCGTGCTGACCATCAGCTCGACGAGCGTGAAAGCACGCTGCCGGCTTCGCTCAGTGCGAGGTGTAGAAGAAATCGGATAAGCCGTTTTGGCCATAATAGGTGATATAGGAAAGGGTGTGCGACATCCCATCAACGCCGGTCCAGGTTGCCGTGAGGGTGATTTTCTTCATTGTGCTGGCAAAAGGAGCGTCGGCTGCCGTGATGGTTTGGTAGCAGGTGCCGGCGCCTCCCGTGGTGGTTGTGAACCGGTTGATTTGGGCCGTGCTGCTCGAAGATATATCCGGGGTAAATGTGGTGGATGCCACGGGCCCGCTGGTGCTGTCGGTAAGCTGGGCCCACGTCAGCAGGCGGAGTTTCTCCATCTGACTTTGGAGGATTTGTCCGGCGAGTGTCGTGTAGCGGGCGTTATCAATGGCGCGGTAGCCCATTTGAAGCGTCGTAATCGAGCCGGCAATGGCGAGCGTCAGAACAAAGCCGGCCATGGCGACTTCCAGAATGGTGAAACCGCCGTTGCGGCGTCGGTTGAACAGACCTCGTTTCATGCGCCCATCATAGGGCAACCGAAGACTGCGGAGTTAGAGGCCAATAGGGGCTTTTTTGGGCCTGTTTATATTAGGCCTGAAAGCATGTATCCTTGGCTCCTGTCCTCATTTGAGGGCGGGATATCCCAAGCATTATCCGACCGGATGGTTACCAGCCTTGGAAGTGGCTGATGTAGGGGCTTTGATCGGCGGCGGTGGTGAGTTCACGCCACTTGGATATCCCAAAGGGTGCGTTGTTGCCGTAATTGGCCAGGGACTCATCGTAGTGGAAGGCCGCATTGCCGGAGAGAGTGATAGTGAGGGCTACGACGGAGCCCATCATGTCGCCGTTGCCATTGAGTGTGACGTTGCCGTTGGGGGCGTAAACGAGGGATTTGAGCGCGCCGTTGCCTGCGAGCTGTATGCTCTGGCCGGCGGTGCTTTGATTGGTGCCCCAAAATACACAGGTGGAGGGTTGGGTGTTGCTGTTGCCCAGACCGTTGCCGGCGATTTTGACGTCACCTGCGGTATAAACCGTGAGACTGGAGCCCGCGGGAATGATGATGGCGGCTTTGCCGGTGAGACTGATCGCATTGGCTCCGGAGCTGGCGGTAATGATCAGGGTGACATCGCCCAGAATGGTGAGTGTTTGTGTGCCCGTTAGGCTTATGCCGGGGATACACCAGCGTGTGGCCTGACCAAGGGTGCCGAGGGTGGCCCCGATCGTGGTGATCGCGGTGCCGTCGGTGGGGGCGGTTACGTTTGCGAATTCGGCATTAAAATCCGTCGAAACACGCGCCGGATCAATGGCGACACCCGAGGGCGTGCTTACACCTTGGATGGTGCCGTTGGTGCCGACCTTGGGTTGGGCGCCGCCTGTGGCGACATAACCCCAGATGTTGGCTTGATTGACGAGCACTGCGGTGTTGTCGACGGAGGCACTGTCCACGCTGCCGTGATCGGTGCGCACGGCGGTCGAATAGTCCACGGGAGCAGTGGCGGAGTTGTTGTCGGGATCGGAGTTCCAACTGTCGACCGAAGCTTGGGATCCGTTGAAAGTGACAGAGTCTTTGGCTACGAGTCCGCCGGCGAAGTAGGAGCGACGGCGGAGTGTGAGCTCCAGCATTTTTGAGGTGGCGGTTTGCCCGGGAGGGTTGACGGAGGCGAGGGCGACGATTTTCGGGCTGACGCCAGGAACCGGATTATAACTGGTGACGTAAACTTTGACGGTGCCGGTGGTGTTGGCGCCAAAATTGAAATCAGAAAATTTATTCCATGCGGCGGTCCCGTCATTGGTCCAGCCATTCCATCCGTCGGTGTAACCGCCGGCGACACGATTGAATGCCCACAAGGCCTCCTCGGTGCCTGCCTCGGTCAGGTTGAGCGCTGCATAATGGGTGAAGGTGCGTCGCGCCAGGCGGGAGGAGGTGAGGTTGAGATTGAGATAGCTGGCCAGCACGATTGCGATCAGCGCTGAAATAAGAAGAGCTACAATCAGCACGGAGCCCCGTCGCCGGTGGAAGCCGGGCGATTGGTTAAGACAAGGGGGAATGTGCCGAAGGGGTGGCATCAGTTGCTTACCTTTTTATTGCGAAGGATGTAGGAAGCGGAAATGGAGGCTTGGTTGGCGGCCACAGTTGTCACGCCGGTGCGTGATGAACGAAAGGTGAGCTGAACCTTCTTGGTTTCGAGATCATTTGCGGCGGTGTTGCTGGAGACGCCGGTCTGTTCGAGTTTGTATCTCTGAAATGCGAAATCCGCAGCAACATTATGCACGAGCACTTGCCGTGCTTCCGTCGAGGTCGCCGCTCCCGGCAGGCGATAGAAACAGCTGTAAGTGGGGCTGCCTGTGGTGGAGTCGTAAGCGTAGGTGACCTGCGTGGTGGCGTTGGTGGCCGTGGGCAGGGTGAGGGTGATGCTTTGGGAACTGTTCCAATGAACATCGCTGGCCTGACGGGCATCCTGGGCGAAAGCTTCAAGGCCCTTGCGCGTCTCCCGCTCCAGTTCGCTGTAGCTGCTGGCGTTGTAGCCTGTGCGGCCGATCATCAGAAATGCGCTCAACACCCCGGCGAGCACGAAGGTCGACAAGGCGGCGGCGATCATGACTTCCACGAGGGTGAATCCGGCCGGGCGCCGGCGGCGGGGATCAATGAGTGGTATAGAAATAGTCATAGAGCCCGGTTTTTCCGTAGCGGGTGATGAAGCGCAGCGTATGGGCCACACCGTCGTAGCCGTTCCAGGTGGATATCAGTGTGATCTCCTTCATGCCGTCCTTGATATCGCGGATCGTGCGTGTGCAGGAGAAGGTGGCGTTGGACATCCCTGTGACTGCCGGAACGTCCACCTTGGTATTGCCGGAGTCCTGCAAGGCCTGGACTTGTGCCCAGCTTTTCAGGCGGAGATTTTCGAGTTCCGCCTGCATGACCTGCGAAGCTCGCGTGGTATTGCGGGCGGTGTCGATGGACTGAAGGCCGCGTTGCAGAACGAGAATCGCACTGGTGATGCCCAGGATCAACACAACCGATGCGATCATCACCTCAAGGATGGTGAAGGCTTGCCGCGCAAACATCGGGCACGGGTGCGATCGGACGGCTTGTGTTTGACCGGACATCAGGAGTTGAAATGCGCGGGTTCGGATTTCTTTGAGATTTCCGCCTGCTGCACGAAGAGAGCGGCCGCTTGCGAGCGGCGCTTGATTTTCAGTTTGTCGAATACGTTAACGAGGTAGTTTTTGACCGTGTTTTCACTGAGGGTAAGTTGCTCGCCGATTTCCTTGTTGGTCTTGCCTTCGGCGACCAGCGCGAGAACGCGATTTTCCTGGGGGGAGAGGGAGGCGAGACTCGATATGGCTTCCTGTGAGTTGTTCCCTTCGCGCAGCAGCCTGAGCACGCGGGAGGTTGCTTCGAAATCGAGGATCGAGCGTCCTTCCGATACATCAATGACGCCTTGGATCAGCCCGGCCGGGTCGATTTCCTTCATCAGGTAACCTTGGGCGCCGGAAGTGGCCGCTTCGTAGACAAAATTGTCGTTGGAGTAGGACGTAAGCACGATGATGCGGGTCGACGGCAGGTGGCGCATGATCTGGCGACAGGCGTCAAATCCGGAGCCGTCCGGGAGCCGGATGTCGAGCAGCACGATGCCGGGCTTGAGCCGCAGGCATTCGGTGACGGCGTCGACGACGTTGCCGGCCTCGCCAACGACATTCAGTTTGGGCGCGGCATGTGATTGGAGCACGCTTTTGATGCCGCGGCGCACGAGTTCACTGTCGTCCACAAGAAGGAGGTTGATGGGAGTGGTCATTTTTAAGTTGGAAGTGGGAAAGTCAGTTTTATGCGCGTGCCGAGACCCGGCGCGGAATCGATGGCGAACACCGCGCCGAGTTCGCGTGCGCGCAGTGCAAAGTTGCCGAGTCCGTGTCCGGAGGATGTGCGCTCGGCGGGATCGAAACCCTTGCCGTCGTCGCGAATCTCAAATTCTGCCGACGAGCCCCGGGCTTGCAACGATACCTTTACATGGCGCGCTTCTCCGTGGCGAATGGCGTTGCTCGCGGCTTCGCGGGCAATCTGCAATGCGTGCACCCGCTGGGACATGGTGAGGCTTGTGGCGATGTGCTCGTCGATGTCCACGGAAGTGCGGATGGGTCCGATCGACTGCATGAAATCAAGGAGGGAGGCGACCGCGTGGGTGAAGCTTTGCTGTTTCAGGGCTTCTGGTTCGAGGCCGGTGATAAAATTGCGGACGTCGCGGATCGTTTCATTCAACGCGGTGCGTGTTTGCTCGATGCGGATGCTTGCCTCGGCTTGTTCCGGCGGCAGCAGGGTATGCACGCTGGCGAGACCCATGCCTGCGGCGTAAAGTGACTGGATGACCCCGTCGTGCAGATCGCGGCCAAGGCGGGCGCGATCCGCGAGAGTCTGGCGCAGCTCGGCGTGTTGGGCAAAGGAGGATTCCACGAGTTGCGCGACGCGACCGAATTCATCCTTGGCTTTTTTCAAGGCGTGGATCGGTGCCGTGTCGTTCTGGGCGAGGCTGGTGCTGATCTGGCGCAGAGGGTGCAGAACCCATTGCTGAAGGGCTAGGCCGAGCGCGACCAGCACCAGAAGCCCGAAGACGATAAAGATGCGCGCCTGCCAGCTGTCGGTTTGGAGCATGGAACCGGGCGTCTTGTCCTCGTATTCCAGCCGCAACACGCGCAGGGGATGGCCTTGCCAGTCGTTTAACGGTCGCAGCAGGACGAGGCGGTCGTCGGCTGGCGTCTGCGCGATTTCGCGGGCGGAGACAAGCGAAGCGGTGCCTTCGGTCAGGCTGCCGATGCCATGCAGGTGGCTCTCGTTCCAGAGCCGCGAGACCAACAACCAACGCGGTTCAGTGGACACGTTGATGCGCCGGACGCACACCTCGAAAAGATCATGGTTTTGCTCTGCGAAAAAATGAGGACTCGGGGTTTCTCCGACGAGAGCCGAGAAATCCTCGGGCGGCAGCAATAGCTGGTCCTGAGTAAGGGCGGTGTCCGCTTGAACGTGGAAAACGGGCTCACCGCCGGCGTTGAGAACCCAAAGGGATTGCACTTTGTTCTTCGCCAACTCGGAGGCTATTTTAACACTGGCGTCGCCCGAAGGATGCGCCGAGAGCTGAAGAAATTGTTCGGATTGGGCGAGATCGCCGGCGGATTGCGCGAGGGAGCGGCTGGTGATGTCGAGCCAGCGGCTGAGTTCCTGAACCCTGGTCTGGCGAGCATCGTCACGCAGATCCTTGGTCGCCCGATTTTCGAGCCATTGAAGTGAGAACATCGCCGCGAGAAGGCCGATGAGCAAACCTCCCAAAAGGAGCCAGAGGCGGATTTTAATGCTCATTGCGGCGATAAGAAGACCCCCCACGAGTAGCTCCGGTTGCCCTGCCTGCCAAGAGAAACGTAGAGTGCGTCCAGCCGTAGATTTGCATCAAGACCCCCGGTGGGTGGGTTAAATGCCCTTGACTCGGAGGCGGCGCTTTGGGTTTCTGTCCGGCTTTAACTTTTAAACCGCCATGGCCAACACGAAATCCGCTATCAAAGCCGCCCGCAAATCTGCGCGCCTCACCACCCGCAACAAGGCCGCCAAAACCCGCCTCAAGACCCTTCATAAGAAGCTCCTGAATGCCGAAAAAGCCGGCAAGCTCGAAGACACCAAGGTTGCCGCCGCCGCCTATGTGTCCGCCATGGACAAGGCCACCAAGTCCGGTGTCGTCCACAAGAACGCCGCCGCCCGCGCCAAGTCGCACGTTGCGAAGTTCGTGTTCGCCAAGTAAGCGACCGGCTCACGCCAAAGCCTTTTCGCCCCCGCCGGCCCCGTGCCGTCGGGGGCTTTTTGTTGGCTGTGAACGCGGTTAGGATTGAGCCGGCGCTCCGGATTCGGAGTGTAGGCCTTGTAACCCGTGGCCAACCCTCCGCGAATCGAACTGCTGCTGTCCCGCCATGCCGACACCGCGTGGGCGGAAGTGGTGCGTCCGTGGCTCGAAGCCGGGCGCGGACACCTGGCTCGCGCCTTCGTGGTCGTGGCCACCCGCGGCCAGGCTCACGGTTTTAAGCAACGCTGCCTCATGGAAGGCGTGCCGCTTCTTGGCGTGGAGTTTTTAACGCCTGGGCTCGCCCGCCAAAAATGGCGGGCCCTTGTCGCCGAGCCGCGTCCCGTGCTTGGGCGCGAATTGTTGTTGCTTGGTCTTCGCACGCTAATCGCGCGCCGACTGGCTCCGCTCACGATTGCGGACGAACACTGGGGCTTCTGGAAAAGCCTGCAAAGCGACCCCGAGCGGGCGCTCGACGATTTTGACACGTTGCTGAAAGGCGGGTTTCGCGCGGAGGATTTTCCGTTGGAGCCGCTGCGCGGGATTTTCTCGGAGCTGACCGCGTGGGTCGAGGGACACGGCGCGGGGTTTGCGCCGGTCGAGGCCGAGCGCGCAGGGCTCACGGAATTGCCGGTGAACGCGACGTGCATCGGCGGACGCTTGTTGGTGTGCGGACTGGGCGCGGAACATTGGGGAGAGTTTTTCAACGTGGCGGCGTTCGTGCGCCGGATGGGCGACGTGACCGTGGTGCTGCCCGAGCCGGCCTTTCGAGGAAAGGCCGACAGCGACGAAAAGTGGGTCGAACTCTGGCAGTCGTTGCTCGGCGTGCTCGCGCAGCCGATTGATGCGCCGTCGCCCGCCGAAACCTGCGAGCCGGTCGGCGCGTTGTGGACACGCGAACCGGCGGAGGGCGCGACCAAACGCGCCACCGTGTTGGTGGGGCGGGCGCGGGCCGACGAAATGGTGCGGGTGGCCGATGCGATCACGGAACGACTCGCGCGCGGGGCCGAAAATATCGGAGTCATTTTTCCGAAGGCGGACGCGGCTTATCTACGATTGGTCGCGTTGCTGCGGGCGCGTGACGTGCCTTTTGCGGATCTGCTCGAGGGCGCGGCGATGCCGCCGGTGGATGTGCAGGCGCAGCGGGCGTTGGTTAAGTTCTACAAGGGCGGCGCGCGCATCGACGATCTGCTGGAAATCTGGCCGCTGCTGCGTGCGCTTGGCGCGGGGAACGACGGGCACGTCAACCTCACGCTCGCGACGGTGCGGCGGGCCTGCGAGCGCAGTTTCGACGAGTTGCACACACACGCGCTGGCCGCGCATGTGGAGCATTGGAAGGAGGCGGAGCCGGCGCTCGCGGAGATCGCGGGGAAACTCCTGCCAGCGTGGCCGGACGAGCTGACGCTGACGGATGCGTTGGCGCGATTTGAGGCGGTGTGCGAGGCGCTCGACATCGTCGATCCCGAAGGACTCGGACCGCTGGAGGCGTTTGCCAAGAAGGCGGGTGAAGAGGTTTTCCCGGTCGCGGTGGTGCTGGAAACGCTGGAGGAATTTTTGCCGGCGAAGAGTCCGCCGACGGACCGGACAGGCAAGGGCACCTTTGCGCGTGTGACGATCACGACACGGCGACGGGCCGAAGGGCTGGCGTGGTCGCATCTATTTTTGACCGAGGCGAACGCGGGCGTCTGGCCGGATCGCGGGCAGCCGAGTCCGTGGCTCACGGACGAGCAACGCGAGGAGCTCAACAAGCGCGGGCGGTTTACGCTGGGGTTGTTCACGAACGAGCATCGGGCGGCGTTGGAAAAGGAAGGCTATGCGCAGCTGGCGCGCGACGCACGGAGCGAGGTGATTTTTTCGGCGGCGTTGTTCGACGAGGAGAATCCTGAGCTGCCGCTGGCGCCGAACAGCTGGGTGGAGCGCGTGCTTTGGGCGAGCGGTGCAGCGTCGGAAGCGGGCGGGCTCGAGGAGGCGTTTGCGCGTGAGGCGCGCGTGATGGCGGACGTCGTGAAGCCGGATGAGTCGGATGAAAAATGGAAAGCGATCTGGGACGGACGGCGCGATGCGGAGCGGCCGTTTGACGAACAATTTTTTGCGGGTGATCCCGCGGTGATCACGCCGGAAAAGTGGTCGGCGCGGCGCGTGGAGCAGGGCGTGCAGGATCCGGCGGTGCTGTGGTTTGAAAGCGTGCTCGGCGTGCAGCGCGTGCCGTGGGAGCCGTTGGTGCGCGTGCGGGCGCGGGCGCTCGGGCAGCTCGCGCATGC
>DATJHQ010000027.1:0-122928 GCA_035493815.1 Rariglobus sp.
GATACTGCATTCTTCCCGGTCACCCGCTCGACTGTGATTCGCATGACGGGTGTCAGTTCTTCTGCCGCTTCGACTCCGGCCGCCGCCGCCGATCCGTTTGCCCCCGCCCCTGCTGCTAGCAGCGGCGGTGGCGGCGGAAGTGGTGATGCTGCTTCTCTGAAGGCTTTCCTTCAGCAGGCAGGTGTTAATTTTGATGGCACCCCGGGCTCCAGTCTGGCCTACGACGGCGCGGCGATTATCGTTACTCAATCCACGCGCAACATTGAGCGCATTCGTAATATTCTGAATCGCTACAACGACGTCCGCCAAGTCGAGATCGAAGCCAAGTTTATGGATGTGCAGGAAGGCGCTCTTGAAGAATTGGGCGTCAACTGGACCGCCGCGAGCACCCATGGTGGCACAACGCAGTCATACTCCACTGCAAACCGCTCATTGTCTGGAGCGTTGAGCGTTTCCTCTACGGCCAATGCGGGACAAATTATTCAAAGTGGTGGTGTAACTACACCGATCATTAATACAGCCCCGAGCATCCCGGGTTCTGCTTACCTTGCCACTGCCGGTTCTGTGAGTGGCAGCTACATCAATCCTACCAACGATTTTGCCCTTTTGACGGGCGTTCTTGGCAGCTTTGATGTTTCCGCAACCATCCGCGCGCTTTCACAAAAGACCGGCACTGATTTGCTGAGCGCTCCAAAGGTTACGGTGCTCTCTGGCAATCCTGCCAATATCGTGGTTGCTCAAGAACTGCGCTATCCACAGAGCTACGGTGAAGTGCAGAGTCAGGTCGGCACTTCCACCAGCACGACCGGTGGTTCCGCCGGTGTGACGATTACGGCGGGCACTCCGCAGGAATTCACGATGCGTAATGTGGGTGTTGAACTCAAAGTGACCCCCACTGTCGAAGAAGACGATTACAGCATTAGTTTGGATCTCGATCCCAAGGTGACCGAATTCGAAGGATTTGTCGAATACGGCGGCCAAAGCGTGGCTATCTCGGGTGGCACCACGGTTACGGTTCCATCTGGATTCTACCAACCGATTTTCTCGGTTCGTGAAGTGACCACCAAGGTTACGGTTTGGGATGGAGCTACGCTCGTTATGGGTGGATTGACCCGTGAGGAAGTTAAAAAGACCAACGACAAAGTTCCTATTCTTGGCGACATTCCTTTCATCGGTCGCGCCTTCCGCTCCAAGGGTGAAACCAGCCAGAAGCGCAACTTGCTTATATTCGTGACCGCCAATCTCGTCAGCCCTGGCGGTTCGCCCAAGAAGCAGCAATTGAAGAGCGTTGCGCCTTCTTCAATCTTTCAGAATCCGACCATCGTGACCCCGGGCAGCGCCGAGGCCCGGGTTCGCGGCAAGTAATCCGGATTTGCTTGGGCTTTAGTTTCTCACACGCCGCCACCTTAACGGGTGGCGGCGTTTTTGTTGAATGTCGCCGGGTTTGGCATTTGCCAAGCGGCTCGGCTGCGCTTGGGTGTGCACATGGCTAAATGGCTTCTCGTCGATGGATTTAATCTGGCCTATCGCTGCTTTTTTGCGGTGCCCGAGCTTACGCGTGCGGACGGATTTCCGACCAACGCACTGCATGGTTGGGTGAAATCACTTTGGCGCCTTTCGGATCAGGAAAAGCCAACTGCGACGTTGGTTTTTTTCGATTTGGGCGGGGCTCAGGATCGTTTGATCCTGCACCCAGAATACAAAGCACAACGCGATGAAATGCCGGAAGCTCTCCAAAAACAGATCGAGCCGCTCAAGGCCATTACCCGCGCCATGGGTTACGTGGGCATTGAGCAGCACGGAGTGGAAAGTGACGATTTGCTGGCGTCTCAAGCGGTAGCCTTGGCTGCACAAGGGCATGATGTGCTTATTGTGAGTGCCGATAAGGATTTCGCCCAGATAGTGGGTGAGCGTATCAAGATTCTGCTCCCTCCACCTTCCGCCAACCCCAAGCTGGGATGGCGACTTTTGGATGCGGCTGGAGTGGTTGAGAAATTCGGTGTGCCGCCATCACAAATTGCCGACTATCTGGCCTTGGTGGGCGACACCTCTGACAATATTCCAGGGGTGTCTGGAGTCGGTCCAAAAACCGCGGCTAAATGGCTGCTTGAATTCGGCAATATCGAGGGGGTGATTTCCCATTCATCCCAAATCAAACCGGAACGTTTTCAGGAAATCGTGCGGATGGCGGCGGATAATCTTCGCCGCAATCTCAAGCTGACGATGCTCAACCTGGCTTTGCCCGTTGTGAAAATGGAAAAAACCGAGGTTCGCCCCAGTGAGCTATTCGAGTTGCTGGAATTGATGGAAATGAAGTCCAGTCTTGCGGAGGCGCGGGCTCGTTATGAGCAGCCCGAGCTTTTATTTTAAAAAACCAAGCCGCAGGGATTATCCAGGATGGATCGACGACACTCTCCTTGCCGGCCATGCCACGGCGTCAGGCCTTGGTCGACAATGGATCTTCTGCTTCGAAGATGTAACCGACGCCGTGGACGGTGCGGAAGCTGTCGAGGCTGAGTCGGTGGCGTTTGAAAAGCTCGCGGACTTTAACGATGTATTGATCTAGGGAACGGCTTTTAACGTCAGCATGAATACCCCACACTGCATGAATGAGGGCTTTGCGTGTGATGACCGCGCCACGGTTTTCGTGAATATGAGCGAGAATTCCTAATTCCTTGCGGCCGATTTTTTCGCTTTTTCCGCCGGGAAACTCGATTTCCAATCGGATCGGAATCACGCGTGCGCCACATAGCTCAAAGGGTTCATCCACGACCCGCACATTTTTTGTGAGGTTCATGTCCGTGGTGGATTCAGCCCGGCGCAGCACCGCCCGGATGCGGGCTACGAGTTCGGGAAATCCAAATGGTTTGGTGATGTAATCGTCACCGCCCAGCTCAAAGCCACGAACTTTGTTAACCTCCAACGCATTGCCAGTAAGAAAGATAGTGGGGATCGGAATGTCTGCGTTTTTCAACTCTTCGAGCAAAGCAAAGCCTGATTGATCGGGCAGGTTGACATCGAGCAACAGGAGGTTGGCAAAATTCTTTTTTAAGAAACGCAGGGCAAGAGCGCATCGATTATACACCTGAGTCTGCATGCCGGCTTCTTCCAGGTGCAGGCAGATCAACTTGGCCAGTTCTTCTTCATCCTCTACGACGAGGATCAATGGCTTGGGTTCAGCGCGCATGTGTTACTGATGTGATGGATGCAATGCTTTCAATAAAAGGGCGACGGAGGCATTTTTTACAAATGGAACGCTCTTGTCAAAAGAAACGTCAGACGGGTTTACGGTTCGCTGATGAGGAGAATAGACTTGAAGGCGATTCGCGTGGCGTGTCCCTTGGCCGACGTGTCTGCCAATGCTCCCCTGCTCATGCTCGGTCTGCCGAAAGGCAGTCTGGAGGAATCAACCAAAAACCTGTTCGCCAAGGCAGGTTGGAAAATAACCACGAGTTCACGCTCCTACAAGCCGTCGATCGATGATCCGGAATTGGACGGACGGTTCGTCCGGGCCCAAGAAGTGAGTCGTTATGTGGAACACGGGTTCTTCGACTGTGGCCTCACCGGTTATGACTGGGTGCAGGAAAACAACTCCGATGTAGTCGAGGTGTGCGATCTTATCTACAGCCGCGCGTCCACTTTGAAGTCGCGTTGGGTGCTCTGCGTGCCCGAATCCTCGTCTGTTCAAAAACCCGAGGATCTCGCTGGCAAACGCGTGGCGACCGAGTTGATGAATACGACGAAGCGCTACTTTGCCGAGAAGGGTATCGCGGCCGAGGTCGAGTTTTCGTGGGGTGCCACTGAGGTGAAAGTGCCCGATCTCGTCGATGCCATTGTGGACATCACCGAGACCGGCTCATCGCTGCGAGCCAACAAGCTTCGCATCGTTGATACATTGCTCTACACCAATACAAAGCTGATCGCCAACAAGGCCAGCTGGGCCAATCCGGCGAAACGCAAGAAGATCGAGACGATCGCCCTTCTCCTGCAAGGTGCGCTCGAAGCCGGTAGCAAAGTGGGTCTCAAGCTCAACCTCCCGAAGGCATCACTCGATGCACTTATCAAGGCGCTTCCCGCGCTTCGCAATCCGACCATTTCGCCGCTCAGCAATCCCGATTGGATCGCGGTTGAAACCATCATCGACGAAAGTGTTGTTAGGGAAATCATCCCGCAGCTCAAAGAAATGGGCGCCGAGGGTATCGTCGAATATCCGCTCAACAAAGTTGTTTATTAAGCGCGACGCGCTTTTTTGACCCATGTCCAAAGTCACCCTCGGTCTCCTTCAGCATGCCTGCGGCGCCGATCCAAAGGCTAATCTAAAGAAAACCCTCGCGCTGGCTGAAAAGGCCGCGAAGAAGGGTGCCCAGATTATTTGCACGCAGGAACTGTTTCGCTCCCAATATTTCTGCCAGAGTGAAGAGCATAAATATTTTGATTTGGCCGAGCCGATTCCCGGTCCGAGCACGGCGGCCTTCCAGAAGATTGCCAAGAAATACAAGGTGGTGATCGTCGCGTCGCTTTTCGAGAAGCGTGCCTCCGGCCTCTACCACAACACGGCTGTAATCATCGACGCCGATGGCAAGCTGCTCGGCATTTACCGGAAGATGCACATTCCGGACGATCCTCTCTTCTACGAGAAGTTCTACTTCACGCCGGGCGATACTGGTTTCAAGGCCTGGGATACGAAATACGGAAAGATCGGCGTGCTCATCTGTTGGGATCAGTGGTATCCCGAGGGTGCCCGCCTCACCGCCATGCAGGGAGCGGAAATCCTTTTTTATCCGACTGCCATCGGCTGGCACCCATCCGAGAAAAAAGAATACGGCGTCAACCAGCACGGTGCATGGGAAACCATTCAGCGGTCCCATGCCGTGGCGAATGGCTGCTATGTCGCTGGCATCAATCGTATCGGCCTTGAGCAGCCCATCGGTGGCGACGGTCTTGAGTTCTGGGGCCAGAGTTTCGTGGCGGGCACCAGCGGACAGATCATTGCCAAGGCCAGTGTGGACAAAGAGGAAATTCTCATCGTTCCCATCGAGCTCGGCAAAGTCGATGTCACCCGCACGCACTGGCCGTTCCTCCGTGACCGCCGCATCGACGCTTACGGTGATCTGACCAAGCGCTTTATCGACTGAGCATCGCATGGCCGCCAAAAAAACGCAGGAGACTCCCTCGGCGCTTGGTTTTCGCATGCCGGCGGAGTGGGCGCCCCAGACGGCCATCTGGTTGTCGTGGCCCCACAAACACGCCTCGTGGCCCGGGCAGTTTCGCCCGATCCCGTATGTGTTTGCCGGTATCGTCGCACAGATCAGTCGATTCGAGGAAGTGCGCATCAACATCGCTGCGCCGCTGCAGAAACGTGCATGGTCGCTGATCACCAAGGCGGGCGCCGATCTTTCCAAGGTCACTTTCTATGATCATCCGACCAACGATGCGTGGTGCCGCGATCACGGCCCGATCTTCGTTAAAAACAAAAAAACAGGCGAACTTGCCGTGACCGACTGGGTGCACACCGCTTGGGGCGGAAAGTATCCGCCATACGATCTCGACAATACCATTCCTCCGCTCGTCGCCAAAAAGCTCAAGCTGCGGCGCTTTGAAAACGACATGGTGCTTGAGGGTGGCTCCATCGAGGTAAACGGCGAAGGCCTGCTGCTCACCAGCGAACAATGCCTGCTTAATAAAAACCGCAATCCACACCTTGCTCGCGAGCAGATCGAGCAAAACCTGAAAGATTATCTGGGCATCAAGCAGGTGCTCTGGGTGGGCGACGGAATCATCGGCGATGACACCGATGGACACATCGACGACATCACGCGTTTCTACAAACCGGACGGCTTCATCACCGTGGTCGAGTCGAACAAGCGCGATCCCAACCACAAGATCCTCGCGGAAAACCTGGAGCGCCTGAAAGCCTTTCGCACGCCGAAGGGGAAGAAATTCGACATCGTCGAACTGCCGATGCCGAAGCCGTTTGCGTTTCAGGGACAGCAAGTGCCTGCCAGCTATGCGAATTTTCTCATCATCAACGGCGCGGTTCTTGTGCCGAATTTCCGGCAAAAGAAACGCGACGCCGAGGCCAATGCAATTATCGCATCCTGCTTTCCAAGTCGTGAAGTCATCCCCGTTGATTGCTACGATCTTATCTGGGGGCTCGGCACGTTGCATTGCATCTCTCAGCAGCAGCCGGCTTGATACGTCGATTCTCATGAAAACATTTTTTGCCGTCGTGCTTTCCACTCTGGTGCTTGCGTTGACGGGCTGCGGCACGGTCGGAAGCGATTTCACGGCGAATGTCCGCGAGAAATTTGCAGGACCGACCTACCGGACCAAAGTTGTCACGGGTGACAGCAAGGCGGTTTACGAGGCTGCCTTGGTGTCAGTTGATAAACTGGGTTTTCGTGTCGTGGGCGGTGGCGCCGCGCAGGGTCGTATCGAGGCGCTGAGCGGGCTGTCGGCCAGTGATTCGCTGAAGGGGACACGGCAGTTGGCCATGAAGGTCAAACTGAGTCCGGTGGCGTCTGGCGGCATCGAAGCGGCTGTGCTGATCACCGAGCAGGTTGAAGATGATTTCAACAAGGGAGCCGGGCAGGCGACGGAGACCACGTTGCGCAACACCCCGCTTTACGACGTCTTTTTTCGCAGCTTCGAAGAGGCTTTGGCGGCCAAATAAGCGGGTTTTGGCATCCTCGGGCGGGTGGTTCAGGCATGATTTTGCGCTTGCGGGCGGGGGAGGCTTTCGGCGACTCTGACCGTTCGCGGCATTCAGTCGGTTCCGGTCGGTGTCGCCGCGACGCTCCCATCGACCCTCAACGTAAGTAACAACCTTCAACCCACGGCGCCTTCACCGGCGTCATCACGGAAGACCGGTGCTCTGGAGCAAAGCGACGGTGTTTCGTCTGTTCACATGAGTTCAGTAATGCAAGAGCTGCTCGCTCAATCCGCCTTCGATAAACTTAAGGAAGGCGCAATCGTCCCCGGTATCATCACCGAAATTCGCCAGAACGACGTCGTCGTTGACATCGGCGGCAAATCCGAGGGCGTCATCCCCGCCAACGAGTTCATCGACATTGGCGAACTTCAGATCGGCTCCACCATCGACGTCTACGTCGAAAAGCTCGAAGACAAGAGCGGCGCGCCCGTCCTTTCCTACGACAAGGCCGAGCAAAAGAAGAACTGGGATAACATCCTCACCAAGTTCCCCGAAGGCTCCATCGCCGCGGGTCGCGTGAAGGCCAAGGTCAAGGGTGGCCTGATCGTCTCGATCGGCGTCGATTCCTTCCTGCCTGCCTCGCACATCGACATTCAGCCCCCCAAGAACCTCGATCAATACGTCGGCCAGACCTACGATTTCAAGGTTCTCAAAATCAATCTCGACCGGAAGAACATCGTTCTTTCCCGCCGCGAACTCATCGAGGAACAGCGCGCCAACAAGCGCAAGAGCCTCCTCGACTCCATCCAGCCCGGCCAGGTCCGCAAGGGCGTCGTCAAGAACATCACCGACTTCGGTGCGTTCATCGACCTCGACGGCATGGACGGTCTCCTGCACATCACCGACATGAGCTGGGGCCGCATCACGCACCCCTCCGAAATGCTCAAGCAGGGTGAAGAGATCCAGGTCATGATCATCGAAGTGAACCGCGAGAAAGAGCGCGTTTCCCTCGGCCTCAAGCAGACCACCAAGAATCCTTGGGATGAGATCGAGCACAAGTTCCCCGTCGGCGCGAAGGTTCACGGCAAAGTCGTCAACCTCGTTCCCTACGGTGCTTTCATCGAAATCGAGCCCGGCGTCGAAGGACTCGTGCACATCACCGAGATGTCCTGGACCAAGCGCATCTCCAAACCCTCCGAACTGCTCAAGGTCGGTCAGGAGCTGGACGCGGTTGTTCTCGGCATTCAGAAGGACGATCAGAAGATCTCCCTCGGTCTCCGCCAGCTCGAGCCCAACCCGTGGGACATGGTCCGCCACAACTACCCGCAGGGCGCCCGCGTCCACGGCAAGGTGCGCAACATGACCACCTACGGCGCCTTCATCGAACTCGAAGAAGGCATCGACGGTATGGTTCACGTTTCCGACATGAGCTGGACCCGCAAGGTCAACCACCCGTCCGAAGTCCTCAAGAAGGGCGACGAAGTGGATGCCATTGTTCTCGATGTCGATGCTTCCCAGCAGCGCATCAGCCTCGGCATGAAGCAGCTCGCCGTCGATCCTTGGACCGACATCGACTCCTTCTTCAAGATCGGCGACGTCGTCACCGGCACCATCTCGAAGATCACCTCCTTCGGTGCCTTCGTGGAGCTCAAGGACGGTATCGACGGTCTCGTGCACATCTCGCAGATCAGCGAAGACCGCATCGAGAAGGTGAAGGACGTGCTCAAGCCCGGCCAGGAAGTGACCGCCCGCGTCATCAAGATCGATCGCGAAGAGCGTCGCCTTGGTCTCTCGGTCAAGGCCGCCAACTACTCCGAGCAACAGCTCGCCGCCGAGACCGCCTCCTTCGAGGCGCTCAACCGCGACAGCTCCGGCGACATGATGAACCTCGGCGACATCCTCGATGCCGCCTCGGACAAGAAGGACTAATCCCTTCGTATCAACGTCATCGTCGTTCTGACGATCCGTTTAATCTCAAAGCGCCCGGCCGAAAAGCCGGGCGCTTTTTTGTGTCCGTATAAAACGACGGAATTTTATGCGCATAAAAAAGCCGGCCGTTGCCGGCCGGCTTTTAAAACACACACAACCTTGAAACTTAATTGCGTTCGGTCTTGGTCGATTTCGTCTGCATGAATTCGCGGATCACCTCGTGGCGGGCGCGGATTTGCTCTTCGACTTCGATCTCTTCGACCGAGCGCTGGTGCTCATGGCTGGCCATGGCCTTGCGCATCTTCGAGAGGGCGATGTTCTGGAGCTGGCGGACACGCTCGCGGGTGACGCGGAATTTCTGGCCGACTTCTTCAAGCGTGAGCTCGTCGTAGCCGTCGAGACCGAAGCGCAGCTTGATGATCTCGGCTTCACGAGGCTCCAAGGTGGAGATCATGGAATAGAGATCAGAGTTGCGGGTTTTTTCACGCAGCGCCTCAAACGGACTGGTGGCGTTTTCATCGCCGACCATCTCGCCGAAAGTTGAAGAATCGCCGTCCTGCCCGACGGGAGCGTCGAGTGAGGCGGGACGGACGCTCACCGATTTGAGGTGGGCGACCTTGGCCGTCGGAATCTGGAGCTCGATGGCGATTTCCTCGTCGGTGGGTTCCCGGCCGAGTTCTTCGGTCAATGCCATCGCGGTGCGGCGCAGCTTGGAGATCTTGTCGACCAAGTGAACGGGCAGACGGATGGTCTTGGACTGGTTGGCGAGTGCGCGCTTGATCGACTGTTTGATCCACCAAGCTGCGTAGGTGGAGAGCTTGCCACCCTTGCGCGGGTCAAAACGCTCCACGGCCTTGATGAGGCCGATGTTGCCCTCGGAAATGAGGTCGAGCAGGGGAAGGCCAAAGTCTTTGTAATCCATCGCGATTTTCACGACGAGACGCAGGTTGGCAGAGATCATGTGATCGCGGGCCGCCTTGTCGCCCTTGCGGATACGACGGGCTAGCTTCACTTCTTCTTCAATGGTCAGAAGGGCGGTCTTGCCGATCTCCTGCAGGTAAAGCTGCAGATTGCTGCGTTCAAGCGGGCCCGTGTCTTTTTCGCGTGCGGCCGGCTCGGTTTTTTCTAAAAACGAAGGAGGGGCGTCGAGTTCGACGGCAACCATGGGGGCCGGAGCGGGACGCGATTGATTGTCGTCGGCATCAGAGAACTTCCGGGCTGATTTCGTGTAGGCGGCCATGACAGTAGGAGGTTAACGGTTGATCTAATATTCCGGTAAAACCGGTTGGGCGGTTTCTAACTACGACAGAGTCGAGCTTGAATCGTTCCATGTTAGACAAACGGTCAACTACTAGGAGTGGATGCCAAAAACGGGTAAATGAGTGGGACAGTGTGGCTCACGGAGCCGTAATGACGTCGGCTTACTGTCTCACTTTAGTGCGCCGGATGGCGCACGCTCATGTCACGTGGGGTTAGAACCGTAGCAGGAGAGGGGTTCGGGGTGAGCCGAACACAGCCTGTCCGGTCAGAATTGTTCGGCCATGGCGACCGCCTTGAAGAGTGCGGAGGCCTTGTTGACCGTTTCCTGATATTCCGAGGTGGGCACAGAATCGGCGACCACGCCTGCGCCGGCCTGGATGTGAATCAGGCCGTCCTTGATGAGCGAGGTGCGCAGCATGATGCAGGTGTCGCTGTTGCCATCGTAACCGAAGTAGCCGAGGGCGCCGGCGTAGAAGCCACGTTGGGAAGGCTCGTTGGCCGCAATGATCTGCATGGCGCGGATCTTCGGGGCGCCGCTCACGGTGCCGGCGGGGAACGTGGCGCGCATGAGGTCGTAGGCGGTCTTGTCCTTGGCGATCTTGCCCTCGACCTGCGAGACGATGTGCATGACGTGCGAGTAGCGTTCGATGACGAAACTCTCGGGCACGGTGACGCTGCCAAACTCGCATACGCGGCCGATGTCGTTGCGGGCGAGGTCGACGAGCATGAGATGTTCGGCGCGTTCTTTTTCGTCGGCAAGGAGGTCTTTTTCGAGGGTGAGATCGTCGGCGTGGGTCGCGCCGCGCTTGCGGGTGCCGGCGATGGGACGGATTTCCACGAGGCCGTCGGTGAGACGCACATGAACTTCTGGAGATGCGCCGACGATGGAGAAGTCGCCCGTTTCCAAAATAAACATGTAGGGCGACGGGTTGACCGTGCGCAGCGCGCGGTAGAGGTCGAGGGGCGTTTTGGTGAAAGGTTTCGTGAAACGCTGCGACGGCACGAACTGGATGATGTCACCGGCGCGGATGAACTCCTTGGAGTCTTCGACGACTTTTTCAAACGCAGGCTGGGTGAAGTTGCCCGCCGGCACGGTGATTTTCGAAGGTTCGACAAGCGGTGCCGGTGCTAGGGCGCGTGGCTCGCGAAGGAGGGCGTAAAGCGAATTAAGTTCGGCGACGGCGGCTTCGTAGGCGTCGGCGGGCGTGGTGTCGCGCAGGTGGGCGTTGACGCAGAGGCGCAGGGTTTGCTTCGCGCGATCGAAAATCAACAGCGAGTCCGACAGCATGAAGTAGAGCAGGGGAACGCCGAGTTCGTCGAGCTTCGCGGCGGGCACGGTGGGTTCGATGCGGGTGACGTATTCGTAGCCGATGAAGCCGACGGCGCCGCCGGTGAAGCGGGGCAGGCCGGGGAGATTCACGGGATGGTAGCCGCTCATCTCGGTCTCGATCAAAGTAAGCGGGTCCTGCGGCGTCGGCACGGTTTGCACGGGCTGGCCGGGAACGCGGATCTCGGTGGTTTGCTGGCCGCAGACGAAGACTTTGCGTGGACGGCAGCCGATGAAGCTATAACGGGAGAGCGTTTCTCCGCCTTCGACGGATTCGAGCAGGTAGGATGGGCCGGCGACCTTGAGCTTGGCGTAGGCGGAGACGGGCGTCTCGAAGTCCGCCATGAGATCCGTGTAAACCGGGATGACGTTGCCTTGGGCGGCGAGCTTCAGGAAGTCCTCGCGACGGGGGAAGATGTTCATGGCGGTGGCGCTGTGCAAGACGCGTTGGGAGAAGTGCGCGGTCGTTTTATTCGACTGTGACGGACTTCGCGAGGTTGCGGGGTTTGTCCACGTCGCAACCGCGCTCGCAGGCGATGTAGTAGCTGAGGAGCTGCACGGGAATGGTCGCGACGATTGGCAGGACCGCTTCGTGGCAGTCGGGGATGGTGATGATCTCATCGGCGAGGCCGGGCGGAAGTTCGCAGCCTTCGGTGACGATGGCGATGACCGGGCCTTTGCGCGCCTTAACCTCCTGCATGGAGGAGACGACCTTGTTGAAAATCTCGCCTTTCGGCGCGAAGAACACGCTCGGGCACTCTTCGTTTATAAGGGCGATGGGGCCGTGCTTCATCTCGGCGGCGGGGTAACCCTCGGCGTGAATGTAGGAAATCTCCTTCAACTTGAGCGCACCTTCGAGGGCGATGGGGAAGAGAGACAGGCGGCCGAGGAACAGCATGTCGTTATACTTCGCGAAGCGTTTGGCGATGGCTTTGATGTGGTCGGCCTGCTTGAGGGCTTCGCGCACGAGATCGGGCGCCTTCTTCAGGGCGGTGACGTATTCGACGCCGTCGGCGAAACTCATGTCGCGCATGCGAGCGACATGAAGGGCGAGCATCGCACCGATGAGCAATTGCGAGGTGAATGCCTTGGTGGAGGCAACGCCGATTTCGGGGCCGACGTGCTGGTAAATGCCGCCGTCGGCTTCGCGGGCGATGGTGGAGCCTACGGTGTTGTTGATGGCGAAGACTTGATAGCCCTTGCGCTTGGCCTCGCGGAGAGCGCCGAGCGTGTCGATCGTCTCGCCGGACTGGCTCATGACGAAGAACAGCGGGTTGCCGGAGAGCGGCGCGTTGCGATAACGGAACTCCGAGGCGTAATCGACTTCGACCGGCACGCGGGCGAAGCGCTCAATGAGATGCTCGGCGACGAGACATGAGTGCCAGGCGGTGCCGCAGCCGAGAAATGCGAAGCGGTCGATCTGGCGGAAGTCTACCGGGCCGAGGTTGAGGCCGCCGAATTTCGAGGTGCTGCCGTCTTCCGAAAAACGACCGCGCATGGAGTTTTCGAGCGCGGCGGGTTGCTCGAAAATCTCCTTTTCCATGAAGTGGGTGTAGCCGTTTAGCTCGGCGGCATCGATAGTCCAGGTGACCTTGTCGACGACGGGCGAGACGTCCTCTTGGTCGAGCGTCGAGATGGAAAACTGCTTGGGCGTGACATGGACGACCTCGCCGTCTTTGAGGTAAACCACATTTTGCGTGCGGCTGATGAGGGCGGACACGTCGGACGCGAGGATGTATTCGTTGTCGCCCACACCCAGGATGAGCGGGGAACCTTTGCGGGCGGCGACGATCTCGCCGACGCTGTCGCTGCAGAGAACGGCGATGCCGTAGGTGCCTTCAACGTGACGGAGAGCCCTGCGCACGCTTTCAAGAAAACGGCTTTGTTCGGCGACAGCCGGCTCTTTGGCGTAGTGATAGGCGATAAGGTTACTGAGCACTTCGGTGTCAGTTTCCGAATGGAAGGTGTAACCTTTGCCCGCGAGGAATTTTTTTATCGAGGTGTAGTTTTCGATGACGCCGTTGTGCACGAGGGCGATCTTGCCGTCGCTGCTGAGATGAGGGTGGGCGTTGGCTTCGGTCACGCCGCCGTGTGTGGCCCAGCGGGTGTGGCAGATGCCGGTCGTGCCGGTGAAGCGGTGCTTGGCGGCTTCCTTGACGAGGTTTTCCACGCGACCGACTTTACGCGCGAGCTCAAGGTGGCCTCCTTGTTGCACGGCCAAGCCGGCGGAGTCGTATCCGCGATACTCCAGACGTTTCAATCCCTCGAGAAGGATGGTTGCTGCTTTTTGACTGCCGACGTAGCCGACGATTCCACACATAATTTTTTACCTCTTTTGGCTCGCGAATTTACGGGGTGCTTCAAGCCTTGAGCAAGGCAATAGGTCCCCAATCCAAAATCAATATCCCCTTCGTTATATGAGTATGCAGAAAAGTGTCCTCGCAGTGATCATGGGAGGCGGTCGTGGCAGCCGCCTTTATCCCCTTACGGCGGAGCGGTGCAAACCGGCCGTGCCGCTCGCGGGTAAATACCGTCTGGTCGATATTCCGATCAGCAACTGCATCAATTCGGATATCAACCGCATTTTCCTGCTCACGCAGTTTCATACGGCATCGCTTCACCGGCATATCCAGAATACCTACCATTTCGATCCTTTCGGGGGCGGTTTCGTGGATATTCTCTCCGCGGAGCAGACCGAAAAAAATGCCGATTGGTATCAAGGCACCGCCGATGCGGTGCGCCGGAATCTTCAGCATTTCCGCAGCTTTCCTCACGATCTCGTGCTCATTCTGTCGGGCGATCAGCTCTATCGGATGGATTTCCGAAAGATCTGCGAACAGCACATTGCCAGCAAATCGGATGTCACCATCGCGGCGATTCCGTTCCCGGTGTCGAAGGTTGAAGGTCTTGGCCTGATGAAGGTGGCCAATGATCTCACGATTACGCAGTTTGCCGAAAAACCCAAGGATCCGGCGGTCATCCAAAGTCTTACGCTCAGCCCCGAGGTCGAAGCCAAGCTGCATTCGACCGATGGGGAGAAGCACTGCCTGGCTTCGATGGGCATCTATGTTTTCAACCGCCAGGTGCTCGCCGACGCTTTGGCGAACAACATGACGGATTTCGGCAAGGAGATCATTCCCGGTCTGCTCGGGAAAAAGAAACTCAGCGCCTATGTTTTCGAAGGTTACTGGGAAGATATTGGAACGGTGCACGCGTTCTTCGAGACGAATCTGGCGCTCTCGGATCCGTTGCCTCCTTTCAATTTCTTTGATCAGGAATCGCCGATTTACACGCAGGATCGCTACCTGCCCGCCTCGAAGCTCAACAAGTGCGATATCGATCATGTCGTCATCGGGGACGGTTCCATCATTACCGACTCGAAGCTCAAGCGGTGTGTGCTGGGTATTCGCTCGTTCGTCGGAGAGAAATCAGAATTGGACAATGTCGTGATGATGGGGGCTGACTACTACGAGCCGGTTGAAAAGCAGGCTGAAAATTCCCGCAACGGCGTGCCGAGCATGGGTGTCGGCCGCGACTGCCACATCTTCCATACGATCATCGACAAAAACGCGCGCATCGGCGACGGCGTGAAGTTGTCTCCTGTCGGCAAGGCCGATGGGAATTATCCGCACGGCGTGATCATTCGCGATGGTGTGCTCGTCGTGCCCAAGGGCGCGGTGGTTCCCGGCGGCACCGTGATCTGACGCACGGCTCGTCCTTAAATTCCAATAAAAAAACGCGGCCCGTCAGGACCGCGTTTTTTTTTGCGCGCATACCAGAACAGGATGCAGCGGCCGGTTGCTCAGTTGTTAAATCTGAACAACGCGACGTCGCCGTCCTGGAAAATGTATTCTTTGCCTTCGATACGGTATTTGCCGGCATCACGCGCGGCTGCCGTGCTTCCGAGGCGGGTGAGATCGTCGTAGGCGACGACTTCAGCCTTGATGAAACCCTTCTCGAAATCGGTGTGGATCACGCCGGCGGCCTGCGGAGCCTTCCAGCCTTTCTTGATCGTCCAGCAGCGCACTTCTTTTTCGCCGGCGGTGAAGTAGGTCTGCAGGCCGAGCAGGTTGTAGGTGCCCTTGATGAGCTGCGAGACGCCGGAATCGGTCACGCCGAGATCCTTGAGGAATTCCTTCGCTTCTTCCGGTGAAAGGTCGATGAGCTCGGCCTCGATGCGTGCGCTGATCGGCACATAGGCGGCGTCGTGGTGGGCCTTCACGAATTCGGCGACTTTTTGCACGAAGGGATTTTCCTCGGCAGTGGCGAGATCGCCCTCGGCGACGTTGCAGGCATAGAGCACCGGCTTGGCACTCAGCAGCTGGAAAAACTGGAGCAGCTTTTTTTCGTCGTCGTTGGCGGGGAGAACGTTGGCCGGTTTGCCGGCGTTGAGGTGGGGGGCCAGGCGCTCGAGCAGCGCGAACTCGGCCTGGGCGTCCTTGTCGCCGGCTTTCGCGAGCTTCTGGGTTTTGTTCAGACGTTTTTCCACCGCGTCGAGGTCGGCGAGCACGAGTTCCGTGGTGATGACCTCGATGTCGCGCACGGGATCGACCGCGCCCATCGTGTGGATGATGTCGTCGTCCACGAAGCAACGGACGACATGCACGATGGCATCGGTCTCGCGGATGTTGGCGAGAAACTGGTTGCCCAGGCCTTCGCCCTTGCTGGCGCCGGCGACGAGACCGGCGATGTCCACGAACTCGATGGCGGCGGGGACGACGACGTTGGTCTTGGCGATGCCCTTTAATACATAAGCGCGCTCATCGGGCACGATCACGACGCCCACGTTGGGATCGATGGTGCAAAACGGGTAGTTGGCCGCCTCCGCCTTGCGGGAGCGGGTGAGGGCGTTGAAGAGAGTGGATTTGCCCACATTGGGCAGACCGACGATGCCAGCTTTGAGCATAAGAGGGCGGACGTTCGCAGCCGAGTGGGGGAGCGGTCAAGGTCCGTCTTCCCCTGAACCGGAGAAATGGCAGCTTGACAACGCCAGCCGCGTTCGGTGGATTCCACGGCTTTTCAACTCAAGAAACAGTTCGTAATACCACTCTCATGGCACTCAAAATCCGTCTTTCCCGCATCGGTTCCACGCACAATCCCGTCTATCACGTGGTTGTCGCCGAAGCCCGCTCGCGTCGTGACGGCGCGGCGACCGAAGTTCTCGGCACTTATAACCCCCGCGCCAAGAACGACTCCCTGAAGCTCGACACTGTTCGTGCCGACTACTGGGTCAGCAAAGGTGCCATCCCGACCGACACCGCCCTGTCTTTGATCAAGAAGGCCAAAAAGGCCGTGGTCGCCGCCTAAAACGCCCTTAGTTTCTCTTTTCAAATCGCCCCGGCCCTCGTGCTTGGGCGATTTTTTATTTTAAGCCTCCGGTCATGCCTCTCCATATTGACGTTCTCACGCTTTTCCCGCGCATGCTCGATGGGTTCTTGGCTGAAAGCATGCTGGGCAAGGCGTTGGAAAACCAGTTGCTCTCCGTCAAAGTCCACGACACCCGCGATTGGTCCACCGATAAGCACCGCGCGGCCGATGACCGGCCTTTTGGCGGCGGCGCCGGCATGGTGATGACTCCGGAGCCCGTCTTTGCCGCTATTGAACAACTCCAAACCCCCGGTTGCCGGCGCATTTACCTTACGCCCGATGGCGTGCCTTTTTCCCAGAAGATTGCCGAGGAGCTTTCGCAGGAGAAGCATTTGGTCCTCTTGAGCGGTCATTATGAAGGCATCGACCAACGCATTCGCGACAACATCATCGATCAAGAGATCAGCATCGGCGATTATGTGCTGACCAATGGCACGCTGCCGGCGGCGGTTTTGATCGATGCGCTGGCGCGTTTTATCCCCGGCGTTTTGGGGGAAGAAAAGTCATTGACGCACGAATCCTTCACCGGCAAGTTGCTCGACTTTCCTCAATACACGCGTCCCGCCGAATTTCGGGGCATGTCCGTTCCGAAAGTGCTCCTTTCTGGTAACCATGCCGAAATCGAAAAATGGCGAAACGCACAACGTATCGAGAAAACCCGCCAAGTCCGACCCGATTTACTCAAATAACACACTGCCATGAGCACCCATCCGATCCTCCAAGAAATCACCGCCCATCAGGTGAAAAAAGATACGCCCGCTTTCAAAGTCGGCGACGGCGTCCGCGTCCACACGAAGGTTCGTGAAGGTGACAAAGAGCGCACCCAGATTTTCGCCGGCATCGTGATCGCCATCAAGGGCAGCGGTATCCACGAGACGTTCACCGTCCGTCGCATCAGCTACGGCGAGGGCGTCGAGCGCGTGTTCCCCGTCAACTCTCCCAACATCGAGAAGATCGAGATCGAGCGCACCTCCGAGCCCGTTCGCGCCCGTCTCTATTATCTCCGCACCCGCCTTGGTAAGGCCGCCATGGCGATCAAGGAAAAGCGCGTCGAGAAAGCCGTCGCCACCAAGTAATTCGCCCTGCGAAATTCTTCATGAAAAAAGCGAGTCTTCCCGACTCGCTTTTTTCATGTCCGTTTGGGCTTCCACGAGACGCGTTCAGCGCTTAATTCGTCATCTTTCGTTTCTCTAAACTCAATTTCACGCATGAAACTCCAAACCGATATCCTTGCTCTTGCTGCCAACCAGGCCCGCGGCCTCGCCATGGACGCCGTCCACAAGTGTTCTTCCGGGCACCTCGGCCTTCCGCTTGGCTGTGCCGAGATTGGCGCGGTGCTTTATGGCAACGCCCTCGTGCACAATCCCGACGCTCCCCGTTGGCTTAACCGCGACCGCTTCGTTCTCTCCGCCGGTCACGGCAGCATGTTCCTTTATAGCTGGCTCCATCTGAGCGGCTATGATCTCTCGCTTGAAGAAGTTAAGAATTTCCGCGCCCTTCACAGCAAGACGCCCGGACATCCTGAGTTCCACGAGACCCCTGGTGTCGAGGCCACCACCGGCCCTCTCGGCCAAGGTATTGCCAATGCCGTCGGCCTCGCCGTTTCCGGCCAGATGGCCGCCGCCCGTTTCAACACTGCCGAACACGCGATTTTCGACAGTCACGTGATCGCGCTTGCTGGTGATGGTTGCATGCAGGAAGGCGTCGCCCTCGAGGCCGTTTCCTTCGCCGGTCACCAGAAATTGGACAACCTCATCCTCATCTACGATTCCAACGACGTCACCCTCGACGCGATGGCCGACAAATCGCAGAGCGGAAATACCGTCCAGCGCTTCAAGGCTCTGGAGTGGGACGTGCAGACCATCGATGGTCACGACCTCGCCGCCATCCTGAAGGCCGTCAACAAGGCCAAGAAAGCCAAGAGCGGGAAACCCCAGCTCATCATTGCCAAGACGACCATCGCCAAGGGTATTCCCGAAGTCGCCGGAACCGCCAAGGGCCATGGCGAAGGCGGCGCCAAGTTTGTCGACTCCGCCCGCGCCGGTCTCGGCCTGCCAGCCGACCAGCATTTCTTCGTGAGCGAGGACGTTCGCGCCTACTTCGCCAAGCACAAGAAATCCCTCGTCCGTGCCTATAAGAAGTGGGGCAAGACCTTCGAGGCTTGGAAGGCCGCCAATCCCGAGAAGGCCGCCCTTCTCGAGAGCCGCAACAGCAAGCCCAGCGCCGCGCATCTCCTCGAAAAGATTCCTCTCTTCCCGGCTGATGCGAAGCTCGCTACCCGTGCTGCCGGCCAGCAGATCCTCCAGCCTCTCACGGCCGAGCTCCCGCTTGTCATCGGTGGCAGTGCCGACCTCTACGGTTCTACGCTCAACTACATCGCCGCGGACAAAGATTTCGACAACACGAACCGCGCCGGCCGCAACATCCGTTTTGGTATTCGTGAGCATGCCATGGCCGCCATCGCCAACGGTATCGCTTATGACGGCATCTTCCATCCGTCCGTCGCCACGTTCCTCGTGTTCGCGGATTACTACCGTCCGTCGATGCGTATCGCCGCGCTCGCGAAACTTCCCGTGGTTTACATCTACACGCACGATTCCGTCGGCGTGGGTGAAGACGGCCCGACGCATCAGCCGGTTGAAACGGTTTCCGGCCTTCGCGTCATCCCGAATCTCGATGTGATCCGCCCCGGCGATCCCGAGGAAGCTGCCGGTGCCTACGCCGCCGCCTTCGAGCGCGCCGACGGACCCACGTTGCTGTCGCTCTCCCGTCAGGCCATGCCTATCCTCAATGAAATCCCCCCGCACATCCGTCGCGCGGGCGTGCTCAAGGGTGGTTACGTTGCCGTGCAGGAAACCGCTCCGCTCACCTGTATTCTGCTGGCCTCGGGCACCGAACTGCAGCACGCAGTCGCCGCCGCCAAGACCTTGGGCGAAGGCACACGCGTGGTCTCGATGCCGTCGTTTGAACGCTTCAACCGCCAGTCTGCCGAATACCGCGAGGCCATCCTGCCTTCCGCCGTGCGCAAGCGCGTCGCGATCGAAGCCGGTGTCACCGGTCTCTGGTATCAATACGTCGGTCTCGACGGCAAAGTCATCGGTATCGATCGCTTTGGTATCAGCGCCCCCGGTGGCGTGGTGATGAAGGAACTCGGCATCACCGCCGAGGCCGTGGTTGCCGCTGCCAACGCCCTATAAAGTAAAGGACGATTCCAACTGTAAGTTTTCAAAGGCGTGCCCTCGGGCGCGCCTTTTTTTGTCAAATTTGATTGTCATGTAGAATCTTACGAAGGCCGCGATGTATGGTGGCAAGTCGGGGTTGCTTTTTTAGTTAGGCTCCTAATTATAAGCCTCCTTATGGTTTGGACGCCTAGGCGCGCGAACTGTTTACGGGGATGCCTTTATTAATGCTAAAAGACCTGCCGCGCTACGAGTGCCTGCTCGAAGCAGCGAAACAGTTTCCCGACTTGGATCCGTCGGCATCGGAGGCTTATTTGCATCTGCTGCGCACCAGTGATGAGGCGTTCAACGTATTGACGACGCACCTTCATCAAGCAGGGCTTTCACAAGGTCGTTTCACGGTGTTGATGTTGTTGATCGACAAAGGCACCGGCACTCCATGCGCCTCCACTCCGGCGGAACTGGCGGACAAGGCGGGCGTGACTCGCGCGACCATGACGGGGCTGATCGACACACTTGAACGCGATGGCATGGTGAGCCGTGATTCGGATCGGGACGACCGGCGTATGTTATCGGTAAAACTCACACCGAAGGGCGAGGCGTTGATCCACGGCTATCTTCCCGGACATTTCAAACTCACGGCATCGCTTGTTCAGCCGCTTACGGAAAACGAACGTAAAACCCTTGTGCGGCTTTTGGGGAAAATCATGCAGCAAGCCGCCATCATGGCTGATACCAATCCTATTGCTCCGGCCGTTTTGTCGGAATCGTAACCGGTCCTTTGCCTTTTCGCCCGCTTCTCTAACTTTCAAGCAACATTTTATCACGCAAATCATATGGCTAAACGAATGATTCTCATGCTGGTGTTCATGGTCGCCGTCTTCGGCGGCATTTTTGGCTTTTGGGCCTACAAAGTCATCAAAATGGGCAAGATGATGGCCGCGATGAAGCCGCCGCCAGTGACCGTTTCCGCGATCAAGGCCACCGAGGAAACCTGGCAGCCGGCGATGCATGCGGTGGGTTCTTTAGTCGCGGTTCATGGAGTGGTTTTGGCCAATGAACTGAGCGGTGTGGTCGACAAGATCGACTTCGAGTCCGGTTCACTGGTCGAAAAGGGCGCCGTGCTCGTGCATCTCAATACCTCCAGCGAAGAAGCCCAGTTGCGCAGTCTTGAGGCAACCACTGAGCTGGCTCGTCAGACGCTTGATCGCGCGAAGCAGTTGCGTGAAGCCAACGTCAACGCGCAGTCGGACCTCGATTCCGCCACCGCTCAATACGATCAGGCCGTCGCCAATGCGGATAATGTCCGCGCGACCATCGCCAAGAAAACCATCACGGCGCCTTTTGCCGGGCGCGTGGGGATCCGTCAGGTTGATCTCGGCCAGTTTCTCGCGGTGGGCACGCCCGTGGTTTCGCTTCAGTCGCTCGATCCCATCTACGTCAATTTTACACTCCCTCAGCAGGATATCAAAAACATCGAAACCGGTCAGAAGGTGGAGATATCCATCGACGCCTATCCCGGTGCGAAGTTTTCGGGTGAGATCACGGCGAGCGACACCAAGCTGGATGACGCTACTCGCAGCGTGCAAATCCAAGCTACGCTTTCCAACGCCGACGGGCGTTTGCGTCCGGGCATGTTCTGCTCGGTGGACGTTCTCCTGCCGGTGCAGGACAAGACGGTCACCCTGCCTCAGAGCGCGATCATCTACAATCCCTACGGAGATGCGGTTTATGTCATCGAGCCGGCCATGGACAAGGACGGCAAGCCGCTCGAAGATGCCAAGGGCAATGTCGAGCTCGTCACCCACCAGCAATTCGTGATCATCGGCACGACGCGGGGCGATCAGGTCTCGATCATCAAAGGCGTGAAGGCCGGAGACATGATTGTGACGGCGGGCCAGTTGAAACTGCGCAACGGAACCGGTGTTGTGATCGATAATCAGGTGCCGGTTTCGAACAGCCCTGCGCCCACGCCGCCCAACACCTGAAGTCACCATGAAGTTCACGGATCTCTTTATCAAACGGCCTGTCCTCGCGACGGTTGTCAGTCTGCTCATCTTCCTGGTCGGTCTGCAGTCGATGCTGTCGCTCAATGTGCGGCAGTATCCGGTGAGCAACAGCGCCATTGTCACCGTCACCACGGTTTATACCGGGGCGAGCGCCGACCTTATCCGCGGCTTCATCACGACTCCGCTTGAGAAGGAAATCGCGAGCGCCGACGGCATCGACTACATCGAGTCCAACAGTGCGCCGAGCTCCAGCACGATCACCGTGCATTTGCGGCTTAATTACGATCCCAACGCCGCGCTCACGCAGATTACCTCCAAGGTGAATCGCGTGCGCAACCAGCTTCCGTCTGGTGCGCTTGATCCCACGATCGACGTCCAAGTGGGTGATAGCACCGCCTCGATGTATCTGAGTTTTACGAGCGACGATCTTCAAACCAATCAGATCACCGATTATCTGACCCGTGTCGTGCAGCCCAAACTGGTGTCGGTTCCGGGCGTGCAGAGCGCCGAACTCCTCGGCGGACGCACTTTTGCCATGCGTATCTGGCTGAAGCCCGACCGTATGGCTGCGCTCGGGATCAGTCCTTCCGAGGTTTATGCCGCGTTGGGTAAGAACAACGCCTTGTCCGCCGTTGGTTCGACCAAAGGCGACATGGTCTCAATCAATCTCAACGCCTCGACCGATCTGCACACCGCCGATCAATTCCGCGATCTGGTGGTGCGGAATACGGACGGAACCATCATTCGCATACGGGATATCGCCGACGTCGTGCTCGGGGCCGAGACCTATGACAGCGTGGTCAGTTTCAACGGCAAGAACGCCACGTTCTTCGGCATCAATGTGCTGCCCACCGCCAATGCGCTCACCGTCATCAAGGATGTGCGCAAGGTTCTTCCCGGGATCGAAGCGCAGCTTCCGCGCGGCATGCATCTCACGATTCCTTACGACGCCACGGCCTACATCAACGACTCCATTCACGAGGTGGTGGACACGCTCGTCGAGGCGCTGGTCATCGTCGTGATCGTGATCTTCCTCTTTTTGGGATCGGTTCGCTCGGTGCTGATTCCGGTCGTCGCCATGCCGCTGTCGCTGGTGGGCGCGTTTACGATGATGCTCGCCCTGGGCTTCACCATTAATTTGCTCACGCTGCTGGCCATGGTGCTCGCCATCGGCCTCGTGGTGGACGATGCCATCGTCGTCGTTGAGAACATCCACCGCCATATCGAGGAGGGATTGTCGCCCTTTGACGCCGCTCTCAAGGGTGCGGGCGAGTTGGCAGGGCCGGTTGTCGCCATGACGATCACGCTCGCGGCGGTTTACGCCCCCATCGGGTTTCTGGGCGGTCTTACGGGCAGCTTGTTCAAAGAGTTCGCCTTTACGCTGGCCGGCGCGGTTGTGGTATCCGGTATCGTCGCGCTGACGCTGTCGCCGATGATGTCGTCCCGCATCCTCAAGCATAACCCCCAAAAAACGGGCTTCGCTCACTGGCTCGACACGACCTTCGACAAGCTCCGGGGCCGCTATGAACATGTCTTGCATGGTGCGCTTAATTACAAGCCGGTCACGGTGGTCTTTGCGCTCCTGATTCTGCTGGTTTGTATTCCGTTTCTGAAGTTCTCCAAAAGCGAACTCGCTCCCGATGAAGACCAGGGAATCATCATCTCGGTTGCAAGCGCTGCCGCCAACGCGAACATCGACCAGTCCTCTGCCTACGCCAATCAGGTCATTGGCATCTACCAGGGATTTCCGGAGACGCAGAACATCTTCACGATCGTCGGACGGGGCTCTCCCAACAGCGTCCTCTCCGGCATGGTGTTCAAACCATGGAGCGAGCGTGATCGCTCCACCATGCAGATCCTGCCCGAGGTCACCGCCAAGCTCGGCGGCGTCGCGGGGCTCAAGGCATTCGCGTTCCAGCGCCCTCCCTTGCCCGGTGGTGGCGCCGGCACGCCGGTGCAGTTTGTCATCAAGTCCACCGATGATCCCCAACGTATTTCCGAGGTGGCTGACGAACTCGTCGGTCGTGCCATGAAGAGCGGCCTGTTTTACTTCGCCGATTCCGACCTCAAGTTTGACCAGTCGCAGGTGAATCTCCTGATCGACCGCGACAAGGCGGCCGATCTCGGCGTGAATATGCAGCAGCTGTCTGGCGACGTCGGCGCCATGCTGGGCGGCGGCTACGTCAACTTTTTCGACATCCAGGGCAACAGCTACAAGGTTATCCCCCAGGTCGTGCGCACGGAACGCCTGAATCCCGAGCAGGTCTTGGACTATCATGTTGCCACCGGCAGCGGTGCCTTGGTGCCGTTGTCCACTTTCGCGAAACTTGAACACGTCGTGCAGCCGCAGACCTTGAAACGCTTCCAGCAGCTTAACTCGGCGACGATCTCGGCGGTTCCGCGCTTTGGCGTTACGCTCGGCCAGGCGCTGGATTGGTTCAAGCAGCAGGCGTCTGAAGTGGCGCCCTCGGATTACCAGGCTGATTACGCCGGCCAGTCCCGCCAGTTCATTCAGGAAAGCAGCGCCCTGCTGATCACCTTCGGCTTTGCGGTTATCATCATCTTCCTCGTGCTTTCGGCGCAGTTTGAAAGTTTCCGTGATCCCTTTGTGGTTATGCTGACGGTGCCACTGGCTATAAGCGGCGCTCTGGTCTTCATCTTCCTCGGGTTTGCCTCGTTGAACATCTATACGGAGGTCGGTCTCATCACCCTCGTGGGCCTGATCACCAAGCACGGCATCCTGATCGTGCAGTTCGCAAACCAACTCCAAGAAGAAGGCCTGGACAAACTCGTCGCCATCGAGAGGGCCTGCGGCGTCCGCCTACGGCCCATTCTAATGACCACCGCCGCCATGGTGTTGGGTGTCATGCCGCTGGTCTTCGCAACCGGTGCCGGTGCCGCCAGTCGCTACAACATGGGTCTGGTCATCGCCACGGGTATGACCATCGGCACGCTCTTCACCTTGTTCGTCGTGCCGACGGCCTATCTGCTCATCGCGCCCGATTACAAAAAAAACAAAGCCCCCGTGGCCGACGCCCATGTCTGATCAATACATAGATTTCCTTCCCATGAAGACGCCTAGATTCCTGTCTCTTATCATCGCTTTGCTGACGATCGCCGGTGCACTGCATGCCGCAGGCGATTCCCGGAAGGCTGAGCAACCGCTGCCCAATCCCATCGACCTCAAGAGCGCGATTTCCTACGCGCTGCAGCATAACTACAACATCCGCCTTGCCCGCGAGGCCATCCGCGAGCAGGAGGGGCTCATCGTTGAAGTGGAGGCGCAGATTCTCCCGAATGTGTCCGCCAATGCGAGTTACTCCAAGAAGGATGACGACCTCGTTCAAGGTCCCACGCCCAGCACCCAGGACTGGACCATCGCCATTCAGGTGAGGCAGGCAATCTATGCCGGCGGAGGCATCAAGGCCGCCATCGACGCCCAGGGGTTGGTGCGCGACGCCTCACTGCTCAACCTGAAGGCCACGATCAACAACGCGCTTCTCGATGTGCGCACGAAGTTCTTCAACATCCTCCTCGCCCGCGACCAGATCAAGGTGCAGGAGGAGAACATCGCCCTTCTGAACGAACAGCTGCGCAATGTGACCAACCGCTTCAAGGCCGGCACCGTTTCCAACTTCGACGTGCTCCAGGCCGAGGTTCAACTGGCCAACGCGCAGCCCACGTTGATCACCGCTCGCAACACCTACCGCACATCGCTCGACCAGCTGCGTCAGTCCCTCGGCGCGCCTGCGAGTCTCACGGCGGATTCGAGCAAAACCTTCGAAGTCGAGGGGACGCTGCAATTCACCCCCGCCCAATACGACCTGAACTCGGCTCTTGAGTCGGCCCGGGCCAACCGGCCTGAACTGTTGGCATTATCGAAGACCGAGCAGGCCCAGCAGCGCAACATCCGCCTGCAAAAGGCGGGGTATCTGCCGACGGTCGATCTCGTCGGCGGTTATGAATGGATCAAGAAATCCTCGTCCAACCGCTTCCGCGATTCTCTGGACGGCTGGACCATCGGAGCCGAAGCCAACTGGGCGATTTTCGATGGACGCGCCACCGCCGGCCGCGTGATGCAGGCGCGCTCTCAATACGAACAGGCCCGCCTGAACACTGAATCACAAACCCTCGGCATTGATGTCGAAGTGCGTCAGGCCTACTCATCGCTGCAGGAGGCCGATGAACTCGTGCAGGCCACGCTCAAGACCGTCGACCAAGCCAAGGAAAGCCTGCGCCTCGCCACCGCCCGTTTCAACGCAGGCACCGCCACCCAGCTCGACGTGCTCACCTCGCAGGTTGCGCTCAGCCAGGCCCGCCTCAACGAGCTTCAGGCCAACTATAATTACAACGTCGCACTCGCCAGCATGCGCAAGGCCATCGGCCAGGGTGATGTGTATGCCCCTGTGAACTAACCCGGCTTTACCCGTCTTTTCCGGCGCGGCGCTTTCCGAATGGGTTCGGGATGCCGCGCCGCTTGCTTTGTTCCTTGGCGCTGGCACAACTGAAACTCCTTCCCCCTCCCGTTACGTTCCTATGAAACCCATCCGTTTTGTCCTCATCGGCGTCGTTGTCGTCACGGTGCTTTTGGCGGTGGTTATTGCGCTGGCGTTTACGCCCGGCATCCAAACATGGGCGGCCCGGAAGGCGATCGCCGGACAACCCGGTCTTGATCTGAAAATAGGCGGAGTAAATGCAGGTCTCAATGTCACGCGCGTTGAAAATATCCATTTGATGCAGCCCGGGATGGAACTGACCTTGCCGTCGGCCGAGGTCGAAGTGTCGCTTGTCGATGCCGCCCGCAGTCGCGCGGCCGTCAAGCGGGTGGAAGCGAAGGGCTGGACGCTCGACCTCAGTCTGCCTGTTGCCACGGCGACAACCACCACGGCTTCGTCGTTGGCTCCCGCAAAAAACGCCACCGCGTCTTCGCCGGTGCCGCCGGCCGAAACCGTGCGCCAGGCGTTTGCGGGGATTTTCCAGCAACTCCAACTGCCGGTTGATTTCTCGCTTGATGGAATCGACATCGAAGGCGACGTGATCCTGCCCGCCAAGCAGGGAACGGTTCATGTGGTGATCACCGGCGGCAATCTGGCCGCCGGACAGGACGGAAAAATCACAATCAAGGCCACTCTGACCTCCGGCAAAAAAGACGCGCCCGTCAGTAAACTGGTTTTGCAGAGTGACATTACGGTGCGCATGGACACGCCTCGCTCCTTCGACCACCTGGCGGTAGTCACGAATGCGACCGCCACCGGTGAGCAGTTTCCCGATGGAGCGGCGGTTCATGTCACCCTCGACGCCGCACGCGCCGCCGAGGGGGCCGAGGCTTACTCGCTGGTTTTCCAAGCCGGAAAAAAAGAACTCGTGAACCTCGCGGTGAAGCTCCCTGCCGGAACCAAGCCGTTTACCGGCACCTGGGCGGTGGATGTTCACGACACGGACTTGGCCCCATTTGCAATGGGGCGGACCTTGCCTGCATTCATTATGACAGGGAAGGGGTCTTTTATTGCGTATCGCACTGCCGCTGAAATCCACACGGTCGGACAACTCAACGCCACCGTGGACCGGCTGTCGGTGCTGGCGCCGGAGTTTTCCGCCATCGGCCGGGTGGTTTTTGAAACGGATTTTGATGTGACCAAGCAGGAGGATACCATCCGTATCGACCGGTTCAGCTCACAGATTTCGGGGGCCAAACCGGTTCTCAGTGTCTCGGCGAAACAGGTTTTGAAGTTTAACACCGCGACACGGGTGCTGGAGGCCGAGCGTCCCGCCGACGATCTCTTCGGCATCAGTTTGCAAGGATTGCCGTTGGCGTGGGCCAAACCGTTTCTGTCCGGCTTTGATATAACCGGCAACGACCTGAAGGGTGAGTTTGCCGCGACTGCGCGCGATGGAGGCTTTACCCTGCGTTCGGTCAGCCCGCTGATTCTGACGCAGCTCAACGTGGCGCAGGCCGGCAAACCGCTGGTGCGCGCCTTGGATATTTCCGTGGGCATCGGCGGGGATTATACGCCGAAGGGCTGGCAGGCGGAGGTTTCCAATCTCACCGTGGCCAGCGACAGCGGCCCTGCGCCTTTGCTTACGGTTAACGCCCGCGCGGGGCAGTCGGCCGGTGCCAATCAGCCGGTCAAAGCCACCGCCTCCTTCGAGGCCGATCTGTATGCGTTGCTGCGGCAGCCTGTCGCGCCTGCCGGTATTTCACTCAGCCACGGGGTTGCGCGTGGTGACGTGACTGCGAGCATCGATGACAAGCAGTCGGTCGCTCTTACGCTTCAGCTGGCGGATTTGCTCACGGGGGACAGTCGGACATTGCCCGGTGTCGCCCTTTATGTGCGTGCAGACCGTGATTCCGCCGGTCGCATCGACGCGCAGGCTCCGATCGTCATCACCCAAGCTGGAAGAAAATCAGACCTCACCTTTGGTGCGGTGGTTATACCCGGAAAAACGGGCACGCAGATTGATGCCCAGTTGGCGAGCGATACGCTCTACGTCGAGGATCTTCAACGTTTCTCGGGTCTGACCCAACCAGCACCGGTTTCTGCGGCACCCGAGACGAAGTCACCCCCATCGAAACCCGCCGGCACACCTGCCGGTCCTTTGTGGGCCGGCCTGACCGGCGAACTCAAATTGGCTTTGAAGAAGGTCGTGTATTCTCCGGCGATCGAGGTCGCCGACATCGGCGGCTCGGTGAAGATCACGCCTGACGCGGTGTCGCTCGATGCCTTCCGGGCTGCGCTTGGTGGTGAGGCCACGTTGAAGGCGGGTGGCAGCCTCAGCTACGATGCCAAGCAAGCCGCTGCACCTTATGGTCTCAAGGCCGACTTGGCGGTGGCCAATTTTGATCCTGCGCCGATGCTGCGCGGCCTGAATCCCTCGAAGCCTGCGCAGGTTGAGGGCAAGTTTGATGTTTCCACGCATCTCTCCGGCCGCGCCTTCGATCCAGCCGGTTTCAAGGACACGGCTTTGGGTGATGTTACGCTCATGAGCCGTGGCGGCACGTTGCGTGTGTTGAGTGTCAAGACTGGGAAAACGGTTTCAAATGCTTCGAAGGCTGCCGCTGTCATCGGCTTCCTGGGAGCTTTGTCGGGTAACAGCCAGGCTGCCCGCATCGGACAGCAGAGCGAAGCGGCGGCTTCCATTACCCAGCAACTGGGCACCATCAATTTTGATCAACTCAGCATCGTGCTCTCTCGTGATTCCGAGCGCGATGTGCTGATCAAGGACATCACGCTTATCTCGCCGCAGATGCGCATGGCCGGTTCCGGTAAGATCACTTTTGTGCCCGATGTGCCGATTCGTCTGCAACCGCTGCAGATCGACTTGCAGGTCGGCGCACGCGACCAGCTTGCCGCCAGCTTCCGTCAACTGCGGCTGCTCGGCGCCGGCGGTGCCGATACGCTTGGCTATGTGCCGTTGTCCGAGCCCATTCATTTGGACGGCACGTTGCAGTCCATCGGCACGGAGCAACTCCAGCGGATGATTGTTAACGCGATCACGAACTAAAGCGCACCGTGCGCTTGGCGTTGAGTTTCACGGCTTGGCCGTCAGGCTGGACGTGTGATTGCTTCCGTCGCTTTCCGGAACTTCAAGGCCCTGCGAGGCACGAGCCTTGTCTTGGCTCCGTGTAATCTCGTGATCGGGCCCAACGGCTCGGGGAAAACCAGCCTGATCCAGGCAATCCTGCAGCTGCGAACGCTGGCGCGTCTGCCGCTGCGTGACCCGATCCCCGAGACTGATCGGCGCCCGGAAAGCGCGGAAATCATGTTTCGGTTCTCACCGCCTTTCGATGGCCTGGAGGCGTCCCTGAGTTGCGTGTCCGAATCGCTGTGCGATTTTCTTCAAGTCACTCCGTTGCCAAAAGGCGAAGGGGTGGACGACTGGCCCGTCCTGCGCACGCGGCTCCTGAGTCTTCGCAGTTATACGCTCGATCACGAGGCGATCGCGTCCAAGCCGGCAATCAAGGAAGGTGCCGAACTGGCGTCCGACGGGGCCAATCTTGCCGCCGTGCTCTTGGCGCGCAAAAAAGAACAGCCGGATGCCTTCGCCCGGTTTCGCGAGGAGTTGCTCCGTATTCAGCCCGAGTATGAAGACGTCGAGCTGATCGAGCGTGACGATCACACGGTCGCGCTGGGCCTGCGTCTGAGCGAAGCGGGGGAGCTTGTCCCCGCCGACAGTCTTTCCCAAGGCACGCTTTATTTGATGGCGATTCTGGCGCTCGCGTATGATCCCGCACCACCGGCCATCGTGTGCATCGAGGAAATCGACCGCGGTATTCATCCGCGTCTTCTTCGGGAGATTCGCGATTTGCTTTACCGGCTGAGCTATCCCGAATCCGCCGGCGAGAAACGTGAGCCGGTGCAGGTCATCGCGACCACGCATTCGCCTTACCTGCTGGATCTCTTTCGAGATCATCCCGAAGAGGTTGTCATCACCGAAAAACGAGGCCGCGCCGCGCATTTCACGCGATTGAGTGACCGTGACGATCTCGCCGCGCTCCTCGAAGAAGGCTCGCTCGGCGACCTGTGGTTTTCCGGAATTCTCGGCGGTGTCCCCGACGAACGATGAAACTTGCCGTTCTCAGCGAGTCTCCCGCCGATGAGGCGGCGATCACCGAGTTGGTAGCCGCGGTGTTGGGCGGACCGTTTCACCGTGTGCAACCGAACTTGCGCGCCCGCGGTTGGCCTTCGGTGGCGCAGGTGCTGCCATCCATCATCCGGCATCTTCATTTTAACACCGATGCCGACGGTTTGGTGGTCGTGGTCGATAGTGACGATTCGGTGGTGCACACCGCGGCTCATGATGCGCCTGACTATTTTCATCCGCAGTGTCGGATGTGCAGGTTGCGGGCGGTTTTCCGGCAGACGGCAAAACGGTTTCCGCCCGCGCACGGGAGGCATCGCGTGTTACGTGGGGTGGGGATTGCGGTGCCGGCCATTGAGGCGTGGTATCTTTGCGGACGAGACGAGCAGGTGAGCGAAGCGGCATGGGTCGCCGGCCAGGAAACCTTGCGCGCACCTTATACCCGCGCGGAACTAAAGGTCCGTGTTTATGGCACCGATCGGCCTAGTCTTCAATGGGAGACGAAGCGGGCACTGGAGGAAGTCTGCCGCCAGCGCCGGGATCTGCGCAGGCTTGAAAACGACTTTCCCAGTTTTTCCGCACTCGCCCGGGATTTGCGAGGATGGCCAAAATAATAGTTGACATATCAACAATTGAATAAGCAACTGGTCACATGCAAAACGCGCCGGGTTACGAGTTGACCAAGGAGGTGATGGCCACGGCTGACGTCTTTTTGCGCGAGAGTCAGCGGCTGTTCCGGCCGCATGGATTGACGGCGGCGCAATACAATGTGCTGCATGCGCTTTCCGATGCCGCCGACGGGCTCAGCCAGCGTGAGCTGGGCGATATCCTGGTGGTGGACCGGTCCAATGTGACCGGTCTTTTGGACCGCTTGGAAAAGGCCGGCTGGGTGAAGCGCTCCGATCATCCCACGGATCGTCGGGTTTATCGCGTTTCCCTGACACCGTCGGGGCGCAAGCTTTGGGCCAAGGTCGAGCCGCGCTATCTGGAGGTAACGGAGCAGGTCACCGCCGGACTCACCGGGAAACAGGTGCGTGATGCGATCTCCGTTTTGAAATCTTTGCAAACCGGCGCCGCTTCCTGGCGGCTGCCCGGATAAACAACCGTTTTTCGTTCATCCATTTCGCCATGTCTGCCTCCACTTTTCGCGGCCGCACTTACACGCCTTGGTTGATTGCGCTTCCGGTCATTTGGCTGGCGCGCCTGCTTTATCGCGTTCGTTCGCGTGGCGCGGAACGCATTCCGGAGGGCGGCGCGTTGCTCGTGCCGAACCATCTTTCGTATGTGGACGGCATCGTGTTGCAGCTGGCATGTCCGCGTCCGATCCGCTTTGTGGGGTCCGAGGCGTTTATGAATCTGAACTGGTTCTGCCGGCTCATGTTCAAGTTGACGGGCACGATTCCCGTTTCGCCGGCCAACGCACTGGAGACCATGCGGCGCGTATCGAAGGCGCTGGAGGCGGGCGAACTCGTGATGATTTTCCCGGAAGGGGCGATTTCACGCACGGGACAATTGATGAAGTTGCAGCGGGGATTCGAGCTGATGGCGCGCAAGGCCGGCGTGCCGGTCGTGCCGGTGGCGCATGACGGCCTGTGGGGATCGGTGTTCTCGTTTTCCGAAAACAAATATCTCTTCAAATCACCACGGATTATGCGCACGGCGGTCTTTGTCGCCTGGGGAAATCCAATTCCGGCGAAAGACGCCAACGCGGCGAGCGTGCGGCAGGCGTTGCTTGACCTCGGATGCGAAGCCTTCGAGGAGCGTCCACAACTCAAACGGCACCTCGGTCGCGAAATCGTGCGCGGGTTGGTGCGCCGTCCCTGGCATGTGCCATTGGTGGATCGCACCGGTGCGCGCCGGCCGCTGACGGGCGCGCAGTTGCTGGCGGCGGCGGCGGCGTTGTCGCGGCATCTGAAACGCACCGTGCCCGAGCCGCGCGTGGGTATCGTGCTGCCGCCCGGCGCAGGAGCGACCATCGCCAATCTCGCGGTGGTCTGCGCGGGCAAGGTGCCGGTGAATTTCAATTTCACCGCCGGTCGCGCCGCGAGCGAGTCCAGCCTGCGGGTGTCGGGTGTGAAGACGGTGATATCGGCCGAAGTGGTGAAAGCCAAAGTGCCTGATTTTCCCTGGCCCGAGCGCACGCTGGATCTTGGAAAAACGATTGCGGAGATCGGCGGGAAGCGCGCCCTGTTACCCTGGCTGCTGGCGGCGTGGCTGTTGCCCAATCAGATGGTTGCGCGGCTGCTGGGTCTGCCCAAGCACGGCGACAAACTTGAGGCCGGGCTGCTGTTCACCAGTGGCAGTTCGGGAGAGCCAAAAGGCGTGGCACTCTCGCATCGCAATATCCTGGCCAACTGCTGGCAGTTCTCGTCGCTCTCCATCCTGCCTCCATCGACGATCATGTTGAGCTGCCTGCCGGTGTTTCACAGCTTCGGATTCACGGTGAACATGTGGTATCCGTTGATCCGTGGCTGCCGCTCGGTCACGGTGCCGAGCCCGCTGGACACGCGCAAAATCATCGACGCCATCCGCGACGAGCAGGTGAGTGTGATGGTGGGCGCGCCGACCTTCATGCGCCCCATCCTTAAAAAGGCCGAGCCGGCCGAGCTGCGCACGTTGAAGATTCTGGTCTCCGGCGCGGAGAAGATGCCGATGGATCTCTACGGGGGCGTGTTGGAAAAATTCAAATTGGAGGTCATGCAGGGCTACGGCATGACCGAGGCCTCGCCTGCGACCAACGTCAACCAGCCGGATCCGCTTGTGACGACCGAGACGGCGGAGCATCAGGCCGGAAAAAAACTGGGCACGGTCGGTCGCATGATGGTGGGCATGACTGCCCGGGTGCTCGATCCGGAGACGAAAGAGTTTCTGCCGGCCGATCAGACAGGTATGATCGCCTTTCGCGGGGCGAATATTTTCAGCGGTTACCTCGGCGACGAGGAGAAGACGCGCGCGTCGTTTCACGACGGCTGGTATCTCACGGGAGACTTGGGGCGTTTTGACGAAGACGGGTTTCTTACGATTGAGGGACGTCTCTCGCGGTTTTCGAAGATCGCGGGCGAGATGGTGCCGCATGGCACGGTGGAGCAAAAACTGTTGGAGGCGTTTTCTATCGATCAATCGGAAGGCTATGCGCTCGCGGTCGTCGGTGTGCCCGATCCAGGCAAGGGCGAGCAGATCGTGCTGCTCAGTGCGCGCGATGACCTGACGGCGGAATCGGTGAAGGAAAAACTGTCGGCGGCGGGTGTGCCCAACCTTTGGATTCCGCGCACAGTGATTCGCGTAGAAAAAATCCCCGTGCTCGGCACCGGTAAACTCGACCTCAAAGCGTGCAAAGACATCGCGGTGAAGCCCTCCGCATGAACAACCGGATTGATTCCCATGTTCATGTCGTTGGCACGGGAACCGGCGGCACGGGCTGCTGGTATCGTCCGAAAGGACTGACGAAGATCGGCGCGCCGTGGATGGTGCGGTGCGTAGGCCTGACGCCCTGTGATCTGGCGGGGCCGGATTTCGACCGGCTCTATGTTGAGCGGTTGCTCACCTATGTGCGGACGTCGTCACTCGGGCGTGCGTTGTTGCTCGCGCATGAGCTGGCGTATCGCGAGGATGGGACACCGCTGCCGGAGCTGGCGTCGTTTTACGTGCCCAACGCCTATGTGCTTCAGCTGGCGAAGGAGCACCCGGAGTTTCTCGCGGCGGTTTCAATACATCCATCGCGGCGCGATGCGATGGAGGAATTGGAGCGTTGTCTTGCGGGTGGAGCGGCGGCGCTTAAATGCCTGCCGAATGTGCAGGGCATCGACTGGAACGACCGGCGGCATACGCGGTTTCTCGAACGCATGGCCGAGGCCGGGCTGCCCATACTGGCGCATACGGGCAGCGAGCGCACGATGCCGGTGATGGATCACAAGCTGGCCGACCCGCGTGTGCTGACGCGTCCGCTGGAGATTGGCGTGAAGTGCATCGCGGCGCATTGCGGCACGGGCACGATGCTGCTTGATACCGATTATCTCGACGTGTTCGCGGAGATGACGACGCGGTTTCCGAATCTTTACGGGGACAACAGTGCGCTGGCGGCAGTGAACTTCAGGCTGCGGCCTTCGGCTTTGCGGAAACTGACGACGGGAACGCTTGCGACACGCATCCTGCACGGAAGTGATCTGCCGGTGCCCATCAGCGGATTGCTCGGGTGGGCGGGCGGGATGCTGGGTTGGCGCGAGTTTCGGCGGACGGCGAAGATCGCCAATCCGCTGGAGCGCGATGCGGAGTTAAAACGTGCGCTCGGTTTTGACGAAGCGACGTTTACGCGGGCGGCCGGGGTGCTGCGAGTCGCCTGACCTTACAGCAACACGAGGTTGTCGCGGTGGACGACTTCGAGGCGCTTGCGGCCGGGGTAGAGCGGCTTGAGCTCGTCGCTGTTTTTGCCAGCGATGAGCTTCACTTCGTGGCTGTCGAAAGCGGCGACGCCGCGGGCGAGGATTTTGCCGTCGGGGTCGAGGATGTTGACGATGTCGCCTTCGGCAAAGGTTCCGGTGACACCGGTGATGCCGATGGCGAGGAGGCTGCCGCCTTTGTCGCGAAGGACGGGCACGGCGCAGGGGTTGATCTGGATGCCGCCGTGCGGACGCTGGAAGTAGGCGAGCCAGCGTTTTTTGGCGTCGAGGGGAATGCCGCTGGGGACGAAGAACGTGCCGGGGCCGGTGCCGCCGAGGAGGCGGGCGATGATGTCGGGCTCGGCGCCGCTGGCGATGAACACGCCGCAGCCGGCGCGCACGGCGAGCTTGGCGGCGGTGATTTTTGAAATCATGCCGCCGGTGGCGGTGATGTCGGTGGTGCCGCCGGCCATCGCCTCGATCTCGGGGGTGATCTTCTCGACGACGGGCACAATCCGACCGGTGCCCTTCATGTCGATGAGTCCGGGAGCGGTGGAAAGAATCAACAGGTGCTGGGCGCCGGTGAGGCTGGCGACCATCGCGGAGAGCGTGTCGTTGTCACCGAATTTGATTTCGGCGGCGCTGACGGTGTCGTTCTCGTTGATGATGGGAATCGTGCCGTAGGCGATGAGCTCTTCGAGGCAGGCTTTTACGCCGAGGTGGCGGTCGCGACCACGCATGTCTTCATGCGTCAGGAGCACCTGTGCGGCGGTGAGACCATGGGGATCGAGGCCGCGCTGCCACGTCTGCATGAGGAGCGATTGGCCGATGGCGGCGCAGGCCTGTTTCTTGGAAACATCGGCGGGCTTTTTCTTGAGGCCGAGGCGGCCCATGCCGAGGCCGACGGCGCCGGAGGAAACCACGATGACTTCGGTTCCTTGCGCACGCAGGCCGGCGACACCGGCGGCGAGGGCGTCGATACGAACGGTGTTGAGCTGGCCGATGCCGGACGTGAGCACGCCGGTGCCAAGCTTGATGACGACGCGGCGGGGAAGGGTGTTTTTAGCCACGGGAGGAAGACGGGATCATCGTTCTCATTCTCGTAATCGTTCTTTTTGGGTTTAGGCGGCGGGAAAAGGGTTTCCAGAGGAGAACGAGAAAGAGCAAGAGAACGCTGGCGGGTGCTCAGACCGTAAGCAGATCCTTTTCCTTGGCGGCGAGGTGCTTGTTGATGTCCTCGATGGATTTGTCGGTGAGCGTTTGAATATCTTTCTCGGTGCGCTTGGCTTCGTCCTCGGGGAGCTTGGCTTTTTTGACGGCTTCGAGGGCGTCGCGACGGATGTTGCGCACGCCGACGCGGCCTTCTTCGGCGAGGCGGTTGGCGACCTTCACGAATTCCTGACGGCGCTCACGGCTCATGTCGGCGAGGGGAATGCGAACAATGGAGGAATCGACGGAGGGGTTGAAACCGAGGTTGGCAATCTGGATGGCTTTGGCGATGGCTTGGGTGAGGCCTTTGTCCCAGGGCTGGATGACGATCTGGCGGGCGTCGGGCGTGGAGATGGCGGCGCAATCCTTGATGCGCATCATCGAGCCATAAGCCTCGACCATGATGCTTTCGACCATGGAAGGGTTGGCCTTGCCGGTGTGAATGTTGGAAAACTCGTGGAGGGTGTGATCCACGGCTTTGTTCATCTTGGTCTGGGCTTCGGAGAGAATGGTTTGGGACATGGGACGAAATACGGAAGAGAACGAGAGCGATTAAGAGAACGAGAAAGATCGCGGCGCCGATTAACCGTGGACGAGAGTGCCGACCTTTTCGCCGGAGACGGCCTTCTGGATGGCGTGGGGATCGTTGAGATCGAACACGAGGATGGGCACGTTGTTGTCCAGACAAAGGGAGAACGCGGTCGAGTCCATGACGTTGAGGCGCTGGCGGAGGGCGTCGATGAAGGTGAGCTGGTCGTATTTGACGGCGTCGGCGTGCTTCTTCGGGTCCTTGTCGTAGATGCCGTCGACCTTCGTCGCCTTCATGAGGATGTCGGCGTGCATCTCGGAGGCGCGAAGGGCGGCGGTGGTGTCGGTCGAGAAATAGGGGTTGCCGGTGCCGGCGGCAAAGATGACGACGCGGCCTTTTTCGAGGTGGCGAATGGCGCGGCGGAGGATGAAGGGCTCGGCGACCTGATTCATCGGGATGGCGCTCTGCACGCGGGTGGAGACGCCCATTTTTTCAAGGCAGTCCATGAGCGCGAGGGAGTTGATCACGGTGGCGAGCATACCCATGTAATCGCCGGTGGTGCGGTCGACGCCACGCTTCTCGCCCTGCAGGCCGCGGAAGATGTTGCCGCCGCCGATCACGACGCACACTTGCACGCCGAGATCCTGGATTTCCTTAACCTGGGAGCATATGCGCTCCAGAACACCCGCGTCGATCGGGTTGTTGGATTTACCGCTCAACACTTCGCCGCTCAGCTTGAGGACGATGCGTTTGTATTTGGTGGCCGGAGAGGCTGCCGAGGAGTCACTCATGCCACGCAGAAAACGGGGCCGTATGAAGGGCGTCAATGCACGAGATTTTTACCCTGCACGGACCCCGTCAAAGGACCGGAGATTTTTCGGCGAAATCGACGTCGCGGGTTTCGCGACTCAGCCAGAGGGCGAGCAGCGTGAGAAGAGCGGCGGTGACGAGGTAATAACCGACAGCCGACAGGCCGTGGTTGGTCGCCAGCCAGGTGGCGGCATAAGGCGCCAGGGAGCCGCCGAAAATGCCACCGAGATTGAAGCTCATGGACGAACCGGTGTAACGCACCGAGGTGGGGAACAGTTCGGAGAGCAGGGTGCCCAGAGGTCCGTAGGTCATGCCCATCAGCGAGAAGCCGAAGATCATGGTGAGGACCACGCCGAGCTCTCCGGCGCTGAACAAGGGTCCGAGAATCAATCCAAAGGCGGCGATGCCGGCCGTGACCAGAAGCAGCACGCAGCGGCGGCCGTAACGGTCGGCGAGAAGGGCGGACACCGGAATAGTCAGCGCAAAAAACACCACGCCGATCATTTGAATCATGAGGAAATTATCACGCGTGTAGCCGAGTTTGGCCGTGCCCCAGCTCAAGCAAAAAACCACCAGCAGGTAGAACAGCACGAAGGTCGTCAGGGCAATGACGGTGCCGAGAGCCACGGCGGCGGCATGGTCGCGGCACACGGTCATGATCGGGACATCGACGCGTTCCTTTTTATCGATGGTTTTTTGGAAAACGGGAGTCTCGGTGATTTTCAGCCGCACATAGAGGCCGACGAGAACGAGCAGGCTGCTCGCGATGAAGGGAATCCGCCAGCCGTAGTCGAGGAACTGGGCGTTGGTGAGGCTCTTTGACAGCACGATAAAAATTCCACCTGAGAAGAGAAATCCCAAGGGGGCGCCGAGTTGGGGGAACATTCCATACCAGGCGCGTTTGCCTGGCGGGGCGTTTTCCGTGGCGAGAAGGACGGCGCCGCCCCATTCGCCGCCGAGACCGAAACCCTGACCAAAGCGGCACAGGGCGAGGAGGATCGGCGCGAGCACACCGATCGAGGCGTAGGTGGGCAGCAGGCCGATGATCACGGTTGACAGGCCCATCGTGAGCAATGCGGCGACAAGCGTGGCTTTGCGCCCGATGCGATCGCCGAAATGTCCGAACACCGCCGAGCCCACCGGACGCGCGAAAAACGCGAGGGCGAACGTGGCGAGCGATTGCAACTTGGCCGACGCCGGATCGGTCGCGGGGAAAAACAACTGGGGGAAAACCAGCACCGCCGCCGTCGCGTAGATGTAGAAATCGAAAAACTCGATGGTGGTGCCCGCGAGGCTGGCGAAAAGCACGCGACCGGTCGAGTTGGAGGAGGGAGACGGAAGGGGAGGGGTTTGGCTCATGCAGGTCTTTATGGGGGAACGATGTGGCGAATTGGGTTATGGGTTCTGCTTGATTGGCGTCAAAACCGCAAATGCAGCCATATCCGTTTAGGTAGGGTATTACCCCATCGCTATTCTTTGATGTCAGGCGTTTAATGAAGGCGGGGTTGATTCCTCGTTCTTTCCGACGAGGTCTCACTTTAACTCATTCACGCAAGAACGGGTGTCGTCTGACATGCCGGCCCGAAGCGACGGATAACCGCACCATTCATGAAGACCGTCTGCTTAGACTTACACTACTGCCCTCTATTTTTGTGCCCGGAGACGCGGTCGTGAGGCTCTGATCTTCTTCATTTTTAAAAACAAGAAGTCATGGCCGCTTTAAAACAAATCACCGTTCTGCTCGCCGACGATCATGCGATTGTGCGACAGGGCCTGTCGGCGCTGCTAAATGCAGACGGCGCTTTTTCGATTGTGGGAGAAGCCAAGACCGGCCGCGAAGCGGTGGACATGGCGGCGATGCTAAGGCCCAACGTCATCCTGATGGACATCGCCATGCCGGTTCTTAACGGCTTGGAGGCGACGCGGCAGATTCTCACCGCCAATCCCGCCGCCAAGGTGATCGTGCTTTCCGCGCATAGTGACGACGAATACATCAAGCGCATGTGCTCCGTGGGAGTGTCCGGTTTTCTGGAAAAACAGACTTCGGCCGACATCCTCGCCAAGGCGATCCGCGAAGTGGCGGAAGGCCGGGTCTTTTTCAGTCCGGCCATCGCCAAGCGTATCCGTGCCGATAAAACAGGACCGCGCAACCGGGATGGCTTGCTCAAGGCCGACGGCGTCCGCTTGACCGCCCGCGAGTCCGAGGTGTTGCAACTGGTCGCCGAGGGTTCGGCCAACAAGCAGGTCGCGGTGGCCCTTGGCATCAGCATCAAGACGGTCGAGAAGCACCGCCAGCATCTCATGGACAAGCTCAAGATCCACGACACCGCCGGCCTCACCCGCTACGCGATCGCCGAGGGGGTTGTCGAAAGCAGCGTCCGGTTAAAAATAGTCTAGGTCCGATGGTGGTTCCTTATTCCAAATATCAACCTCACACGCTCTTGGATGAAAAACAATGTCGCCAAATTATCCTTTTCGGCGACGCGGCTACCGAAGTGCCGCACGGGCATTCAGGGCCTCGATGAAATCACCGGCGGCGGATTGCCCAAAGGCCGTCCCACGCTTATCTGTGGCGGCGCGGGTTGTGGCAAAACGCTCATGGCCGCGGAATTTCTCGTGCGCGGCGCCGTGCAGTTCGACGAGCCAGGCGTGTTCATGGCCTTCGAGGAGACCGAAGCTGAATTGACGGCCAACGTCGCCTCGCTCGGTTTCGATCTGGCGGGGCTGGTCCGCCGCAAAAAAATCGCCTTCGACTACGTCCACGTCGAACGCAGCGAAGTCCAGGAAAGCGGCGAGTATGATTTGGAGGGACTGTTTGTCCGTCTCGGTCACGCGATCGATTCCATCGGCGCCAAGCGCGTGGTGCTCGATACGCTGGAAGTGCTGTTCGCCAGTCTGCCCAACGAGGGCGTCCTGCGCGCCGAGTTGCAGCGGCTCTTCCGCTGGCTCAAGGAAAAGGGCGTGACCGCCGTCATCACCGCCGAGCGCGGTCGCGAAAATCTCACGCGCCATGGCTTGGAGGAATATGTTTCCGACTGCGTCATCCTGCTCGATCATCGCGTGGACGATCAGATTGCCACGCGCCATCTTCGGGTGGTCAAATATCGCGGCGCCCTGCACGGCACCAACGAGTTTCCCTTTCTTATCGATGCCGAGGGTATCAGCGTCCTGCCCATCACCTCGCTGGCGTTGAACCATCAGGTGTCCACCAAGCGTATCGCCACCGGCATCCACCGGCTCGACGCGATGCTCGGCGGCAAGGGATTTTTTCGCGGCAGCAGCATTTTGCTCACCGGCACGTCCGGCACCGGCAAGACGATCATCGCCTCCAACTTTGCCCAGGCCGCCGGCCGGCGCGGCGAGCGCGTGTTGTTCTTTTCGTTCGAGGAGTCCCCCAACCAGATCATCCGCAACATGCACTCCATCGGCCTGCGTCTGGAGCCGCTGGTCAAAAAAGACCTTCTGCGGTTTCACTCGGCGCGGCCTTCGCTCTACGGCCTGGAGATGCATCTGGCCACGATGTTCAAGGAGATCGCCACCTTTAAACCGCATGTCGTCATAATTGATCCGATCACCAGTTTGATGGACCTCGGCACCGAATCAGAAGGGAAGGGCATGGTGACGCGATTGATCGACTATCTGAAGGCCGGCCAGATCACCTCGCTGTTCACCAGTCTGACTCAGGGTGGGAAAGCGCCGCAGGAAAGCGAAGCCGCCATGTCCTCCCTGATGGACGCCTGGATTTTGCTTCAGGACTTCGAAGGCAACGGCGAACGCAACCGGGTGCTCTACGTGCTCAAGGCGCGCGGCATGAAGCACTCGAACCAGGTCCGCGAGTTCCTCATCTCTGATCACGGCATCGACGTGGTGGACGCTTACATCGGCGCCAGCGGCGTGCTGACCGGTTCCGCCCGCGCCGCGCAAAACGCACTCGAAAAAGCCGCCGTGCTCGCCGGCCAGCAGGAAGCCGCGCAGCTCAAGCGCGAAGTGGGTCGCAAACGTGCGGCGCTCGAACGGAGAATCAGCGGCTTGCGCGCCGATTACGAAACGGAGGCGGCGGAACTGCGTCGCATCGCCGAGCAAGTCGGCACGCGCACCCTGATGCTTGGCACCGAACAGGCCGCCTCGGGTATCCTGCGTCAGGCGGATGCCAAGGTCGCGGCCATCCCGCAGGCCAAACCCAAGAACAGGAGGAAATTCGGATGACCGCTCAATCCGCCAGGCGCCGTGCGGCCAAGCCCGCCCCTCCGGTTGGAAAAAAAGCCGCCCGCCTGAAACCGTCCGCCGGTTACAGCCTGCGGCTTTTTGTGGCAGGCGCCACGGTGCGCTCCAGTCAGGCCGTCCTGCGCGTCCGCGAGTTGTGCGCGACGGAACTGAAGGGTGCAGCAAAGCTTGAGGTGATCGATATCTACCAGCAGCCCGCCCTCGCGCGCGCCAACCAGATCGTCGCCACCCCGACGCTCATCATCGAGTTTCCCCGGCCGATGCGCCGGTTCATCGGCAACCTGTCCAATACCACCGGCTTCTTCGTCCAGCTCGCGGTGAGCACAAAAGGTAAAATCAAAATTTGAAAGCCGCCGGCCGCCCAAGCACCGTGAGCGTCGCGTCATCCCGCGAGCTCGCGAAGCTCCGGACGCGACTGGCCGTGGCCGACGAGACTCTCCACGCCATCCGCAACGGGGAAGTGGACGCGGTCGTGGGCACGGGGAAAAAAGGCACTCACGTGTTCACGTTGGAAGGTGCCGAGCACGCCTATCGTGTGCTCATCGAATCCATGAACGAAGGGGCGCTCACGCTTTCGGCCAACAAGATGGTTCTCTACGCCAACCAGAGTTTTGCCCGGATGGTCCAGTGTCCGCTGGAGCAGGTGACGGGCAGCTCCTTTCGTCGTTTTCTTTCTTTCAAAGACCGCGCTTCGCTCCGGCCGCTGATGAAAAAAGCCGCCAAAACCGGTGCCAAGATGCAGCTGCAGCTTATCGTTGCCGACGGTTCGCGTCTGCCCGTGCAAATATCAGTCCGGGAACTGGCCAAGGTCGGTTTTGAGCGGGTCACCATCAGCATGGTGGTTACCGACATGACGGAGCCTCGACGCAACGAGACGCAGTTGCGCTCCTTGACGCATCGCGTGGTGCAGGTGCAGGAGGCCGAGCGTGCGAGCGTGGCCCTCGAATTACACGATAACATCACCCAGCTGCTGGCCGCCGTGCTTTTTCGCAGCCAGACGCTCGTCAACAAGCTTTCCTCCCACGATGGGCCGGCGAAGATCGAGGCGATAAAACTCCGCGAATTGCTCGGTCAGGCGGGCGAAGAAGTGGAGCGTATCTCGCGCAATCTTCGCCCCAGTGTATTGGGGCACATGGGACTGGATGCCGTTTTGCGCAGCACGGGCATGGAGTTTACAGAGCGGACGGATGTGCCGGTTGAGCTTGTGTGCGTCCAGTTGGCCGAGCGACTTCCAGCAGACACCGAACTCGCACTCTATCGCATTCTTCAGGAAGCGTTGAAGAACGTGGAGCACTACGCCCACGCCCGTCATGTGACTATTACTCTCTCCCGGTCGGGTGCCGACCATGTGCAGTTGACAATCAAGGACGACGGAATCGGTTTTTCCGTGGATCGGCGAAAGACCGGCCGAAAAGGAAAGATCAGTCTCGGACTGCTTGGCATGCGTGAGCGGGCGATCTACGTGGGCGGAGAGTTAACGGTCATATCCGTTCTCCTCGCCGGCACGGAAATCAAGGTGCGCGTTCCTCTGCGTTCCGGTGTCATCGCGGATTGATCTGATCCGCATCGGCTAATTGGAGGAAAGGTAGGTTAGTGCCCCATATCCGTGGATATGGCCGCCGTGTAAGGTTCTACGGTAGTTCTTATGAAATTCAAAAACCTGTCAGCCCTGCTCATCATCGCCACCAGCCCTTTAGCGCTGCTCGCCTCTTCCGAAACCGATCGCAAGATCGAGGATGCCGCCACTGCCTCCTACAACTACAAGACCGTCCTTGAGGACCACGTGAAGGTAAAGTCCACCGACGGCATCGTGACCCTCACCGGCACCGTGCAGGACAAGGACGACAAGGCCCTCGCCGAAGACACTGTGGAAAACCTGCCCGGCGTCCAAGTCGTCAACAACGAGATCGTTGTGAAGCCCACCTATCCCGAGCATTCCGATGCTTGGATGGCCTTCAAGATTCGCAGCCGTCTCCTCGTTAAAGCCAACGTCAGCGCCACCGACACCAAGGTCGCGGTGCAAGACTGCATGGTCACCCTCACCGGCACGGCTGACAATATCGCCCAAAAGGATCTCACCGCGGTTTATGCCGCTGAAATTGACGGCGTGAAATCCGTCAAAAACGACATCGTAGTAAAAGATGCGCCCAGCACGACCATTGGCGAAAAAATCGATGATGCCTCCATCACCAGCCAGTTGAAATACGCGCTGCTCAGCCACAAGGCTACCAGTGCCCTGAAGACGAAGGTCACCACCACTGACGGCGTGGTTGTCATCACCGGTGAAGCTGCTTCCGATGCCGAGAAAACCCTCGTGACGAAGCTCGCTGAAGGCGTCCGCGGTGTGAAGTCGGTCACGAATGACATGACCGTGAAGGGCTAGTTTTTAAACGCCTCTTCCCTCGAACGACGCGATCGCCTGTGGCGGCCGCGTCGTTTTTTCGGCGAAAAACCGCCCTGTTCCAATCGTTAGCTTCCGCCAGCCAGGGCGGGTTATGCCCCATTACGTCCATGCGTGATCGGTGGTAAATTTCCGCTTCTGCAAATCCTGAATCCATAAAATGAAACTCAATCCTCTCCTGTCATCTTCGATCGCCGCGCTTGTCCTGCTTATGGCCGGCTGCGCTTCCACCACCGGTTATGAAAAAGCCGGTGATACCTCGACCACGATCGAGAAAACCGCGCGCAATATCCACAAGGGCAACGGGCAGATTGATGCCGTGCTCTTCGCGCTCACCAGCTTGGTCAACAGCCCCGAGGCGGACATCAAACCGCAGTTCGATAAATTCGACTCGGCGGTGGACAAACTCGATGCGCTCGCCAAAGACGTGAACACACAGGACGCCGAGATGCAGGCGCAAGGTGCCGACTACTTCCGTAACTGGGATCTGGAACTGGCGAAGATCCAAAATGAAGACATCCGCGAGCGCAGCACCCTTCGTAAGGCCGCCGTCGCCGCCCGCTTCAACAAAGTGCGCGTCAGCTACGTGCATACCAAGGCTGCCTTCGCCCCGTTCATGTCCGATCTCAAAGACATCCGCACCGCTCTGGCCACCGATCTCACTGCCGGCGGAGTCGCCTCCATCAAGGGCATCGCCAACAAGGCCAACGAAAACGTGACCCCGCTGCGTGAATCCCTGACGGACTTGGAAGCCGATTTCAAAGCCCTCGGAGTCGCCCTCTCCACCACCACTCCGGCCAAATAAAATCCCGGTTCTCCGCACACCGTCATGAATAAAATCATCTCACTCGTCCTCATCGCCGGAGGCGCCGTTCTGATCGTCTATGGCCTCAACGCCTCGGATTCGATCGGCTCCAGTTTCTCCCGGTTTTTCACCGGATCGCCCACCGACAAGGCGATGTGGATGCTGATCGGCGGCATCGTCGCCGTTGCCGCTGGTCTTGGCGGGTTGTTCCGCGGCTCAAAATCATAATCTGATCCCTCATCTCCATGCTCTATTACAGCATCGTATTCCTGATCATCGCGATCCTTGCGGGTGCACTCGGCTTCGGCGGCATCGCCGGCACGGCCGCCGTCATAGCCAAGGTTCTCTTCGTCATCTTTCTCGTGCTCTTCGTTGCCATGCTCTTGCGAGGCCGAAGGACCTGAGTATCTCAAACCAATCCAAACCCACGTTTATTATCACTATGAAATCCAGCAAAGACGCCTCCCATACGCCCAACGAACTTCTTGGCGACCTGCAGGCGCTCGTCGTCGAGGCTGAAGCCATGATGGCCGACTCCGTTTCCGAGCATTCCTCCGAGGCTATCGAAAACCTGCGCGCGCGTTTCAACGCCGCCCAGGAACGTCTTTCGGGCCTTTACGAAGGCGCCAAGAAACGAGTCATGGCAGGAGCCAAATGCACCGACGAAACGATCCGTGCGAATCCCTACCAGTCTATCGCCATCGCTGCCGGCGCCGGCCTGCTTGTCGGTGTGCTCGTGGGTCGTCGCAGCAAGTAAGCTCGACCGTCATGGGGAAACCCACGCCGGGTTAACGCAGGCCTATCGGCGCACTGCGTGAAACCCGGCGACACTCGCTTGCTCAATCTACGGGGATCAGGGCCTGGATGACCACGCCCATTCCGGGTTTTGATGTGACCGTGAATCGCCCGCCGACCATTTCGACGCGCTCGCGCATACCGATCATGCCGAGGCGCTGACGACCTTTGGCGGACAATGGACGTTTTTCGCAAAAACCTTTGCCGTTGTCGGAGATTTCAAGGCATACGCCGTCCTTGGCTTTGGTTATGGTCACTTTGATCAGGCTGGCACCCGCATGTTTGGCGGCGTTGACGAGGGCTTCCTGCGCGACGCGGTAGAGGATCGTCCGCTTGTCATTATTCAGCACCTCGACGCCTTCGACGGCGATGAGCTCGATCTTCCGGCCCTTTCTTTCTTGAAAATCGTCGATGTAGGAGCGCAACGCCGGGATCAACCCGAGATCGTCCAGTGCCGACGGTCGCAGATCCCGGGCGAACTTGTGCACGATTTTCACCCCTTCCTCCACCAAGCGCCGCAAGGGCACGATCATCCGCCCGATCTGCTTCGGTTTGCGAGTGGCGGTCTCGGCGAAGATCGCAAGATGCACATTGATGCCCACCAAGAGCTGGCAGATTTTATCGTGCAGTTCACGGCTGATCTCTTTTCTTTGCGCTTCCTCCACCATCAGCAACTGATGGGTCATCCGCCGTAACCGCTCCTGCAAATCGCGCGCTGCTTTCAATGATTTGAGGGCGCGTTGTTCGCTCTTTTTCAGGATAGTTTCCGCGGCATGACGCCGGGTGATTTCTTTCGCCAAATGCCGGTTGGTCGCGGCCAGCAGATCTATGCGATGTTGCGCCGCCTCCGCCTGCTTGCGGGCGGAAACGTCGATGACGGCCAGCCGGCACCACTTCCGCGCCCCCTTGAGCGCGTAGGCGGACATCGCTTGGAGATCCGCCCAGAAAACAGGCCGGTCCACCCGAAGGAGAGTCGCTTCGCAGACCTGTTTTTTATGGCCGGCAAAAATCCGTTTCATGAAATCGGCGAACGGCGCGCGGTTCTGCGGTGCCATAAACAGCTGAAAGCGACGTTTCACCAAGTGCGACCGGTCCACTCCAAGCAGGGCGGCTCCGGTCAGATTTACCTCCAGAATCAAACTCTCTTCATCGATGGAAAAATAACCGACGGGTGCAAAATCGTAGAGATCCGTGTATTTTTCCAGATTGGCGTCCACCTCGGCCTTGGCTTGCTGGAGTTCCTCGTTTTGCAGCTCCAGCTCGATTTGATGGACCTGCAATTCATGCAGCATGTGTTTTGTGCCGGCACGGGTTTCAACGAGAAGATCTTTGGCCGGCTGCTTGCGCAGGCTGGTTTCTGCCCGACGGCGCAACTCGCTGCCGACTGCGGGGGTGGGACGCTTTTTCATGCCTTGGATTTGCGGGCGCCGGCGGATTTGGATTCACCCTTGGACTGCAAACGAAGGAGAGTGGCCTCCTGCGTCGCCGAGTGTTTGACCAGAGTGCCGTGCTCCGCGCGCAAATCGGCCTCCACTTTTTTGGCGGCGGTGATGTCAGCGTAGGTGATGACCACGCCGTCGATCCGGTTGTCCGTCGTGCGATAGGGCATGACGCGCACGGTGAACCAGCGGCCGTCTTTGGAAGCGATCGCCCGCTCCGAGAAGACGAGCGTGCGCAGCACTTCCTGCGCGTCCGCGACCAGGGTGGGGTAGAGCAGATCGGAGGCGAGGTCGGTGATCGGCCGGCCCACGTCGCTCGGGATGAACTTGATGATTGTCTTCGCCTGCAAGGTGAAGCGACGCACGTGGAGATCGTTGTCCAAAAACACGGTCGCGATGTCCGTGCTGTTGAGCAGGTTCTTCATGTCGTTGTTGGCACCCGACAGTTCGTCGAGTTTGGCCTGCAGCTCGGCGTTGACCGTCTGCAACTCTTCGTTGAGCGACTGCATTTCTTCCTTAGAAGTCATGAGTTCCTCGTTGGTGGACTGGAGTTCCTCGTTGGTGGACTGGAGTTCCTCGTTCATCGACTTGAGCTCCTCCTGGGAGGTCTGCATCTCCTCGCGTCCGGCTTGGACTTCCTCACGGGCGCGCTGCAATTCCAGTTCCAGATGTTTCTGCGCATGACTGGGGGAGGGCTGCTTCCCTCCCTGGCCGGCGGTGGGGACCTCAACCGGAACGGCTGAGTCGGAAAACACGATCAGCACCATGCCGAACAATTCCCTGGGCTCTTCGAGCGACTGGACCATGAGGTCCACGCAACGCTCGTCCGGCCTGCCATCGGGTTTGATGCCGCGCACATGGATCACGCCTTTTTTGCGGTGGATTTTCTGAAGGGCGCTGGTGAGGTCGTAGCGCAGGCCTTCGCGGGCCATCGCGATGACGTTCCAGTTGGCCTTGCCCGCCGCCGGTTCCAGGTATTTTCCGGTGCGGCCGCTGATGTAGAGAATGTCGCCTTCGCTGTTTACGAGCACCGCCGGCGGCGCAAAACGCGTCTGGAGCAACTGGTCCGCCAGCGATTGGAGGCTAGGCGGAGGATTGACCGTCGCGAGCAGCGAGTGGGTCCGGTCCGTGCGGCTCGGCACGAACACGGCGGGGAAATCCACCGCTGTGCTCGGGATGCCCACGTCGGTGCGCTGGAAAATCCGTTCTTTGAGGGCGCGCGGCGCGAACAGATTTGAAAAGCTGCCGATGCTCTCCGCGCTGCCGAGAAACAACACGCCGCGGGGGTTGAGGCTGTAGTGAAAGAGCGGGAACAGTTTTTTCTGCAGCTCGGGCGTCAGGTAGATGAGCAGGTTCCGGCACGACAGGATGTCGAGCTTGGTGAACGGCGGATCCATGATCAGATTCTGCGGCGCGAAAACCACCATCGAGCGGATCTCCTTGTTCACGCGGTAGCCGTTGTCCTCCTTCACGAAAAAACGCGTGAGCCGGGCGGGTGACACTTCGGAGACGATCGCTTTTGGGAAAAAACCGTGGCGTGCCTTGTCGATCGCATCCTTGTCCAGGTCGGTGGCGTAGATCTGAAGCGAGAGATTGTGTCCCTTCAGTAGCTTCACGGTTTCCACGAACGCCATGGCCAGCGAGTAGGCTTCCTCGCCGGTCGAGCACCCGGCCACCCAGGCGCGCAACACGCCGCCTGAGGGCCGGTCGGCCAGCAGCGCAGGCAGCACGTTTTTGGTGAGCTCTTTCCAAGCCGGCGTATCGCGGAAAAACGCGGTCACACCGATGAGCAGTTCCTTAAAGAGGATGTCCAACTCCTGGGGGTTCTCCTGAAGATAGCGGACATAATCGCCGATGCGTGCGAGCTGATGGATGCCCATGCGACGCTCGACGCGACGATGAAGCGTGCTCCGGCGATAAAGCGTAAAATCGTGACCGGTGCGGGAACGCAGCAGGATGACGATTTTTTCCAACGCACCCTGGGTCTTGCCCTCCAGCGGCAACTCCGTCTTGTCGATTTTCGGAACATGTTTCCGGTAGGCGATGAGTTTTACCGCCAACTGGTCCGCGGGAGCGACGATGTCCGCCAGCCCCGCATCGACCACGCTGCTGGGCATGGCGTCGAATTTCGCCGTGGACGGATCCTGCACCAACACCAAGCCGGCCTGCTCTTTGATGGCCTTGAGGCCAAGCGTGCCGTCGCTTCCCATGCCCGACAACACGACGCCGATGCTGCGTTCGCGCTGATCATCGGCCAGAGAACGAAAAAAGGAATCGATCGGCAGACGCAGTCCACGGGCCGCGACCGGTGTGAGCAGGTGCAGCGTGCCGTGCAGGACCGAAAGGTCGTGATTGGGCGGGATCACATACACGCGGTCCGGGCGGATGCGGATGCGATCCGTCACCTGCACGACCTTCATGGCCGTCGCGCGCTGGAGCAGATCGGGCAGCATGCCCTTGTGCGTGGGGTCGAGGTGTTGCACGATCACAAACGCCATGCCGCAGTTCACCGGCACGTGTTCAAGAAACTGGGTCAGCGCCTCCAAGCCTCCGGCTGAAGCGCCGATCCCCACGATGGGACACGCGTGCTCCGCAGTCCGCTTGCCCTTGGGCGAAGAATGAGAGGCGGACTTGGCCGCGGCCGCAGACACCGACCGACGTTTCTGCGGCTTGGGGGATTTGGAGTTTTTCAAAGTGCGGGAAAAACCGTTTCCCGAAAACATCGGATCCGGCTTCGCCCTCAGGAAACCGAATGATCCGAGAAGAGTCGAGCCTCCCAAGCGTCTGACCCTAAATGCAGCCTACACTCGGGCGGTGGGCTGGTTGACTGAGAAGCACATCCTGGGGTTTATCGCTGTTAGGGTTAAACCCCATTTTTATAGCGAGTTGACGTAAGTATTCTGGGCTATGGGAAATCTGCGCCGCGCAGCGGAAGTAAAGCTGACCGAGGATCATGCGCTCCATCCGCCTCAAACCGAGGCCGAGTCTCAACGTCTTCAGCACGAACTGGAAGTTCATCAAATAGAGTTGGAGCTTCAAAATCAGGAACTCCGGTCGGCCCAGAGTGTGGCGGCCGCGGCGCTGGAGCGTTACACCGATCTTTTTGATTTTGCGCCGGTGGGATATTTCAATCTTGGCCCCGACGGAATCATCCAGCTCGTCAATCTCACGGGGGCGAAATTTACGGGAATCGAACGCACCAAGTTAATCGGTCGGCGCCTCGGGCTTTTCGTGGTCGCAGACGACCGCAGGGCATTCAGTGATTTTTTGGCGCAGGTCTTTTCAGCCGGAATCAAACAGATCTGCGAACTGGCGTTGGAAACGGAGGGGCGTCCGGCGCTGATCGTTCATCTTGAGGCCACCGTTACTCCGGACGGAAAAGTATGTCGTGCCGTCATGGCTGATATTACCGACCGTAGGCAGGCCGAGAAAGCGCTGCTCGCCAACGCCACGCTTACGGACGATGTGCTCAATTCACTCACGGACCACGTGGTCGTCCTGGATGGGAAGGGGACGATCATCGCGGTCAACGAGGCCTGGCGCCGCTTCGCATGGAAAAACGGCGCGGCCACCGATTTTTTGGGCGAAAACTATCTCGCGGTTTGTCACCGGAGCGTCATGCGCAGTCATGTGATCGGCGCGGCGCAGACGGAAGCGGGCATCCTCGCTATCCTGGAAGGAAAGAAAGCTTATTTCACCCTCGAATACCCCTGCGATTCGCCCGACGAGGCACGTTGGTTTCGCATGCGCGTGGCACCCCTCAGCGGGGAACACCACGGTGTTGTGATTTCCCATCACGATATTTCCGAATCAAGAAAAGCGGATCAAACCGTCCGAAAGAGCATGGAGGCGCTGCAAGCGAGCAAGCGGCAGTTTAAAGCATTGTTCGACCAAGCGGCTGTGGGCGTGGCGCTGGCCGATGTTGCCACCATGAAATTTGTGCAGGTAAACCGGAGGTATTGCGAAATAACCGGCTACAGCGCGGCGGAGTTGGAGCAGTTGAGATTTGCCGACATCACGCACGCGAAGGATGCCGCTTATGACATTGAAATGGCGGATAGGCTAAAGGGCGGAACCCTGCGTGAATACACCCGGGAGAAACGGTATCTTCGAAAAGACCACACGGAGATATGGGTGAGTCTCACGGTTTCGGCGATGTGGGCGACGGGCGACCCCCCCGATTTGTTCATCGCCGTCGTCCAGGACATCACCGAAAGAAAACTGTTGGAGGAGCAGGTTCGGCAGGCGCAAAAAATGGAGGCCATCGGCACTCTGGCGGGCGGCATCGCCCATGATTTTAACAACATCCTCGCGGCGATCAACGGCTACACCGAGCTCTCGCTGATGACACTGGATGAAAATCCGAAAGTGCGTGAACACCTCAGGGCCGTTCTGAAGGCATCGGGGCGCGCCACCGCTCTGGTTCGCCAGATACTCGCCTTCAGCCGCCAGCAGGAAGCCGCGCGCCATCCCATCATCCTGGGCCCGATCGTCGCTGAGTGCATCGCACTGTTGCGCGCGACTATTCCCGCCACCATCGAGTTCGACACTTTGTTGGCACCGGATGCGCCCCTGGTGCTCGCCGATGCCACCCAGATCCACCAAATCCTTATGAATCTCGGGACCAATGCCTGGCACTCGATGAAGGGAAACAACGGCCGCCTGGAAGTGAAACTGGAGCGGTGCGTGGTGGATGAGGCTCATGCCGCCAGACAGGCTCGGCTCCACCCCGGCATCTATGCGCTCATATCGGTCAGCGATAACGGCTGCGGCATGGATCAGGCGACCGTTTTACGCATCTTTGAACCGTTTTTCACGACCAAGCCGGTCGGTGAAGGCACGGGTCTGGGTTTGGCGGTGGTCCATGGCATCATGGACAATCACGAAGGCGCCATCACGGTTGATAGCACCCTGGGCAAAGGCACGGTGTTTCAGCTCTATTTTCCCGAGACGGTCAGCAAGCAGACGATTTCGGCAGCCCCCGAGAAATCCGTGCCACGCGGTCACGGAGAAAGGCTTCTGGTCGTCGACGACGAGAAAATACTCATTCAGTTGACGCAGATGGCGCTCAACGAACTCGGCTACGAGGTTGAGATCACCACAAAGCCTGCGGATGCAGCCGCCATGGTGCGTGCCGATCCCGGGCGCTTTGCGCTCGTATTGACGGACCAGACGATGCCCGGAATGACCGGACTGGTGCTTGCCGTCCAACTTCAAGCGATTCGCCCCGGGCTCCCCGTCATTCTGACAACCGGTTATATCGCCTCGCTAACCCGAGAACAAATTCAAGCGGCCGGCATCTGCCAGCTCTTGCCCAAGCCCGCCAGTCTTCACGCACTGGCAACCGCCATCCAAGCCGCGCTTTCTCCTTCAACCGAACCCTAACCATGGCCCGCATCCTTCTTATCGACGACGATGATGATTTCCGCGCCATGCTGCGGCTGACCCTCACGCACTTTGGACATACGGTGATTGAAGCGTGCGATGGCAAGGAGGGGTTGACTCTGTTTCCCGGTGCCAACTCCGATCTCGTGATCACTGACATCGTCATGCCCGAAAAGGAGGGACTTGAGGTTGTGATGGAGCTCAGGAAACGGCGACCATCCGTAAAAATCATCGTGATGTCGGGTGGAGCACGAAATCGCTCTGCGGGGTATCTCCAGACCGCCAAAGCCTTGGGCGCTTCAACGGTGCTTGAAAAACCGTTTTCCAACGGGGATCTGCTGACGGCAATCAACCAACTGCTGCCCGCCGTAGAACAAGAAGCCGCCGGTATCTGATCCGCGTGAATTTTTCATGGCAGTGAAATTTCAAGACTACTACGTCACGCTCGGCGTGGCCCGCACCGCCTCCGCCGAGGAGATCAAGCTGGCCTTCCGCAAGCTCGCGCGCATCCACCATCCCGATGTCGCCAAGGACAAGGTCGCAGGCGAGGTGAAGTTCAAGGAAATCAACGAGGCCTACGAGGTCCTCGGCGATCCCGAGAAACGCCGGCGCTACGACGAGCTCGGTCCCGATTGGCAGGATTCCGGCAACTCATCCGCGGCCGGCGGCAGCCCGCGCGGACGGACGCACGCGCCGCAAGGCGGACAAGGCTTCGAGTTCAACGGCAGCACCGGCTTCAGCGATTTTTTTGAATCCTTCTTCGGCGGCGGGCGCGACGGGTTTGGCTCCCGTCATCATGCGCAGGAACGCGCCGGAGGAGACGGGGAGGCGTTTGCTCAACCCGGACAGGATGTCGAAGCCGACCTGCTCGTCGCCCTTGAAGAGATTTTACGCGGAGCGCGGCGCAAGGTAAGCCTGCGCCGTCCGGGCCTGGACGGTGAAGTTGCGCGCACCAACACCTACCAAGTGCGTATCCCGGCCGGCATACGGGAAGGTCAGCGCATCCGGCTCGCGGGGCAGGGGAGCGCGGGGCATGGCGGCGCTCAGGCGGGCGATCTCTATCTGCGGGTGCGTCTCGCGCGGCATCCCGATTTCAACGTGCAAGGAGCCGATCTTCACTACGATCTCGACCTCGCGCCATGGGAAGCAGTGCTCGGTGTGAAGGTGAAGATTCCCATGCTCGACGGCGCCACGTCGCTCACCGTCCCACCCGGCACCGCCGCCGGCAGCCAGCTCCGCCTGCGCGGACTTGGTTTGCCCAAGGGAGGTGGCGTGCGCGGCGACCTTTACGCTTCGGTGCGAATTCAAACCCCGCACTCCGTGCCGCCGGAAGAACGTGCCGCATGGGAAAACCTCGCCGCTGTCTCCACCTTCAAACCAAGGAATCCATCATGAGTGATCCCGAATCTTCCTCTGAATACTCTCTGATTCTTGTCCGATCGGGCGAAACCGGACCGGCGATACATTCCCTCGAAACCGCCGCCGCGCTGGCCGGTGTGCATCCGGAGATGCTCCGGCATTACTGCCGGCTAGGGCTTTTCGGCGAGGCGCGGGCACAACCGGATACCGAACCGGTTTTTGACGACGACGCGCTCTACGAGCTCCGGCGCTTCGAGCACTATCGGTTGAAACAAGGCGTGAACCGCAAGACCCTCCGCCTGATCTGCGGCCTGTGGCACGAGGTTGACCGCCTGCAAACGGAGCTCCGCTTCCTCCGCGGACGCTAGGAAGATTTAAGTTTTCCCTCTTCTCCGCGCAGCCGCTCGCGATAGCGGCGGGGCGCCTCGCCGGCGACGCGAAGAAATACGCGGTTAAATTGAGACAGCGACTGGAAGCCGGAGGCGTAGGCCGCCTCGCTCACGCGCATGTGGGCGTCGAGCAGCAGGTGCTTCACGGATTCGATGCGCGCGCGGGCGAGATAGTGGGTGAAGGTAAGGCCGGTGGATTTCTTGAAGACCTTGCAGAAATAAAACGGGCTCATGTTCACCGCCTGCGCCGCGTCTTCCAGACCGAGCGCCTCGTCCTGATGCAAGGCGATGAACGCGCGCGCCTTCGTGATCAAGGGCGATTCGGTCGTGATCCGACTGGTCAGCAACTGATTGCTTACCGCCGCGAGATGCTCGGCAAAAATAACCAGCAGCCGGATGATCGCCTGATACTGCGTTTTGCCGAGAACGCGGGTTTGAAAGTAGGAGGCTTCCATGTGGCGACGCCCGACGGCCGATTCAGCTCCGGGAATCACCCGGACCATGGCGTTAAAACGCCTCCTCGACGGGGCGCCTAGAAACACCTGCCCCGTCTGGAGGTAACCAAGCACGTCGCGGCCTACGCGCACCGGCACCGCGGATTCGCTCAATCCCGCGTAACATTTGAGGGTTTTCGCCTCCATCAATGCATCGGTCTCGACGCGTTGCTGCAATTGGAGGCAGGACGCGCAGGTCGTGTTCGATCCGATCATGAGTGCGCAAAACGGGTTCGTCAGCTTCGAGCCTTGGAGCGGCGCCTGAAACGATCCGGCCGCCCGTAACACCAGTGGTAACCCCGTGGTGGTTTCAAATGCCTGCTTGTAATCGCGAAAGAGCTTCGATTGTTGCAGACACAACACCATGGCTGCCCGGATGGCCTGATCGGCTTGCGCCGGCCTGTCCGTGATGTCAGCGCGTGCTGACATGGGCGATTTCGATGATTTTTTGGGCGATGTCTTCAGGGGACAGCACGAAGTCCACGCAGCCGCTGGCGATGGCGCTTTCGGGCATGTCGGGTTGCACCGCCGTTTCGAGTTTCTGCGCGATGGTGATGCCTCCCACTTCCTTGATGCCGCAGAGGGCGGCGGCTCCATCCCCGTCATACCCGGAGACAATGACCGCGATCAGTTTTCCGTCCCAATGTTTGGTGAGAGAGCGCAGGAAAATAGTAATCACATCCGGCCAACCTTGTGGTTTGGAAACCGGTAAGAGACGGAATTCACCGTCGCGAACATGCAAATCGTGCTGGGTCGGAATGATGAACACATGATTGGGCTGGATATCCAATTTCTCGGAAATCAGCTCGACCGGCATGGACGTAAACCGGGGGAGGATTTCGTGGAGTTGCGTCACCACGTTTCTCACATGGTTCACGATGACGATGGCCACGCCCATGTCTGCCGGCAGATTTTTAAGCAGCCGGGTGAAAGCATCGAGCCCACCGGCCGAACCACCCACGCAGACGACAGGAAAGTCTTTCGAAGTTGGCTTGGTTTTCATGTGATGGTTTACCGCGCATTTTCTGTGATCGTAGCGGAAATCATCTCTTGGAGAGTTTCATGATCACTACGACGATGAGGATTATTACGAGGATACCGACCACCGGCCATAGCCACATGCCGCCGTTCTCCCATCCACTCATCCAGCCCTCAGAATGGTTCATCATAAATTGAGTTGGGATCGCGGCGCGAGTTCGTGAACGCACGCTTCATTTCTTCGACGGGGTTTCCAGGCAGAAGCCGACCTTGAGGGTGACCTGCCAGTGGTGCACTTTGCCTTTTTCAATGTTGCCGCGCGTGTCGGTCACTTGGAACCAGCACAGGTGTTTGACGGTTTGATGGGCGCGGTGGATCGCCGTGTTGACCGCATCTTCGATGGACGTGGATGAAGTGCCGGTGAGCTCGATGGTTTTGTAGACGGTCGGGGATCTCATAAATGGATTTGTCCGGGATGCGCTCCGTCGCGATCCCGGACAGGTTGTGATTACTTTTTGCAGCCGCAGTCAGACGAGGCGTCCTTGATGGCTTGTTCCACCGCCTCGCGGGTTTCGCCGGTGCGTTTCTGGATGCGGCCCAGAAGCTCCTCCTGCAGACCGTCAGCATAGTGAAGGTCATCGTCGGTGAGCTTGGCCCATTTCTGCTTCAACTTGCCCTTGGCGATGTTCCAGTCGCCCTTGATTTCGAGTGTGTTCATAATCGGTCGTTTTCGGGCCGTCAGCGTGACGGCCAACGTTTTCCCTCATTGGGGATACGGACGGATGCTACGCGCATGGGGCCGGCGGTTCTATGGGGTGTGCGACCCACGGGGGATCGCGGAGGCTTTAATAAAAAAACGGGAATAGCGTCTGCCGATAACCGCAAGGGTCACCAAAGCGGAGAAGATCAAGACCGTGACGCCGGGCTCGGGGATGGCGGTGATTGTGTTGGTGTCGAGAGTCACCGTGGCGTTGAGGGCGATGACGCGGCCCAGCACGCTGACGCCGGTGATGAGATTGTCGCTATCGTGAGCGATGATGGTTCCTTCAAAAGCTGTGCCTGCGCCAAGCGTGGACGAACTGCCGACTTGGAACCACACGTTATCGGCGGTCGCGCCGTTGATTAAATTGAACGCCGACACTCCGGTCGTAAGCGTGCTGCCGATCTGAAAAACGAAGAGAGTGTCCGCCTGGTTCAGGCCGTCGAGGGTGAGCGTTCCGGTTAATCCGGCGGCCGCCGAGTAAAAATAAACTCCGGGCGTCAGAGTGAGGCCGCCGAGATCCTGACCGGTCAAGTCGTCCGTAGGGGTGAGACCGACGAGCTGGTCGTAGGCAGTCGTGGCGTCGTTGTGGGCCTGAATCGCGACCGTGTCGTTGATGTAGATGGAGCCGCCGACCACGATGCCCGGGGTGAAGCCCGAAATGGTGGCACCAGGACTCACGCCGAGGTCGCCAAACAGGACGGTGTTGCCGGTGTTGACCACCGAGGCGCCGCCGAGGACCGCGAAGCTTTCAGCCGTGCCCAAGTTGATCACGGTTTGGGCCGCGAGCTGATTGCCTGCGCAGGCGACTGCCGCCGCGAGGAACAATGCGGTGCAGAACGAACGACCGGATTTTTCGGGATGCAAGGTCATGGTCATGGGGGAGAATGGTGATACGGACAGGTGGTCCCCATCCGTGTGGGAGTATCCTCCGTTCACGCGCCGCCCGCCATGGGCTGTTACCCTACCTTGCGAGCCATCGCCCAGCCGCCCCCGGCGAGCAAAAGCCCGGATGCGAGGAAGAGCATGTCGAAAAGAAACTGGTGAGGGTGACCGGGCAAAACGTGGTGGAGGCCGAGGATCTGATGATCGATGAGGCCTTCCACGAAGTTGAACGTTCCCCAGCCGCCGAGAATGGATCCGAGGAAAACTTTGGGAGACCAAAGGGTCGGTTGCAGGCGGGTGGCGCGGAACAGAAGCATGATGCCGATGAGCGTGATTATCCAAACGGTGAAATCAAAAAAGCCGTCCTGCGTGATCTGCTTTTCGAGCGCGGCGACGGAGTCCGGCTGGCACGTCGCGGTGATGCAGATCATGTGATGCCAGCCAAGAATCTGATGGAGAACGATGCCGTCGAAGAGGCCGCCCAGACCAATGCCAAGGACAATACCGGCGCGACAGAGAGGGGGAATGGTCATGGGTTTTGAATGAGCGGAGACGGGCCGGTTTGCGTCACAGAGTGAGGAGGAATGCTACGAGGTCCTGTTTCTCCGGAGCGGTGAGTTTGGTCGCCAGCACGAGGTTGAAGAACTCGACGGTATCATCGAGGGTCAGCAGGCGATCGTCGTGGAAGTAGGGCGGAGAATCTTTGATACCACGCAGAGGGAATGTCTTGATGGGACCGTCTGCGCTGGCGATGACGCCGTTGATCACGCGCTCGGTGTAGAAGCGTTCGAGGCGCAGGTTGTGCATCGAATTGTCGGTGTAATAGGGCGGCGCGTGGCACTCGATGCAGCGGGCCTTGCCGGAGAAAAGCGCCTGTCCACGCAACTCGGCGGGCGTGGCGAGGGCGGGGTCGAGTTTGCCGAAGACATCGAGTTTCGGAGCAGGCGGAAAATCGATCAGCTCCTGAAACTCAGCCATCGCCTGAATCTGGCTGCCGCGCTCAAGAATGTTCACGCCCTTTTTTTGAGCCAGCACGGGATCGCCGTCGAAATAGGCGCCGCGCTGCTCGAACTCGGTGAAGTCTTCGACGCTCTTCATCGCGCGCTGCGAGCCGAAGAGCCGTTGGATATTCACGCCGCGCAAGGTCGTCGTATCGACGCGGTGGCGGTATTCGTTGGGGCGGACGTCGCCCACGGTGTGGGTGGAGCCGTTGGTATGGCCGTTGGCGTGACAGTCGAGGCAGGCCACGCCGAGGTGCGCGTGAAGACTGCGCCGGTCCTCGGTGGAGTTAAACTGCTGTTGCGAGAAGGGCGTGACGAGCAGGCGCAGGCCTTCGAGTTGCTTCGGGTTGAGGATGTTTACGAACAGCTCGTAGTAGTTGTCCAAGGTCACGAGACGGCCTTTTGAAACGTCGCCGAGGTCGGGCCGCGTGGTGAGATACATCGGCGCGGGAAACTCCGGCAGCAGATGCTGGGGCAAATCGAAATCGAGATCGAAGCGCGTGAGGTCACGTCCGGTTTGTCGTTTCGTTTCGTCGATGAGCGGCTGCGGGAAAATCATGCCGCCGATCTCGTGGTGCGGGTGAGGCAGAGGGTAGAAGCCGGCCGGCCAGAGGTTTTGGGCTTTGATCTCGGCGGGCGAGAGAGTGGCAAGCTGTTCCCAAGTGATGCCGTTGGGGAGTTTGACGCGCACGCCGGCCTGCACGGGTTTTCCGGCGGACATGACGACACCCGGAGACGGACGGTCGGCTAGGTCGTAACGCTCGGTGAGAAGCTTCTGCTGGCGGTCGGCGAAGGCGGGCTTTTCCGCTTCGAGGCGTTTCACGAGCGCGGTGAAATCGTCAGAAGAGGCCGAAGCAGAGAGCGTGGCGCAGGTAAATAACGCCATGCCGGAGATCGTCAGGAAGCTTGGGATGGTCGGTATCGGTTTCATGGGGATGTCAGCTATGAGCGGACTACGGTTGGAGCCGGGACCATTTTTCCTTGGAGTCGGCGATGGCTTGGGACCATCCGGCGAGGTCGTTGCCGTGATCCGCACCCGTGAGAAACCCGAGGTGTTCGCGGGCTTTGTCCTTGAGCTCTTTGCTCGAGCGATGGGAGAGCGCGGCGAGGGAAGCGTCGGCCTGCCAGGCGAGGGAGTCGTTGAGAGAATCGTCGAGAATCTTTTCGCACAACGAATCGGGCAGGTGTGCGTCACCGATCAACGGCAGGAGAACGGCGGAGGGTTCCTCGACGGAGAGGTTGAGCAGATGGCCCATTGCTTCGGTGCGTTCTTCGATCGGGCGATCGGCATCGAGCGTCATCTTGGACAGAGCGGCCATCACGGCTTTGTTATCGAGTGACGAGTCGGCCAGAAGATTGCCGATGGCGAGTGAGTCGGAGCTTTCCGTATGGATCGTCCGGTTGGGGAAAGCGACGGCGCCAGGCGCCGCTGTTTTGGCGGTGTTGGCGGCTGATGAAGATGGAGACGGTTTTTGGTCTCCGGGAACAGGGATGGTTTGGGCAACCGAGACGGATGTGGTCACGGCACTTTCGGAGCGGGGCCACAACCAGAGGCTGATCCCAATCAAAAGGAGGAGCGCGAGGGCGGATAAAAAAATGCGGGATTTATTCATAAATGGATTTTAAAGACTCGGTGAATGCCGGGTGATGCGCTGACAAAAAAGACCCCCCGAATAGATTCGGAGGGTCTTTGACTGCATCAGAACAAGGTAACCTTAAGGAGCGGTAAACTGGACCTTTCCGGAAACGCTTTCCCCGCCGCGGGCCTCGGGAGGAATGATGAAGAAGCCTTCACCGATGACGGAGCCGGAGACAACCGAGGGCTGCTGCACGAAGACACCCGTGATATAAACCGTTCTCGAGTCTTCGAGCGTCAGGTGGCCTTTGAACAGACCGGTAGCTGTGGTGATGGCCCCGTCGAAGGTGCGCGCACGGCCACCGAAACCGCTGGAAGGAACCGGAGCGGTGATCACCAGATGGTTGTTATCGGCCAACGTGGCGGCCGTCGGCATAAGGGGGAGGTCCGCCAAGGGCAGATCCGCACTGGTGAACGATGCGACGAGCAGGCCTGAGGACAGTTGCAACGAGGTGTTCATGGACGTGCCGCGGTCGGGCGTAGCCCAGCGCTGTGCAGTGGCGACAATTGCCACGGGGCCGAAGCCGGCGCGGTAACTGACATCACGTGAAGACGAGGCGTCCTTTGACCAGTAGAGTTCGCTGTTGGCAGCGCCGACGACTTGATAAGGAGCACCGAGTCCCGCGACCGGCACGAACTGGATCCAGCCGGCAAAGGAGCCGCCGGTCTTGTAGGGCTTAACATACCAGCGGTAGGAACCGTCAGCGCTGGGAGCGAGCGAGGCGGTCAGGCGAGTGCCATCGCCCAATTGCCCCTTGCACACCATGGTGCCGCCGACGGCCTTGATCGTGATCATGCCGTAGCCCGTGCCTTCAGGAATGACCGTGAGGCCCAGATTGGAGGGAGCGGTCATCGGGTCATCCAAGACCAGCGAGTAGTTACCTTCCCAAGGCGTGGGGGATGCCTTCGTGTAATCGGCGAGTTGGACACCGGTGTCCGACTGGCTGATGGTGACATTCGACTGAGTGAGTGTTCCCAAGAGCACATGGGTGGCGTCTGTGGTCGAATCGATCACGAGGTCGAGCTGATAGGGGACGTTTCCGTTGCCACGATTGATTGTCACGCTGGCAGTGGCGACATCGTAGGTTCCATTGAGAACGAGCGTTCCCTTGAGCGAATAGACCTTCGCTTCGGTCGCGTAAGTCAGTTTACCCGTGAAGGCGCCTTTTTTGTCGTTTACGAGGAGCTCGATCTTGCCGGCAGGAACACCGGGGAGGGGAAGCACTTCGAGAATCGATTCGAAACCACCGCTGAGGTCGGAGGGGAAGGGATCAATGACGATTACCAGGCTCATGAGGGGTCCTTTGACGCCGTTGGTGACGGTCCAATAGGTCACGTGATAGGTGCCGGGCTTGGTGGCCGTTCCACTGATCAGACCGGTGGCCGGATCGAGGACGAGACCCTTCGGCAGACCCTTGACATCGTAAACCGTGCCGGAAGGAGTAGCGCCGGCTCCGTTGGTGAGATCGATGGCGACAGGTCCCTGGACGGGGGCATGAAGGGTGGATGCAACCACCGTGATCGTGAGAGTGGCGTTTGCAGTGCCGCCGCCGTTCACCGCGCCGAGCGTCACGACAACCGTTGACGCCGTGGTGGGCGTGCCGGAAATGATTCCGGTGACCGTATCAATGCTCAAGCCGGCGGGAAGCGGGCTGGCCGTGTAGCTCGTAACCGTGCCCGTTGCGATGATCGCATAGCTAAACGGCGTGCCGACGATGCCACCCGCGCTGAGCGGATCATTGGGGATAACCGGAGCAGCCATGGGGGCGGCTACGATATCAATCGTCAGGGTTGCCGTTCCTGTGCCGAAGGCATTGGTGGCGCCTATCGTCACAACCGTGTTGCTCACGGTCGTAGGAACACCGGTGATCGCACCGGTGGTAAGACCGATGGACAAGCCGGCGGGAAGCGGGCTGGCCGTGTAGCGGGTGGGTGTGCCGGTCGCTGCAACGGTGAAGTTGAAGGCGGTGCCGACCGTGCCACTTGCGCTAAGCGTGGTGTTGAGGATGACCGGGGCGACGCTCGTGGTTGCGATCGTGATTGTGAGCGTGGCGTTGCCGGTGCCGGTGCCGTTGGTGGCGCCGAGGGTGACCGTCGTCGTGCCGACCGTGGTGGGCGTGCCGGAGATGATTCCGGTGACCGTATCAATGCTCAAGCCGGCGGGAAGCGGGCTGGCCGTGTAGCTCACGGGCGAACCTGAGGCGGTGACCGTGAAGTTGAAGGCATCGCCGACGGTGCCGCCCGCAACGAGAGGATCGTTTACGATGACCGGGATGGTGGCGACGTCTGCGATCGTGATGGTGACCGTGGAATTACCCGTGGTCACACCATCGGTCGCACCGAGAAGAACCTGCGTGGTTCCTGCGGTGGTCGGCACGCCGGAGATGATTCCAGTGTTGGCATCAAAAACCAGACCCGCAGGAAGCGAGGTGGCGGTATAGCTCGTGGGCGAGCCTGCCGCGGCGATCGTGAAGCTGTAAGCCACGCCGACGGTGCCGCCCGAAGTGAGCGGGCTGTTGATGATGATCGGGCTATCGGTCGTCACGGTGAGGGTGACGGCGTCGCTCTGGATGGAACCCGAGAGATTGGTCACAACGACATCATAGGTGTCGGAGTCCGCGACCTGCACATTATCGAGCGAAAGCGTGTCGGTGGTGGCGGAGGCGTTGAGCATGGCGTCGATGTTCACACCGGCCTTGCGCCATTGATAGCTCACAGGGGAAGAGCCGTTGGTGACCACCGAGAAGGTGGTGGTGGTTCCGGCAACCGCGTTGTGCGAGACGGGCTGGGTCGTGATGGAGAGATTGCTCACTCCGGTGATCGTGAAACTCTGGCGCAGCATGTTGTATTCGTAAACGGGAGCGGCGGGCGCGGGCTGACCGACCTGGGTGGCCTGCAGCGTGATAAGACCGGGAGCGGTCGGAGTGACGGTGAAGACACCGCCGCCGGCATCGACGATCGAGGCCGCACCGACTGAACCTTTGACCACAGTGAGGGTCACCGCGAGGCCGGAGCTGGCCGTGGGGTTGACGTCGAAAGGACCCGCGCTTGTGTCACGATCGTCGATGGCGGCGAAGCTGACCGATTGGGCGGTCACATTGACGGAGCCGGTTGCGTAGAACTGACCGGAGCCGAAGCCCACGTCGCCAGGGACAAAGTCCAGCGTCGAGTAGACGCTGCCGAGATTGGCGATGTCCGCGGTGTGCCGTCCGTTGGCGGGAGCGAGAGCCGGATTGAGCATGCCGAGAATAGTGAAGCCGGTGACCGGATCCAGACGCAGATAATACATCTTGTCCGTGCCGTAGCCGACGTCGGTGCCCGTGAAGGTGAGCGTTTTGAAACCTCCGGCACCGATGTCGAATTGATCGGCGGATGAGGCGAGGAGAGCCGGAGCCAGCGTGCCGAACATGGTGTTGCCGGTGGTTGGGTCGCTGCGCAAATAGTAGAAGTTATTGAGACCATAGCCCAAGTTGGAGGCGGCGAAGGTCAGGCCAAAGTAACCGCTCACTCCCGTGACCGTGGCGGGACCGCCTGGTCCGGACATGGGCTTTTCATCGGTAACGGCCGAAGACGTGCCGGAACCCGGGATGATCGCGCTAAAGTAATCGGTGGTTCCCTTGTGATGGATAAGATAGAAATTAACTGCGCCATAGCCCACATCGGGATCGGCCGAAGTCAGCGCGGAGTAAGAGTCAGGGGTGAGCTTGCTGCCCACGTCGGCCAAGTCGGTCGCGGCGCCGGAGGCGGCGATGTAATACGTAAACGCGGCGATATCTCCTCCGGCAGGGATGGTGGTGTCCTTGATCGAGTAGAAGTTGTTAGCCCCCACACTGAATCCGATATCCTGCGACATCAGATGAAAGCCGGCGAGGTTCCCACCGATTCCCCAATGCGTGGTGAGAGCGACCGCCCCGGTCGCGGGGGTTATGGCAATGGATGCCATGTTGTCGGCCCGGACTTGGATGCCGGAGAAAACCGCGAGGGCCGTTAAGGCCGAAGATGCTAGGGTGCTGTATTTCATAGGAGACTGCTGTCGCTGGAACCGTTCTCCCGGAGGAGAGCGGCGCATGGGATTTTGGTTTTAAGCGAAAACGTCCCGGCCTCGATTGATTGAGTGAGGCCAACCACGGGCAGTGGTTTTGGACGTGTTCATTTTGAGCAGTCTCCAGAATGCCGTTTTTGGCGGCGGCCAGATATGGGTTGTTACCCTACGGGCCTATTCATACCTGCCCGCTGATGGGGTCTTTCCGTCCATGAATGACTTCCGTTCCGTTGCTCGGCTTGGGAAGCGCAAAGCAATTTCCCGGTTTTTGCTCGGGAAATTCGGTGGGGGAAAAATTTCGTGCCGGGAGAGCCTTGTTAACTGGCTGTGTTTTATATCACCACGAGAGCCAGCCCCGCCGATCATGTGCTCCACGAATAATCGAAGCGTCTGAGATTTCCCGTCCTCAAGTGGCTGCCCGACATGGATTCGAACCATGACTAGGTGAGTCAAAGTCACCTGTGCTGCCATTACACCATCAGGCAAAGAGGAAGGGGAAATGTGCCCCGCACACGCGGTGCGTCAAGGCCTGAGATTCTGCCCGAAACCCCGTAAATGTCGTCGTTCAGGATTCTTTTGCTTCAGCCTCGATAATATAGGGAGCAAACGGAGAGGACTGCGCGGGGGGGATGCGCACATGCAGGTGCACGCCATCGTCGGTGATCTCCTCGCTTTGGACATGGCCAATGGCGTGCAGGCGGGCGATGAGGTCGTGGCGGCTGTGCGGGATAAAGAGCTCGGTGGAGCCGAATTCGTCGGCGATGAGTTCGATGAAATGATCGACGAGGCCTTCGAGATTTTGCCCGGAATGTGCGCTCACGAGCAGGCCGTCGGGAGCGAGCAGGCGGGCGCGATGGATGTGCGCCTCCGTGGCGGCGTCGACCTTGTTGAAGACGGTGAGGATACGTTTGTCGTCCGCTCCGAGTTCCTTCAGCACGCCGAGGGTCGTCGCGTGGTGAGCGGCGAGGTTGGGCGTCGTGATGTCGAGGACGTGGACGAGAAAATCGGCGACCAACGCCTCTTCGAGCGTGGCTTTGAACGCCTCGACGAGTCCGTGCGGCAGGCGGCGGATGAAGCCGACGGTATCGGTGACGAGGAGCTTTTGATTGCCGCGCAACTGGAGTTGGCGGGTGGTCGGGTCGAGCGTGGCGAAGAGCTTGTCCTCGGCGAGGACGTGCGCGCCGGTGAGCGCGTTGAGGAGCGAGGATTTGCCGGCGTTGGTGTAGCCGACGATGGCGGCGGTGGGGACGGGCACGCGCTGGCGTTTGTGGCGCTGCACGCCGCGTTGTTTGCGCACATCGACCAGTTCGCGTTTGAGCCGGGTGATGCGGTCGTTGACGAGACGGCGGTCCTGTTCGAGCTGGGTTTCGCCTTCACCGCCCATGCCGGCGCCGCCACCACCGCCGCGTTGACGCGACAAGTGGGTCCATGCGCGCGTGAGGCGGGGCAACGAATACTGCATGCGCGCGAGCGCGACTTGGAGCACGGCTTCGCGGGTGCTGGCGCGGTCGGCGAAGATATCGAGGATCACTTCCTCCCTGTCGATCACGGCGATCTCGGAGGCTTTTTCCCAGTTGCGCTGCTGGGCGGGGGAAAGGCTGTCGTCGAAAACGATGAGGTCGGCGTTGAGAGCCTTGGCCTCGGCGATGATTTCCTCGGTCTTGCCGCTGCCGAGAAGGGTGGCGGGCGTGGGGGTGCGGAGTTTGACGAGGACCTTGCCGACGACGGCGATGCGGAGGTTCTCGACCAGTTCGACCAGCTCGGTGAGGAGTTCGTCCCCTTCGCCGTCGGCCATGTCGTGAGTCTGGATGCCTACGAGAAAAGCGCGTTCGCAGCGTTTGGAGTCGGAGGGCGTGTTGTCGAGGAAGTCTGCCATTAAAGGGGAGGCAGAGGGTTAGCCCGAGGCGGCCGAAGGTCAACTATGCGGGCGCGATGAGTTTTCGGTTGCACCGGGCGCCATCCGCCATGCACTAACGCGCAGTGTCTTCGTCCTACCAAGTCATCGCACGCAAGTGGCGCCCCCAGACGTTCAACGACGTCGTCGGGCAAGACCACGTGATGCGCACGCTTAAGAACGCCATCGCGCGCAACCGCATCGCCCACGCCTACTTGTTCGTGGGACCGCGCGGCACCGGCAAGACCTCGACCGCGCGCATTTTTGCCAAGGCGCTCAATTGCACCGACGGACCCAACGCCGATTTCGATCCGAAAGATCCCGCCGTGCAGTCCATCACCGAGGGCACGTCGATGGACGTGATCGAGATCGACGGTGCGTCCAACAACTCCGTCGACCAGATCCGTGATCTGCGCGACGACGTGCGCTACGCCCCGACCCAGGGGAAATACAAAATCTACATCATCGACGAGGTGCACATGCTCTCCAACCAGGCGTTCAACGCCTTGTTGAAGACCCTCGAAGAACCGCCCGAGCACGTGAAGTTCGTCTTCGCGACGACCGACGTGCAGAAGGTGCTGCCGACTATCCTCTCGCGCTGCCAGCGCTTCGACCTGAAGCCGATTCCCGACAACCTGATCGTGGGTCGTCTGAAGCAAATCGCGACCGACGAAAAAATCAAAGTCACCGACGAGGCGCTGGCCTGCATCGCCCGCATGGCCGACGGCGGCATGCGCGATGCGCAGTCGATTTTTGACCAGATGATTTCGTTTTGCGGCACGGAGATTTCCGAGCCTGACGTGCTGGATGTCTACGGTCTCGTCTCAGCCGAAAAGATCGCCGCGCTGGCCGGAGCCGTCGCCGCGGGCGACCATAAAAAAATCATCGAGATCGTGGACGAGTGCGACGAAAGCGGCCGCGACCTCGTGCGCCTGCTCACCGATTTGCAGGCGCTCGTGCGCCAGGCGTTGCTTGATGCCATCGCTAAAAATGGCCGCACCGATATGCTCGGCGGCATCGTGCTTACGACGGAGCAACTCACGCGTCTGCTCGACGGTCTGCGTGAAGGCGAGGGCGGCGTGAAGCTCGGACTTTCCGAGAAAATTAATTTCGAGGTGACGTTGCTCAAAGCCGTCGACGCGAGCCGCTCACGGGCGATTGATTCGCTCATCAAGGAACTCGCCGCGCTCGCGGACGAATCTCCCTCCGTTGCAGCGTCAACCGACGCGGACGGCCAAAAAAAAAAGGGCTGATTGACCGGTTGGAGTCGCGGCTGGCCGGGTCGCTTCAGGCGGATCGCGAGGCACAGCCTTTGATGGTGAACGCCACGGGCGATTCAGACACGCCCGATGAAGAGGCCGGCGTCGAGATTCAGCCGCACATGCCGGCGGTCGAAGTGGCGGCCATCGCCGCCGCGACGGCGACCACGGGAGTGACCGGTGCGCCGACGTTTGACGAAGAAGGACCGGTGTGGCCGGACGAGGCGTCGGAGTCCGCCATGCGTGCCGAGGCGGTCGAACGTGGTGAGACGTTGAACTCCAAGGCGGCGCGTGAATTGGCCGAGGCAGCGGCCGAAGCGGCGGCGGAGAAGAAGGGCCTGCCTTCGCTGGATGCGTTGATCGGGCAGATCCCCGCCGATGTGCGCGATACACTCGAAGACTTGTTTCGCGTTAAATTTGTGAAGGTTGCGCGAGTGCCGAAAAAAGCCCTGAAGGAGTAGGCGTGCCGCCGGGCTATTCTTTCCAGGTAGGGCCGAGCGGGGGCAGTCCGGAAATACTCCGAGCGTAGAGGTAAGTGAAGGCCGCAGTGCAGTCCGAAGAATTTGCGATGGGCACCGAAACTCGTTGGTAGAGTCCCTCGTCCACGCCTTCAAAATCGTCCAAGTGGGCAAGGGCAGGGGCGTCCACATCCCAGAGTTCGCCGGTTACGCCGTCGAGGTCGGACGGATCGGCGACCATGCCGGGGTAGCTGCCGAGATCATAGAGACGAAAGCCCGGTGCGGTGCGGGCATCGCCGACATAAGTCTGGCCGGCGATGTGCGGGTGGTTTTTGCAACCACGCTTGAGGGTGCCGTAAACGAAGAGGCGGTGCATCGCGGATAAGCGGCGTTGCAGGCGACGTGCCTTCAGGGCGTGCCGGGAAAAATCTCCACGACGACAGTCGTGATGTTGTCTTGGCCGGAGTTTTCGAGGGCCGCGTTGATCAGGCGTTGGGCGTTGGAGAGAGGAACGGAGCCAGCCGGCACGGGCGTGCGGATGATTTCCTCGATGTGATGATCCCACAAGCCGTCGACGAGGCCGTCGGAGCAGATGACAAAGCGGTCGCCCGGCCGGTAGCCGACTGCGCCGATGTGCGGGTCGATAAACTGGTTGCCGCCCCCGAGAACCTGATTGAGGACGTTGCGACGGGGATGAGAGCGGGCTTGGCGTTCGTTGAGCTGACCTTCGCGCTGCATCCAGCCCACCTGACTGTGATCATGAGTGATCTGGGTCATGCCGCCTTCCTTGGGCAGGTAGTAGATGCGGCTGTCGCCGATGTGGGCGAAATACATCCACTCCGGGGAAAACCAGCACAGGCTGAGCGTGGCGCCCATGCCGGCGCATTCCTCGTAGGCTTGGCCGAGTTTGAGCAACTCGCGATGAATGGCGGAGAACAACTCCGCCAGCAAATCCTGGAAACCGCTCTTCATGCCTTGGGCGGAGAGCCGGTAGCCCTTGGGTAGCAGTTTGGTGATTTTTTCGATGGCGATGCGGCTGGCGAATTCGCCGGATTTGGCTCCACCCATGCCGTCGCTCACGGCGAACACGAAGTCCGAGGAGGCCGTCGATGAGTCGCCGGTTTTTCCCAGATAACGGACCTCGTGGCCGTCGAAGGCGAGGCCGAGGAAGGCATCTTCGTTATTGAGGCGGACGTGGCCTTGATCGGTGAGACCGGACCAGTTGATGCGATGAACGGGGGGATTCAAAAGAGAGGGCGGGGCCATTTGAGGCGTGAACGGAAAAAGGAGTTCTATCGACTGGATTTAAATGGGATCAAAAAAGGAAGTTACAAAAGTTTGGCCGAGGGTGAAAGCGCTGGAATTAAAATTGCTCATATTTGATCACGACGGGCTGTTGGGTGACCAAAATTAAGCACAATTCATTCGATCTGGGGAGGCGGATGGTTGCTGCCATCGAGGAGGGTGGCGAATTCGAAATCAATGATGCAAAACCGGCCGTCTGAGCTGCGGTAGGTGATGTTGCGCATGAACGCGTCGTCGTGGCGCACGCCGTAGGTTTCCAATTCGGCGAAGATCTCCTTCATCCGATCTTTACCCAGGTGCTCCACGCGGGTGCCGCAGTTGGTGGTGATGAACTTGAGATTTGCGGTGTCGATCTCCAGCAATTTGGGCACAAACGTGCAGCCTTGTTTCTCAAGATGTTTAAGAACAAGCACCTCGTTCTCAAAACGTTCCTTGGCCTGATGGCCGCGGAAGGTTTTGTGAACCCGGCCGTCGTAGCCGATTCGCACCAAGGCGCGGGCAGTATCTTTGACTTCGTGCATGGCTGATTCGGTGAGACCATCCGCCTGAGCCCGGGTTCTGGCAAGTGGGAGTTTTCCCCTCTCATTGGCATCTGGGATGTATTTTGAAAAATACGGGGAATTGGTCCCAAGTTCAGATTGCCTCTGGCATGTAAGGTGCTCATGTGAGACCCACGTTTATGGTCGTGTTTCACAGGGCCCATCTGCCTTCACGGAGCACATCGTAAAACCTCACCCAAACGACCTAACTCTATGGCTAAATACAAACTGGAATACATCTGGCTCGACGGCTACAAACCCGTTGCCGGCCTCCGTGGCAAAACTCAGATCAAGGAATTCGCCAGCTTTCCGAAGCTCGAAGAACTTCCCCTCTGGGGCTTTGACGGCAGCTCGACCAAGCAGGCTGAAGGCCGCAGCTCCGATTGCGTGCTGAAGCCCGTCTCCGTTTATCCCGACACGACCCGTAAGAACGGCGTGTTGGTGATGTGCGAAGTCATGATGCCAGACGGAAAGACCCCGCATCCTTCCAATTCCCGTGCCACCATCGTGGACGATCCGGACACCTGGTTCGGCTTCGAGCAGGAATATTTCCTTTATCAGGACGGTCGCCCCCTCGGTTTCCCCGAAGGCGGTTTCCCCTCTCCCCAAGGCCCCTACTACACGGGCGTGGGTTACAAGTATGTGGGCGACATCGCCCGCCAGATCGTCGAAGAGCATCTCGACCTTTGCTTGGATGCCGGCATCAACCACGAAGGCATCAACGCCGAAGTGGCCAAGGGCCAGTGGGAATTCCAGATCTTTGGCAAGGGCTCCAAGAAGGCCGCCGACGAAGTCTGGATGGCCCGCTACCTCCTTCTCCGTCTTTGCGAGAAATATCAGGTCGACGTCGAGTTCCACTGCAAACCCATCCTCGGTGCTTATGACGAGCCCTTGGACTGGAACGGTTCCGGCATGCACGCCAACTTCTCCACGAAGTATATGCGCGAAGTCGGCGGCAAGGACTACTTCGAGAAGCTCATGGCTGCGTTCTCCAAGTTCACCGCCGAGCACATCGCGGTTTACGGACCGGACAACCACCTGCGTCTCACCGGTCTCCACGAGACCCAATCGATCGACAAGTTCTCCTACGGTATCGCCGACCGTGGCGCCTCCATCCGCGTGCCGCACAGCTTCGCCAACAACGGTTACAAGGGTTACCTTGAAGACCGTCGTCCGAACTCTGCCGGAAATCCCTACGAGATCGCGTCCCGTATCCTCAAGACGATCCAGAGCGTTCCGACGGCCTAAGGCCTGCGCGAACTCCCTTCGCTTACACAAGACCGCGTCACCTTTGGGTGGCGCGGTTTTTTTGTGCCTGTGTTGCGAGGAGGGGGCGCGAAAAAGCCCGGAGCGTTTCCGCCCCGGGCTTCAAGACTGGCGTCGTGCCCGATGTCCCTTACTTGAGGATCATGTCCTTCACCGTCTTGCCGGCCGGGATCATAGGCAGCACGTGTTCGGTGTAGGGCACGATGATGTCGAGGACGTAGGGACCGTCGTGATCAAGCATCTCCTGGATGGCTTCGCGAAGTTCGCTCTTCTTGATGACGCGGCGGCCCTTCACGCCGAAGCCTTCGGCGATCTTCACGAAGTCGGGATACAGGCCGGAGGGATTGTCGGGGCTGCCGATGTTGTCGTGGTGACCCAGGACGGTGTTGCCGCGCACGCTGCCGTAGAAACGATCTTCCCACTGCACGACCATGCCGAGGTGCTGGTTGTTCAGGATCATCGCCTTGGCGGCGATCTTCTCGACGCACGCGGTGGCGAGTTCCTGAATGTTCATCAGGAAGGAGCCGTCGCCGTCGATGTCGATGACCTGCTTGTCGGGGCAGGCAACCTTCGCGCCCATCGCCGCCGGATATCCGTAGCCCATCGCGCCGAGACCGAGCGAGCTGATGTAGCGGCGGGGTTCGTCAAACTGATAGAACTGTGCGGCCCACATCTGGTGCTGGCCCACGCCGGTGGCGATGATGGCCTCGCCTTTGGTGAGTTCGTAGAGGGTCTTGATCGCCTCCTGAGGAATGATGTGTCGGCTCTCTTCGAAGCCGAAAGGATAATCGCGCTTCCAAGCGTTGATCTGGGTGTGCCAGGGCTTGGTGTCGGGTGCGGAGAACTTGGCGGCGGCGATCAGCTCGTTGAGGCGTTGGAGCGCGTATTTGATGTCGCTGACGATCGGGAACTGGACGCGCTTGTTCTTGTTGTGCTCGGAGGCGTCGATGTCGATGTGGACGATGGTCGCGCCGGCGGCGAACTTGGAAACGTCGCCGGTGATGCGGTCGTCGAAGCGCGCGCCGAAGCAGAGGAGCAGGTCGCTCTGGTCAACCGCCCAGTTGCCGTAGGCCGCGCCGTGCATGCCGAACCAGCGCATCGAGAGCGCATGGGACTCGGGGAACGCGCCGATGCCCATCAGCGTCGTGGCGACGGGGATGTTGGTCTTTTCCGCGAAGGTCTTCAGGTCGGCGTGAGCCTCGGCCGAGATGAGGCCGCCACCCACGTAGAGGACGGGCTTCTTGGCCGTCGAGATAAGGTCGAGAATGCGCTTAAGCTGGTCGTCAGTTGCCTGCGGCAGATCACCGAGGGTCGGGTTGGCGAAGGAAACGGTCGCCGGGAAAACAGGCGTGAGCTTGGCCTGCTGGACGTCCTTCGGGATATCGATCACCACAGGGCCGGGCCGGCCGGTGCGGGCGAGATAGAAGGCTTCCTTGATGATGCGCGGGAGGTCGGCCGCATCGAGCACGAGGTAGGAGTGCTTCACGATCGGCAGGGTCATGCCGAAGAAGTCGGTTTCCTGAAAAGCGCTCTTGCCGATGTATTTTGAAAACACCTGGCCGGTGATCGCGACCATGGGGGTGGAATCCATGAAGGCGTCGGCGATGGCTGAAACGAGATTGGTGGCACCGGGGCCGCTGGTGGCCATGCACACGCCGACCTTGCCGGTGGCGCGGGCGTATCCTTCGGCGGCGAACGAGCCGCCCTGTTCATGGCGGGGGAGAATCACGCGAACTTTGTCGCTGCGGGCGAAGGCCTGGTGGAGCTCCTGCGAAGCGCCGCCGGGGTAGGCGAAAATCACGTCCACACCCTCGCGGGCGAGCGATTCCACAACGACGTCGGCACCGTTCATGGCACGGCCAATTTCAGGTTTTGGGAACGACGTGGGCGAGGTGGATGATTTCATGATGGTTGCAAGTTAAGGCAAAAGAGGGAAAAGCAAACGGTTTTGACCCCCGGGAGGCAAGAGAGGAAAACAGTCACTTAGGGGTTGGTTTGCGGCCCTTGGTATGCTCCTTAGGCGGGGTGCCTAGAATTTTGTTTATAGGAGATATTGTGGGGAAACCCGGCCGGGAGATTCTGGCCGAGCGTTTGGCGCGCCTGCGCGCGGAGCTGAAAGCCGATGTGGTGATCGCCAACGGCGAGAATGTCGCCGCCGGCTCCGGCATCACCGGCACACTGGCCAAGACCCTGCTCGCGAGCGGGATCGATGCGCTTACGCTGGGCGATCATGTCTGGGATCAACGGGGCTGGGATGATGAGATCGACGATTTTCCGACCGTGTGCCGTCCGGCCAATCTCCCTGCGTCGTGTCCGGGGGCGGACCATGTGATCCTCGATGTGAAAGGATTTCGTCTGGCTGTTTTCACGGTGCTCGGTCGCACGTTTATGGGAATGAAAGCGGAGTGTCCGTTCCTTGGCGCCGACGCGATGTTCAAGAAAATCGAAGGCAAGGCCGACGGCGCTCTGGTGGAAATCCACGCCGAGGCGACCAGTGAGAAGATCGCGTTGGGCTGGCACTTGGACGGACGGGCGATCGCCGTGCTCGGCACGCACACGCATGTGCCGACAGCCGATGCGACCGTGTTGCCCAAGGGCACCGGTTTCATGTGCGATGTGGGGATGACCGGACCTTATGCGTCGGTGCTGGGGCGCGAAGTCGAACCGGTGCTCGGGCGGTTTATCGACGGCATGCCGCGTCGCTTCGAAGTGGCCGAAGGAGATGTGCGTATTTCGGGCGCCTTGGTCGATTATGACGAGGCGACGAAACGCACGAAGAGTGTCGAGCTGATCACCGTGCGTCGGGCCGGCGGGCGCTGAGCCGGTTTATTTGTGCGCAAAAAAGGCGGGCCTAACAAGGCCCGCCTTCGGAAGGAGTGGAGCGTTGGCTTAGTTGTGAACCACGCCTTCTTCCTCGTAGATGCCAAGGCGGCGATAGCGCTCGTAACGCGAATCGAGAAGCGCATCGCCCTTGAGTCCTCGCAGATCGTTGAGGTGTTTTTGCAAGGAGTAGCGCAGGGTCGCGGCGGCTTTGTCGAAGTCGTTGTGCGCGCCGCCGAAAGGTTCGGGGATGACTTCGTCGACCACGCCGAGTTTTTCGAGTTGGTCGGCGTTGAGCTTGAGGGCTTCGGCGGCCTTGGGGGCGGCGGCGGGATCTTTCCAGAGAATCGCCGCGCAGCCTTCGGGTGAAATGACCGAGTAGTAGCTGTTCTCGAAGATGAGCACACGGTCGGTCACACCGATGCCGAGCGCGCCGCCTGAGCCGCCTTCGCCGACGACGACCGAGATCGAGGGAACGCGCAGCATCGCCATTTCGCGGAGGTTCACCGCGATGGCTTCGGAAACATGGCGCTCTTCAGAACCAAGGCCGGGATAGGCTCCCGGGGTGTCGATGAAGGTGATGACGGGAATACCGAATTTCTCGGCGAGCTTCATCAGGCGGAGGGCCTTGCGGTAGCCCTCGGGCTGAGGCATGCCAAAGTTGCGGGCGATTTTCTCCTTGGTGTCGCGACCTTTTTGCTGGGCGATGACCATGATGGCTTCGCCGTTAAAAAAAGCGGTGCCGCCGATGAGCGCGCGGTCGTCGTTAAACTGGCGGTCGCCGTGCAGTTCGGTGAAATTCGTGCAGATCAGGCCCACGTAATCGAGGGCGTAGGGGCGCTTGGGGTGGCGGGCGATCTGGACCTTTTGCCACGGAGTCAGGCTGGAATAGATCTCGCGTTGGGTGGCGGCGATCTTGCGCTCGATGGCCGCGATCTCGCTGGCGACGTCGAGATTGTTTTCGAGCGATTGCTGGCGAAGCTGCTCCAGTTGGGTGCTGAGGTCGCGCAGGGGTTTCTCGAACTCGAGGGTGTAGGCGGGCTTTTCCATTTTTGAAAGGGAACAGGCTAGGGGGTGTCCTTTGCGGCTGTCAATTGAGGCCGCAAGGGGTCGTCTGAACCGGGCGAGGGCTTATTGAAGGCCGCCTTTGTGCTCTTCGGGGTTCTTGAGTTGGTCCTTCCAGCTCAGAATCTTAGCTTGGGCACCGTATTTCTCGGCGGTGGGTTTGTCGCCTTTTTCCATCCAGATGCGGGAGAGCGTCGTGTTGATAAACAGGTCGTCCGGGCGCAGCGCATGTCCGTGTTCGGCGGCGACGAGGGCGGCATCAAACCGGCGCAGGCTGAAATTGATCTCGGCGAGCGCATGCCAGGCTTCGAATGCGGTCGGCGCGGCCTCGGTGGCGCGAGCGAGCTTGGCGAGGGCGGCATCGTTGTCGCCCATGGTGTAATCGAAGGTGGCGTCTTCGATGAGCGTCTGGAGTTCGGCGTCGGTCATGGGCGAGGTATACGTTGAAACCCGCCGAAGGGGAGAGCTTTTTCCGGCTTTGACATGCGCGCACAAAAAAGCCGCCTGCGGATGACAGGCGGCCTCTTGGCAAAATAGAGGGTTACTTCTTGTAGTAGGCCTCGACGTTGATCGTCACGGCTACTTCATCGCCCAGTGCCTTGCCGAGCATGGAGGGCCCGTTTACGCCGAAAATCGATTTGTCGAGGGTGGTGGTGACTTCCCAGCCGGAGAGTTCCACGCCACCCATGCCGGGGCCGAAGCCAAGGAGATGGGTTTTAAGGACAACGGACTTGGTCACGCCGTGGATGGTGAGGTCGCCGGTCACATCGAAGGTGTCGTCGCCGGTCTTTTTCCAGGACGTGCTTTTGAAGGTGATGTTCTCAAATTTGGTGGCGTCGAAGAAGTCGGGCGACTGGAGGTGGGCGTCGCGTTTTTCGTTGTTGGTGCTCACGCTGGCGACCGCGATGGTGGCTTCGACGGTGCTCTTTTCGAGGTTCTCACGATCCACCGCGATGCTGCCGGAAACCTTGGTGAAGGTGCCGGAGACTTTGCTTACGAAGTGGCGGATGGTGAAGCCGACGGAGGAGTGGACTGGATCAATGGTGTAGGTCTCAACGGCGGCGCGGGACAGGCCGGCGGAACCGAGGACGAGGGTGGCAAGGGCGAGGAACTTAACGGATGTTTTCATTGGGAGACGGATGGGTGAGAGAGTCGGTTCGAGTTGAACCGCACAGAGGAGATATCAGGAGAATTTTAAATGCAACCAAAATAGTTACATTAAGCGTTTCCTTAGAGAATGAGCATGGCGTCGCCGTAACTGAAAAAGCGGTATTCGCGGGCGATTGCGTCCGCGTAGAGTTCACGCAGCCAGGCGATGCCGTCCGTCGAACCGGGCGTGAGAAACGCCGATACGAGGCAGAGCAGGGTGGAGCGGGGTTGGTGAAAGTTGGTGATGAGGGAGTCGACGCCGCGAAAGGTGCGCGGCGGATAAATAAAAATTCCCGCCTCGGCGATGTGGGTGAGATCGAGCGGGGTGTCGTGGTGCGAGAGGAAATCCTCGATGGAGCGCACACTGGTGGTGCCCACGGCGATGCGACGACCGGCGGTGGTGCGTGTCGCGGGAAAAAGTCCGCGCTGAGTTGCGACCGGCAGTTCGTAGATTTCCCGATGGATGGCGTGTTCCTCGACCGTGTCGCTCATGATGGGCTTAAACGTCCCCAGTCCGACGTGCAGAGTGATCTCGGCCGACGCAATGCCTTGCGCATCCAGCGCGGTGAGCAACTCGGGGGTGAAGTGCAGCCCGGCGGTCGGCGCAGCGACGGCGACCTGGCGTGCGCGGTTGGCATAGACGGTCTGATAACGCTCCAAGTCGCGGGGGCGGTCTTTCGGATCGCCGTGGCGTTCTATGTAGGGCGGGAGCGGCACATCGCCGAGGCGGTTGGCGACCGCGGTGATGGAGTCGTCGTGCGGAGTGGTGAAACGGATGAGCGCGGCGCCTTCGGCATCCTTGGCCAATACGGTGGCGGCAAAATCAGCCGCGTGTGCGAAAGTGGCGCCGACAGGCAGCTTCTTGCCCGGACGCACGAGGCACCACCATACGTTGTCACCGTGGGCCGGGTCGGGACGGAGCAAAAGACATTCGACGGTGCCGCCGGTCGGGCGTTGGGCGTGCAGGCGCGCGGGAAGCACGGCGGCGTTGTTGCGGAAGAGGGTGTCGCCCGATTTTAGAAATTGAGGGAGATCGGCAAAGAGATGGTGGGCGACGGTGCGGGAGGCGCGGTCCACGACCATGAGACGGGAGCCATCGCGGCGCGTGGCAGGAGTTTGCGCGACCAGATGCGGTGGCAGGGAATAGTCGAAGAGATCGGTGGAGAGCGGCACGATGAAAACGGAGAGGGAAAATGAAGCTTGCGGTTATCGCCTCGGCGAGTTTCTTCCGCTCTTCCGATCAATGCCGATGTAGCTCAGTGGTAGAGCAATGCTTTCGTAAAGCATGGGTCGTCGGTTCAATCCCGACCATCGGCTCCACGGTTTGAGAGGTAAAACGGGCGTGGTTTGACAACCGCCGTTTTTGCCAAGTTTGCCAGATTGGACAGCGTTTCTGTTTGTCGGCATAGGCTGAACCTGCCGGTCGATATTGAGGCAATTTACGCCGGAGGAAGCCAGGCGTGGTTATTGCACTTGCCTGATTTGTAGCATGTTTTATTTAAGAAGGTTATAGGATTACAGGGGGTGATTTTAATGGTTTCTAAAAACATCATGGAAGTATTTCACCGCTGTTCGGATGGTTGCTCCTATGGATCGGCGTATCCGAAATGCCCTTTCAGGGTGATCGAGGGCTTGAGTTATGCATCAAGGGATACGTGGTTTTCCCAGCTGCAGTTGAAACAAGCACAGGCAATCATCGAAATGGCCGTGGATGCGGGCTGTCCTTCAATCGGGCGTCTGCATTAGCCCGCCCAATTTTTTATCCTGTCCCCTTAAAACCTTCGAGCCTTTCAGTTGCTCACGATTCGATCGTCGGGCAGGTCGCCTTGGAGTTTTTTGAGGAGCTTGAGCGATTCGACTTCGACGCGGAGATGCCGGTTGAGGAGTTCGAGGCGTTTGTGGACATCGAGTGTTTCCAACAACTTTTGTTTGAGGCGTGGGTCGTCGCAGAGGTTGAAGGCGGTGAGGTCTGAAAAAATCTCCGGATCTTCCACGGTCTTCAGGAAGCGGGTGAATTCACCTGAAATCGTTCCGCCCAATCGTTGTTTTGTGGAGATCAGCCGGGACAGGCTTGTGCGCAGGCGGAGGTTCTCGTCTGTCTCGGCTCCCGGTTGACTGGTGAGCGCCTGGATGCGGATGCTGCGGTAGGGTTCTTCGCTGACGATGTCTTTGACTTCAACCCGCGCCAAGCCCTGCAACAGAAGGTTGGACGTGCCGTCTTCGTTGCCTTGGCAGGCTCGCACGATGCCGATGGTGGCTATGCGGTAAAGAGGCTCAAACTGGCCGCTGGTGTCTTTTGAATTAAGACCGGCAACGGCAAACAGGCGGTTGGTGGCGAGCACGTCGCGCAGCATGTCGCGGTAGCGCGGTTCAAAAATATGGAGGGGGAGGAGGGCTTGCGGGAAAAAAGTCAGATTGGGCAATGTCATGACGGGCACTTCGTCGGGCACCACTATTTCCATCTCCATAATCCTGAATGTAGGACGGGAAGGGAGGAATTCAACTCTTCGCTCATCGCCTGTGTCAGGTGTGACAAAACCTTATGGGGTCGTCGTTAGTTCTGCCTCTAACTGTGACAGCTTGGCCCGATTTTGGCCTGATGGAGAGTGTGTGGAACGAGAGAATTATTTTTTAAGTCATTTGTTAATAATCAGTAGAATGGATAGCGAGGGGCTGCGCATGTGCATTGCTATGGAATAGATACTATGAGCCGTATTCTAGGTATCGATCTTGGCACCACCAACTCCTGCATGTCCGTCATGGAAGCCGGAGAACCGGTGGTCATCCCTAACGCTGAAGGCGCACGCACGACCCCGTCGGTCGTGGCTTTCACCAAAACCGGTGAGCGCATCGTTGGTCAGGCCGCGAAGCGTCAGGCCGTTACCAACCCGAAGAACACCGTTTTCTCCGCCAAACGCCTGATCGGTCGTAAATTCACCGAGGTCAGCGAAGAGGCCAAGAATCTCCCCTACAAAGTCGTGGCCGGCAAAAACGGCGACGCCGCCATCGAAGTCCAGGTGGGCGACAAGACCGAGCAGTTCGCACCGCAGCAGATCGCCGCGATGGTCCTCGGCAAACTCAAGGCCGACGCCGAAGCCTACCTCGGCGACAAGGTCACGCAGGCCGTCATCACGGTCCCCGCTTACTTTAACGACGCCCAGCGTCAGGCCACCAAGGACGCCGGCAAGATCGCCGGTCTCGAAGTCCTCCGTATCATCAACGAACCTACGGCCGCTTCGCTCGCCTACGGTCTCGACAAGAAGAAGGACGAGAAGATCGCCGTGTTTGACTTGGGCGGCGGCACCTTCGACGTGTCCGTCCTCGAAATCGGCGACGGCGTCTTCGAAGTGAAGGCCACCAACGGCGACACCCACCTTGGCGGCGACAACTGGGATGAGACCCTCATCAACTGGCTCGTCGACAGCTTCAAGGCCGAGCAGGGCATCGATCTCCGCAAGGATCCGATGGCCCTCCAGCGCCTCAAGGAAGAAGCCGAGAAGGCCAAGATCGCCCTCTCCTCGACCCAGTCCGTCGACATCAATCTTCCGTTCATCACCGCCGACGCCTCCGGTCCGAAGCATATGAACGTCACGCTCACCCGCGCCAAGATGGAGCAGGTCTGCGACAGTCTTTTCGAGCGCACGATCAAGCCGTTCCAAAACTGCTTGAAGGACGCCGATCTCACCTCCGCCAAGATCGATGAGCTCGTGCTCGTCGGCGGCATGACCCGCATGCCCAAGGTCGTCGAGATCGCCAACAAGCTAGCCGGCAAGCCCGCCCACCAGGGCGTGAACCCCGATGAAGTCGTCGCGATCGGCGCGGCCATCCAAGGCGGCGTGCTCAAAGGCGACGTGAAAGACGTCCTCCTCCTCGACGTGACTCCGCTCACCCTCGGCATCATGACCGCCGGTGACGTTTCCACGCCGATGATCAACCGCAACACCACCATCCCGACCAAGAAGTCGCAGGTGTTCTCTACTTACGCCGACAACCAGCCGGGCGTTGAAATCGTCGTCCTCCAAGGCGAACGCTCCATGGCCCGCGACAACAAGAACCTCGGCACGTTCAAGCTCGACGGCATCCCGCCCGCGCCTCGCGGCACGCCGCAGATCGAAGTCACCTTCGACATCGACGCCAACGGCATCCTCCACGTTTCCGCCAAGGATCTCGGCACAGGCAAGGAGCAGAAGATCACCATCCAGGGTTCCTCGGGCCTCACCAAGGAAGAGGTCGAGAAGATGACCAAGGATGCCGAGCTTCACGCCGACGAGGACAAGAAGCGCAAGGAAGGCGTCGAGGCGCGCAACCAGCTCGACAGTTCCATCTACGGCCTCGAAAAGACCCTCAAGGAAAGCGGTGACAAACTTCCCGCCGACGTGAAGGGCAAGATCGAGACCGCGCTCGCCGACGCCAAGAAGGACTTGGAGTCCAACGACACCGACAAGATGAAGGCCGCCATGGACAACCTTCAGAAGGTCGGCGCCGAACTCTATGCCGCCGCACAGGCGGCCGGTGCTGGCGCCGGGGCTGCCCCCGAAGGCGAAGCCTCCGCGGGCAATGCCGGCTCGGCCAAGAAAGCCGACAAGAAAGACGACGTCGTCGACGCCGACTTCGAGGTCGTGGACGAAGACAAGAAGCAGTAAAATTCCATCCCCTTTCGCGTGCCTGCGGCAACTTTGCCGGCGGGCACGCGTCGTTAAACAACGAACACATAACTCCCAAACCCTAACCAAAACCTATATGGCAAAAGTCAAAATCAAGCCCATCGGCGATCGCGTCCTCGTGAAGCATCTCGATGACAAAAAAGAGCAAGTCCGCGGTGGTATCATCATCCCGGATTCCGCGAAGGAAAAGCCGCAGGAGGCCGAGGTTATCGCCATCGGCACCGGCAAGAAGGATGAAAACGGCAAGTCCGTCGCCTTCGAAGTCGCCGTCGGCGACAAGGTTCTCATCAGCAAATACGGTGGCACCGAAGTCAAAATCGACGACGTGAAATACACCATCGTTCGCGAAGACGACATTCTCGGCGTCATCGCCTGAGCCGTCGTTTCTCCAACTCTCAAAACATAAATAAACACTTACCAAAATGGCTGCTAAACAACTCCTGTTCGACGAGGCTGCTCGTCAGAAGATTCTCCGCGGCGTCGAGCTTCTCGCCCGCGCCGTCAAAGTCACCCTCGGGCCCAAGGGTCGCAATGTCGTCATCGACAAGAAATTCGGCTCGCCCACCGTCACCAAGGACGGCGTGACCGTCGCCAAGGAAATCGAGCTTCCCGATCCCTACGAAAACATCGGCGCCCAGCTCGTGAAGGAAGTCGCTTCCAAGACCAACGACGCCGCCGGTGACGGCACCACCACCGCCACCGTGCTCGCCGAAGCCGTCTACAAGGAAGGCCTCAAGCACGTCACCGCCGGTGCGAACCCGATCTACCTCAAGCGCGGTATCGACAAGGCCGTCGAGGCCGCCGTCGCCGAACTCGCCAAGATCTCCAAGAAGGTCAACGACCGCGAAGAGATCCGTCAGGTCGCCACGGTTTCCGCCAACTGGGACAACACCATCGGCGAGATCATCGCCGACGCGTTGGACAAGGTTGGCAAGGACGGCACCGTGACCGTCGAAGAGGCCAAGTCCATCGAGACCACCCTCGACGTCGTCGAAGGCATGCAGTTCGACAAGGGCTACCTCTCCCCCTACTTCGCGACCAACGCCGAGAGCCAGGAAGCGATCCTCGAAGACGCCTACGTGCTCATCCACGAGAAGAAGATTTCCAACCTCCAGGAATTCCTTCCCCTTCTTCAAACCACCGCCAAGACCGGCAAGCCCCTCCTCATCATCGCCGAAGACGTCGAAGGTGAAGCTCTCGCCGCGCTCGTTGTTAACAAAATCCGCGGCACGCTCAACGTCGTCGCCGTCAAGGCTCCCGGCTTCGGTGACCGTCGCAAGGCCATCCTTGAAGACATCGCCGTCCTCACCGGCGGCCGCCTTCTCTCCGAAGACCTCGGCATCAAGCTGGAAAACGTCCAGCTCGCCGATCTCGGCAAGGCCAAGCACATCGTCGTCGACAAGGAAAACACCACCATCGTCGAAGGTGCCGGCAAGTCCTCCGACATCCAGGCGCGCGTGAAGCAGATCCGCCGCCAGATCGAGGAAACCACCAGCGATTACGACAAGGAGAAGCTCCAGGAGCGCCTTGCCAAGCTCGCCGGCGGCGTGGCCGTCATCAACGTCGGTGCCGCCACCGAGTCCGAGATGAAGGAAAAGAAGCAGCGCGTCGAAGACGCCCTTCATGCGACCCGCGCGGCCGTTGAAGAAGGTATCGTTTCTGGCGGTGGTGTCGCTCTCCTGCGCACCGCCAAGGCCGTTGACGCCGCCATCGCTTCGCTTGAAGGCGACGAGAAGCTCGGCGCCCAGATCATCCGTCGTGCCGTTGAGGCTCCGCTCAAGCAGCTCTGCTTCAACGCCGGTGTCGAAGGCGCCGTCGTCGTCCAGCAGGTTCTCTCGTCCAAGGGTGCCAACGGCTACAACGTGGCCACCGGCAACTATGAAGACCTCGTCAAGGCCGGTGTCGTCGATCCCACCAAGGTGACCCGCACCGCCCTCCAGAACGCGGCCTCCATCGCCGGTCTGCTCCTCACCACCGAAGCGATCATCACCGACGCTCCGGACAAGAACCCCGCTCCGGCCATGCCCCAGGGCGGCCACGGCGGCGGCATGGACTACTAAGTTCACGGCCGATTCGCAGCGAATTATTCACGACCGGCGCGCCCGCAAGGCGCGCCGGTTTTTTTGTGACGTTTAGTGAGAGGTCCGCTGCGAGTGCTTGCCCGACGGGATGTGCTCTCGTTGTGTAGTCGCTCATGGAAGTCATTTTCCTAGGCACCGGCACCTCCCAAGGCGTTCCCATGCTGGCCTGCGATTGCGCGGTCTGCACGTCCAGCGATCCGCGGAACAAGCGCACGCGGACGTCCATCCACGTTGTGATGGACGGTCTCCATATCCAAGTGGACGCATCACCGGAGTTTCGCCTGCAGGCCCTGCGCGAGAACATCCGTTGGATTGATCTTTTCATCCTTACACACGGGCATGCCGATCACATCGCCGGTATGGATGATCTTCGGCGTTACTGCGATTTGTTGGGCGGAGTCGCCTTGCCGGTTTATTCGACGGAGGAGGGGATGAGCCGTGTGCTCGCCATGTATCCCTACACGATCATGGAACGTCCGATTTCAAAGGGCTATCCCGCGTTTAAGTTGATCGCGATGCCCACGCGTCTGGAGCTGCCGCAGGGGACCATCGAGTCGACTCTGCTTCCTCACGGAGGGATCAACACCCTTGGGCTCGTTTTCACTGAAAAAAGCAGCGGAAAGAAATTCGCCTACTACACCGATTGCAAACGCATCCCGCGGGAGGCCGTCGGTCTTGCGAAGGGGGCCGGCGTTGTGGTGCTTGATGGTTTGCGTCCGCAGGAGCATCCCTCGCACATGAGCATCGCCGAGGCCCTGGCGGCCGCGGCGGAGATACAAGCGCCGCAGACTTACCTGACCCACATCACACACCTGACGGAACACGCCGAGTGGGAAGCGACGTTTCCGGCCGGCGTGAAGTTTGCCTACGATGGTCTGCGGCTCGTCCTCTGAGAAGACAAAGCCCGAGCCGTTAAGATTTCCGCTGATTCCAAGGCAGCCTGGCGATCAGAAGACCCATGCCGCAAAAGTCGGTGATGCCCGCAAAGACCAGGCCGGCGCCCACAAAGGCCGCCAACCAGACGAAATGGGGGTTCACAAAATGTGCGAGTAACACCGCGCTGAATACGATTGCACCTGCTGCGATGCGGACCTGGCGTTCCAGGCTGATGACCTTGGTCGCGCCTCGTGCCACCGGCAGGCCGGCGTCGATCCATGCGAGGGTGCCGCCTTCGATGACGACCGTTTGGGTGAATCCGTCCGCCTTGAGCTTCTCGGCGGCTTTGGTCGCGCGCTGGCCGCTGCGGCAGAGTAAATAAACCGGTCGTGAACAGTCCGAGCAGCCCACGGCGGCCAATTCTGCTCCTGAAATGCGATCCAGTGGGATATTCACGGCCGTTTGCGCATGCACTTCGGAAAACTCCACCGGCGTGCGCACATCGATAACCAAGCAGGTTTCCCCGTTCATAAGACGCTTGTTCAATTCAGCGGGAAAAACAATGAGGTTACTCATGAACACAGCTTTGTTGAGCCGGGTTTTAAAACCAAGTGGAATTCATTTAATTTATTATATATAAGTGATTTGTATGCTTATTAAAAGCCCTTTGAGGGTTGCTGATACATCCTCAAGAGGTGGGCCATCTTAGATCGAAAAAGAGCTAAACTTTTGCTTGCATTTTAATTCATACTAAATGAATGTAGTTTTAATTGGTATTGTAATGAAGCTCTCCAAAAAAGGCGAATACGCGCTCCGCGCACTGATCGATCTCGGCATCGCCGCCGAGGTGGGCAGGTCGTTGGTGCAGGTATCCGAACTGGCGGATAAGGAGCGTATCCCCGTGAAATTTCTCGAACAGATCATGCAGCTCATGAAAGAGCAGGGGTTTGTCGAGAGCCAGCGGGGCAAGTTCGGCGGCTACCGGCTCGCCCAGCCCGCCGCCAAAATCACTGTCGGTAGCGTTGTCCGGCTTATCGATGGACCGCTCGCGCCGATCGGCTGCGTGAGCCAGACGGCCTATGAGAAGTGTAGTTGCCCCGACGAGGTGCACTGCGGACTGCGCATGTTGATGCTCGATGTCCGCAACGCCATCGCCGGGATTCTGGATCGTTACTCCTTGGCCGACGTGGTCGAGGTCACGCTCCGCAAGATGAGGCGCGACGAGGTGCCTCTGCCGTTTTCCGAATCCCTCGTTCCCGGCCGCGCCGCCAAAAAAGTCGCGGGCCGTTCTGCCTCCGAAGCCCGTCCCGATCTCAAGCCCGTGGAAGGGCTCCTGTCCAATCTGCTGTCCGATTACACCATTTAGTCCGTCCTCGCCATGAGCACCACGATAGACACCTCCCTTTCCCAACAACCCGTCTGGCTCGACATCGTCCGCCAGAAGGTCGAATCCCTGCGCTTCGGCGTCGTCCAGATCGTCGTTCACGACGGCAAGGTCACGCAGATCGAGCGCACCGAAAAAACCCGGCTTGCCGCCGGCCGCGACGACTGAGGCCGTCTGCGTTTTGCTTCGTTTTTCCTTTTCCTACCGGAAACACCCCGGAGGTCTCTCTGACAGACACACCATCGCAAACCAACTGACCCGACTACGGGAAGTTCCCATGCACACGAAGAAAATAATACCTTCCCATGAGGAACTTGAAGTCACTCGGCGCCGCCAGCCTGCTGGCCGCGCTCACCACATTCCTGCCGCCGCTTTCGGCGCAGACTCCGTCCAACAGCGAACTTGATTCGCTCCGCGAGCAGATCCGCCTGCTCGACCAGAAACTCCGCGTTCTGGAAAGAAACCAGGAGATTAAAGACGAGGCCGCCGCCGCGGCCGCAAAGCAGCAGCCAAAGATCACCTTTACCGATAAAGGCATCGGCTTCGCATCCGCCGATGGTAACAATTACCTTAAATTGCATGGTCTCGTGCAGGCCGATTCACGCTGGTTTTTCGGAGGTGAATCCGGCCCGAACAACAACGATGCCTTTTTGATACGTCGGGCCCGGCTGATTTTTGAAGGAGCCTTCGCAAAAAACTACGAATACCTCATCGTGCCCGAGTTCGGCGGCAACAGTGGTAGTAGCGCCAGCAGCAACGTCACCCTGCTTGATGCGTATATAAACGTTAACCTGCGGCCTGAGTTTCAAGTCCGGGCCGGTCGTTTCCGCGAGCCGGTTGGCTTGGAGCAGCTCCAGTCCGATGCCGTTGCTTTCTTTGCAGAGCGTTCGATCGTTTCTCAATTTGTGCCTAATCGTGATATCGGGATGCAGCTTACGGGCGATCTTTTCAACGGAACGCTCAGTTATGCCGCCGGGGCTTTCAACGGTGTGCCCGACGGCACCAGCAACGGCAGCAATACCGATATCAATAACGATAAGAACTACGCAGCCCGCCTCTTTGCGCAGCCGTTCAAAAACGACAAAGACTCTGTGCTCGCCGGACTTGGATTCGGAATCGCCGGTAGCATTGGCAAGGAAAACAACAATGTCGGCGCCCTCACGGGCGGCTACAAAACAGATGCCCAGCAGACTTGGTTCTCGTATAGCGCCGGAGTGGTTGCAAATGGCAGTGTTTCACGAATATCGCCCCAAGCCTATTATTACAACGGTCCCCTTGGCTTGATGGCTGAATACGTCGTTTCGTCGGTGGAAGTTCGTAACGCCACCGGCGTAAACCAAAAGCAATTGGAAAATAAGGCGTGGCAGGTTTCGGCCGGCTACGTTCTGACTGGGGAAGATGCCGGCTACAAGGGCGTCACTCCCAGCACGAACTTCAGTTTTTCGGACGGCACTTGGGGGGCTTTCGAGGTGGTCGCTCGTCTTGAGCATGCTGATATCGACGACGGCGCGTTTGCCGGACCTTCTGCCACTCGCATTGCCAGCATCAACTCCAGTGCCACTGCGGCCACGGCCTATGGTCTCGGCCTGAACTGGTATCTCAGCAAGACGGTCCGTGCGTCTTTCGATTACTTCCACACCAAATTCGATTTGGCGTCCGGTGCGGCTCCCGCTTCGACGGCTGTGGTTGCGCATGATGAGAACGCCTTCGTCACCCGCCTGCAGCTGAGCTTCTAACCATTCCTTATCATTGCGGAGCGGTGGTCAGTGCGCCGCTCCGTTTTCACCTCACTTTCTCTTCCATATTTCCCATGAAATTTTTCATCACGCTGATTGCCATAATCGCGCTCTCCGGTGTCGCCTTGGCCAAAGATATCCAACTGCTCAATGTCTCCTACGATCCGACGCGCGAACTCTACGTCGATTACAACGCCGCTTTTTCCAAATACTGGCAGGCCAAGACAGGGGACACCGTAACGGTAAAACAGTCGCACGGCGGCTCCGGTAAACAGGCCCGCTCCGTGATCGACGGCCTGCCTGCCGACGTCGTGACGTTGGCGCTGGCCGCCGATGTCGATGCGCTCTACGAGAACGCGAAGCTTCTGCCCAAGGACTGGCAAAAGCGGCTGCCCAACAACAGCGCGCCCTACACCAGCACCATCGTGTTTCTCGTTCGCAAAGGAAACCCGCAGGGCATCAAAAACTGGGATGATCTCGTGAAGCCTGGCGTCACCATCGTCACGCCAAACCCCAAGACATCCGGCGGAGCCCGCTGGAACTACTTGGCGGCCTGGGGCTATGCGCTCAAGAAATATGGCAGCGAAGACAAGGCGAAGGAGTTTGTTACCCAGATTTACAAGCATGTGCCCGTGCTTGATTCAGGTGCGCGTGGCGCGACCACAACTTTCGTGCAACGCGGTATCGGCGACGTCGCCATCTCGTGGGAAAACGAAGCCTACCTCGCGGTGAAGGAATTCGGAGCCGATAAGTTCGAGATCGTCGTTCCCTCGGTAAGCATTCTCGCCGAACCCACAGTTAGCGTCGTTGACAAGATTGTTAAGAAGAAGGGCACGACAGAAGTCGCCAAGGCCTACCTCGAATACCTTTACTCCGACGAAGGTCAGGAGATTGCCGCGCGTAATTTCTACCGTCCGCGCAACCCGCAGATATTGGCCAAATATTCCGCCAACTTTGCGAAGCTCGATCTCTTCACGATCGACGATGTCTTCGGCGGTTGGGCCAAGGCCCAAAAAATCCACTTCGCCGACGGCGGTATCTTCGACGAAATCTACCTGAAGAAGTAATGCATCAACCAATGCCGAGGGAGCGCCTGAAGACGTTCACGAGGACACTCGGGCGCCTCCTTGCAGTTTTTAAAATCATACCATCATGAGCCACATCTCTGCCCGCTTTGAAACGGTGACGCGTGCTCTCGCTCCGTCCGTCCTGCAGTCGTCCTCGCTCGATTTCAACGAACGCCTGACCTCGCTTTACGCGCTGGCGCATCGTTCCCAATACGTCTTTGCCTCACCGCTCGGGCCGTTTTACCGGCAGACGCGGCACTATCATATCCCGCGGTTTGTTTACTTCGGACCGAATACTTCGGACGAATCGCTGAGGCTCGCGTTTTACGCCGGCTTTGATGCGCGCGACTTGCGAGGCACGCTTGCGTTGATGCATTTCGTGGAGCGACTCGCGCTCCAGCCCGGGCTGGCGCAGGGACTGAATCTTTCCTTTTTTCCGTTGGCCGATGTCGGCGGACTTTTGCACAACGGCGCCGGCGAGCTGGCCGGCGCTTCGTGGAGTTATCCGCCTGCCCCGGAAATCGACCTTCTGGCCAAAGACTCCCGCAGCCGTGGTTATTATGGTTTTATCAGAATCGAAACCGCAAACGCCGACGATGATGTTATCACCATCCGTCTGCGCGGGCAGGCGCTGGAAGCGGTCGGGGTTGAGATCATCACATCGGAAGATGTGGAGCCTTGGGCGGTTCGCTTGGTGACGGAGTCTCCCGAGGCGGCCGTGACGGACGGACCGCTTTCCCTTGCGGACGATCTGCCGTTCCAACCGTTTGAACTGACGTTGCAACTTCCCTCGATCTGGTCGGCGGAGATGCATCGCGAGGCGACGACCTCGATTCTCAAGCGTTTTATCCTGCGCTATCGCGGCTTTCACGCCTACGGGCAGCATCTCTGAGCTTTCCCCGTCATGATTCAACTCGCTCATCTTCCTGTTTCGCGCGATCTGCGCGCTTTGTTCGGCCCGCTCTTTGAGTCGGCGGAGCATTGTCAGGAGCTGACTGGCACCATGGCGGGGGCTTTTTTTTCACAAGGGCGTCGTCATGGCATCCCGCGTTTTCTTTTTGAAGGACCAAGAGCAGAGCAAGACCCGATCCGTCTTGGATTGTTTGCCGGCGTGCACGGCGACGAACCGGCCGGATGTGCTGCGCTGGTGGATTTATTATGCGACTTGGTGCACAATCCCGCCAAGGCAACGGGCTACGATCTGGTCGTCTATCCCGTGTGCAATCCGACTGGGTTTGAGGATAGCACGCGCGCCAATCGCAGTGGACTGGACTTGAACCGCGAATTTTGGCGAGGCTCCTCGCAGCCTGAGATCATTATTTTGGAAAACGAGCTGCGTGCGCATCGTTTTGACGGCATCATCACCCTTCATGCGGACGATACCAGCGATGGACTCTACGGCTACGCGCATGGTCGTGTGTTGAACGAAGCGCTGCTCAAGCCTGCGCTTTGCGCCTCCGAGCAAGTGTTGCCGCGCAACCGTTCAGGCGTGATCGACGGTTTCGAGGCGGAGGAAGGCGTGATCCACCGTTGTTTCGGGGGCGTGCTGTCGGCCCCTCGGGAACAGCGGCCGCAGCCGTTTGATTTGATTTTTGAAACTCCTGCGCGTGCCCCCCACGACCTGCAAGTGCTTGCATGTGTGGCCGCGCTTGAAACCATCTTCGGTGAATATCGCGGTTTCATCGCCCACGCCCAATACCTCTGATGTCATCCCGTTCCTCACGTTCCGTTTTGCCCGGCTTCGGCCTCTCGCTGGGATTCACGATCGCCTATCTCAGCCTGATCGTGCTCGTGCCGCTGGCGGCCGCTTTCATCAAGACCTCGGGCATGACTTGGCGGGAGTTTGTCGATGCGGTGGCTTCGCCGCAGGTGCTTGCCTCTTACCGTCTGAGTTTCGGTATTTCATTTTTGGCCGCGGGAGTGAACGCGTTTTTCGGCCTCATTGTTGCTTGGGTGCTGGTGCGTTATCCATTCCTTGGAAGACGCATCGTCGATGCGGTGGTCGACCTGCCGTTCGCGCTGCCGACGGCGGTCGCGGGCATCGCGCTTACTGCGATTTACGCCCGCAATGGCTGGCTGGGTTTTCTTGAGCCAGTTTGGGGTGGGGTGATTGCGCCGGACGGACATGTCGTGCGAAACGGCTTTGTCCAGTATCTGGACCAATTTCTTCCCGGCGTGAACTGGGGTGAGTGGCTCGGGCTCAAGATCGCCTTTGACCGCCCTGGTATTTTCATCGCGCTCACTTTCATCGGGCTGCCTTTTGTGGTGCGCACGCTTCAGCCCGTCTTGGAGGAACTCGAACCGGAATTTGAGGAGGCTTCCGCTACGCTCGGCGCGACCCGCTGGCAGACGATCCGCAGGGTCATTTTCCCCCAGTTGCTTCCCGCACTTATAACCGGATTCACGCTTTCATTTGCTAGAGCGCTTGGCGAATACGGCTCGGTAGTTTTCATCGCCGGAAACAAGCCGCTGCACAGCGAGATCACGCCCCTCCTGATCATGACCAAGCTGGAACAATTCGACTATCGTGGAGCCACCGCCATCGCCGTCGTATTGCTGGTGACTTCGTTCACACTGCTGCTGCTGATCAATCTCCTCCAAAGTTGGACCCGCCGCCACCAGCGCGCCTGAGTTTTTAATACCGCCATGGCTACTACTGTAACCCATCTCAAAGCTCAACTTGGCGACGCCGCGCCGGTTTCGCGGGCGACCCAGGATTCGCCATGGGTGCGTTGGTCGCTCACGGCGGTGGCGCTTTTGTTTCTCGCCGGTTTTTTGGTGCTGCCGCTTGCATCCGTTTTTACCGAGGCTTTGCGCAAAGGCTTGGGTGTTTATTTCCGTGCGTTAATCGATAATGACGCACTGACGGCCATACGCCTGACTCTGCTGGCGGCGGCGATTTCCGTGCCGGCCAACGTCGTGTTCGGTGTTGCGGCGGCCTGGGCGATCACTAAGTTTCAATTTAGCGGCAAAAACTTGCTCATCACGCTCATCGACCTGCCGTTCGCGGTTTCGCCGGTCATCTCGGGTCTCATTTACGTTTTGGTGTTCGGATTGCAGGGCTGGTATGGCCACTACTTGAATGCCGAGCATCCGTTGTTCCCAGCGTTGCAGGCATGGCTCGTGGAAAAGGACTTTTCGATCATCTTCGCCGTGCCGGGCATCGTGCTGGCGACGACGTTTGTGACGTTTCCATTTGTCGCCCGCGAGCTCATCCCGCTCATGCAGGCACAGGGTTCCGATGAAGAATATGCCGCCGTCACTCTCGGCGCCAACGGCTGGCAGATCTTCCGTCATGTGACCCTGCCCAACATCAAGTGGGGTCTCTTTTATGGTGTCATTCTCTGCAATGCCCGAGCGATGGGTGAATTTGGGGCGGTCTCCGTCGTGTCGGGCCACATCCGTGGCGAGACCAACACGATCCCGCTGCACGTGGAGATTCTTTACAACGAATACAATTTCGCCGCCGCCTTTGCGATGGCTTCACTGCTCGCACTGCTAGCGATCTTCACGCTCGTCCTCAAATCCATCGTGGAGTGGGGCTATGCCGCCAGCCACAAACACTGAGGATTTTATCTCTTTCAGAACGTCTCCGATTTCCTTTTTTCTGCATGAGTATCATCGCCCAGAACATCACCAAAACCTTCGGCGCCTACACTGCGCTTGAGGGCGTAAACCTGAATGTGCCCGCAGGGAAGCTTGTCGCCCTGCTCGGTCCATCAGGTTCCGGCAAAACCACCCTCCTGCGCATCATCGCCGGTCTCGAATTCGCAGACCAAGGCAGTGGTCGCATCGAGTTTCATGGCGAAGATGTTACTGCAACACCGGCGGGCAAGAGAGGCGTGGGCTTCGTGTTCCAGCATTATGCACTCTTCCGCCACATGACCGTGGCGCAGAACATAGCCTTCGGTCTCACCGTCCGTCGGCGGAAGGAGCGTCCTCCCCAAAAGGTGATCGACGCCCGCGTGCAGGAATTGCTCAAGCTGATCCAACTGGAGAATCTCGGTTCACGGTTTCCTAAGCAGCTTTCCGGTGGGCAACGCCAACGTGTCGCGCTCGCGCGAGCCCTAGCTGTGCAGCCCAAGGTGCTTCTCCTCGACGAGCCTTTTGGTGCACTCGACGCCCGTGTGCGCAAGGACCTTCGCCGCTGGTTGCGCCAATTCCAGCGGGAGATCGGCATCACCACGATTTTCGTAACACATGATCAGGAAGAAGCGCTCGAACTTGCCGACGAGGTGGTCGTGATGAACAACGCCAAGATCGAGCAGGTCGGCACACCCCAAGAGGTTTACGACCGGCCCTCCACCCCCTTTGTCATCGAGTTTTTAGGGAACGTAAACCGTTTCTCGGGCCTGAGTCATCCGCTCCCCGGAGCTGGCAACGACGTGCTCTACGTTCGTCCGCACGACGTCGATATCAAGCGTGATTACAGTGGGGAGCATGGCATTCGCGTTCGCGTTCAGCATGTTTTTTCGGCGGGCAACTACGGTCGTATCGCGCTCGTGCGCGCCGATACAGACGATACGATCGATGCCGAACTCTCGCGTGTGCGCTTGGCCGAGTTGAACCTGAAGGTCGGCGACGAAGTTTGGGTCGTTTTTCGACATATCCGGCTGTTTCCCTCCGGTGCTTTTTCCGAGCGTGATGTCATCACTGAGGATGCTGCGCCGGCCACGCTTGACGTCGGGCAAGGCATATAAACCTAGCTTCGCCCCTGAGTTCACGTTTGCCCTTTTGGGTTCAAATCTCATTGTCACTAGTCTTTATCATCTAACCCACCACCATCATGGCACGCATCTACAACGACATCACCGAAACCATCGGTAACACCCCCCTCGTCCGCCTTAACCGCACCGCCGCCGCCCATGGCGCCGTGGCCGAGGTGCTTCTCAAGCTGGAGTTCTTTAATCCGCTTTCTTCCGTCAAGGACCGTATTGGCAACGCCATGATCGACGCCGCTCTGAAATCCGGCCGCATCAACAAGGACACCGTTCTGATCGAGCCGACCTCCGGCAACACCGGCATCGCGCTGGCCTTCGTCGCCGCCGCCAAGGGTCTCAAGCTCATCCTCACCATGCCCGAGACGATGTCCCTTGAGCGCCGCAAGCTTCTCAAGATCCTCGGCGCCAAGCTCGTCCTCACCGAGGGACCGAAGGGCATGAAGGGAGCCATCGCCAAGGCAGAGGAGCTGAACAAGCAGATCCCGAACAGCGTCATTCTCCAACAGTTCGCCAATCCCGATAATCCTGAAATTCACCGCAAGACCACGGCTCTCGAAATCTGGAACGATACGGATGGCAAGGTGGACATCGTCGTTTCCGGTGTCGGCACCGGCGGCACCATCACCGGCGTCGGCGAGGTGCTCAAGGCGAAGAATCCCAACGTCAAAATCGTCGCGGTCGAGCCCGCCGGTTCTCCTGTCCTCTCCGGTGGCGCGCCTGGTCCGCACAAACTGCAGGGCATCGGCGCGGGCTTCATCCCCGCCGTCCTCAACACCAAGATCATTGATGAGATCATTCAGGTGAAGGAGGACCAGTCCGGTCCGATTTCGAAACAGACCATCAAGTTTGACGGTATTCCTGTCGGCATCTCGTCCGGTGCGGCGATTTGGGCCGGTCTTGAGCTGGCCAAGCGTCCCGAGAACAAGGGCAAGAAGATCGTCGTAATCGTGCCCTCCTCGACCGAGCGCTACCTGTCCTCCTGGTTGTTCGCCGACGTAGATGTCGAGAGCGACTCCATCGAGGGTTTGGTGGCTCCGGTGACGGCTTAAAGTCGCCGCCTAGTCCAATTCAAAGCCAACGCCGGTCCGGATTTTTCCGGCCGGCGTTTTTTACTGCGCGACGACGAAGGGCCAGATGCGCGGCACCACATACATCGCGACGATGAAGCACAGGATGTTGAGGGGGATGCCGATCTTGAGGAAGTCGTTGAAGCGGTAGCCGCCGACACCGTAGACGTAGGTGTTCGTCTGGTAGCCGATGGGTGTGGCAAAGGCGGCGGAGGCGGCGAACATAGCCGCGACGATGAACGGGCGTGAATCGACGCCGAGTTGCGCGGCGATGCCGATGGCGATCGGGGTCATGAGGGCGGCCACGGCGTTGTTGGAAAGGATTTCCGTGAACACGGTCGTCACGAGATAGACGGCGGCGAGCATGACGAGGGTCTTGTGTTCGCCGGGCACAAAATACTGGACGCCGTCTACCACATGATGGGCGAGCCAGGAAGCGGCACCCGTCTGGTCCAGCGCGAGTCCCATTGTGAGCATGCCGTAGATAAGGAAGAGCAGGTTCCACTCGATGGAAGCGTAGGCTTCCTGAGGCTTCAGGCAGCCTGTCAGGCATACGATGACACAGCCGGCGAGGGCGCCCAGTTCGATCGGCACCCAGTTGAAGGAAGCCGTCGTGATGACGGCGGCGATCACTGCGAGGACGATGGGGATCTTCTTGTATTGCGAGGTCGAGGGCAGGCGTGCGCGGTCAAAGAGCACGAGGTCTTCGCTTTGGCGCAGCGCATCGATGGCCTGATCGGTGCCCATCATCAGCAGGATGTCACCGGGTTCGATGGGCAGGGTGTCGAGCTGCTCGCGGACGTTGCGGCCTTTGCGGTGGAGCGCGAGGGCGACCATGCGGAAACGCTGGCGGAAGTTCACGTCACGGACGGTGTGGCCGACGATGCTGGAGTGCGGGTTGACCACGGCTTCGACGAGGGAGCCCTCGTGGGCGGCGATCTGTTCGAGCCCGAGTTTCATTTCGGAGACGAGGTCGATGCCGGCGACACCGCGGGCGGTGGCGATGCCCTGGGGGCGGCAGGAGAGGATGATACGGTCGCCGGCTTGCAGGAGAACATCCTTGAGCGCGCTGTGGAGGGCGATGCCGTCACGCACGATTTCAAGAACACGAACGCCCTTGGATGGAGTGAGCCCGGCCTCGGCCAGACTTTTGCCGAGGGCGGGGGAGCCCGGCTGCACAAATGCATCGGTGATGTATTCGCGGCGTTCTTCGTCGGAGAGGATGGAGGTGAGCATCTCCCGATTCGGCAGCATGCGCTTGCCGCAAAGCGCCAGATAAATGGCACCGATGATCGTCGTGGGCACGCCCAGCCAGGCGAGCTCGAACATATGAAAACCGGGCAATCCGCGGGCGGTGACCATGCCGTTGACGACGAGGTTGGTGCTCGTGCCGATGAGTGTGCAGGTGCCGCCGAGCACGGCGGCGTAGGAAAGGGGGATGAGGAGCTTGGAAGGCGCGAGTTTCATCTTGCGCGCGAGACCGAGCACCACGGGCAGGAAGACCACGACGACCGGGGTGTTGTTCACGAAGGCCGAAATCGTGGCGACGCTGAGCACGAGCAGGAACATCACGACGGGGTAGGACCAGCGGGAAGCCCGGTCCATCACGGTGGAGAGCAGGTCGATGGCCCCGCATTTCACCAAGGCGGCGCTCAGAATGAACATCGCGCCCACGGTGAACGGGGCGGGATTGGAGAATACGGCGAATGCTTCCTTCGTGGACAGCAGACCGGTGGCCACGAGAACGACGAAGAGTGTGAGCGCAGTCAGGTCCGGCGTGAATTTTTCACGCACGAAACTCACCAGGGTGAGCACCAGCAGGGCGAAAACGAGAGCGATTTCCCAAGTCATGGAAGGGGTGCGACGTTAGGGAGAATGGGGGAGGGCAGGCGATGCTTAAGTGGGCTTTCGTTCCGAGGTCTGATACCAGCGGTAAAAGCTCACCATGAAGGCGATGAAGGTCACGCCCATGCCGCCGACTTTCATGATGACCGCGGCGAGCAACTGATCATCCATGGGTGAGAAGTTGGCGAACAGGCGCGGAGCGAATTCGTAGGTGGGATACAGAATGTCATCCGAAAACGCGATGTAGGCGAAGGCCGGCGTCATGCCGATGACGACGGCGACCAGATAAAGCATTTGGGGGGCAGGCCTCAGACGGGGGAATTCGGTCGAGGGACTGAACAGCGGCCACCAGTAGAAAAGGCCGGCGCCGAAGAACATGACGTGTTCCAAGATATGGATCCAGCGGTTTTGAAGGGCCCAGTCGTAGAGTCCCGGCACATGCCAGATGGAATAGGCCAGCGTAAAGATGAGCCCGCACGTCATGGGGTGCGTAAGAAATTTCAGCAGACGCTGAAGCGAGGGACGGGCGGTGACGGGCCGGAGCAGCCAGGCGGGCAGGCCGAGCAGAAAAAACGCAGCCGCCGGATAGATGAGAATCGCGTGCTGCACCATGTGGGCGCTGAGCAGGAACCGTTCGCCGGCTTGGTCGAGGGGCGAGCCTACCGCGAGGTAGAACAGGATGAGTGCGCTGTAAAACCAGACGGCTTTGTCTTTGGGATAGACGGTGCCGGGAGCGAGTCGGTCGCGCAGCGGCCCGGTCAGGATGGCATAGAGCCAACCCAAAAGAACGAGACCGCCGATGAGGTGGGGCTCGTTGTGCCAGTGACGCCAGTCGATCATGGCGGGATGGGCGCGCGGGTGGCGTTATGGGGCGTCTGCTTCAGCGAAGCGGACGCCGGGGGTCAGGCGGCCTGCACGGTCCGCTCGATGGTGACGGCGGAAAGATCCTTGGAGGTGAGAGGCACGCTGTCGTGATCATTGAACATCACGAGGAGGGCGGCGGCGGTGCCACCGGCGAGGATGAGGCCGATGAGGAACAGGATGGTGCAAAAAAGCTTGTCCCACTTCAGGTGCATGAAGAGCCAGATGCCCAGGACGAACTTGACGGTGAGAAGCACCATCAGGCCGGCGATGATCAGCCACTTGGGCAACGGCAGGTAAACCGTCACGACTTCCATGCCGGTGAGGATGGCGAGGACCATGGCCATCTGCACGAGCAGGTGGAACTTGCTTTCCTGAGGGGCGTCGTGGCCGGAGGCGGCGAGGGCGGGAGAAGATGCGCTCATGGTGGGGATCAAAGGAATTCGAGCAGGTAAACGACGGTGAAAATCACGATCCAGACGATGTCGATGAAGTGCCAGTAAAGACCGAGGGACTCGATATCGATGGCGTTGGCCTCGCCGAAGTCGACCGCTTTGGAGGTCCGGCCGATCCAGTTGAGGAGACCGAGGCCGACAAGCGCGATGGCGATCGTCACGATGTTATGCTGGCCGGCATGGGCGAGGACAGCGGCGGTGAAACCGTGCTCTTCGATCGCGTGGGCTGCGCTTACCAATGTGATGATACACGACACCGCGACGGCTGCGAAAACCACCAGATGGCCGAGGGAGCGAAGCACCCACGGGCGTTCATCGGCGGGCTTGAAGGTCCGGATATACATCAACGTGAGCCAGAAGACGCCGATGGCGACGTGGCAGCCGTGCGTGCCGGTCAGAGTGTAGAAGGTTGTTCCAAACATGCTGCTGGAGAGCGTGAGGCCCTCGTGCAGGAAGTTGCCGTATTCGAAGACCTGGCAGGAAAGAAACGTGAGACCGAAGACGATTGTGCCCAGCAGAAGCCGGCGGACGCTCTTGGTGGCGCCTTTCTGGCTGGCGTTGACTGCGAGCGCGACGAGCAGCGAGGAGACAAGCAGCACGAAGGTTGCGAACAACGTGAGGTCGATCGAGAAAAGCTTCTTGGGATCGGGGGAGTTTGGCGTCTGGTGCAGACGGTAGATCAGATGCGTCGAAATGAGCGTGCCGAAGAACATGCAGTCCGACGCGAGGAAGGCCCACATGAAGAGCTTCTTGTTGGGAATGCCCGTCGACGTGGTGTGGTCGTGGTGGTGGTCGATGGCGTCGGTTGCCGCGTGAGTGCTCATGCTGGGAGGTCTGGAACTGAGAGTTTGGAAAATAGGGGAGCGGGTCCGTCTTAGTGTTTTTCGCCGTCGTGGTGGTCGTCGCCGTCGAGGTGGACGTGATAGCCGCCGGGGCCCTCGGCCGCCCAGAAATAGACGCCGAGCACGAAAATGGCGGCTCCGCCAATCGCCCATTCAAACATATGATTTACGAAGAAAATCGCGCCGATAAGCAGACCGATCGCCGCGAATAGCGGGAACCATGACTGGCTGGGCATGTGAATGCCGCCATGGGAAGCTTCCGCCTTGGCGTGCTCGGCGTGTTCCTTGGCGATCTCTTCCCGGTGAGTCTTCTCATACCAGTAGGCGTCACGGGCGTGGACCGTGGGGAGGACGTCGTAGTTGTGCTCGGGAGGAGGCGTGGGTAGCGACCACTCGAGGGTGCGGGCATCCCACGGATCGATCTTTACCTTTTCACCCTTGAAGTAGGTGCGGATCATCACGGCGAAATAAACGACAATGCCGATGGCGAGGATGAAGGCGCCGATGGTCGAGACGAGATTGGCGTCGTTCCAGCCCATGTTGCCGTCGTAAACGGCGGTGCGGCGGGGCATGCCGTTCAATCCGAGGAAGTGCATCGGGAAGAAGGTTACATTGAAGCCGATAAAGATGAGCCAGAAGGAGAGCTTGCCCCAGAATTCGGAAACCTTGCGGCCGAAGATAAGCGGGAACCAGTAGTGGATGCCGGCGAGCAGGCCGAAGACCGAGCCGCCGATGAGCACGTAGTGGAAGTGGGCGACGACGAAGTAGCTGTCCTGCTGCTGGGCGTCGGCGGGAGCGGCCGAGTGCATGATGCCGGAGAATCCGCCGAACATGAACATCCACACGAAGCCGAGGGCGAACATCATGGGCGTGCGCATCTGGAGATGGCCGCCCCACAGGGTGCCGATCCAGTTGAAGATCTTAACGCCCGTGGGCACGGCGATGGCCATGGTCATGAGCGAGAAGGCCGCGGTGGCCATGGTGCCCATGCCGGTGGTGAACATATGATGCGACCACACGCCGAAGCCGAGGAAGCCGATGGTCGCGCCGGAGAACACGATGATCGGGTAGCCGAAGAGGGGCTTGCGCGAGAAGGTGGGCAGGATCTCCGAGATGATGCCCATCGCAGGAAGGATCAGAATGTAAACCTCGGGGTGGCCGAAGATCCAGAAAAGGTGCTGCCAGAGGATGGGGAGACCGCCGGCGGCGGCCTCGAAGAAATTGCTGCTGAAGGAGCGGTCCATCATCAGCTCGACGAGCGCGATGGTGATGGCGGGGAAGGAAAGGATGATGAGGAACGCGGTGAAGAGCGTCATCCAGGTGAAGACCGGCAGGCGCATCATCGTCATGCCGGGCGCGCGCATGTTGATGATCGTGACGATGAAATTGAGCGAGCCGATGACGGAGGAGACGCCGAGGATTTGCAGGCCCATGATCCAGAGGTCGGTGGACATGTCTCCGGCGAACTGGTCGGAGTAGGCCTTGGAGGTGAGCGGCGCGTAGCCGAACCAGCCGGCGTCGGGCGCGCCGGACTTCACGAACCAACCGATGTTAAGAATGATCGCGCCGGCGAGAAACACCCAGAAGGCGAAGCCGTTGAGACGGGGGAAGGCCACGTCGCGCGCGCCGATCTGCAGCGGCATGATGTAATTGAAGAACGCCGCCGAGAGAGGCATGACCGCGAGGAAGATCATCGTGGTCGCGTGCATCGTGAACATCTCGTTGTAGGTTTGGTGCGAGATGAACGTGTTGTTCGGCACCGCGAGCTGGATGCGGATGAGCAGCGCCTCGAAGCCGCCCACGAGGAAGAAGAAGAGCGCGGAGATGCCGTAGAGCATGCCGATCTTCTTGTGGTCGACGGTGGTGAGCCAGCTCACGATACCGGTTTTGGCGGTGGGACGGGTGAACAGCCACGAGCGCTTGGGAGCGGCGGCGTGGGCTTCGGTGCCGGCGGATGCGGCGTGGGCGGTGGCTTCCATGATGAAGGACGGTCGGGGAAATTATTTGAGACTGTGCAGGTAGGCGACGAGGGCGCGGGCTTCTTCGTCGTCGATGCGGAAAACGGTCTTGCCGTCGCTGTTATAGCCGGTGGTCCACATCTTGTTGCCGGGTTTCACGCCGTTGGGATCGGTGAGCCAGCGGTGGAGGTTGAACTTGCTGTTTTCCAGCAGGCCGGCGGCGATGGTCGTGCGTGATCCGATGTGGGTGAGGTCGGGGCCGCTCACACCCACGCCTTCCTGTCCGCGAACGGCATGGCAGCCAATGCAGGTTTTTTCCTGGAAGAGCTTGCGGCCTTTGGCGATCAGCACGGGGTCTTCGTCGGCTTCGGGCTTCTGCCACTTGAACCAGGAACCGAGGGGGTCGGCGTCGAAGGCGGCGGTGTAGCCGGGGGCGTTGCGGCCGGGGTTTGTGTAAGTGTAGGCGGTGTAGGTGGCGCCGGGTTTGCCGTCGTCGGCGGTGACGGAACGTGCGGGGGCCTTTTGATGGGCGAGCCAGGCGGCGTAATCTTTGGCATCAAGGGCGATGACGCGGAAGCGCATGACTGCGTGATCTTCGCCGCAATACTCGGCGCACTGGCCCCAGAAGTAGCCGGGCTTGTCGGCCTTCAACCAGAGGTGGTTGCCGCGGTTGGGGATCATGTCGACCTTGCCGGCGAGTTTCGGCACCCAGAAGGAGTGGATCACGTCGACGGTGCGCAGGTTGATGCTGATGGCGCGACCGGCGGGAATGACGAGTTCGTTGGCGGTGACGAGCGGGCCGGCGCCGTCGATCTGCTCGGAAGGATATTCAAACTTGAACCACCATTGGTAAGCGGTGGAGGTGATTTCGAGGGCGGTTTGTTTTTCCGCGGCCGGGACATCGTAGTTATACCAGATGGCTTTTAGGGTAGGGACGGCGATGAAGACCAAGGCGAGAACGGATGCGGCGATGAGGCTGAGCTCGACGAGCGGGTTGCCGTGGCCCTGAGGAGGGGTGGGGGCGTGCTCGTCGGCGGCGTTGCGCGCTTTGTATTTGAGGGTCGCGTAGGTGAGAACGCTGGCGACGATGACGAAGATGATTCCTGTGACCCAAAGGGTTACATAAAAAACGTCGAGCTGCGACTTGGCCACGGGGCCGGCGACGTCGAAGGTCGATTGGGGGCCGCTGAGCCAGTTCAGCCAGCCGCCGAAAAACAGCGGCATGGCGGCTACGGACGCGCATGAAGCGACGCGGCGCAGGACGGTGCGGGAGAAAGAAGGAAGACTCATGTGGCCGAATACAAAAATTGACCGTGGTTTGCCACGGAATGACAAGCGGACGAGCGTCCCCAAGCGTAAGGGCATTTCAAGCTATAAAACCACAAGGAGCTTTTCTTAAGTTCAGTGGCTGGGCGAATAGGTTGAACTTTTGCTAAAGCACCGCCGTCCGGGTATGAGGCGGACTTTTGATTTGATGCCTTTGATCTGCGTTTCAACCCGACTTCAACGCGGTGGCGGGCCACCAGACGTAGAGGAACAGATACACCAGCACGCCGGTGACGCTCACATAATACCAGATGGGAAACACGACGCGCGCCCAGGCTTTGTGACGCTCAAAGTCGCCTTTGAACGCGAGGCTGAAGGTCTTCGGCACCAGAAAGGCGATCGAGGCGGCCAACGGGATGTGCGTCCAAAGAATGATCAGATACAACGTGCGGATGGCGCCTTCGCCGCCGAAGGGCGTGTGCAGGCCGCGCTGCAGATAGTGGTGGGTCAGGTAGCCGACGAGAAAAAGCGCCGAGACGATGCCGGCGGAAAACATCAACGCGCGGTGTGCCTTCTTGCGGCCGGTCTTGATGCAGATGAAACCGGCGGTGATGAGCACCGTGGCGATGCCGTTAAGCGTCGCATTGAGGGCCGGGATGTCGTGGTCGGTCATGACTGAAAGCAGGTTGATCAGAAGAACAGCATGCGATCTGCCACTAATGCACCCAATTGAAGAGGCAGCCAGCCGATCGACGTGAAAAACAGTTTTCGGGCGGCCTGATCGCGGCCTTCACGACGCAGGAATTGTCCCGCCCGCACGATGAACCATACGCCGAGCAGCGCGGTGACGATCAGGTAGTAGCCGCTCGCCAGTCCGATAAAACCGGGCAGCAGGCTCACCACGACCAGCGCGAGCGTGTTGATGAACGACCAGCGGGCGACCTTCCCGCCTTCGGTGTCGCGCACCGGCAGCATGGGAAAGTTCACCGCCGAGTAATCGCGGCGGTAGGTCCACGCGACCGCCATGAAGTGCGGGATCTGCCAGAAGAAAAGCACGCCGAACAAAATCCAGCCGAGCGCCGTCACGCGTCCTTCCGCCGCCGCCCAGCCGATGAGCGGGGGAAACGCGCCCGCCACCGCGCCGATCTCGGTGGACCAGCGCGACCAGCGTTTCGCGGGCGTATAAACCGCGAGGTAGGCGATGATCGTGAGCAGCGCGAAGAGGGTGGCGAGGCCGTTGACCTTGACGAAAAGAAAACCAAGGCCGGCCGAACAAAGCAGGCAGCCGAGCACGAACGCCGAGCCGGTGGCGATTTTCCCGGAGGGCAGGGGGCGGTCCGCCGTGCGCTTCATCTGCGCATCGGTGTCGAGTTCCATCCACTGGTTGAGCGCCGCCACGCCACCCGCGCAGGCCGAGGTGCCGAGCACCACAAAGATAAACTCCTGCGGAAACCAGCCGGGGCGCGCAGCCATGTAGCCGACCAGCGTCGTCACGACCGAGAGAAAGCTCAGCCGGGGCTTGGTAAGTTCGAGGTAGTCACCGAAGCGGGCTTTGGTGGACGTTTCCGCCATGAGGGTAGCGTCGCTCATGCGCGGGTGGTTGGCGCAGGGCCGTCGATGATGTCACGATGCAGCCACCAGGTGATGCCGAAGGTCATGGCCAGCGTGCAGGCGCCGACGAGCACATGCGCGGTGGTGAAGTAGGGATCGCGGGTCGACCAGATGACCGAGATGCCCAGGGCGATCTGCAAAAACAACAACCCGACCATCACGCCCGCCGCTTCTTTGAGACCGGTGCCGGCGGACCGTTCGAGCCAGATGCGGGCGGCGAACCACAACAGCGCGATCGTCAGCACGAACGCCATCACGCGGTGGGTGAAATTGATCGCCACGCGGAAATCCCACACGGCGGGCAACAGGCCGCCGTTTTCCGTGCTGAAGGGAAACGTGGGAATCGCCAAGCCCGCGAAGCTGTGCCGCATGATCGCGGCGACGGCGAGTTGGACGAGGAGCAGTGAGCAGCAGACGATGCCGATCTTGCGCAGACGCGCGGCGGCCCCGGCGGCCGCGTCTTGGGCGGGTGTCAACCACGCGCGGGTGAGGCTCAACGCCAGCGCGAGCAACGTGCACACATAAATCTGTGCGAGGCACGCGTGCAGCATGGCGAAAAGCCGGCCGACGCTCGTGTCGATCATCTCGACTTCATAGCGTTGGAGTAGCACGCGCAGGCCACCCACGAGGGCTTGGAAAAACACCAGAGCGACGGCGAAACCAGCGAGTTTGCGCAACCAAGCGCGTTCGTCCGAGAGCCAGATCCAGACGGCGAGGGCGATGGTGATGATGCTCATCAAGCCGGCGCTCAGGCGATGCGAGTGCTCCGCGAATTCGTTGATGTCGCTCAGCCAGCCGGCGGGATTGAGCGAGCCGTTGGAAAGCGGCCAGCCCTTGAAAACCATGCCTGCGCCGATGCTTGTCGTGAAGGCTCCCAGCATCACCAGGACGAAGACCCACAAGCCGCCGATGGCGGCGAACCATGCGAGCGCGGGCTTGTAGGCGGCGGTGCGTGAGGATGTGGAGAGGAGGCTCATGAGCGAACGTTGGGACGCAAAGAAGGGGAGATGCTACGGCCCGCAATCCCTTTGACAATTTTTTCCTTGGGGGAATGCGTAAGAGGTCATGGTTTTTCTTAAACTCCGTCTGCCGCTTCTCGTGGGAGTGTGCGCTTTGGTCACCCTGCTGCCCGCCTGCAAACCCGTGAAGGCTCCCGCCGACATCCAAGCCGATTCCGGCGAAAAACATTATCCGCTGACGGGCCAGATATTAAAGGTCGATGCCGCCGGCAAAGGCCTGCTCGTGCAGCACGAAAAAATCCCCGGTCTGATGCCCGCGATGACCATGGAATTCACCGTTTCCGACGGCGATCTGGCCAACGCCAAGGAAGGCCAGCGCATCCGCGCCGACCTCATCATCGACGCCAAGGGCGACGCCCGTCTCGAAAAAATCTGGCCCGCCGATCCCGTCGCCGATTCGACCGTCGAAGCGGCCGCCGGCGCCCTTCGGCAGGACACCGCGATTCGCGGCAAGAGCGCCTACCGCGAGGTGGGCGAGACCGTGCCCGATTTCGCACTCTACGATCAGGACGGCAAGGTCGTCACGGCCGCGCGTTTTCGCGGCAAGCAGATCATGCTTAATTTCATCTACTCGCGCTGCCCGGTGGCGACCATGTGTCCCGCCGCCACGGCCAACATGATGACCACCCAGCGCAAGGCGAAGGAAGCCGGCGTGAACAACATCGAATTCATTTCCATCACACTTGATCCCGAGAACGATACGCCCGGCGTGCTCAAGGAATACGCCCGCGTGCGCGGCATCGACACGGGTAATTTTTCCTTTCTCACCGGTCCCGAGGGCGCGATCAAGGATCTGCTCACGCAGTTCGGCATCCTTGCGGATTTCGATGGCGGCATCGTGAAGCACACGCTCTCGACCCTGCTCATCAACGAGCAGGGGAAGATCATCTGGCGCGCCGATGGCAGCCAATGGTCGCCTGACGAATTCGTGCAGAAAATGCACAAGGCCGGATCGTGAGCCGCGCCGCGTCCATGTCCTCCGGTAACGGCACTCGCTGGCTGCAGATCGCGCTGATCACCGTTGGTGCGGCGGCGGTTTATTTTACGATGCGTGAGCTGCCGACTGGCACCAATCTGCACAACGCCGACTTCGCCGTGCCGGGGCAGGGGCAGTTGGAGTTTTGTGATCCGGCCAACCCGCAGTTCATTCCGGTCACGACGGCAAAGTCCCCGGTCACGCTGACCCTTGCCGGCGACACGCCTGCCGTCACAGGGCGTGAGACTCACTATGTGCTCACGTTGAAAACCTGGAACGGTCAGGACATCGGCCCGGCCGATCTGCTTGTTTCGCAGACGCAGAAAATCCATCTGCTCGTGGCCGATCCCTCTCTGCAGGATTACCAGCACATCCATCCCACGCCGGGCGAAAAAAACGGCGAGTGGCTCTTCTCACTCACCCCGCGGCTGGGCGGTCATTACCGCGTGTATGCGGATTTTACTCCCGTGGTGACCTCGCGCAGTCTTTATGCCGCGACCGATCTTCAAGTCGCCGGTCCGACATCCACGACGCAGCCCGCGCTTTCGTGGGATTTTGAGGAGGGAGATTATCGTTTTCATCTTTCGCCGGCGTCACCGCCCATGCGTGTGCGCCAGCAGGCCGAGCTGACTTTCACCGTCACGCGAAAAGATGGTGGCAACGTGCCGCTGGGAACCGTGATGGGCGCCTACGCGCATCTCGTTGTGTTTGACGCGGCGCTCACCGGCTTCGCCCATGTGCATCCGCAGCAGACGGATCTTTTTCAAAAACCGGACGCGCTGAAGCCGGCGCTCACGTTCAAGCTGACGATTCCGAACGCCGGACGTTTTGTGATCTGGGCCGAGGTGAATCTCGACGGACGGCTGGCATTTGCGCCGTTCTGGTTCGACGTGGTGCCCTGAGCGCGCCGAGTGCGATGACTGCGGACACATCAGAACCGGGCCTGCAGGCGGATCAACAATTGCTCGACCGGGCGTGGCTGCGCATCGGCGCGGGGCTTGCGGTGGCGGGTCAGTCGATGGTGTTCAGTCTTGCGGTCAACGTGACTCCGGCGACGGGCGCGGGTTACTGGGTCGTGCACGGCGGGCTGATCGGCTGCGCGCTGGCGGTGCTGATTTTTCTCGGAGGCGATCTGGTGAGGTCGGCGCTGGCGTCACTGCGCGAGCGACGGATCAGCGTGGATCTGCTTTTCTTGGTGACACTGCTGGGAGCGTTGACCGGCTCGCTGGTGAGTTCGTTTACGCATACGGGCTCGGTTTATTACGAGGTCGTTTCCATTTTGATCGTCGTGCATACGGTCGGAAAAATGCTCGGCGCGCGCAGCCGGCTCGCGGCGCTGAAAGCGGTGGATCGCACGCGGCAGACGTTTGATGCTTGTCGGGTGCGGCTCGACGACGGCCGGCTCGAAGAACGGTCCGTGAAAACAGTGGCGGCGAGCGACTGCGTGGTGGTTGGGCCCGGCGGCGCGATTGCGGTGGATGGCGAGATCGTCGCGGGGCGTGGCTATGTGCAGACGACGTCGATGACCGGCGAGTGGCGGCCGGTGCCGCACGGGCCGGGAGACCGCGTGCTGGCGGGGACATTTTCGGTGGACGGAAATTTTGAGATTCGCGCGACCCCGGGGCCGCGCCGGCTGGATGCGATTTTAAGCGAGGTCGAGCATGCGCGCGTGGCGCCGAGCCGGTTGCAACGGCAGGCGGATAAATTGATGGCGTGGTTTTTGCCGCTGGTCGTGGGCGTGAGCGTGGCGACGTTTGGGTTTTGGTTGATGCGCGGTCCGTGGGATCGGGCGCTGTTCAACGCGATGGCGGTGCTGCTCGTGGCGTGTCCGTGCGCTCTCGGGCTGGCGACGCCGGTGGCGGTGTGGGGAGGGCTGGCGAAGTTTGCACGCTTCGGGCTCGTGGCGCGCACCGGTGATTTTATCGAAGTGCTGGCCCGTTGTGATGCGGTCTGTCTGGACAAGACCGGCACGCTTTCGGGCGAAAATCTATGCGTGCTCGCGTGGCGCACGGCGCCGGAGTGGAGCGGGCGGGAAGCATGGTTGAAAGCGGCCGTGGCGATGCTGGAAGCGTCGTCGAGTCATCCCGTGGCGGAGGCGTTGAAAGATGCAAACGCCGTCCTTGTGCCGGTGCGCGAGGTGCGCGAAGAGCCTGGGCTCGGCGTGGTCGGTTGGGCGAAGGATGAGCAGGGCGTCTGGTTGGAAGTGCGGGTGGGGGAGCGCGCATTGCATGCCGGCTTGGTCGATGCCGGCCTGCCCGCTGACAAGACGATCCATGTGTCTGTGGACGGTGCGCCGGCGGCGGAGATCACGCTGGGCGAGACGTGGCGCGCGGGATTGGCGGACACGTTGCGGGAGCTGGCGGTGTTGGGGCTTTCCATCGAAGTATTGACGGGTGACCCGCATCCGCCGGCCGATCTGGGCGTGCCGGTGCGCGGCGGGCTCACGCCGGCGGACAAGCATGCGCGGGTCAACGAACTCGTGGCGGCTGGGCACACCGTGCTTTTCGCGGGTGACGGGGTGAACGACGCCACGGCGATGAGCGCGGCGCAGGCTTCCATCGCGATGCGCGGCGGGAGCGAACTGGCGCGGGCGGCGGCGATGGCGGTGTTCGCAGGCGACGACCTGCGGTTTTTGCCCGAGGCCATCCGCGTGGCGCGCACGATCACGGCCAGCATTCGCGGAAATCTGTTGTTTGCGGCCGGCTATAATCTGGTCGGCATGGCCTTGGCGGCAGCCGGGATATTGCATCCGGTGGTCGCGGCGTTGCTCATGGTGGGGTCGAGCGCCTGGGTGAGCGTGCGGGCGCTGCGCAGCGCGGAGTCCTGCGTGAAAACGGCGCAAGGCAAGGACGGCGCCGTCGTTATCGCCACGGCTGCTGCACGCCAGTAGGCGGGCTTTGGTCTGCGAAGGTGTTTTTGAAATTCGCTTTTCAAGGGGGGCCGCATGCCTGATTAGTGTTGTTCCCCCTTATTCCATGACCCGAGTCCTTCTTACCACCACGTCCTTTCAGGACACGCCCGGTATCCATCACGACATGCTGGCCGCCACCGGCTTCGAGATCGTCCGCGAACGAGGGCCGCTTCCCGAGTCGCGCATGTTGGAACTGGCCGGCCAGTTTGACGCCTATCTCTGCGGCGATGACGCGATGACCCGCGCCGTCATGGAAAAATCCCTCCCTCGCCTGAAGGTCATCTCGAAATACGGCATCGGCCTCGACAAGATCGATCTCAAGGCCGCCGGCGACCTCAAGGTCCCCGTTCTCTTTACCCCGGGCGTCAACCACACCACGGTCGCCGAACACACGTTTGCCCTCCTGCTCGCCGCCGTGCGCAACCTCGTCGTCGAGGCCAACCACGTCGCCGCCGGCCGCTGGACGCGCATCACCGGCAACGAGGTCTGCGGCAAAACGCTCGCGATCGTCGGCTTCGGCCGCATCGGCAAGGAAGTGGCCATCCGCGCCAAGGCCTTTGGCCTGAAAGTCATCGGCTATGGCAATTACTGGGACGAGGACTTCGCCCGCTGGCACGACATCGAGCGCGTTGAAAATCTCGACGATGTGCTCCGTCGCGCCGATTTCATCTCGCTCCACACCAAGCTCACCGCCGCCACCAAAGGCCTGATCAACGCGAAAAATTTTCCGCTCATCAAAAAAGGCGCCGTCATCGTCAACACCGGCCGTGGCGAACTCGTCGAACTCGAGGCCCTCGTCGCCGCGCTCAAGTCGAAGCACCTGCTTGCCTACGCCGCCGACGTGCTCGATCAGGAGCCGCCGCCGCCCGACCATCCTCTGCTCGGTCTGCCCAATGTCATCATCACGCCTCATATCGGCTCGCGCACCCATGAGAGCGTGCAGCGCCAGGCCTCTTGCGCGGTTGAAAACCTGACGCGTTTCCTCGCCGGGAAAGAGCCGATCGCGCGTGCCGTCTGACGCCGTCACCGTTAAAACTAAGCCTCCGAAATTTTCCTCCCATGCCCGAACTCTTCTACGTCGTTCCCGAGTCCCAGCACAACGCGCTTGTCGCCGCCGCCTACCAGCACCGCGGCTTCCATGCCGATGAAGCCGCCGAAGGCGCGCGCTTCTGTGCCGAGGCCACCCGCCACGGCATCCGCACGCACAACGGCATCAAGGCCCTCCACCTCGACCACCTCTTCGGCTCCGGCTCGAAGGGCTGCGTCCCCGGCGCCCAGATCCAGGAAATCCCCTCGCGCTTCGAGGCGGTGAAAATCTGGAACGCCAACAAGAAACTCGGCCAGTCCACCGCCTATCGCGCCATGGATGAGGCCATCCGTCTCGCCGACAAATACGGCGTCGGCACCGTCTCCGTGGACAACGCCTTCCACTACCTCTGGGGTGGTGGCTATGTCATGGATGCCGCGCGCCGCGGCTACATCGCCTACACCAACTGCACCGCCGCGCTCGCCGAGGTTGTGCCGTTTGGCGGCAAATTTCCCACCCTCGGAACCAACCCGCATTCATGGGGTTTTCCCACGACCGATGCCGTCGGTTATCCCATCGTCATCGACTGGGCCACGTCCGTCGTTGCCATGGGTCGCGTCCAGCAGCTCAAGCGTGAAGGCAAATCCCTGCCTCCGCTCGCCGCCGTGGACAAGGATGGCAACCCGACCATCGATCCCAATCTCGCCACCTCGCTGCTGCCCTTCGGCGCCCACAAGGGTTACGGCCTCTCGCTCATCAACGAGATCGTCGGCGGTTTCATCGGCGGCTCGCTGCCCACGATCCGCAACCGCTGGAACCAGGTTACGCCGGGGGAAAAAGGAACCTGCGCGTTCTTCTTTCAGGTGATCCATCCCGACGCCCTGAGCGCCGGCGCCTTTGCGAAGGGACGTAACCAGTCCCAAAATGTGAAGGCCGTCATCGACGACGTGCTGGGTCACGGCAACGAGAAGTCCATGCTTCCCGGTCAGCTCGAAGCCGGCTGGGCGAAGCACACGTCCGCCGCCGGCGGGCTTCTGTTCTCAAAGGCCGAGATCGACGCCTTCAACGAACTCGCCACCGAAGCCGGCCAGACGCTTTGGAAGGTGGAATCCTTCAAGACTATGACGATCTGATTAGGCTAATTCCAATTACGGAAGGCTTTCAGATTGCCTTAATTGCTAACCAATTACTTTGTGGGCGTCCTTAGTAATACGAAGCAATATGAAATCCATAGTTCTCGAACTTCAGCACGATTCGATGGATGAAAAGGTCTCTGTTTCGAGTCTTCTCCGCAAGGCGATGGTCATCGCGAAGAAGCTCAAAATAGAAGAATTGGAAAAATGGGTTTCACTGGAGGCCGATGGTTATCCAGCGGGCTCAGAACTTCCTGAATATCGGAAAGTATCGTCTGAGGCGAAATCCTTCAATCCATACAACGGGCTGTGGTTGCCGTTGATGTGGGCGAACGGACAAGAACCCGTGTGGTTGAGGCTACGGCCTATTGCTCAAAGTATACCCGAACTCGAAGATTTGGTCACACGTGATGACAATGGATCACTGCAGATGGATTTTAATCCTGAGACTGCTGCTGCTTTGATGAAAGCTGCTGATATGGTTCGCCCGCCGGTTTCTTTTATCACTAAAACATCCCTGATAGGGATTATTTCGAAGGTGCGAAATTTGATTCTCGAATGGACTCTTCGATTGGAGAATCAGGGCATATTGGGGAACGATATGACTTTTACTCGGACGGAAATTCAAAGCGCTTCTGCAAATCGCGGGATCATCATCGAAAATTTTCAAGGGATAATTGGGGATGTCTCCAATAGCACGGTGACGCAGAATCTAACGATGAGTATTAAGGAAGGAGACTTCGACTCACTGGCAGATTTTCTGAAGAGTAAAGGTGTGGATGAAGTAGATGTTAAGACTCTTGAAGTTGCCTTGGATGCGGATCCAAAACCGAAAGAATCAGGGAAATTTGGGACGAAGGTAAGTCAATGGATGGGGTTTATGCTCCAGAAGGCTGCGGGTGGAACTTGGGAAATTGCATTGGGTGCCGCAGGGGGGCTTTTGGCGGATGCCGTTTCACGTTATTACGGACTTAAATAATAAACCGCAGGGGTTTAGCTACTTGAGGCTCCTATTGATGAGGCCTTCACGACCGTCACAATCTGACGCTGCGTCAGTTTCCTTTCCGGCCGGCGCGGAATAACTCCGGGTTCTGTTCGTAGCTGTTCACGCAGCGCTGGCAGACGCAGGCCTTTCCCCGACTTTGCGGGGGGATCAACTCCAGGAGACCGGGAGGGAAGGTAGTGTCATTGCACCAGCACCTGCTGGTGTTGTGCGCGCCGCAGTTATTGGCCTGTCCGCACAGAGGGCAGAGATATTCTCTGGTTTGAATCGTGTCAGGATGGGGCACGATTTAGAATCTCAGGTGCTTCACCGTGACACCCTTGTTGATGAGCTGTTTTAGGGAATCGATGCCGATCTTGAGGTGATCCTCGACGTAGGTCTCGTCGACCTGCGTGTCGCTTTCGATGGTTTTCACGCCTTCGGGCGTCATGGGCTGGTCGCTCACGAGGAGCAGCGCGCCGGTGGGGATCTGGTTGAAGAAACCGACGGTGAAGATCGTGGCGGTTTCCATGTCCACGGCCATGGCGTGGATTTTGGTGAGGTATTTTTTGAACTTCTCGTCGTGCTCCCAGACGCGGCGGTTGGTCGTGTAAACCGTGCCCGTCCAGTAATCGCGGGCGGCTTCCCGGATGGTGGTCGAGATTGCTTTCTGGAGCGCGAACGCGGGCAGGGCGGGGACTTCGGGAGGGAAATAGTCGTTGCTCGTGCCCTCGCCACGGATGGCGGCGATGGGCAGGATGAGATCGCCGATTTCGGCGCGGTGCTTGATGCCGCCGCATTTGCCGAGGAAGAGAACGGCCTCGGGTTTGAGCGCGCTGAGAAGATCCATGGCCGTGGCGGCGGTGGCGCTGCCCATGCCGAAATTGATGATCGTGATGCGCCCGGCGGTGGCGCTCGGCATCGGCTTGTCGCGTCCGCAGACCTTCACACGGTGAAGCTTGGCAAAGAGTTTTACGTAGCGCTGAAAATTCGTGAGGAGGATGTAGTCGCCGAACTGGTCGAGGGGAACGCCGGTGTAACGGGGCAGCCAGTTCTCAACGATCTCTCGGCGAGTCTTCATGCGACTGAGTTAAGCACGAAGACGGCGAAGGGCACGGAGAAAGCGCGGACGAAAGCGGAGGTTTTTAACCACTTATGGGTTTCATCAATGGATGAAACCTTGGAAATCCCCTCCGGCTTATCGCCTGCGGAGTAGGTTTGGGATCTGCCAATTGCAGATTGCATAGCCGGCGATTAGCCGGCCCCGAATCAAATGCGGAGCCGATTAGGCGAAGCGGTCCAAGTAGGTTTCATCCGTTGATGAAACCCATCAGTGGTTCAATACTCCTTAAGCCCTCAAACGCCGGCGAGGGCGTTGGCGGTGTTCAGGTGATTGACGCCGGTGTATTTCTGCGACTGTTCGTCGGCGTGGTAGCTGGAGCGGACCATCGCGCCGCTTTCGACGACGCCTATGCCGATGGAGAGGCCGAATTCCTTCCAGCGGGCGAACTCGTCGGGGTGGACCCAGCGGGCGATTTTCCAATGCTGCGGGGTGGGCTGGAGATATTGGCCGATGGTGAGGATGTCGGTCTTGTCGGCGGCGATGTCGCGCAGTGTCTGCTCGATTTCGTGTTCTTCTTCCCCGAGGCCTAGCATGATGCCGGTCTTGGTGGTGAAGCCGCGGGACTTGGCGTGCTGAAGAACGCTGCGGGAACGGTCGTAGCGGGCTTGCACGCGCACGGGTTTTTGCAGGCGTTCGACGGTCTCGAGGTTGTGGTTGAAAATGTCGGGCTTGGCGTCGAGCACCGTGTCGAGATCGTGCATCTTGCCCTTCCAGTCGGGGGTGAGAACCTCGATGGCGGTGTTGGGATTGCGGTATTTGACGGCGCGGATGGTCGCGGCCCACACGGAGGCGCCGCCGTCCGCGAGTTCGTCGCGGGCGACCGAGGTGATGACGCAGTGCTTGAGATTCATCTTGGCGACGGCGTCGGCCACGCGGGCGGGTTCGCCGAGGTCGAGCTCGGTGGGGCGGCCGGTCTGGATCGCGCAGAAGTTGCACGAGCGCGTGCAGATGTTGCCGAGGATCATCACGGTGGCGGTGCCACGGGACCAGCATTCGCCGAGGTTGGGGCACTGCGCGCTCTGGCACACGGTGTGGAGCGAGTGGTCGTCCACAAGTTTGCGGACGGCGGCATAGCCGGGCCCGGTGGGGAGTTTGGCACGGAGCCAGGAAGGTTTACGCGTGGTGTCCATCGCTGTGAGCAAGGAACTTGGGTAACAGTGAGCGGAACTCAATCGCGAGCACGTTTTTCACCTCGGCCATGTCCAGCTCGCGGCCGAGCTCGGCCTGCAGCGACGTGACGGTGCCTTCGGTCGCGCTAATGCCGCACGGAACAATCCCTTGGAAGTGCATTAGGTCGGGGTTTACGTTCAATGCGAAACCGTGATACGTGACCCAGCGGCGCACGGCCACACCGATGGCGGCGACTTTGCGCGTGCCGATCCAGATGCCGGTCTTGCCCTCGCGGCGCGTCGCCACGAGGCCGAGCGTGCCCACGGTGTTGATCATGACCTGCTCGAGAAGACGCAGGTATTCGTGGAGATCCTTGCGGGCGGCGAGCGAGACGATGGGGTAGCCGACGATCTGGCCGGGACCGTGGTAGGTGATGTCGCCGCCGCGGTTGGTTTTGACGACTTCGATGCCTTCGCGGGCGAGGTGCGCGGGGTCCCACACGACGTGTTGCTCGGCGCCGCTGCGCAGGCCGATGGTGTAAACGGGGTCGTGCTCGGTGAACACCAGTGTGTCGCCGATTTCGTCCGCCATGCGGCGGGCGACGAGGGCGTCCTGCGCACGCCAGGCCGCCTCGTAACGGGTGCGGCCCCAGTCGAGGGTCGTGACGGCGGGCGCGGTGGTGGAGTCGGAGGACATCGGCAGGCGGGCAACCTACCGCTTGCGGGCGAGTTGTCACCCCGAAGTTTCCGTTTGCGCAGGGTGGGGGGGCGCGCCACGGTTTTGGGTTCCCATGAGCGAGACTCCTTCGACCGATATTTCCCACGACCAGCATGCGGTGCGCCGGCAGAAGCTGGCCGACATGCGCGCGGCCGGTTTTGACCCGTTCCGCGCCAACGTCGCCACGACTCATTTTTCGCAGGATGCCAAGGCGCTTTATGTCGAAGGACAGGACTACGCGGTCAACGTCACCGTGGCCGGCCGTCTCGTGACGTTCCGTGTCCAGGGCGGCAGCTCGTTCGTGAAGATCCAGGACCAGCAGGGGATCATCCAGCTCTACTTCCGCAAGGACGTGCTCGGCGAGGAACGCTACCTGTTTTTCAAGAAGGGCCTCGATCTCGGCGATATCATCGGTGTCACCGGCACGTTGTTCAAAACCAAGACCGGTGAGATCACCGTGCGCGTGGACGCGTTCACGCTCGTCTCGAAGGCCCTGCGCCCGCTGCCGGATAACTGGAACGGTCTCACCGATTCCGAGCAAATCTACCGCCAGCGTTACCTCGATCTGATCGTCAACCAGGAGTCGCGCCAGCGTCTCATGACGCGCTCGAAGATCGTCTCGCACATCCGCCGTTTCCTCGAGGGCCGCCAGTTTCTCGAAGTCGAGACGCCCGTGCTGCAAGCCGTCGCCGGCGGCGCGGCCGCCCGTCCTTTCCAGACGCACCACAACACGCTCGGCGTTGATTTCGTGCTGCGCATTTCGCTCGAGCTTTACCTCAAGCGCATGCTCGTGGGCGGCTACGATCGCGTGTTCGAGATCGGGCGCAATTTCCGCAACGAGGGCGTCTCCCGCCGTCACAATCCCGAGTTCACCATGCTCGAGGTTTACCAGGCCTACAGCGACTACCGCGGCATGATGACGTTGGTGAAGGATCTTCTGGGCTCCATCTGCCAAAACGTCCTCGGCGTCTCCGAGATCAAGCACGCCGCCAGCGGCGAGATGATCCGTTTCGGCGGCGAGTGGCGCGAGGTGACGTATAGGGATCTCATCATCGAAAAAACCGGCGACGCGCAGTGGTTCTCCCGCACCAAGGAGGAGAAAATCGCCGGCGTGCAGAGGCTCGGTCTCTACGCCGATCCGAAGTGGGAAGAGTTCGAGCTGACCAATGAGATTTTCGGCAAGCTTATCGAGCCCACGCTCATCCAGCCGACTTTCGTCACGCATCTGCCGAAGGAACTCTGTCCGCTCGCCAAGATCACGCCCGATGATCCGGCGACCATCGATGTGTTCGAGCTCATCATCGGCGGCATGGAGATCGCCCCGGCCTATTCGGAGCAGAACGATCCCGACGTGCAGCGCGCGATGTTCGAGGCGCAGGCCGGCGAGGAGCAGCAGAAGATCGATCACGATTTCCTGCTCGCGCTCGAACACGGCATGCCGCCCGCCGGTGGCATGGGCATCGGCATCGACCGCCTTTGCATCCTGCTCACGGGTGCCGAAAGCATTCGCGACGTGATTCTTTATCCGCAACTGCGCCCGGGCAGCTGAGCCACGCATCGCTGCGCGCCATGCCTTGGTATATTTACCTCGCCCTGAAACAGCTCTTCCCGACGGGGAGGAAGTTCCCGTTTTTCACGGCGATCTCGGTGCTGGGCGTGTCCCTGGGGGTGGCGTTGCTGATCGTGTCGATCAGCGTGATGGGCGGCTTCGGCCACGAGATCCGGCGCATGATCGTCGATACGCAGGGCGATGTGCAGATTCGCGGCACCGGCCTGATCAACGATTCCGACGCGATCACCAGTCTCGTTTCCAAGGTTCCCGGCGTTACGGGCGTCACGCCGTTCGCCGAGGGCGTGGTCATGCTGGAATACAACCGCAAGCCGATCTTCCCCACGATCCAGGGCGTCGATCTCGAGCATGTGAACGACGTCATCCCGCTGTCCCGCTACATCCATGAAGGGACGCTCGACGATCTCGACGACGACACCATCATCCTCAGTTCACAACTGGCCTATTCGATCGGTGCGGGCGTGGGCGACAAGGTTCAGATTTCCTCCCCGTTGCAGCTGGAAAAGCTCAGGCAGGACGAGGTTTTTCTGCCGCGCGAACTCACCGTGTCCGGTATCTTTGAGATCGGGCACCAGCAGCTCGACAGCAGCACGGTGATCGTGACGCTCCGCCGCATGCAGGATCTTTACGGCCTCGGTCATGCGGTCCACGGTTTCGATGTGAAGATCGCCGACGGGCTCGATCCCGACATCGTCGCGCGCCGTATCAACGCAGCCCTGCCGCTCGCCTCCGGACTCGAGGCGCGTTCCTGGGTCGAGCTCAACCAAGACTTCCTGTTCGTGCTTCAACTGGAGAAGAATCTCATCTTCATCCTGCTGCTCTTCATCATCGTGGTGGCGGCCTTTTCGGTCACGAGCTCGCTGCTCATCTCGGTCGTGCGCAAGACCCGCGAGATCGGCCTGCTCGGTGCCCTGGGCGGAAAACCCGTCGGGGTGGCGTTGTGCTTTTGTTTCCAGGGACTGCTCATCGGAGTCAGCGGCACGGTGTGCGGACTCGCGCTGGGTTTCGGCTTCCTGCATGTGCGCAACGATGTGTTGCACCTGTTCACCAAGCTCACCGGAAGCCAGGAGGCGCTTGAGCGTTTTTACCAGTTCAGCAACGTCCCTGCCTTTTTGCAGACGGGCGATCTCGTGATGATCACCACGAGCACCATCGTGATTTCGACTTTGGCTGGCATCATTCCCGCCTGGCGCGCCGCGCGCCTCAAACCCGTGGAGGCCCTGCGCAATGAGTGACCTCATCCTCGAAGCCCGCGCCTTGCGCAAAACCTACTTGAGCGGCGACCGCCGCCTCGAAGTGTTGCACGACGCCGGCCTGACGGTGTCCCGTGGTGAAAGCGTCAGCATTCGCGGCGAATCCGGCTCCGGCAAATCGACGCTGCTTCATTTGCTCGCGGGACTTGATAAACCCGATGCCGGCGAGGTGCTGTGGGCGGGGCTGGGCGATACCGGAACCGGGCGTCGCGCAAAGTTTCTGGGGATGGTGTTCCAGTCGTTTTATCTCATCCCCGAGCTCGACGCCTTGGAAAACGTCGTCATGGCCATGCGCATGGCCGGTCCCGTCGGCACCACCGGACGCGCCCGCGCCAGGGCGATGCTCGCCCGCGTGGGTCTGGCCGAACGCGCGCATCATGTGCCCGCCCATTTGTCGGGCGGCGAGCGTCAGCGCGTCGCCGTGGCCCGCGCGCTCATCAACGCCCCCCAGCTCATCCTCGCCGACGAGCCCACGGGCAATCTCGATGAAAAAACCGGCGATGCGGTCATCGCCCTGCTGCTTGAGCTTTGCGCCGAGACGAAAACCGCGCTTGTTCTCGTAACACACAACGCCGCTTACGCCGCCAGGACGAACCGTTCGCTTTTGATGCACGGCGGCGTGCTTGCCCCGGTCTGATTTTCGATCACCTCAAGCCTTCCATGAGCCTCTTCTCCTCCTCCAAGCCCAGGATCAAATGCGGCGTCGCCGGTGTCGGCTCGCTCGGCCAGCACCACGCGCGCATCTACGCCGCGCTGCCCAACGTCGATTTTGTCGGCATCTACGAGGCGAGCGACGAGCGCGCGAAGGAGATCTGCGCCAAATACAACTGCCGCCGCTTCGCCACCATCGAGGAACTTGGCGAGGCCTGTGACGCCGTCTCGGTCGTCGTCCCCACCGACAAACACGCGCTCGTCGCGCTGCCGCTCCTGGCTCAGAAATGCCACCTGCTTATCGAGAAGCCCATCACCGCCACGCTGGCGGAGGCCGAGCAGGTGCTCGCCGCCGCGCAGGCCGGCAACTGCATCGTGCAGGTCGGCCACATCGAGCATTTCAACCCCGTGATGAGTTTCATGGAGAAACACATCGACCGCCCCGGCTACATCACCGCCGAGCGCCTCGCGCCCTACACCACGCGCGGCACCGAGGTCGGTGTCGTGCTCGACCTGATGATCCACGACATCGGCATCGTGCTCGCGCTCGCCAAGTCGCCCATTCGCAAGATCGACAGCGTGGGCATCAGCGTGCTCTCGAAGACCGAGGACATCGCCAACGCCCGCATCGAGTTCGAGAGCGGCTGTGTCGCCAATCTCAGCGCGAGCCGCATGAGCCTTAAGAAAAACCGCGAGATCCGCATCTTTCAGGACAACGCCTACCTCTCGCTCGATTTCATGAACCAGAAGGGGCACCTCGTGAAAAAATCCGACCTCATCGCCTACGGCGTGAAACTGAAGATCGGCCTCGCCAAGGCCGGCGACGCCAGCTCCATCCCGGTCGAGGACATTCCCATCGAGAAGGACGAGCCGCTGAAGCTGGAATTGCAGCATTTCACGGAAAGCGTGGCTGAGCTGAAGCAACCGAAGGTCGGCGCCAAGCTCGGCAAGACCGCGCTCGAGGTCGCCATTCAAATCACCGAGCAGATCAAGGCCGCCGCGAAGTGACGAAGCGTTGTTTTAAACGATGACGAACACGCCGCAGCTGTTGCCCTTTCGCCTTCCGGCGCCCGTTGACGGACGCGTGGATCTGCTCATTGTCGCGGGCGAGCATTCGGGCGACCAACATGCCGCCACGATGGTGCGCGAGCTCCGTGCGAAGCAGCCCGGCCTAGCCATTGCGGCGCTCGGCGGACCCGAGTTGGCCGGAGCGGGGGCGCAGCTGCTTTACGACCTTACGGCCTCGTCGGTCGTCGGCTTGGTCGAGGTGTTGAAGAACTACTCGTTCTTCAAGGCGTTGTTCAACGAGACGCTCCGGTGGATCGAGGAATATAAACCTCGGGCGGTGTGCTTTGTGGATTACCCGGGACTCAACCTTCGCCTCGCCAAGGCGCTGTGCGAACGCGGGCTGTCGGTTAAAGGCGGCGGAGCGATCAAGCTTCTTTACTACATCTCACCGCAGATCTGGGCGTGGAAGAGCGGACGCCGCTTCACCATGGCAAAGCATCTCGACGCCCTCGCGGTGATTTTTCCCTTCGAGGTCGAGTGCTACAAGGACACCTCGCTGCCGGTGGAGTTTGTGGGGCATCCGTTTTTGGCGGAAGACCATGAGCCGCCGGTGCGTTATTCCCCGGACGGACCCATCCTGCTCCTGCCGGGCAGTCGCAAGCAGGCGGTCGGACGTATTTTCCCTCTATTGCTGGCCGGCTATGCCGCCTACGGGAAACGCGATGCCGTCGTCCTTTATCCGAGCGAAGATATCCTCGCCGTGCTCAAGGCGGCCAATCCGCCCGCCAACGTGCGTCTGCTCCCCACCGGAGCGCCGGTCGCGGCGTCGGCGGTGCTCACGTCGAGCGGCACGATGTCGATGCATTGTGCGCTCGCCGCCATTCCCGGAGCCATTGCCTACCGGGCGAATCCGCTGACCTATATTCTTGGCCGCATGCTCGTGAAAATCGAGTATCTCGGCATCGCCAACCTGCTGCTCAAGGAGCCGATGTATCCAGAGTATATCCAGGGTGCTGCGACCCCGAAGGCGTTGGCCGCGGAGCTGACCGACTGTCTCGGCAACATAGATCGTCTTATTCACACGCAATCTCAGGCGGAACGCCTGCAGGCTGCGCTCCGTCGCCCGGCCAACGGCACGGCGGCCGATTGGCTGGTGCGTAAAATGATATAGTTTGGCGAGCCGCTGTGCGAAGCAGCCGGCGCGACAGCCATGGTCATTGTCTGTAGCGTCTGGTTCGGCCTGTGAGGCATGCAACTACTCCTGTGACCTTCGCCCAACTTTCAGGAGCAGATCGCCAAAGTGGGTGCTCGGGGAAACATCCCATTCAAACTTTTCGTAGTATGCGCCGCTGGAAACGGTGATCACTACCCGGCCGTAAGCCCGCGTGATCTCATCAAATCTGCCGTCGAGATCCGCTGGCTTTGACCAGCCTGCGCCGGGAGGAAAAGGCCAAATCCAAATAAGAGGAGCCTTGCCCACTGAGTAATAAGTGACGCGCGCTCCTGCGAGCGGAGCGCCTGTATCAATCGCGACAGTTTGCCCATGAATGCGCTCCTGGTGGGATACCGGCGCTGAAACGCGTCCGGACAAAACCGATGCACGACGAGCATTGCCGAAAACCGGACAAGCATACGCATCGGCTCTGGCGGCTGGTTCGGCTCTTTCTTCATCGCTACGCTTGCTTCGAGAAGCTGAGAGCAAAATAGAAAACAATTAGCCGGATGTTCCCATTGATGTGGCTTCTACAGTGCCGCGCTTCACATTCTGGAACAGGTCCATCAAGAGTGGTCGAATTTTCTCTGCGGTCTTACCGAATTTCCCCATGTTTGCGCCGCCTTTTCGGGCGTCGTATTCAGCGCGACCGAGCACTTTTCCATCTTCCAGCAATGTCGCTTGGAAATATGTCAAATATATCGCCATGTCCCAATTCCAGTTTGCCGTATAGGTCATCCAATAGGTCGCTTCTTTCGGCCGTGTGGTATCGAACGTTTCGACTTTAAAGCCAAGTGTCGTCAATTGTTGGAGAATCTCGGGATGGAGTCCTTCCATGTGGATGTTTGAATTTTTCTGGACGTATATTGTCGTGATGGTTGGCCCAGACGTAACTGGTGAGACTTTTTGGGTTATAGTGCACCCTGAGGTAAAGGCCACTAGCAGAATTACAATTAGTGCGGAATGTATTAGTTTAAACATAGATTGGTTAACTCTGGTGACTGGTTGTGCTCAGTTATTTTTTCTTTCCTACTGAAAAGTTGGTCCCGCCCTGTCCATCCGGGATGAGCTTGATGATATATGTGACAATTCCAGCATCTCCATGATCTATCGTCCAATTCTCGATTCCGGTTTTTTGGTTATCGTATGGAACAATGGACTCGATTTTGATAATTTTTCTTTCCGCTGCGTTCGGGTAATAGACTTCATCCGCAAAGCCGACTCCACCGATGGCGCTCAGTAAGTCTTTAAAAAGACGACCATCGGCGTGAGACTGTTGGCGCACCTCCGGGGTATAAACGAGCTTAGAACTCGTAAGCGTAGCACAGCCAGTTAGTGCCAGTGAAAGAATGGCAATCGATAGTTTATTCATATTTTTGCCCAACATCCTAGATCAGACAGATACATGCTTTGCGCGGGGCGTGCGCAGCACGACACGTGACAAGCATGTATCTTGTCTGTAGCGACTGGTTGGCCTCCGTTTTCATTTCTTTAGGGCTTTCATAAAACCGTCGGTCAGTGAACCCGCCTGAGCAAACCCATTGTCGCCATTGATGCTTTTGGGGCCCGCAATTTTGGCTCCGAATTCCTTCGCAATCATTTGCCTTAAGGCTTCGATTTCCTCCTGTGACAAAAATCCTTCCGGCTTTGTCTTCGATGGTGCGAGAGAGGTGATAACTCCGAGGTATATATTCGGCAAAAACGCAATTTTCCGAGCGTGAGCCTTCAGGATATCGCTGGCAGGCTGCTTCTTCTCTCCTCCGGTGAAAATGACATAGGCAGAATCGACAATCAGATTTCCTGTAACTCCAGCCGCTTCTGATAACTCCGGATTCTTTTTTCTCTCGGAATTAGCGATCACGAAGAACGTTTCGGCGGTCTTCTGAAGCTCGATCTCATATTTTTTCAGATCGGACGGTGCGCCTGCGCTAGCACTTACGGCACGCCACTCGGTGTCTAAGTGTGCAAATGCTCCGATAAATTTTTCGACGGTGCTTTTGGTGTCAGCGTCAGCTAGTAGCAGCGACGGGATAAACCAAACCAAGGGGATGAATCGTAAGAACTTCATTTTTTTGCCGAACGCTTTAGATCAGACACGACACGCGCTGGCGCGACGGGTGCGAAGCAGCCGGCCTGACAGTAAACTGCATTGTCTGTAACGACTGGTTCGGCTCCGTGGTTTTCATTTTACAATCAATCCGAAAATCGTGGCGAAGAAAGCGCCAATACATGTGAGTAGAACTCCGGAACCCATGGTCAGATACTCAACTTCTTTCTTTTTTATTCTTTCCTCTATCTTTTGAGATAAGCGTAATAAGGTGACATATAAGGTGCTGAATATGAATATACCGGCGAGAGCAATAGTGATAGGAAGGGCGAAAAACGCAGGAGGTAAATAAAAACCGGCCATGGCGCCCGTATTATCTCGGATCAGAAAACCCGCCATTTTTGCGCCGACCGTAGGGGCGGCTAAGCTAGAGAAAGCTACAAACAACCAAGATAGTATGTTTGTGTCGATGTGACGCCATGAGATGACACCAACCAAGATAGTGATGAGTATCGCGGGAATCATTTTGCCGAACGTTAAAGATGAGGGATGCATGTGCTTGGCGCGGAGCATGCGGAAGCATGATCCGTGACAAGCATATGCATCCCCTCTGGCGCCTTGTTAGGCTCCGTTTTCATATCGTCTGATCAGGTTATAGGCTGCCGCCAGCGCTTTATCGTGATAAAATAATTCCGATTCTTTTATTTCGATATCCTTTTCTGCCAAGGCTTCCCCCTGCCAATGGATTCTTTCTTTTCCGGTCGGTAAATGATCGGTCTCGGAATCGATGGCGACAAATATACGCCATTCATCATCAAGCTTATCGCCAACCAGGGTGAAGCGAAGCGCGGCCAGCTGACGTGCCGCCAATAACACCCCGATTTTTCCGGTCGTGAGACTCGTGAGGACGTCCAAAGTCGCGATTCGCGCTTGGTCGTATTTTTCGGCGAGCGGGGACATGGTTCTTTGCCTAACGTCCTAGATCAGACAGATACATGCTTGGCGGGCGGCGTGCGCAGCACGACGCATGACAAGCATGTATCTTGTCTGTAGCGCATTGTTAGGCTCATTTTCTCACTTGGTTTGTCTCTCCGTTATTTGGACGATCTAGTCCAAGAATAATACTAGTAATATCTTGCGCCTTGGTTGGTGAGAAAGGTCCACTTACTGAGATCACTCCGTTCGAAATGGGCTCTCTTAGCACGGGTGCAGCGACTAGCTCTCCAGAAACTACGATTGCCAATCTCTCTCCAATTGCTGCCCGCGATACCGCAGCAAAATCAGAGATTGTCGGTGCTGCAAATTTAATGAAAATATAAGGACGCCCATGGTCATCTATTGATGAATATGCGTCAGCGATCATCGGAGACATGATTGCCGGAGGTTCTATGAGGTAAATGGTCTCTCCATTAAGATTGGCCGGGCGTGTGACATCGGACGATTGCGCGGAAATCCGGTGAAATGACAGATGCGTCGCCCTCTGCGGATCGCGAGAACATCCCGACAATGCCAATGCCAACAAAGCAATTGCTGTGATTAAATTTGTTTTCATATTCTGCCTAACGTTTGAGATGAGCCGATGCCTATGGCTGGCGCGACGCCTGCGCAGCAGGAGGCGTGACAGCCATGGGCATTGGCTCTGGCGACTGGTTCGCCTCTTTTTCGGCCTGCAATACGTTCCTAAACTCTTCGATGCGCTTTTGGACTGCGATTTCGTCGACCTTAGTTGTCGGTGTAATCGGCCATGGATGCAATTGCGTTCCAGCCAAGCGGGAGAATGCAATTAGCGACGTCGAGATATCCCGCTTCGCCATGTCACCGCCAAGGGCAAGACTAAGTTCGCTACACGCTGCTAATAACAGTGTCGCTGCTTGCGGACCTCTTTTTTGGGCCACCAATCCCATGTCTGCTAGGCGTCGCACCTGCGCAGCGTATTGCTCGTCCTTTTGCTTCTGAGTTGGCTGCGCAGCCAAAAATCCAACGACGCTACCGATTAAAAATGCAAATGCTATGACAAGTGTTTTTTTCATTTTTGGCGAACGTTTGAGGTCAGACGCGATCATGGCTGGCGCGGAGGCTGCGCAGCAGCATCCGTGACAGCCATGATCGTTGTCTGTAGTGACTGGTTCGGCTCTTTTTTTTCTGGGTATTTGGTGCCGATGTAAACAACCGAAGCGAT
>DATJHQ010000028.1:0-4714 GCA_035493815.1 Rariglobus sp.
TGTTTCCCCTCAATTTGCCGGTCCGTTCGCGGCCTTAAAAAGCGACAGCGTTCGAGAAGTCTCGATATTAAAACCCGTCCGAGGTGGCGGAACACTTATCGCCGATGTGGCGGCGCCATGGGCAATCTCATGCGACAACGCCGGCGTGCTTTGGGCATTCCACGATGAGAAAATCGCGAAGGAGCACGCGGAGCTTCGGCAATGGCCGATCATCGATAATTGCCCGCCGCTCCAGTCGATGCTTCCGATCAATCGGCATCGGCAGAGAACACAGGAAATCATTTTCAACAATGGCCTTCCGTTAATATTTTGTGGACCTGCGATTTCGAATTTTCAAAGTCGCGGCTTCAAGTGGGTGATCCTCGATGAGCCATGGGCCTACAAGGCCGGGATCATGGGGCAGGCGATTGCCCGTCTTGGCGACTTTGTGAAGATGGGGAATTCGAAGCTTCTGTGTATTTCACAGGGTGGAGAAACCGAAAGCGACTGGGATAATCACGTAAAAGAACAGGTGATGCACGATTTTGCCGTTCCATGCCTCGCGCCTTCATGTGGCCGGTATTTTTTCCCGAAATGGACGGCATGGCGGCCGGATCGAACGAGGTGGGGCGTGTTGTTCGACGCACCCCGCCAGCCAGGCGGTGGATACGATGTCGCCAAGGGAATAGCGACCCTGCGCTTTGCCTGTGAGCATTGCGGCCATGAACATTTCGATCACGAACGCACGCGGCAGGCGTGGCGGTCTCGGGGTCGCTGGGTGTGCGAAAAGCTCGGCGCCGAAAGTCCAGAGGTCACCGATTTCCCGGAACGGACGGCGTTCCATTGGAACGCGCTCATCGACTACCCGTGGGCTGAACTTTTGAAACAGTGGCTGGCGGCGCAACGCGCGCGGCACATGGGCAACTACGAACCGCTGGTGACTTTCATCCAGAAACGTCTGGCCGAGATGGCGAGCGAGGCGACGGTTCATGATCGCGACCAGATGTTCGCCACGTTTGAGCAATCAGCTGAATCCTTGACCGCACCCGCTGCGAAACTCTGGCCTGAAGAGGCGATCCGGTTCATGTCGATCGACAGGCAGGGCGAGCAAACCTACTGGGTTCAAATTCGAGCGTGGGCCAAGGGAACCGGCGAAAGCCGCCGCGTATATTTTGGCCGCGCTCACAGCGAGCACGAGCTGGAGGCGTTACGGATCCGCTACGGCGTGGCGAAGAATTGCACGGTCATCGATTCGGGATTTGAGGCGCGGGGAGACGGCGGCGTTTACTCTGCCTGCATCCGTTACGGATGGATTGCTGTTAAAGGCGACGAGAAGAAGGCGTTTTATCATCCGCAGAAAATGCAGGACGGATCGACGCAACGAGTCCTGAAACCGTGGGCCCCGTTGACCTACGGAGATCCTGGGGTCGGGACTGCCGAGGAAGGCCGGAAGCGTTGCCCGCTGATCATTTTTTCAGCTCCAACGATGGCCAGTCGCGTGCAAGGGCTGATCGAGGCCGGTCATTGGGTCGAGCCGAAGGTGGCCGACGGTGCGATGGACGAGATGGAGCGCGAATACGCCGTGCAGATGACCGCCGAGTTCCAACGTCCGCGCACAGACAAATTCACCGGTCGACGCGTGCTCGTTTGGGTCTGTCCGTCGCGAAACAATCACGCCTTCGACTGTGCAAAAATGCAGGTGTTGGCGGCGATGCAGGCGAAGCTCATCCCGGCCGGCATCGAGCTGGACGCGCTGGTTCCCGAGTCGAAGCCGACGGAAGGGGTGTAACCCGGCAATCCTTGACGCGGGGGGCTTTCGGTAGATGCACCGGATTCCCGCCGACTACGTTTCCCTATTTCTTCGCACCCTGAAATGGGACGCGGAAGCGCGCGGAATCACCTTTCAAGCCGCGCTCAAAGAGGCCGCGCAAGCGCGGATTACTGCGACGAGCGAAGGTCTGGCCTTGGTCGGCACCGCAACCGATGGCAGCTCGGTCAACTACGCGCTGCCTTCGCCGGCGGCCGGCATGAGCCTGAGCCCCGAGACGCTGGCTCTCATGCTGGGCCGGATTTGGGACTGGGTTGATGAAATCTTGGCCGCGACACCGGACATCACCGACAACGCATTGCTCTCAGCTCTGCGCGCGCGAAACCAACCGGTCCGGTTATTCCGCCCAAGTTTTTACTGGCAAATTCGATGAAAAACAAAAAACGAACGGGCAGCTTGTGGGCGCGATTCTTTGGGAAAAAGCCAGCGGCCCAACGCGCCGCTTCTGGTAATTTCGACCTGCTGAAAGAGGCCGATTCCGTCCTCAGTTCTTTCGAGCGTTATGTGCTTGAAACCTACGGTGACGACAAAACGAAAAACAAGGTTTTAGCGGGTTCTCCTAAACTCCAGCAAGCGGTGAAAGCCCGTTACGAGGCCGCGTGGTGGAGTCCGAACCGCTCGTTCTTGTATTCGTTCGTGCAAGATGCCGAACAGGACATGAATTTCGGCACGCAACGCGAAATCATGCGCCGCACGCGCTGGTTTGAGAAAAATAATCCGACACTTCAAAAAATCCTCGATCTGATCGAGACGAATGTCGTTGGGACCGGGATCAACCCGACGCCAGCCTCCGAGTCTGGCGAGTGGAATGCCGCCGCGCTGAAATTCTGGAATCGCTGGGTTGAGTGGGCCGACCTTGGCCAGCGTCTTCATTTTTACCAAGTCCAGGCGATCATCAGTCGGGCGGTTGCCGTCGATGGTGAAATCTTCCTTCACCTCACAGAAGATCCAGAGTCGAAACGCCCGCGCGTCGAGCTGATCGAGGCTCATCGCGTCACCTCGGCCAACATTTCCAACGACGAGCGTTTTGCGCATCTCCACGACGCCGATGGCGTTTATATCGACAAGGCGACCGGCAAGGCTGTGGCCTACGCAGTTACGACCGCCGGATCGTCTGAAATCCGCATCATCCTCGCGAAGGACATCGTTCACATTTACGAGCCGTCGCGGGTCAACCAATACCGCGGCGTTTCCCTGTTCCACGCGATCTGCAACACGCTGCACGACTTGGACGATCTCCAGACGTTCGAGATGCTGGCAGCGAAGGACGCGTCCGAGAAATCGGTCATCATTAAAACCGCGACTGGTGAGGCGCCAGATGCGATCATTGGTGACGGCCAGCTTTCGCAGATGCCGGCGGTTTCGCCCGAAACCAAATCGGCCTATTACGTTCGCGCACTCGGTGGGAAAAATCTCGTTCTGCAAACGGGCGATGACGCCACCCAATTCGAGAGCAATCGCCCGTCACCAGCGATGCGTGATTTCTGGCAATACCTTGAGCGAAAAGTTTGCCAAGGCATCGGCATTTCCGCCGCTGCCGTTCTCGACTACGAAGGCGGATGGGGTGGGGCAGCCCTCCGCGGCGCCATCTGCTGCGACAACCGGTTTTACGAGTGCCGCACGTCCGCGCTGATTCCGGCGCTTAATCGCGTTTGGGCATTCGCCCTCGGCTGGGCTCAACAGCATCCCGAGATCGAGAAGCTGCCCGCGCTTCCCGCTGACTGGAAAAAAGTCCGCTGGCAGCCTCCGCGTCGGGCATCCGTGGACATTGGTCGCGACTCGTCCGCGCTCATCAACGAGCTTCGCGCCGGCGTGCGCACATACCGCGACGTGCTTGGCGAGCAGGGTGGCGACTGGAAAGAAGTCCTCCGCCAGCGCGCGACCGAGCAAAAATATATTCAAGACTTGGCGACTGAGCTCGACGTTCCTGTCGAGAACATCGCCGCGCTCGACAGCGGCGAAAGAAGCCAGGCGGCGGCGCGAGAAGAGCGGGGCAATACTTGACGCGGCGGGCTTTGAGTAAATGAGCAAGCCTCAATCCGCCGCAACCCAAGTCCTCGCGTTCCTGCCCCCGCAGGCGCTGGACCTGCCCACCTGCACGACTGAGGCGCCGACGTTTATTCCTCCATGCGAGATCGTGTGGATTCCGGTCGGAGCGACGGTCATCTCAGCTGGCGGCGGCGTGGACGGCGAGGGCTTCAACGGTGAAGTCATCTGTGACGAAGCGGCGTTCAACAACATCGCTGCGAGCTTTGCCGAGATGACGAGTGCCGGCCGCCGCGTATGGATCGATTTCGATCACGAAGATGGAGAAGCCGCTGCGTGGGTCATCGCATTTCGGTGGGATGCAACGCGCGGCATCATCGCAGCCGTCGATTGGACGGATGCCGGAAGTGACTCTCTTGAGGGTAAGTCGTTCTACTCATTTTCGCCCGCGTTCCTGATCGATCCGGAAACCTCCCGTCCGCTGTCGCTGATCCCAGGACATGCGGCTGGCGGCCTCGTAAACGCTCCTGCCTTCGGCGCGCGCATGCCCGCCCTGATCGCTGCCCGCTTGGGTGGCCTCCCCCTTTCGCCCTCCACGGGCAAAACCGCGTCGGGCGGCTCCCCCGACAGCAAAAACACCGCTCCCACCATGTCCACACCTGCCACTCCTCCGGCTGCGGCTGCTGTCAAAGCCGCCGAAGAGCCCACCCTCAAAGATGTCATGGCCGCCATCGACGGCGTCGCCACTCGCGTCAAAGCCCTCGAAGGCGATGGCGACGACGAAGAAAAGAAGAAAAAGAAAGACGCCGAAGAGGTCGCTGCCCGCGAGCGCGCCGCCGCTTCCGCCCCTGCCGGTTCTCCGCTGCCCGCCGTCGTGCAGGCCAAGGAAAACCAAAAGGTCGTTGTCGTAACCGCTGCCCT
>DATJHQ010000029.1:0-93040 GCA_035493815.1 Rariglobus sp.
TTTTCGCTTTGAAAATAAATAAGGTCTATTCCGTAGTAGTCCGGAAATTCAATGCATGGTTCGCTCGCAACGCTCGCGACTTACCCTGGCGGCGCGCGCGCGATCCGTACGCTATCTGGGTCTCCGAAATCATGCTGCAACAGACTCAAGTCAAAACCGTGCTGCCATATTGGGAACGGTGGATGGCCGCATTGCCGACAGTGCACGCGCTCGCCAGGGCAGGGCAGGGGACCGTGCTGAAACTCTGGGAGGGCCTCGGCTACTACTCGCGCGCCCGCAATCTCCACAAACTCGCCAAGGCGGTCGCCGCCATGCCGTCTCCATCCGATACGCCTGCCGGCTGGCAGGAACTGCCCGGCATCGGGCCTTACACGGCGGCCGCGATCACGAGCATTTCCTTCGGCACGCAGGCGGCCGTCGTCGATGGCAACGTCGTGCGTGTGCTCACGCGGCTTACCGCCGACGCCACCCCGTTCAAGGACGGCACCGGCGCGGTCAAAACCCTCACGCCCCTCGCCAACGCGGTGCTCAATCCGGAAAATCCCGGCGATCACAATCAGGCGATGATGGAACTCGGCGCCACCGTATGCCACCGGCAGAATCCGCTCTGCACGGTTTGCCCGGTGCTCGCATTTTGCACGGCCGCGAAGCGTGGAGAGCCCGAGGCGTTTCCCGTGCTCGCGCCCAAGCTCATCGAGCAAAAGGCGGTCACGCGCGTCTGGTGCCTGCACAACGAAAAACTCCTGCTTCACCGCACGGCGGCCGGCGCCAAACGACTCGCAAATCTTCACGAATTGCCCACCGCCGAACACCTCGGGCTGGAGTCCGCTTCGTTTGAAAAAACCACGCTCGTTGCCAGGAAAAAACGCGGCATCACGCGCTTTGCCATCACCGAATCGATTCACCGCACGCCCGCTCCGCGCGGAAAACTCGCCGAGGGCTTGGTGTGGATCGCCATCACGGAGATCGACACGCTTACGTTATCCGGTCCGCACCGCCGCTGGGTGACGGAGCTGCTGGCAAAGGCCGCCCGTTAACGGGTAACGAGCACCGGCATCGGCCGCGACGCCAACCGCGTCCCCGCCGCAACCGGAAAGCCGCGTAAAAACTCGCCCGCGCCCAGCATTTTCCCGCCCGGACGCTGCAACCGCAGGAAACGCACGACGCCGGAGCCGGTCGCCACGCGCAGACCTTGGGCGTCGGCCCCGAGCACTTCGCCCGGCACGCCCGCGCCGTCCGAGACGTCGGCCAGCCCGATCTTCACCGGCTGACCGGCGATCTCCACGCTGCACGCCGGCCAGGGAAAAAGACCGTTGATGCGGGCGGCCAAAGTCGCGGCCGATTCATCGAAATTCAGCACCCCATCCTCTTTGATGAGTTTGCGGCAGAACGTCGCGGCGACGTGGCCCTGTTCGATAAAACCCAGTTCTCCGGCGGCAAGCTTCGGCAGCGCCCGTGCCAGCAGCGGCACGCAGGCGGCGGCGAGTTTAGCTTCAACCTCCAACGCCGTATCGCGCGGGGCGATGGACACGCGTTCGACATCCGCCACCGGACCGGCGTCGAGCTGTTTCACGATGCGCATGAGCGTGACGCCGGTTTCCGTTTCGCCGCTGGCCACGGCGGTCTGGATGGGCGAGGCGCCGCGATACTTGGGCAGCAGCGACGTGTGCAGGTTGAGCGTGCCGAAACGCGGCGTGTCGATGAACGTCTGCTTCAGGATGTGCCCGTAGGCCATGATGAGCGCGACATCGGCCGACATCGCGGCGAGTTGCAGGCGCACATCCTCGGTGAGTTTCTCCGGCTGATAAACCGGCAGGCCACGCGCGAGCGCCCAGGCCTTGATGCCGTTGGCGACGATTTTTTGTCCGCGCCCGACCGGACGATCCGGTTGCGTGAACACCGCCGTCACCCGGCCTACCGAAGCACCCTCGCCCGCCAGCCATTCGAGCAGCGGCAGGGCGATGGGATCGGAGCCGAAGAAGACGATGTTCAGCGGTTCAGGCACTTCATTTGAGAGTCTTGATCCACTTGCCGACCGCGACAGCCAGCTTGGCAAAAGCCGCGTCGGTGGACGGTTTTTCGAGCCCGTCGATGACGGTCCAGTGCTCGACGTGCGTCACGGATTTGCCGGCGGCGAGTTTTACCAGCGGACTGAGTGTCTCCAGCTCGATCATCGAACCGTTGGTGAAAACCTCGAACGGGCAACCAAAGTCCGGATACGTCGCGTTCTTGATGACGGGCGCGTATTTCACGAACGTCACGCCATCCACCCAGTAGGCGGACCAGCCGGGATAATTGGTGATGCCGAATTTCTGGGCGGCCTTCGCCTTCTTCACGTCGATGCCGATGAAGTCGCGGTGCAGGTCCCACACGGGCAGCGAAAGATCGGTGTAGGTCCAGGGGACAAAAGAGTAGCCGGGGAGCAGATCGCCGTCGGCATGATTGCCCTTGGGCAGCAGCGGCAGCACGCCATAGCCGCCGCCACGGAACATCGTGAGCGCCCACGCGGCGGTCTCAACCGTCCAGAGTCCGTGATTGGTGAGCGCGTGCGTGATCTTCACGGTGCGTTCGCCCAGCACCTCGATCTTCATGGCCTTTTGCAGGCCGGTCTTTTCCTCGGCGGGTTGCGCGAGGGCGACGCCGTTCTTGAGCGGTTTTACCGCGAGAGGCTCGTCGTCAGGTTGGTAAGTGCGGACGATGTCCTCCGGCGAATGCCAGAGGCGGTGACCGCCGCGCAGGTAGTAGCCGTGAAAGCGTTTTTCGTTGGCGGGAAACGACAGGAAGAGATTGCCCGCTTTTTTGCCGGAGGTGGAGCTCAGCGAAACGATGCGCGGGCCGACCTCCTGGGTGACGACCAGTTCGAGCGCTTTGGTGGAAAGCACGATGGCTTCGCCACCACGGTAATCAGTCTTCGAGTGTTTCATGGGTAGAGTCTTCGTCGTAGGCGGCCTCCTCCCCTTCTTTCCACTTGGGGATGTGCGCCTCGGGTTTTTCGCGGCGGGCGTTTTCGAGCGCGGCGCGCTTGGCTTTTCCGGAGTAGGCGGTGCCGGGCTCATGCTTCTCCTTGCCGACAAGTTCGAAGTAGATCGGGCAGCCGTTGAGCTCGAAGGCGTCGACGAGTCCGGCCTCAAGGTAACGGCGATACTGCTCGGTGAGCTTTTCCTCGCGGTTGCAGAAAATCTTGATGCGGAAAGGACGGTTGCCGGTCTGCGTGGCGTAGTAGACGCGGAAACGTTTCCCCCCCACGGCGGGCGGAGGCGTGCGCTCGGTGAGGTAGCTGATGACCTTGTTGAGCTTCGCCGTGGGCAGCTTGATATCGAGGATGCGGTTCAGTTTCACCGCGGCGTTGAGCATGCGGTCCACCTCGTAGCCGCTCATGGCGGACACGAAGATCAACGGCGCGCCGGGCGTGAAGAACAGGTTGGCGAGAATGGCGCGCTCGTATTTGAGGCGGTATTCGCGCTCGGTCTTGAAATCGTGCAGGCCCCACTCGGGCGCGCAGTCGGGATCGAGACGGGCCTTGAAGGCGTCTTTGACGATGTCCCACTTGTTGATGACAATGACGATGGGCTTGCGCTCCTTGACCGCCTCGCCGGCGATGGCCTTGTCCTGCTGGGTGACGCCGTCGATGGCGTCGAGCACGAGGAACACCACGTCGGTCTCCTTGATCGCGTCGAGCGAGCGAAGGCGGGAAAAATATTCGACGGGCGACGCGAGCTTGGTCGAGGCCTTGATGCCGGCGGTGTCGATCAGCTTGAACGGATAATACTTCCCATCGCGGCCTTTGAAATCGAATGGCAGCGAGATCGCGTCGCGCGTGGTGCCGGGGACGTCGCTCACGATGAGGCGGTCGCTCTGGAGGAGGCGGTTGCTCAACGAGGACTTGCCTACGTTCGGGCGGCCGATGAAACACACGCACAGGGGATCAGCGGCGGTTTTTTCGGTCTGCTCGGGAACCTCGGGCACGGGTCCCAGGCGCCTGATGATCTCTTCGCGAAGATAGGATTCGCCCGTGCCGTGCTCGGCGGAGACCAGGAACGGTTCGCCCAACCCGAGACGATAGGCTTCGGCCTTATCGACCTTGGAGTCGTCGAAGTCGGCCTTGTTGATGACGAGAAGCACGTCCTTCTTCGACTTGCGCAGCATCTGGCCGATGCGCGTGTCGAGCGAGGTGAGACCTTCGAGTCCGTCGATCACGAAGAGGATGAGCTGGGCGGAATCGATGGCGAAACCGACCTGGAGTTCGGAAGCGGCGGTCAACGCGGCGGGCGTGACGTTGCCGTCGGTGAAGCCCAGGCCGCCCGTGTCCATGAGCGTAAACGCGCCGTCCTCGATCTCGGCCGAGATGACGTCGCGGGTCACGCCGGGCTGGTCGTGCACGATGGAAATACGCTTCTTCGCCAGCCGGTTAAACAGGCGGCTTTTGCCGACATTGGGCCGGCCTACGATGGCGACAGAGCGATTCATAAAATGGGTTTACAGGAGGAACCGGCGGGAACGGAGAAAAATCTCCGCGTTATCCGTTCCCGCCGGCGGGCTAGCGTTTGACGCCTTGCACGAACCGTTCGATGCGGTCGCAGGCGGTGATGAGTTGTTCGTAGCTGGTGGCGAAGCACGCGCGCACGTGGCCGGTGCCGTTGACGCCGAAGGCCGTGCCGGGGACGACCGCGACCTTCTCCTTTTCGAGCAGGCCGAAGGAGAATTCCTTTTCGGTGAGCCCCACATCCTTGACCTCGGGGAATGCGTAGAACGAACCGCGCGGCGAGTGGCACTTGAGGCCGATCTCGTTGAAACGGCGCACCACGAGATCGCGGCGGCGGTGATACTGCTCGCGCATTTTGAGCACGCTGTCCCAGCCGCGTTGGAGCGCCTCAAGGGCGGCCTCCTGCGCGATGATCGAGGCGCACAGCATGGTGTATTGGTGGACCTTCATCATCGCGTCGATGAGGACGGCCGGACCGCACGCGTAGCCGATGCGCCAGCCGGTCATCGCGAAGGCCTTTGAAAAGCCGTGCAGGAAGATCGTGCGCTCCGCCATGCCGGGCAGGCTGGCGATGCTCGTGTGCGTGCCTTCAAAGGTGAGCTCCGAATAAATCTCGTCGCTCATCACGAGCAGGTCCTTCTCGCGGCAGAACTCCGCGATCTTGGTCAACTGCTCCACGCTGCACGTGCCGCCCGTGGGATTGCACGGCAGGTTGAGCATGAGAATCTTGCAGCCCGGCACCCACGCGGCGCGCAGGGCCTCGGCCGTGAGCGCGAATCCGTCCTTCGCATACGTCGGCACCGCGATGCCTTCACCGTGCACGAGCGTGACGCTCGGGTGGTAGGACACGTAGCACGGCTGGTGAAACATCACCTTGTCGCCGGGGTTGCAGAAGGCGCGCAGGGCGAGGTCGATCGCCTCGGACACGCCCACGGTGATGATCACCTGGTCCTCGGGACGGTAGGAAACGCCGAAGTGCTCGCCCACATAAGTCGAGATCGCACGGCGCAACTCGATCATGCCGAGGTTGGACGTGTAGTAGGTCTTGCCCTTTTCGAGGGCGTAGATGGCGGCCTCGCGGATATGCCACGGCGTGACGAAATCGGGTTCGCCCACACCGAGGGAAATCACGTCCTGGCCCTTCATCTTGGCCACGAGCTCGAAGAAATCACGAATACCGCTCTTGGGCAGCGAGGCCACGTGGCCCGCCACCCAGCGTTTTGGGTCAGCGCTCATGGTGGTGGTTTACGGGGCCACGTTCAGACGGGTGCTCGGCGCCTCCGTCTGCTCGATGAGGAAGCCGCCCTCCTTGTAGGAGCGCAGCATGAAATGCGTGCTGGTCGAGAGCACGCCCTCGAGGGTCGAAAGTTTTTCCGACACGAAGCCCGCGACTTTCTGGAGGCTGGAGCCGTCCACAAAAACCAGCAGGTCGTAGGCGCCCGACATCAGGTAGCAGGCCTCGACTTCGTCGAAGCGCGCGAGGCGCTCGGCGAGACGGTTGAACCCGCCGCCGCGCTCGGGCGTCATCTTGACTTCGATCACGGCGCGCACGGCGACACCTGCGGCTGCCTCGCGCGAAAGATCGAGCACCGGACGCCAGCCGAGGAAGATTTTATCTTTTTTCAGCTGCTCCAGGTGCTGTTGAACTTCGGCTTCGGACAGGCCGACGACCTGCGCCATTTGCGCGGTGGTAAGGCTGCCGCCTTCGAGTAACAGCTTGAGAACAGGGTTCATGGGAGGTGCATGTATCTCAGAAGAGGAAACCACTAATCCACACTAATTTTCAGAAATGACGCCGAATCCACCCCGCCCCCGCCCGGCATATTTCCTTAAAATTAGTGTTCATTAGTGGCCATTAGTGGTTTCACTCAGGCTCCTTTTCCCATGTTCGAGTCCCTCACCGACAAACTCTCCTCCGCCCTGCGCAACCTGCGCGGTGTCGGCAAACTCACCGAAGACAACATGGCCGACGCCCTCAAGGAGGTGCGTTCCGCCCTGCTCTCGGCCGACGTCCATTTCAAGGTCGTCCGCGAATTCATCGAGCGCGTGCAGACCGCCTGCGTCGGCCAGGAGGTCCTGAAGGGCGTCGCCCCCGGCCAGCAGATCGTCAAGATCATCAACGACGAGCTCGTCCGCCTCCTCGGCGAAGGCACCACCGATCTCTCCGCGGCCCGCCCGCTCAAGGTCCTGATGGTCGGCCTCCACGGCTCCGGCAAAACCACCTCGACCGCCAAGCTCGGCAAACTCCTCAAAAAACGCGGCTACCGCCCGTTCGTCGTCGGCTGCGACGTCTACCGTCCCGCCGCCATCGACCAGCTCGAAATCCTCGCGAAGCAGGAAGAGCTCTGGTTCTACAGCGACCGCGTTTCCAAAGACGTCCCCGCCATCGGCACCGCCGGCCTCGCCGCCGCGCAGGCCGCCGGCGCCGACGCCATTCTCTTCGACACCGCCGGCCGTCTCCAGATCGACGCCGACCTCATCGAGGAGGTCAAAAAACTCAACGACCGCATCAAGCCCGACGAGATCCTCCTCGTGGCCGACGGCGCCCTCGGCCAGGAGGCCGTCAACGTCGCCAAGGCCTTCCACGACGCCCTCAAGCTCACCGGCCTCGTCCTCACCAAGCTCGACGGCGACGCCCGCGGCGGCGCGGCGCTCTCCATCAAGTCGATCACCGGCGTGCCCATCAAATTCGTGGGCACCGGCGAAAAGACCGCCGACTTCGACACGTTTTATCCCGACCGCCTCGCCTCGCGCATCCTCGGCATGGGCGACGTCGTCTCGCTCGTCGAGCGCGCCCAGGAAAACATCGACCAGAAAGAGGCCGAGAAGATGGCGGAGAAGATGCGCAAGGCCGACTTCAACCTCGAAGACTTCCTCGCCCAGCTCCAGCAGATCAAAAAACTCGGCTCCATGCAGAGCATCATGGGCATGATGCCCGGCATGAACGGCGTGCAGCTCCCCGACGACTCCGAGAAACAAATGGCGCGCACCGAGGCCATCATCAAGTCGATGACGCTTCAGGAACGCCGCAAGCCCGACGTGCTCAACGGTAACCGCCGCCTCCGCATCGCCAACGGCGCCGGCGTGAAGGTCCTCGAGGTCAACCAGCTCCTGAAACAATTCCAGCAGATGCAAAAGATGATGAAAATGCTCAAGGGCGGCGGCGCCAAAAAAATGATGCGCCAGATGGAAGCCATGAAAGGCAAGGGAGGTTTCCCCGGACTTTGAACACGTCCCGCCATCCCATGTCTTCCTCTTTCCGCCCGATGAATCGCCATAACCTGCCCTTCACCTCCCTCCTCGCCCTTTCTCTCCTCTCGCCGCTGGCGGCCCTGCATGCGGCCACCCCGTTCGGGACCCCCGACCAGCCCGTCGTTTCACTGGAGAATCTCGACGACCTCGTGATCACTCCCGTCGAGATCGAGAGCCTGCCGAAACAAGCCATCAAGGTCGGCCACGTCGGCGAACCGGGCCAGCCTGGCCGCGAAGCCCTCCTCGCCGCGTTCACCGCTTTTCAGGCGCAGTATGCCGCCGACGTCTCCGGCAAACTCACCGTTGCCACCCCGTGGAAGGACAACGGCCTCGTGCAGATATCCGCCACGCTGCACCAGGAGCCGCAAAACGGCATCTACCTGCTCGGCGCCAGTGCGGCCCACTGCGTTTTCGTGCGGACGTCCGCCACGTCGGCCTGGCAGGTGGGCGACAAAATCCAGATCCTCGCCTATAAAAAAGGCAGTCAGAAATGGGCCGAGAGCGGCGACACCGACAACGTGCAAAAGACCCCGGTCTACGAACAGGTGAAGTTCCCCCTCGTCTCCACCCAGTTTGATCCGCCCACCCGCGAGCAGTTCATCGCCGCCCTCCGCGCCGGCCAGAGTTTTACCATTCTCATCGAACAAAAGGGCCCGGCCGACGAGCAGCCTCACCTCGTCGTGCAGAAGCTCTCCTGGTAACCGCGCGCGCCGTGGAGCCTTTCCTTATGAGCAACCAAACCCTCCACGCCGCCACCTTTGCCACGCCCTGCGGTCCGTTCTCCGTCGCCGTCAACGATACCGGCGCGGTCGTCGCCACCGCCTTCGGGAAACTCGCCCGCCTGCGCGACCGCCTCCCGAAAAACACGCGCCTCGCCGCCGCGCCGACCTCGCTCACCGCCGCCGTCGAAAAACAGCTCACCGCCTACTTCGCCGGCAAACGCCGCACGTTCGACCTTCCGCTCGCCGCGCACGGCACGGAATTCCAGCACCGCGTGTGGACCGCGCTCGCGGCGATTCCCTTCGGCGAAACCCGCAGCTACGGCCGGCTCGCCGCCGACATCGGCAAACCCGGTGCCGCCCGTGCGATCGGCCGCGCCAACGCCACCAACCCCATCTGTTTGCTTGTCCCCTGCCACCGCGTGATCGGCGCCGACGGCTCCCTGACCGGCTTCGCCTTCGGCGAAACCATCAAACGCCAGCTCCTCACCCACGAAGGCATCCGGATTGGTTGAACCGCTGATTGAGGCACCAAACCCTTCGATCCCGTTAACCACTAAGAAGCACTAAGGCTCACTCACCAAATCCCACGGCGGCATCAGCCGCCCCCACCGAATCGCCCTGTTGGGCGATTCCATTGGTGGTTAACAACTCCGGCTTCCGAAACTCCGTTTCCTCAGCTGCCGTCTTGAAACAACCGGCTTGTCGCTTTGCCACCGGTGCATATGTTCAACCCATGACCGCTCACGAAGTCATCGACCAAATCAAAGCACTCGGGCCGAACGAACGGGCCAAGGTTCTCGACTTTGTGCACGCCTTGGACTCGGCCAAAACGCCCATGCCGCACGCGGATGACCGTGCATTTGAAGAAGCCCGAAAATGGGTCTTCGAAGAACACGCCGACCTCATGCGCAAGCTCAGCCAATGAGCGGCGAGCCGGTTTTCTTGTCTATCGCGCAGGTTACTGCGCTCCACCGCTATTCATTGGAACAACATGGTGGTCAGGACGGACTGCGCGACCAAGCCGCCTTTGAAAGCGCCGTCCAACATCCGCAAACCGTATGGTTCTACGGTCAGGGTGATTTGTTCGATGTAGCCGCAGCCTACGCCTTTCACTTGGCGGAATCTCAAGCCTTCCTTGATGGCAACAAACGAACCGGCATGGCGTCGGCGCTGACCTTCCTTCGCCTGAACGGAAAAACGGTCACCAAGCACACCGACGAACTTCATACGGCCATGATCGCCATTGCCAAACGACAGATAGGCAAGCCAGAGCTCGCCGCTCTCCTCCGACGTTTGAGCACATAACCCCCGCCGGCATCAGCCGCCCCTCCGCTTAATCGCGAACGCCACGAGCCCAGGCTCGCCCCGCCACTGCGGGGTTGGGCGATTCTATGAGTGGTAAAAAAACTCCGTTTCCGAAGCTCTCAGCTCTGAGCCCTTCGCTCTCAGCTCTCGTAGCCCGCCCCCTCACTCCTTCGTCCGCGCACGGTGGATCGCCACGACGAATTGCCGCACTTTCACGTGATCCTTCACGCCCGGCGCGAGCTCCACGCCGCTGTTCACATCGACGAACTTCGCGCCGCTCTCCGTCAGCGCCGCCGTAATGTTTTCCGCGTTAAGCCCGCCCGCGAGGATCCACGTTTTCTCGGGATGCGCCGCCTGCTGGCGCGCGAAGCCCGCCCAGTCGCCCGTGCGGCCCGTGCCGCCGAAACCGTCCGCGTGAAACGTATCGATTAAAAAAGTGTCCGCCAGCGGCAGCAGTTCGCCACCCACCTCCGCCCCCGGCGGAAGCTTCGGCGCGAGCCACAGCCGCTTCGGACCGACCGCCTGCGACCACGCCGCCACCGCCGCGACCGGCACGTTCGCCGGATCGAAGTGGATTTGGAAAAAATCGAAGCCCGCCTCCAACGCCTCCGCCAGTTCGGCGGCCGACGGCTCCACCATCACGGCCACGCGCTTGCGCCCCTCGGGCAGACGCGGCGCCATCGCCTTGTATTGAAGCAGCGAGATGTGGCGCGGCGACTTCGGATAAAGGATGAAACCCAACGCATCCGCCCCCGCGCGATCGACAAACTCCGCGTCCACCAACGCCGTGAGCCCGCAAGTTTTGAGTCGGATGCCGTCGATCATGTTTCGGAATGGTTAACAACCGAATGGATTTATCAACCGATGAATCCTTAAAATCGCCACCCGTTACTCACGCAGAGACGCCAAGACGCGGAGTAAAACCGAGATGGAAAACTCTGCGCCTCCGCGTCTCTGCGTGAGTTCATCGGATTTGATTACGCTCACCCCTCAGCCCGCTAACGCATTCACCGACGCGATGACGTGGTCCACCTGAGCATCCGTCAGTTCGGGGAAGATCGGCAGGCTCACGCACGTGGCCGCCGCCTTCTCCGCCACCGGGATCGAGCCCGGCGCATAACCCAGCGACGCATAACATGCCTGCTGGTGCAGCGGCACGGGATAGATCAGGTCCGTCCCGATCTCGCACTTCGTGAGGTGCTCGCGCAACGCATCGCGACGCGGATGCCGGAGGGTGAATTGATGATAAACGCTCGCGCCGTAGTCCACCGTCGCCGGCAGGATCACGTCGGCGAGCTTGATGCCCGCGAGGTATTTTTTCGCGATGGCCTGGCGGCGGGCGGTCCACGTGGCGAGGTGCGGCAACTTCACGTTGAGCAGCGCGCCCTGGAAACCATCCATGCGGAAATTGAAACCCACCTGATCGTGGTAGTAGCGACGGCCCATGCCGTGCACGCGCAGCAGCTTCGCGCGGTCGAAATGCGCATCGTTTTTGGAGACAAGCGCCCCGCCCTCGCCGCAACCGCCGAGATTCTTCGTCGGGTAGAAACTGAACGTGCCGATGTCGCCCAGCAGACCCACGGGCGTGCCCTTGTAACGGGCCTCGACCGCCTGCGCGCAGTCCTCGACCACAAACAGATTGTGCTTCTTGGCGATGGCGAGCAGCTCGTCCATCGGCGCGGGCTGGCCGAAGAGATGCACGATCACGATACCCTTGGTCTTCGGCGTGATGGCCGCCTCGACCGCCGCCGGATCGAGGTTAAAGGTCTTGGCGTCGATATCGACGAACCTGGGTGTCGCGCCCACATAGCTCACGCCCCACGCCGATGAGATAAACGTAAACGCCGGCACGATCACCTCGTCACCGGGCCCCCAGCCCGCGATGACCGCGGCGAGATGGAGCGGAGACGTGCCGCTGTTGACGCCGAGGGCGCGCGGATAGCCGAGGGTTTTGGAGAAATTGGCCTCAAAGTCGTCCACGTCCTTGCCGAGACAGAAGCGGGTGGCGTCGTAAGTCGCCGCGAGCGCGGCGAGCGCCTGCTCGCGGATGGCCTTGTGCTGGATCGAAAGATCGAGGAACGGGACTTTCATGGGTAAGGGGTCCACCAAAACCAAGAACCCCGCGAAAACCAAACCTGTTTTGCACGAAGCCCAAACCGGCCCAACCTGTGTTTCTCACGCAGAGACGCGAAGAACGCAGAGAGAAAGAAGGCCTCAATCCATTCCCTCGTTGCCTAAGAAGTAGCTCCTAGCCTTCCGACTACTCACTACCCGCTACTCGCTACCCACTACTTCATTTAATCCCCCTTTCCCCGAAACCAGCGTTGCGCTAGACGTTTGCGCGCTCCAAAACCGTTTACACATGGCCGCTCCGGTGACTTTCGAGACTTTTCAGCAAGAACTAACCAGCCTCGTCGCCCGCTTTGATCGCGAGCACGCACACTTCACCAACCCCGACTACAACGAGGCCATGGTGCGCGAGGATTTCCTAAATCCCTTCTTCCGCGCCCTCGGCTGGGACGTAGGCAACTCCAAGGGCCTCATCCACACCGAGCGCGAGGTGGATATCGAGGTGCGCACCGCCCTTTCCGGAAAGCAGACGCGCGCCGACTACGTCTTCCGTGTCGCCCGCGTCGAGCGTTTCACCTGTGAGGCCAAGAAGCCCGCCGAGAAACTCCACAGCGACCACAGAAAATCGAATGAATGTGTATTCGGTTTTTATGCACCGAAGCATAAACTTAGTCCGCTCTGGCGGCATGTATGGTGTAATTACCCCCAGCTCTTTCCTCACGCAAAGCTCGTATGAGAAACTAAGGCGCTTACTTTCGAGTTTTCAGATAGATTCGATAGTTCGAACACCTGATGATGTTTTTGAGGGGGTGGTCGCTGAAACTGCAATTTCGGTTTATTCCAAAAAATCTCCTGCACGCCCCGTTGACATCCTCATCTACCCAAATCGCGCAAAGATTGATCAAGTATCTACCTTGAATTGCTCTCAAAAGAGAGCCGTTGATCAATTATCTTGGGCAAATGCCCCAGGAGGAAACTTTAACTTACAACTCGATAACAGCACTCAGCTTATTCTTGAAAAAATATCCGGCTCGGGAATCCCCTTGATAGAGATATGTGATTTTTGCCTTGGCTTAACTCCTTACGATAAAGCCAAAGGCCATACTCCCAAAGAAATTGAAGATCGAGTATTTCACTCTACTCATCAAAGTGGAAAGGCTTGGAAGCCACTCTTAGAGGGGGCCGATATAAATCGTTACGATGTCTCTTTCGGAGGAAACGAATACATCAAATACGGGCCTTGGCTCGGAGCCCCTAGAGATTCTCGGTTCTTTACAGAGCCGCGTATTCTCGTGCGGCAGATAATAAGCGGAAAACCACCGCGAATATACGCAGGCTATACCGAAAACGAACTCTACAATTCACAGGTTGCTTTCAACATTCTTTCGAAAACGGGGGACACGGCCGTTTTAAAATTTATCTTAGCGATACTCTGCTCGTCTTTAATGACATGGTATCACCGCCAGAAATTCTTGGATTTGAATAAAACGACTTTTCAAAAAATTCTCATTCAAGACGCGAAAACATTTCCAATTCCCAAAATCAAAGAAATCGAAGGCGATACTTACAAGCGGTTGATAGGCATCGTCGAGAGAAGGTTGGCGTTAATGCCCTCCATTCGCACCGCCAAGACCGACGCCGAGCGCAACGCGCTCCAGAACGCGATTCGCAAGACCGACCGCGACATCGACCAGCTCGTTTACCAGCTCTACGGCCTCACCCCCGAAGAAATCGCCCTCGTCGAAGGCATCGCTGCCAATTCGGAAACTGTCGAGTAAACGCTGCTACATTTAGATAGCGTGATCTTGTCTAGGTGACGATAGATTAATTGCTTTAACATCATGATAACCGATGCTCTTGATGCAGCGGATGACAGCATTGTCATTCACTTCGACACCGAAGGTAAGCGAATAAATGCTTATACCCTTGCATCGACATTGGTCGCCATTGCCGACGCTGCCAAGGCAGCGAACGATACGATCAACCCAGGGTATGAAGTTGAAATTGTCATAGAGGCTATCGGCCCAGGCAGCTTCAGGACTAAAATTCGAGCGGTATACAGGAAAAATCGCAGTCTATTTTCTCATCAAATCGCATTAGCGATAATCGTAAACATCGTCAGCACGTTCATCTATGAGCGCGCATTTCAAGATAAGTCTGGTGTGACGATTCAGGTAAATACCGACGAGGTAATCATCCAGAATGGCAACGAAAAGATTGTGGTTCCCAGAACAGTGTATGATGCCACTCGAAAAGTTGAGAAAGACCCTCGCTTTACGAATGCCATCGGGCGGACACTCAATGCAATATCCAGTGACCCCGATGTAAAAGGTTTAGGATTTGTGAAGGATATGGCAGATCCAAAACCAGAATTCATTATTCCCCGAGCGACACTGGCACTAGCTGCTGTCGCTCCTGCTCCCGAGCCAGACCAACGCATCGTCACTGAAATCGTCGATCTCCAAATTATTAAGGCCATCCTCGAACGTGGGCCTAGAAAGTGGGAATTTATGTGGCGAGGTGTCCGAATTAGTGCGCCCATAACACACGAAGATTTCTACAATAGCTTTGACGCACATCGTATTACGATAGCCCCGGGTGACATTCTCAAAGCTCGCCTGATGATAACACAACGTCGTGATACGAAAACAGGAATTTATGCCAACGAGGCTTATGTGGTCACAGAAATCTTCGATCACGTGCCCCGGTTAAAGCAGTCCGAGCTCCCTGAAATAGATTAAAACTTTCAATCAATATATGGCTACAAACGCATGGATGGTCCGCGCCGGTGAAGCTGGCTCTTTAATTGAAGATTTTGCCAAAGGCGTCGTCGCGGTTGGCTGGAATGAGCTGGGGCAATGGCAGGCTGCAAACATGGCCGAACTCCGCGACAAACTCGCCAAGGTCTATCCCGATCAGAAATCTGGCGCGTGGCAAAATGCCGCCTCGGTGCTCTGGCGCTTTGCCCGCACTCTCAAGATTGGAGACACCATCGTGACATTCGACCGGCAAAAGAGGGAATACCTGATTGGCGAAATCACCAGCGACTACCGCTATGAGCCAGGCAAGGTGACCAACCATCCCCATGTCCGCTCGGTCAAATGGTCCGGACGTGTTTCGCGCGACCTACTGGCGGTAGATTCACGTAATTCGCTCGGAAGCACCTTAACGCTCTTCGTGGTGAGCGATGAAACCCTGCAAGACCTCCAGACTGCCGCCACCAGCAAAGCCACGGTGGAAGTTCCCGGTGGCCTGACCGACAAAAAAGAACAGCTCTCTCAATCCAATCGTGACGTTGAAGAAGCATCGCGCGAGTTAATCGAGGATCGCATCCTCCAACTCGACCCTTACGACATGCAGGAATTGATCGCAGCCGTCCTCCGCGCCATGGGCTACCGCACCCGCGTCTCCCCTCCAGGCTCGGATCGCGGTGTAGATGTGTTGGCCTCGCCAGACGGCCTCGGTCTGCAAGAGCCACGCATCAAGGTAGAAGTGAAGCACCGTCCGAATACCGCCATAGGCTCCCCTGATGTTCGCAGCTTCATCGGTAGCCTACGCACCGGCGACCGGGCACTTTACGTGAGCACCGGCGGTTTCTCCAAGGAGGCCAAATACGAAGCTGAACGAGCCAACCATCCCATAACCCTGATCGACCTCGCCAATCTTGCCGGCTTGGTAACCGACTACTACGAACAATTCGACGCAACCGGTCGTTCATTGATCCCTCTTAAGAAAATCTACCGTCCGGCAGATTAACCATGGCGCGTCACGATTCCAAACTTATCAAACTCCTGATCATGACGCCGCCGGTGGGTCAGAGCCGTTCGAAACGATTCACCGCATCGAAGCCGATCTAAATTAGTGGAAAATGGAATGCTTTGGCATCAGTGAGTCTGACGGGATAATATTCGTAACATTGGCGCTGCACAATGGCCCTACGATCAGGGCCGTGGTCACGCATGGCTTCTGGAAGCGCTGCCCCGAAGTTCGCGACCGCCAAATCGGCGAATGGTTTCGGTCTCTTGGGTTAGCCCTGCCATGGCCGCAAGGTCAGCCATACCGTTTCATCGTTTCCCGAGTTGCTGTTAATTCGTTCCGCGTGGAGTCCGAAACCTCATGAGCCGTCGTAATCCCAAGCTAGGAGAACTCCTGATCATGGCCCCGTGGTGGGTCAGCGCCGCCCTTGCCGTGGCGTCTTTTATTTCACTGCGAGTAGTGCTGCCAGCCATTGGCGGGGATAATCAGGTTCTGAAAATCTTCGTCCGGGCTTGCGCCAGCATCGCATGGGTCCCCGCGCTTTTGTTCAGCGTGCTGGCCGTAATCTCGGTGGTTATCAGGAAAAATAAACGCGCTTTGCTGGATGATCAGACGGGCGCGGATTCTCTACGCGCCCTTAGCTGGAAGGAATTCGAATGGCTCGTGGGCGAGGCTTATCGGCGGCAGGGCTACGCGGTCGAAGAATCACTCGGCGGTGGTGCTGATGGCGGCATTGACCTCATGATCCGCCGAGACGGCGGCACTTGGCTTGTGCAATGCAAGCAGTGGAAAGTCCAAGCTGTCGGCGCTCCGATCATCCGTGAAATCTTCGGACTCGTCACCCATCACCGAGCCAACGGAGCAATCATCATCACCTCAGGCCGCTTCACCCGCGAAGCCATGACCTTCGCCAAAGGAAAGACGCTCGAATTGATCGACGGCCCCGCCCTCTTCCAGCTGGTCAAAAGTGTCAAAGCCAACCGCGAACCGACCACGGTATCACCCGCTCCCGTTCAATCAACCGCGCCAAGCTGCCCCAAGTGCGGCAACCCAATGGTAGAACGAGTCGCCCGCAAAGGAGCCAACGCCGGCAACTCCTTCTGGGGCTGCAGCAGTTTCCCCAAGTGTAACGGCGTGCGTAATACCACCTGACCCACGATCTCCATGCGAACAATCCTGATTCTACTGCTCGGTCTCATTCCCCTGTATGCCCACGCGCGCTTGGGGGAAACTCCGGACCAGTTGCAGCAGCGCTTCGGATCTCCTGTGATGGTCTATAAGGACATGATCATTGCCCAAGGGAAGATGATCGAGTTGTGCCCGATCTACTCCTTCAAGCAGGACGACTGGAACATCACTTGTCACATCATCGATGGCCGTAGTTCCAAGGAGTCCTACTCCAAGAAGGGTGACTGGACCGATGATCAAATTCAGCTGGTCCTATCCAGCAACACCCAAGGGGCTAAGTGGACGGAGACTAGCAATCCCGCCCTCAAAAAGCTGAAGCGAGAATGGAAACGAGAGGATGGCGCCACCGCCGTATGGCAACTGGGGGGCGGTTTTACCCTCACCCATCCCGCCTACCCGCTCGCGAAGCAACGCGCCCAAGACAAAGCCAAGGCCAACGCCTCCCGCCTCCCCAACCTGTAAATTTCTTCCCGATCCAACCTTCATGAAACTCATCGTCCTGCTCCGTTCTTTTACCATGCAACGCGCCCTTCTTTACGCGCTTCTGTCGTCCAGCGTTTTCCTGTCGGGCTGCATCATCGCCACCCCGTCGCCTTCAAACGGGCAGCCGGCGGCCTACGGCAGCGGCGTAGGCTACATCAATGGAGCGATTACCGTAGGCCCGATGAACGGCATGCCGTCGCTCGAATCACGGGGTGTAAAAAAGCTCGCGCTCATCTTTGAGACGGAACCCTTCCTCTCCTTCGACACCGTCGGTCTCACCGTCTTCGGCAACGACTCCTACAAGAGCGACATCCCGGTGATCGCCGAGCCGGAATTGCGGGCGATCTTCATCGATCAATTCACACGCCTCTCCAGCATCGGCCTGATCGACATCACTTCCGACAAGGCCACGATCCAAGCCCACCAAAAATTCAACACATGGAACGGCAAGGCCAGCCTGCAAAGCGCACCCGATCTCGACGCAAAGCTTACCCAATTGCGGGCCGAGGGCATTGACGGCATTCTCTTCGTGAAGGAATGCCGATACGGCGATTTCATCGGCATGACCGACAAGGTCATCGGGGCAAAGGGACTCTATCACCGATTCAAATTTGTATGCGCCTGCGACGGCTTTTGGACGTGGATCATCGATCTTAAAACGCTCAAGGAAATGCCGCATACCAGCTACACTCAGGCGATGAGTCAGCAGACGGAGAACATCCCGTGGAAAGAAAGCTTCGCCGACTATTCGCCAGACGAGCGTGCCGCCATCGCCGAGGCTGTCCGCGGCGTCTTCCGCGCCAATGTCTCGCAAATGGTGACGATGCTAAAGGCCCAGAAAAGCAGCCCATGATCTTCAATCTCTCCGGGTGAAACAAAACATCCATGAAGAAACTTCTTCTGCTGCTTTCGCTCGTGTTCTTGACCGGCTGCAATCCCAGCACCCTGGTCGAAAAAATAGCTGACAAAGAAAAGCAGCGCATCGCCCTCGACTACATCCATCGCCTCGCGACGGACGATCCCGCGATGCTGGTAGCAGAACTGGATCTTCGAGTGAAATCCGGCAGCGCACTCGCCTCGCTTACAAAACTACAGGCCGCGCTGCCGAAAGAAGCGCCAGGCGTCACCAACCTGGTGGGGTATCAGGTTTATTATTCATCGGACACTGGCACTCGAAACGACCTGACGTATCAACTAGGCTACGGATCAAAGTGGTGGCTTGTGCATGTGGCCTGGCGTGAGTTGGCGGGAGGGAACCGTGCAATCATTGCTTTGGAAGCAAGACCCCTGTCCAAATCATTGCAGGAGATAAATGCCTTTTCATTTAAGCACGCCCGTGGACGGCACTTCTTGTTTTTAGGTGCGGCTATCCTTGTGCCGTTGTTCATCCTGCCAACCTTGCTGGTGTGCATTAAAACAAAAATCCGGCGCCGCAAATGGCTTTGGATTATCATCGTTCTCGTGGGAGTGGTGCAGTTCTCGATCAACTGGACCACGGGCGAAATCAGTTTTTCACCGTTTTCCTTTCTGTTGTTTGGCGCAAGCGCCATGGCAACCAGCCTCTACTCGCCTTGGATCATCTCCTTCGCGATCCCCGCCGGCGCGATCCTCTTCTGGATCAAACGCCCCAAGCTCATGCAGTCCGAGACTCCCCCGCCTGTTCCTGAAAACACCACGCCACCCCCGTTGTCATAAAACTCCCCCCAGCTTAAAAGATGATGGATGCCAAATCCCAGACCTTGCGAAAATGGCAGGGCTTCACCTTGCGATGGCTTATCACCGTGGCTGTTCTATCGGCCATCGTATGGATCGGTTCCCGGGTGATGCTTCAGCGCCAAAATGCCGCCGACCGCGCCTATTATGAGAGCCATGTGCAGGCGACGCTCGAACACGACAATCTGCAGCTCAAGTTATTCGACCAAGCCACCGAGCTGAGAAAGCAGGGAATAATGGTGCCCCTGCCGGAGTTAAATTTGACCGGCGATAAAACGTTCAGTGAATGGCTCGCCCGGCGGAACAACCAGACGGTGGATTATCTGGCGTTCGGCTTCTACGGGCAGATGGGCTTTCTGGGCGCCTGCATGGCCACCGTGTTCGCCTCGATCTTTTTCCGGGTTCAGGCCAACCGCTTGAAGGCAGATCCCGACCGCTCTGCCGATCCTGAAGCCGGCCAGTGGGTCGCCGGTTACAAGGCGTCCGGCGATGTGCTCGTATCCAAACCAAAAATCAAAAAAGGCGAACTCCTGCGCTTTGCCCCCATCCTGATCGGCGTCCTCATCGGAATATTCTTCGGCTACCACAAAGCAGGCCACGGTCCGGCCAGCCCGGGTAATCATTCGCTCGTGATCCCTCTTTTGGCGGCCCTGGTGCCTATCGGCATCCTCCTTGTTTTTCTCATCCATGCTTATCGTCGAGGCCGTAATCTCGAACTCCAAGTCGACTCCGCCAAAGGCATCATTCGTTTTTTCAATTTTACGTTTACCGCCAAGTTTACCGACAACAAAGCCGAGCCCTTGGTTGAATTACCCTTCAGTGAAATTCTTGTCGTGACTACGGAAACGGTCAAGGGACGCACAACCATGGGACTACGCACCACCCATGGTCGGGTCTTTATCGGCGAGCAATTCGAACACTTCGATGAGCTCGTTCCCTTGTTTACGGACATTGCTGAAACCAACCGTCGTGATCTCGCCGCCTACGGAGAGGCTTTAAAACGTGAGCCTGTTATCCGCACCCCATGGTATGGATGGCTGCCAATCGTCGTCGTGATAGTCGTGGTCTATCTGATCTTCCGGCACGTCACTCAAAGTTAGAAAATGAAACTGCTGCGCTGGATACTCTCCTTTCCTTTGGCTTTCTTCCTTTCATGCCTCGCATGGATAGGCATACGGGCGCTGTTTCACTCGGCATCTTTCGGCGGTGACATCATTCGTAATCTCATCGGCCTCACGCCGCTCTTAGTGGTGGCGGCCCTGCCCACAGCTTTGTTTGTGGTGGCTGGCGTGCTCGTCTCTCCAAGCAAGGGACGGAAGGTCGCATTTGTTTTCTTCGCCCTGAGCCTGCTTTGCTCGGGTGGCGGCATGGGCATGGTCGAAGCCTACCAACAAAACATCCTCCCCTTCTGGCTGGCTTCAGCCGTCGGGCTCGTTCTGGGCGCGCTGCTGGGTCTGTTCGTGATCCTCAAAATCCAAAACCGCCGAAAGAAAAAACCTGCTGCTTAGCCAAATCCGTGCCCCCGTCGCAAACCACTATTCTAGCTTTGTCAGTTGCAATTGGCGGCCTGCTCTCCGGCTGTTTCTCTGCTTCGGCACGTTGGGGCGGCAACGAACCCTCGCCCGGTGTAAAGGTCGCCGCTGCCACGGCGGATGTGCTCTCCGCACCCGTGCAACTGCCTGCCTTTGCGATCGCAAAAATTGGCGAACCTCATCGCGATCCCAAGGTCGTCGCCGAGCAAGCGGCGGCAGAACGCAAACGATCGCAAGAACGGGAGGCCGCCGCCCACGTCATTCTCTCCGCACTCAAGCAAACCCCTGCGCTCCTGACTGACGCCGCTTTCTGGGATAGTCAGCCCGACCACGATCACATCCGCACGTTGGGGTTGGATTGGTATTTACAGGAACCCACCGCGCCTGCTTCGCCGGCAATCAATGCCTGGCTGCTCAAGCGTTTCCCCGAAGAAGACGGTATGATTCTTCATAATGGCCGCGCCAGTCATGACGAACTCACTGGATTGGCAACCGACACGAATCAGTCTTATCGCATTCGCGAAACCGCTCTGGACTGCCTCCTGCGTGACCCAACGTTTGATTTCTCCGAGCCTTGGAAGCGGATGGTCTTTGATGAGTTCCAAGGACAAATCCCCCTCGTGTTCGGCACGCGTCGTTTCACGCGTAAGGAACTCATCGCCCTTTCCCAGGACCCCAAGATACCCAAGTGGATTCAGGAAATGGCGGCTCAAAACCTTTCGTGGAACTCGTTCAAACCAGAGACGCCCCTCCCTCAATCCAACAAAGTCCCACCATCACCCTAATCCCTCCCCGCGGCATCAGCCGCGCCTCCGTTGCCAAGCCGGAGCATTGCGACGAAGCACGGCAGTGCGGAGAGCCCTCCTCCTTCGTGTTCTTCGTGAACTTCGCGGTTAAAAAATCCGTCCGTGGGCGGCTTTCCTGAGTGGTTAACAACTCCAGTTCCGAAGTCTTACGCTCCTTTTATACAGGTTGCACGCCACTCGCTCGTCTGACGGTTGCCAGATCGCCTTCTTCTCTTCCCTATCGCAGCCCCTAGGCTAATCTTGCCATTTTAGCCAAAATACAAATAGTCAGGCCATGTCCAACGCCGCTCCCTCTTCGCACGCCTTTGGTTTCTCCTCCGTGGCCGACTTGTCCGAGATTACCGCCAGCGTCCTCAAAAACAAATTCAGCGAGGTCGCCCGCCTGGCTTCCAGCGGCCCCCTCGCCGTGTCCCGTCACAACCGCCGGGAGTTCGTCATCCTCACCGCCGAACAATACGAGGCACTCCAGCAGAGCCGCCGCGCCCCGCTCGAAAGCCTCACCGCCGAGTTCGACCAGATGGTGGCCAAGATGAACACACCGGCGGGTAAACGCGCCTCCGCTTCCCTTTTTTCAGCCAGTCCCAAAACCCTGGGCAAGGCCGCCGTGAACGCCCGCCGCGTTGCCGCCCATGCCTAGGAAGACCCCGTCCACCGCCCGCGGGACCATCACCGTGCTCGCGGGTGTAAACGGTGCCGGCAAAAGCAGCGTGGCCGGGGCCTACATCCGCGCGGCGGGCGGCGATTACTACAACCCCGACGAATTCACCCGCTCGCTCCTCCTCTCGAACCCGGGCCTCGATCCGGCAGAGGCGAACTCCCTCGCCTGGATGCGCGGCAAGGAGTTGTTGGAGCACGCCATCGCCACAGGTGACGATTTCGTTTTCGAGACGACTCTCGGAGCCAAGACCATTCCCCGGCTGCTGGCCGGCGCGGCGACGGAGGGTATGGCCGTCAAAATCTTTTTCGTCGGACTGGCATCAGTGGAACACCACCTCCGGCGCGTGGCCGCGCGGGTCGCAAACGGTGGACACAACATCCCCGAGGCCAAGATCCACGAACGCTGGGATCATAGCCGCCTCAATCTGGTCCGCCTGCTGCCTCACCTCGCCGAGTTGATGGTGTGGGACAACTCCGCCGAGGCGGACTTCGTCGAGGGTGCGCCCGCGCCGGTTTTGCTCTTGCACCTGCGGAACGGAAAAATTCTCGCCCCGAAAAACCTTTCCTCAACACCTGAGTGGGCCAAGCCCATCGTCGCCGCTGCGCTCAAGCTCCAGCCCTCCCGCTGACCCGTCCTCCCCCCAAGAAAGCCGTCGTCTTCGTTAAACCGGAAAATCCCCCTGCGGCATCAGCCGCGCCTCCGCTGGCCAGCCGGAGCATTGCGAAAGGCCGCTCCCCCAAGAATGTTTCCTCGCCTGCCCGATGGGCACCCGGCTCAGTCACCCACTTCGCCACGCTTCGGGGCCGCCTGCACGCATGTGACCATCTCCGCGCTCCCGCGCTCCGTCAGCCCCTTTGGGCGATTCCATTAGTGGTCAAAACTCCGATTCCGTAGTCCTCCACGCCTTTTCTACAGGTTGCACTCGGCTCGCTCGTCTGTCAGGTTATGGGCCATGAACACCGTGCTTATCGTCTCCGATCCCGATATTCTCGGAGGCTTTCCCGTATTTGCGGGCACGCGTGTGCCGGTGAAAAATCTCACCGATTGTCTGGAGGCGGGCGACTCCATCGATTCATTCCTTGATGATTTCCCGAGTGTAAGTCGTGCCCAAGTTATCGCATTTTTGGAAGAGGCCCGCACCCAAGTCACCGCCGCCGCGCTTACCCGCGCCTAGAGCCCATGCGCGTCATTCTCGACGAATGCCTGCCGCGCCGCCTTGGTTTGGAGTTGTCCGGTCATTTGGTTTCCACCGTGTCGCTGGCCGGTTGGGCGGGGATTTCAAACGGCAAGCTCCTCGCCCGTATAGCCGGTAACTACGATGCCTTTATCACGATCGACAAGAACCTGCCCGCCCAACAAAATACCGCCGCCCTACCCTTCTGTGTAATTGTATTGCGCGCCCGGTCCAACCAACTGCCTGACCTTCGCCCGCTCGTGCGGCAAATACTCGCAGCCTTGGACGTCCTTCAACCGGGCCAAGTCCTGACCATCGCTACCCCCGAATAAAACACGAGGCCGCCGCGCAGCTAGTGAGCCTCCTTCGTGTTCTTCGAGAACTTCGTGGTTAAAGAAATCAGAACCCCAAAAAAAGGCACGAACCGCTTATTCTCTCCGCGGCATCAGCCGCGCCTCCGCTACCAAGCCGGAGCATTGCGAGAGGCCGCTCCCCAAGAATCGCCCCTTTGGGCGATTCCATGAGTGGTTAAAACTCCGATTCCGACTCTGCTTCCGAAGCTCCCCGCTCTATCCCGAGAGTGATCAGCTCTTGGTTTTCAGGTTTTTGATCAGGGCTTCGATCAGTGAATCGAGGCTCGGTTTCTTCGCCTCAAAGGCGATGTCCATGCCGACCTTTTTCATCGTTTCGCTGGTTTGCGGGCCGATGCTGCCGGCAAGCGGACGGCGGGCGTCCTTGCCCAGCTTGAGCGACTTGGCCTGGTCGGTGAAGGACTGCACGGCGGACGAGCTGGCGAAGAGGATGGCGTCGGCGCCTTTCTCCCGGAAATCGTCGGCGATGGGATCGGCGGTGAGGTCGGTCTTTTCCGTCTTGTAGAGCGGAAGACGGTCCACGATGGCGCGGGCGGCTTCGAGCTTTTTGACGAGGGTGTCTCGGTTGAGATTGCCGGTGACGACGATGACCTTGGCGCTGTCGAGGCTGCCGGTGGCGATGAGGGCGTCGGCCAGCGAGTCGCCGGTGGCGGTGTCGGGCATGCACTCAACCTTGAGGTGATACTTCTCAATCTCGCGGGCGGTGGCCTTGCCCACGCAGGCGAAGCGCAACAGACCAAGCGCACGGATGTCACGGAAGCCCTTGAGGAAATCCTCGAAGAAGTAGCGCACGCCGTTGGCGCTGGTGAAGACAATCCAGTCGTAGCCGCCGAGCTCGGCGAGGATCTCGACGAAGCCGAGGCGGTCGACGTCCTTGGTGATGTTGATGAGGGGGAGCTCGAGGACCTCGGCGCCGAGGGTTTCGAGTTTTTCGCGAAGCTCGCTGTTCTGGTCGCGGGTGCGGGTGATGGCGACGCGGCGGCCGAAGAGCGGAAGGTGCTCAAACCAATCGATGGCCTCGTGGTCGCGCACGACTTCGCCCACAAAAATGATGGCGGGCGCGGCGAGGCCGGATTTTTCAACGAGGCCGGCGAGGGTTGTCACCGTGCCGGCGACGCTGCGCTGGCGGCCGAGCGAGGCCCACTGCACGACGGCGGCGGGGGTCTGCGGATCGAGTCCGCCGGCGACGAGTTCGGAGAGGATGAACGCGAGGTGCCCCATGCCCATGTAGATCGCGAGCGTGGTGTTCTTGAGCGCACCGTAGCTGCGCCAGTCGAGCTGCGGGCCGGGTTTCTTGGGGTCCTCGTGGCCGGTGAGCAGGATGAGCGAGGTGCTGGTGTTGCGATACGTGAGCGGGATGCCGGCGTAGGCGCCGGCGGCGATGGCGGCGGTGACCCCGGGGACGACCTCGAAGGGGATGTTGTCCTTGGCGAGGGTGCGGGCTTCCTCCCCGCCCCGGCCGAAGATGTAGGGATCGCCGCCCTTGAGACGCACGACGTGCTTGCCGGCCTTGGCGTGTTTCACGAGGAGCGCCTCGATCTCTTCCTGCGGGACGGAGTGGAAGCCGGCTTTTTTGCCGACGTAGACGATCTCACACTCGGGGCGGCACCACTTCACGAGCTCGGGATGGACGAGGTAGTCGTAGACGAGGACGTCGGCCGTGGAGATGAGTTCCTTGGCGCGGAAGGTGACGAGGCCGAGATCGCCGGGACCGGCGCCGACGAGATAAACGATACCGGTGGACATGAGGGAGAGGAAAGCTGGGAGCTAAAAGGCTGGAGCGGAGAGCCAGAAAAACCGACTCAAAGCTTGAAACCGAAATGGGTGAGCAGCGTGCGCGCGGTTTCGACGGGGGCGTCGATCTCGGCGTCGCTAAGCGGGAGGCTGCGGAGGCCGATCTCGTGGTGATAGAACCAGAGCGTGTCGGCGGTGACGTGGGCGGCGAAGGCCGTCTGGCAGCCGCCGCCGAGCGCGGCCTGGAAGGCGCGTTCGAGGGTGACGGCGCGGGAGGTGCGCCGGTCGAGGATGGGTGCGAAGCGGGCGACGTCGGCCGTGCGGGTTTCGAGGGCGATGGCGGCCTGGCCGACAGCGGGCACCATGTGTTCGCAGCCGAGGGAGTGGAACGAGGCGCCCTTCCAGCCGCCGATGCCGAGGCGGCGCAGGCCGGCGGCGGCGAGCACGGTGGCGTCGGCCACGTGGTCCTGCGCGATCTTGCGGAGGCGGGTGTCGACGTTGCCGCGGATCTCGGTGAACTCGGCGTCGGGGAAAATCATCTTCAGCTGCAGGCGGCGGCGCGGGCTGCTGGTGGCGATCGTCGCGGGCGTCTCGATGCCGTCGCGCAGGACGAGGACGTCGCGCGGATCTTCGCGCGGCAGGTAGCCGGCGACGGCGAGGCCGGCGGGAAGTTCGCCGGGGAGGTCCTTGCAACTGTGGACGGCGATGTCGGCGTCGCCGCGCAGGAGGGCTTCCTCAAGCTCCTTGGTGAAAAGACCCTTGCCGCCCTGTTTTTCGAGGGACCACTCGAGGCGCTGGTCGCCGGTGGTGACGATCTTGAAGAGCTCGACCTCGACTCCGAGGGTGGCGCGCAGGTGCGCGGCGACCTGCTCCGATTGCGCGAGGGCAAGCGGGCTTTTGCGGGTGGCGAGGATGAGTGTGGTTTTCAAAACGCGGATGAACGTTAACGGGCGCCGGGGCCAAAAACAAAAATTGGCGCTAGCAGGCTTTCACCCATTAGCGCCAATCGAAGCGGATAAGGCGATCAAGCCTTACGAAGCGTAGGCGCCGGCGACACCGCCGATGTTGCGCTTGGGCATCCAGGGCATGAGACCGCGGAGGCGCTCGCCGGTCTTCTCGATCTGGTGCTTTTCGCCGGCCTTGAGGAGCTTGTTGTAGTTCTTGAGGCCGCCCTTGTATTCGGCGACCCACTGCTTGACGAACTTGCCGCTCTGGATCTCGGCGAGGATCTTCTTCATTTCCTTCTTCGTGTTCTTGTTGATCACGCGGGGACCACGGGTGATGTCGCCATACTTGGCGGTCTCGGAGATGGAGAAGCGCATGCCGGAGATGCCCTTTTCATACATGAGGTCGCAGATGAGCTTCAGCTCGTGGAGGCACTCGAAGTAGGCCATCTCGGGCTGGTAACCGGCCTCGACGAGGGTCTCGAAACCGGCCTGCACGAGGGCGGAAGCGCCGCCGCAAAGAACGGCCTGTTCACCGAAGAGATCGGTCTCGGTCTCTTCCTTAAAGGTGGTCTCGAGGACGCCGGCGCGGGTGCTGCCGATGCCCTTGGCCCAGGCGAGGGCGTTCTTCTTGGCCTTCTTGGACTTGTCCTGGAACACGCCGATGAGGGCGGGCATGCCTTTGCCTTCAACGTAGAGGCGGCGGACCATGTGGCCGGGGCCCTTGGGGGCGACGAGGATCACGTCAACGTCGGCGGGGACCTTGATCAGGCCGAAGTGGATGGCGAGACCGTGCGAGAAAATGAGGGTCTTGCCCTTGGTGAGGTTGGGGGCGATGTCCGTCTTGTAGACGTCGGCCTGCTTCATGTCGGGGAGACCGACGAGGATCACGTCGGCCTGCTTCACCGCCTCGGCGGTGGAGACGACGGTGAAGCCGTGCTTCTTGGCGACGGGGGCGGACTTGGAGCCCTCGTAAAGGCCGATGATGACCTTGACGCCGGAGTCCTTGAGGTTGAGGGCGTGCGCGTGGCCTTGGGAGCCGTAGCCGAGCACGGCGATGGTCTTGTTCTTGAAGAGGCCGAGATCGGCATCCTTGTCGGTGTATACTTTAGCGGGCATGGTGGGTTGGAAAAAGTGGAGTGAGAGCTTAGAGGCTAGAGCCGAGAGCAAGAATCAGAGCCGGAGTTTTTCTGGCTCTGGACTCTGGGCTCTTAGCTCTGGGCTTTGTTTGATTACCGCTTCTGCGCGAGGGCGCCGGTGCGGGCGAGCTCGAGGATGCCGAAGGGCTCGACGAGGCTGAGGAAGGCGGTGACCTTGGCGTCGTCGCCGGTCATCTCGATGATCACGGAATCCTGCGAGACGTTGACGATCTTCGTGCGGAAGATGTCGCTGATCTGCATGATCTCGGAGCGGGTCTTGGTGTCGGCCTTGACCTTGATGAGCACGAGCTCGCGGACGACGGCCTGCCCCTCGGTGAAGTCGACGACCTCGACGACGTTGACCAGCTTGCGGAGCTGTTTGATGCAGAGGTCGAGCGAGGAGTCGTCGCCCTTGAGGACGGCGGTGATCCGCGAGAGCGCCGCGTCGTGCGTGGGGGCGACGTTGAGGGAGTCGATGTTGAAGCCGCGGCCGGAAAACATGCCGGCGACGCGGGCTAGAACGCCGAACTTGTTCTCAACGAGGACGGAGATCGTGTGTCTCATTACGGGTTTAGGTGGTTGATTGAATGGTGGACGCTGAGGGGCTCGAACCCCCGACCCTCTCGGTGTAAACGAGATGCTCTAACCAACTGAGCTAAGCGTCCGTGCCAAAGTTGAGAGATAAGCGGGCGGGTATGGGGGCTGACAAGGATTTATTGCCAGCCCCGCCAACTCAGACGGAAGCGAGTGCGGCCTTGGGCTTGAGGAGGCCTTCGCGGATCATGAGCTCGGCGTTTTGCACGGCGTTCATGGCGGCGCCCTTCCAGAGGTTGTCGCCGCTGACCCAGAACGAGAGACCGTTGTCCCACGCCGTGTCGATGCGCAGACGGCCGACGCCGCACCTCACCTTTTCGGCGAAATCGAGCGGCGTGGGATACTTGCGGTTCGCGACATCGTCCACCAGCTCGGCACCGGGGAACGCGGCGATGGCGGCGCGGGCCTTGGCTAGATCGACGGGGCGCTCAAACTCGGCGCTGACCGAGATCGAGTGGGCGCGGACGACGGGCACGCGCACGGTGGTGGCGGAGACCTTGAGATCGGGCAGACCCATGATCTTGCGGCTCTCCTGGGCCATCTTCGTCTCCTCGCCGGTGTAGCCGTTGGCATCGAAGGAATCGATCTGCGGGATGCAGTTGAAGGCGATCTGGTAAGGATAGACCTTGGCGGTGATCGGACGGCCGGCGACGTAGGATTGCACCTGGTCTTCAAGCTCGCGCACAGCCTCGGCACCGGTGCCGGAGACGGACTGGTAGGTGGAGATGATGATGCGCTTCACGCCGAATGCCTGATGCAGCGGCCAGAGACCCATCAACATGATGGCGGTCGAGCAGTTGGGATTGGCGATGATGCCGCCGTGGTTGCGCAGCTTCTCGGGATTGATCTCGGGGATGACCAGCGGAACGGCCGGGTCCATGCGGAGCGCGGAGCTCTTGTCGATGACGAGACAGCCGGCCTTGACCGCATCGGCGGCAAGGGCGCGCGTCACGGAGCCGCCGGCGGCAAAGAAGGCGACATCGACATCGGCGAAGACGCCGGGCTTGGCCTCCTCGATGGTGAACTTTTTACCGAAGCGCTCCACGGTCTTGCCCGCCGAGCGGGCCGAGGCGAAAAGCCGCAGCGAGCTCAAAGGGAAGTTGCGCTCATGCATAAGACGCACGAGCTCTTGACCGACCGCACCGGTGGCGCCGACGATACCGACAACGTAGTTAGCTTTGTTCACGATGATATCTCCTTGGGAAAGGATTAACCAAACATGCATCCGGCTCGGCATCAAGCCCGCAGACCGGTTCTTGGTCGTGCACATCCAGACGCAGACGATGCAGTTCTACCGGGGCCGCGAATTGGTCAAAAGCCACGTCATCTCCACGTCCAAGCGCCCTCCCTCCAACGTGAAGGACTCCCTCGGCACCCCGCGCGGGCTCCACGTCATCGCCGAACGCATCGGCGCCGGCCAGCCGCCCGGCATGGTTTTCAAGGCGCGCGTGCCCACCGGAAAACACTTTTCGGAACTGCCCGACGCCGACCAGCATCCCAATCTCATCACCAGCCGCATCCTCTGGCTGCGGGGACTCGAGCCCGGCGTGAACGCGGGCGGCAATGTCGACACCTACGGACGCTACGTTTACATCCACGGCACCAACCACGAAGACCGCCTAGGCACCCCGCAGAGCGCCGGCTGCGTGCTCATGCGCAATCTGGAAATCGTCGAACTCTACGAAGAGGTGCGCGTCGGTGATCTGGTTTGGATCGAGTAAATGTAGGCCCGACCAGCGGTCGGGCCTACATTTACTGATTCTTCCCGAACAAGAGCCGCAGTGAATTCAGACACACGACCACCGTGCTGCCCTCGTGGGCGGCGACGCCGACCGCCAGCGGAATGATTCCGAAAATGGCGGCAATCGCCATGAGCACCACGACGCCGAGCGAGATCACGAGGTTTTGCAGAATGATCGCCTTGGCACGTTTGCTCAAGCGAAACGCCGCGAGGAAATTCTCGATACGGTCATCCATGAGGATGACCTCGGCCTGCTCCAGCGCGGCATCGCTGCCACGCGCGCCCATCGCCACGCTGACATCGGACGCGGCGAGGCAAGGCGCGTCGTTCACACCGTCGCCGACCATGGCGATTTTCTTGCCCTGCTTTTTGAAGGACTGGACCGCCTCGACCTTTTGCTCGGGTGTGAGCCCCGCCCTCACCTCGTCGAGTCCGAGCTCGACCGCGACTGATTCGGCCGTCTGACGGCGATCACCCGTCAGCATCACAGTGGTGATTTTGAGGCGCTTCAACTCGGTGAGCACGCCCTTCGACTCGGCGCGGATCTCATCGCGCAACAACACGCGCCCGATCACGTCCTTGCCGACGACCCACACCTCGGCGAGCTCGGCGGGAGCGGCGGGAAGCTTGCGCGCCCACTCGGCCAGCGGACCTTTTTCCAGCAACTCGCGACGGCCCAACATCACCTGAGCGCCGCCCAGACGACCGCTGATCCCCTGCCCCGTGATGGATTGAAATTCTTCGAGACCGAGCTCTTTCACGCCGCGCGCCTTCGCATCACGCACGATGGCGCGGGCCAGCGGATGTTGCGAATTGGCCTCCATCGCAAACGCGAGCTCCATGATCTCCGTCTCGCGGCCGGGCGGGAAACTTTCGTAGCCGACCACGGCGAGTTCGCCGGTGGTGAGCGTGCCCGTCTTGTCCATCGCGACCACGTTGATATCGGCGAGTTTTTCAATCGCCGCGCCGCCCCGGAAAAGCACGCCGTGCTTCGCGCCCCAGGCAATGGCCGCGAGGATCGCCGACGGAATCGACAGCACCAGCGCGCACGGACTCGTCACCACGAGGAGCGTCATCGCACGGTAGAACGCCGAACGCACGCCGTCCACGTTGTCGAAAGGCGGCAGCTTGAAGCCCAGCCACCACACAAAAAACATCACTGCACAGCCCGCGAGCACCGCCAGCGTGTAGGTGCCGCCAAATTTATCCGTAAACCGCTCGCTCGGGGCGCGCAGTTTTTGGGCGGTTTTGATGAGGCGGATGATTTTCTGGAGCGTGCTCTCGCTCGGCAGCCGGGTGACCTCAAACTCAACGGAGCCCCAAAGATTGAGCGTGCCGCTGAACACCGCGTCGCCCACGCCTTTTTCGACCGGCACGGCCTCGCCGGTAAGTGCCGACTCGTCGCTCGCGCTCTTGCCCTTCAGCACGTTGCCGTCGGCGGCAAAAGCCGCGCCCGGTTTCACCAGCAGACGGTCGCCGAGACAGACTTCATCGACCGGCACCTCGCGCTCGCCACCGCCCGGCACGAGCAACGTGGCTTTTTTGGGGGCGGACTTGAGCAGCGCGTTTACCTCGCGGTTCGTGCGGTCCATCGCGAATTCCTCCATCGCACCGGATGAGGAAAACAAAAACAGCAGCAACACCGCCTCGGCCCACGCATCGATGCACACCGCGCCGACGGCCACGGCCAGCATCAGAAAATGAATGTCAACCTTCCGCTCCTTGATGATGTTTTTCCACGAATCGACCGCCGCGTCCCAGCCGCCGGCTATTAACGCCACCGCATACAAGCCCATATGCAGCCACGTGGGGCCCACGCCCGTCTTGTCCACCGCGAACCCCGCGATGCCGAAGACCGCGCACACCGAGGCGAACACCGTCAGCTCGCGCCATTCAGATTCGTCTCCATGCGGATCGACCGCCGGCTCCAATTCGGGCCATTTCACATCGCGCCACTTCCACAATGAGGGCGCGGTTTCGCAGCTGGGGGCGGCCATCTCGGTGACCGCTCCGTCCTGCTTCAAAGTAAAACCCGCCTGTTTACGCGCTTTCTTGCCAAGCGATTCTTCGACCGCCGCAAGCGTTTCCGCGAGGGCCGCCTCCAACTGGGTCACGTTCACAACGCCCAGCGTCGCCACCGAAACCGTCCTCGTGGTCGCGTTGATTCGCACGGCCTGCACTCCCGGCTGGGTGCGCAAAAATTGAGCGAGTTCCTCGGTCCAGTTATCAGACTCCACGGCGTTATGCATAACGCGCTTACGCTCCTCCTTCCGCGTTGGTTCGCAAATACATTTGCGCCTGAAACTCTCACTCTAATGGTGTGCGGACTCAGTCTCAAATGATCGGCCTCAACGAACACCCAGATGCAGCCCCGCTCCCGCCGCCTTCCCGCGCGCCCGAGTTGGCCGCGAAACTGTTCGCCAAGGACGGCTGGTTGCAGACGAGTCTTGGTCTGGAACACCGCCCTCAGCAGGAAAAAATGGCGCGTGCCACTGCTGCGGCGATGAAGGCCGATGAATCTCTCCTTTTCGAGGCCGGCACGGGTGTCGGCAAGTCCCTCGCCTATCTCCTGCCCGGCATCATCCACGCGATGGACCAGAGCCGCCAGATGATCGTCTCCACCCACACCATCGCACTTCAAGAACAACTCGATCAAAAGGATCTCCCGCTCTGCCGGCGCGTGTTCAACGCCACCGAAGAGACCAAGCCCTACGCCGCCTTCAAATCCGCCGTGCTCGTAGGCAAGGGCAACTACCTCTGCACCACCCGCCTCGCGACCGCGCTCCGCGACAAAAACGAACTCTTTGCCACGCCCGAGCACGAGGAACTCCAGCGCATCGCCACATGGGCCGAAACGACTACGGAAGGCCTCCGCCACGAGCTCAACCCCGCTCCGTCGCACGAAGTTTGGGAAATGATCAGCGCCGAGTCCTCCGGCTGCGCCCGCAAATACTGCGACCCTGAAAAGTGTCCCTACCAACGAGCCCGCGCCCGCATCCGCTCGGCACACGTCATCATCGTCAACCACTCGCTCCTCTTCGCCCACATCAACGCCGGCGGCGCCGCCGAAAAAGGCGGTTCGCGCGGCGTGTTGTTTCCCGACGATTTCCTGGTGCTCGACGAAGCCCACACCGTGCCCGAAGTCGCCACCGATCACTGCGGCCTGCGCCTCAGCAGTTACGGCACTGATCGGATGCTGAAGTATCTCTACAATCCGAAAACGAAGCGCGGCCTGCTCCAAAAACACGGCGACGCCGTCGACCGTCAACTGGTCGTGGACGCCCTCGAAGCCTCGCACCAGTTCTTCGCTTTTATCGACGAACGTCTCCTTTCCAATCAAGCCATCGTGCGCGTGCGCGCCGAAGGCTTCGCCGAGTCGTGGCTCGATGCGCCACTCGGTGCCATCCACAAGGCCGTGCGCACCCGGGCCGATAAAATGGACGACGGTCGCGAACGCGACGAACTCCTGGAACAAGCCGGTAAACTCAAAACCTACCAGACGAGCCTGCGCCAGTTCCTCACCGTGGCCGACGCCGAGAAAACCGTCTACTGGGTCGAGCGCTCCGGCAAACGCCAGACCATCGTCACGCTGCGCACCGCGCCCATCGACGTCGCTCCGTTTATCCGCGACGAGCTTCTACGCCGCGACACATCGGTGCTCTTCACCAGCGCCACGCTGGCGATGGGCGGACGGATCGAGCCCTTCCAGGCGCGCGTCGGCGCTGAAAACGTCAAGACCGCGGTCGAACACTCGCCCTTCGATTTCGAGAAAAACATGCGCGTCTTCGTCGCCGCCGACGTGCCGCTGCCCACGCCCAAAGAAGCCCGTCTCGCGCTTGATGTGTTGATTGACTACATCGATTTCTGCACGCGCCGAACCAAGGGCGGCACGCTCGTCCTATTCACCAGTTACTTTGACATGAAGCGCGTCGCCGAGGCATTGGAGCCAATCTATCAAGGCGCACACCGTCCGTTTTTCATGCAGGGCCGCGACTTCTCGCGCACCGAACTCGCCCGCCAGCTTCGTGAAGCGGGTAACGGCATCCTCTTCGGCACCGACAGTTTTTGGACCGGCATCGATGTTCCCGGCGACGCGCTCTCGCAGGTCATTATCACCCGCCTGCCCTTCGAGGTGCCCACGCACCCGATCCTTGAGGCACGCACCGAGTGGATACGCGAACGCGGCGGAAACCCCTTCAATGACCTCACGTTGCCCGACGCCCTGATAAAGTTCCGCCAAGGCATCGGCCGGCTCATCCGCACCGCCCGCGATCGTGGCGTCATCACCCTCCTCGACTCCCGCATCACCCAAAAAGCCTACGGACGGCTCTTTCTCGAATGCCTGCCCAGGCAGGCGCATGTGAAAATGAACCGCGAAAACAGAATCGAACGATTTCAGCCTTTTGTTTGATCAACGGACTTTTACGGTCACCCTTCACCCTTGCCCATGAAACTCCGCTCAGCCGCACTTACCGACATCGGTAAGGTCCGTTCCGAAAACGAAGACCGCTTCCTCTGCGAAGACACGCTTGGTCTTTACGGAATCGCAGACGGTATCGGCGGTCTGCCCGGAGGCGCCGAGGCGGCGTCCTGCGCCGTCGGTTTCATCAAGGCCGGTGTCATCGCGGGAGTCGTCGACCTGACTGCGCTGACCCAGGCCGCCAGCGAAGCCGTCGTCGAGCTCGGCCAGCAGATCAATCCTTCGTTCGGCATCGGCAGCACCCTGACCTTCGGCCTTTTCAAAGACGGCCGCCTTCGCCTGTCGCATGTCGGTGATTCACGAGCCTATCTTTTGCGCGGCGGCCTGATCCAGGCACTCACCGAGGACCACAACATCGAAAACGAAGCCCGCCAGCTTCGCGCGCGCGGCGAAATCATCGAAGTCACCAAGGCCAACGGCCAGGCACTCACCCGCTGCATCGGCCAACCCGGCCTCCCCCAGGTCGACCTGAAGGACATGCCCGTCTTCACGGGCGATCGTTTTCTTTTTGTGACCGATGGGGTCACCCGCATGATCACGAACGAGGAACTTTCCGAGCTGCTCGCGACCGAGGCCGAACCGGGCGACATCATGCAAGGCATCATCGACCTGTCCCTGAGCCGCGGTGGCTACGACAATGTCACCGGCGTCCTCGTGTTTGTCGACGAAGCCTGATGACCACGCCCGCCCGCTCCGTCCATTTTTCCGCCCTCGTGGCCAAGCAGCCCGAGAACGAGCTCTTCCGCTTCAGCCTCGCGCAAGCCCTGCTCGCCGAAACCCGCGAAGCCGACGCCGTCGAACATCTCGTATTTTGCGCGAATAAAAAATCCGACTGGATGATGCCGCGTATCCTCCTCGGGAAAAGTCTGCTCCACCTCGGCCGCCGCGACGAAGCCCTCCCCTGGCTCGAAGAGGCGCTTCGCCTCGCCATCGAACAGGACCACGAAGACCCCGAGGCCGAACTCCGGGCATTGCTGGCCGGCCTTTAAAACGCCCGTTGTCCCCGCGTTCGCGTCACCCAAACGTCACGCATCGCGCGCTCGCGCCAGAAGCGGTTTTCCCCCAACGCTTCCCCATGCGCGTCATTCTCACATCGCACGGCTCCACCGGTGACATCTATCCGGTGATCGCCCTGGCCGTCGCCCTGCAAAAGGCCGGCCATCAAGTCCGCTTCGCCACCATCCCGCACTACAAGGACGACGTCGAAGCCGCCGGCATCGAGTTTTACCCGCTCTGCCCCAACTGGGAACAGGCCGATCTCAGCTACTGGATGGGCCGCCTCCAAAAGATTCGCACCCCCATCTACCAGCTCCGCGAACTCTACGTCGGCGCCAAGCAACACATCCCCGAGATGCTCCGCCGCATGGACGCGATCATGCCCGAGACCGACGTTCTCGTTTCCAGTTACCTTTTCCCGATGAACAAAGGTATCGCCGAAAAACACGGCGTGCCCTTCGCCACCTTCGCGTTTGCTCCGCACGTCATTCCCTCGCCCGATTATCCGCCGGAAAACTTTCCCTCGCCCCGCTGGATGGGCGTGAACACCCGCCGCGCCTGGAACCGCTGGCTCTGGAAATCCGCCAACGCCATCGTGGACCGCGTGATCAACAACGCCGTCTCCGCCGAGCTTCGCGCCGCCGGCCTGCCCAAGGTCCGCAACTTTTTCTCCAAGCCCGCCGACCGCGTGCTCGTGGCCGTCTCCGAAAAACTCCTGCGCCCCCCCGGCGCCGAGCTCGACGGGCGCTTCCGCTTCACCGGTTACTGTCGTTGGCAGTCCGCCGAAAATCCCGAGCTCGACGCCGAAATCGCCGCCTTCACCGGCGGTCAGCCCGTGCCTGTGATTACGTTTGGCAGCATGGTTTACGAAAACCCCGGCGCCGTCATGGAGCGCTTCGTGCGCGCCTGGCCACGCGACCGGAAGATCATTGTTCAACGCGGCTGGGCGCAGTTCCCGCAGCTCGGCGACGAGTCCAATATCAAGGTCATCGGCAAAGTCTCGCACGACCAACTCTTCCGCCACGCGAGCGCGATCATCCACCACGGTGGCGCCGGCACCACCGCCAGCGCACTCTACTCCGGCAAACCGCAGATCGTCGTGCCCCACATCGGTGACCAGACCTTCTTTGGCATGGAAGTGGAACGCCTTGGCTGCGGTTTCCGTCTGGGCAAAAAAAACTGGCCCGAACAACTGGCCGACGCTCTCACCCGCCTGGCCGCCAACCCCTCCCATGCCCAAAAGGCCGCCGACGCCCGCGCCCAGCTGCTCACCGAAAACGGCCCCGCCCGCGCCATCGAGGAGTTGGAACGCTTCGTCGCCGAAAAACGCCAATCCCTCGGCAACGTCGCCGCCGGCCAAACGGTGACGGGGTGACAGTCAATCCGTTAAAAACGCTCAGGGCTTCGCCGGCGGCACAAAAGGTCCTGGGCGCGTAAAAGCAGCCATCCACTCGGCCGCGCGAGGATTGTAAGGTGCCTGGGCATGGAAGCTGCCATGGTGGTTGGAGAAAGGCAGAGTGAGCAGTTCCTTGGCTGGAGACGACAAGGCGTTGTAGGCGGCGATAACTCCGGCCGGCCGCGAGATTTCGTCGATCAGTCCCACGCCGACCAGCGCGGGACACTTTGCGCGTTGGGCAAAATAGATGGCGTCGAAATAAGGTGCGGCCTTTCGCACTTTCTCCATGTCGCGTCCGGGATACGGCGTCAGCCAGCCGGGCCAACTGATTGCGCGAGGGGGATTGGCCAATGGTCCGAGTGTATCGCAACCCGCCGGAACGAGAACCATCAAACCGGAGACCTTCGGACAAAGTCCGGCGGTAGCGAACGACTGCAATCCGCCTTGGGAAATGCCGGTCACGACCAATACTTTTCCGTCCCAGTCAGGCCGGGATGCCAAGTAGTCGGCCGCGCGCGCACAGCCCAAAAACATCCGGAGAAAATACGAGGTATCACGGTCTTCGTTGCCGATCTTTTCGTAGTCTTTGAGCGCATTGGCTTTTTGCTCCTTATAGAAGTCGGCCGGCCCGTCGATCGGCAGATCGTGCGCCATGATATCCAACACAAGCCATCCCTTGCGAGCCGAAGACAATACCGCTCCAGGATTCAGCGGATAGACGCCCGCAGCGTGGAGGATGAGCATGGCAGGAAATTTCCCCGCCTTCGCGGGCCAGGCGATTTGCCCCTGCACCTTCGTATGCCAGATGTTGTCGAGGGTGATTTGGGCATATTCCACGCCCGTGGAACCCGGAAGATTGTCGACCTTCCGCAACACCGGATTCATCGGCACCTGCGCGAGTTCCTTCAGCTTCGCCTGCCAAAAAGCATCGAAGTCGGCGGGAGCCGGAACCGCGGGCCCGATTTTTTTCGGATCGATGACCGCACCACCCAAACCCAAAGGCGTCCGGGATTTGCCAACCGGACCGACCTGTAGCAGCAACGCACCAGGCTCGCTCCGAGTCGCCGAAACCGTGTTGCTCCCGGACGAGAGATTGATCACTCCATGCGAAATCTCGCCGGCGCCATCGCGCGTCACAACGTAAGGCACCGCGCTCAACTCAGCACGCTTGTCCGGATCGGAGACTTCCACCTTCCACGTCACGGTTTCGCCCGCATGATAAAGGCCGTCAGTATGATCTGGCCGCGCGACAACCGGTGGCATCGGGTTAAGTGGCGGAGACGCTCCCTGATCGGCCGCCCAAGCCGGAACGAAAAGGACAGCGATCATCCCAAGAAGAACCGGAAAATTATGAAGCCTCATATGAAACGTTTAAATTAAACCAAAATAACCCCGATCAACTTAAGCTAGATGAAAATTCATTCCGGATTTTTGGAGCAGAACGAATAATTAAAGCGACCTGACGTGAGTGCTCCGCCACCGTGACTTTCACAGAGAACCGAATGCGTAAAGTTTCACGGGGTTCGCAGTTGCATGGGACAAATTTCGCCTTGCCGCCGATGGAAAACAGTCCCTAGTTACGCCCTCCCCGATGCCTTGACCGGCCGGGCACTTGGTTCTTTCCCACATCTTGTATTTTGCTTCGTTACGCATGATTTGTCTGCCAGTCCGACAAAATCGTGAAAAGAGAAATGGAAACAAACAAAGGGGAAATCTAAGTCATTAACTACAATAGATAAGCCAGAGTAGCTCAGTGGTAGAGCAGGGGACTCATAAGCCCTTGGTCGGCGGTTCAATCCCGCCCTCTGGCACCACTTTACGAAAGCAGTCTGAAAATTCGGGCGCCCCTGTCCTCGCGCAATCTTGTTATAAATCTTCCGAAGGAACTCCGGACTGCGCATATTCTCCGGATTTTTTATCAGCCGGAGGCAAAGTTTCAGCCAGGCGACGGATAATCGGGTAAATCGCCGTGCGGTTGGCGGGAGGGTAAAATATCAACGTCACCCGATCCCGCTCGCCCATGACAAACTCGTGTCGCCCGGCCGGCATCCATGCGTCATCCACTTGGGAAGCCAGCAGAAGCTTCACCCTCCCCTTCCCTTCATGGGCTGTTCCGATGCCCCGCGGGATGGTGATGCGGTTCGCCCCATACTGGGCCGCATACTCGCGGCCCGACACATTGATCGTGGTAAAAGATCCCGCCGGCGTCCTGTCCGCACCGTCGTCCACTACGTAGACATCATATTTCAACCCCGTATCCGTCACCGTGTCTTTTGGGAAAAACAACAGCAGGAGATTTTGAGGGGCACCCTCGGGAACGGTATAAACAGCAACCACCGGGGCGGGAATGCCGTCTGCCGCCGGCGCAAAGAACCGCACCTGCTCCCCTCCTTTGTAATGGTAGGTGGGCGAACGATACGCGCTGTAAAATTTCAACGCTTGGGCTTCCGCACCTTCCTTCGGCAGATAGAAAACCCCATCAATGCCACCGAGGGCAAACACCGTGAATTGAAAGCTGACCTGCCGGGGCAAGGAGGTCGAAGTTTGTGCACGCCCGCCAATCCCGAAAACACCTGCAAGCAACAGGAGCCCCGTAATCAGATGTCGGAAGGTGACAGCCATTGGAAAGAGAGGATTTTAAATCGGCGGCCAAAAGAGCCTGTTGGTTTTTCGATGTTGTCGGTCGCATCCACGGTTGCGGACACACGTTGAACGGTGGCCTCCAGCCACGCCTTGCCCGATATCTGCCGGGTGACGGGATTGATGGCCTCCCCGTAACTGCGGATTTTGAAAGTATCCGATCTTGCACGCAGATAGGGTGCCAAGGCCGAAGCAATATCCGCCTGAGTCAAAGTCAGCGCGCTGAAGCCGGCGCCATAGCTTAAGCCGTCCGGCATCTTGGTCGTCATGGTGTCGAGTGGCTGCACCTCCGGAGCATTTATCGTGGTGCCACTGATTGCCGCCTCCAACAAACTGGGCGTGCCGGCTCCGTTCTGCGGCCCGAGAAACTCCTCCAAGTTGCGGAACGACCCTTTGGTCGCCGCCCTCGCTTTGAGCAAATTCACGATTTGCGTCGCCAGTTCTTCGATCTGATCAGTGGTCACGCGTTGAGCGGTCACGGAGCCGTCAACCGTCGAGACCGCAGACGTCTGGTTGTCACTCCCGCGCAGGCCAAGCCGGAATGCATAGGTGCCTAACTCACGCCTGTTGGTCATCGTGGTGCTGCTCACGGGCTTCCAAAAATAAGTCTCCTGCGCCGACTGCGAAAACCGCAGAAAAACCGGCGCAGCCACGCCGCTTCCCAATGTCGCATCGGCATCGAACGGCTCCTGCCCGAGACCGGTCGAACTTTTTTGCGTCCCGAATGCGCTTCCACCGGAGTTCTCAATATCCGCCGGGGCAAAAGCCTGCGGGAAACGCACACTCGAAAGCACCGCCCTCCAAGCCGCGACGCTCGTCGAGTTGATATTAAACGCCCCCGCCTGCAACAGGTGCTTCGCGGATAAAGCGCCTTCTGCTCGAACGACAGAGATGTCGGTGGTGTCGGTCACCTGCAGGTTCCAATTCGGCAAAGGTTGCCCCGCACCCAAATCCGGGACGCCCGCCGCAGCAGTCGTGGTGGAGGGAAGCCCGGAGAAGAAATAACGATCAAACATCCCGTTGACCGAACCACCCCAAGAGTTGCCGATCGCGAAAGGGCGCGTGTCCTTCAATTGCAAATGTTGCAGCTCGCCCACCGACAAAAGCGGCAGCCGGGGCAATTCATATAACGGCGCGTCATTATAACTGCCGAGTGACAATGAACTGGTTCCCTGCACGCGATACAGCAGGTATTGCGGATACGCCGTGGTGGCGGATGTCGCGCTCGCATAAACATTGGGGTCGAGCGGCGTAATGTCCTGATTGGGATCGAAGCCGCCAAGACCGCCCGCCGGCAGACTGACGTTTCGGGGGTCAAACGTCTTCAACCAAGTCCTGTCCGCATCACCGGAGAGCGGTTGTTTCAGCCTGGTCGCAAAGCCAAACTGCCAGGGCAGACTCGCGGTCGCCACACCGTCCACCGCCTTGAATACCGGCGTGGTATAAGTGGCCAGCACGCCGGCCGATGATTTCAGCTTTATGATCAATCCCGGGACATCGCTTCCACCCGTGTCTACCGAAAGCGAACTGGACGCAACCCCGGCCAACGAGACCGCCGAATACGACCAACCCGTGACGTTCAACGTCTTGTTATAAAATTCGAGATCCCCCGTCGGGGTTGATCCCGACTCGGTCGTCCATCCGTAGACCCGCCCCGGCAGCCACGATGACCTGTCCGCCTGCGAGCCATTCGTCGATTCAGTGTTTCCAAAAGGAAGCCCCACTTTTAGCGCACCGTCACTTCCACGGATGGGACTCGGCAAAGCCGCCTGCAAATCGACTACGGTCGAGGCTCCGCTGGTGCCATCGGTCACGATGACCCGCGGCAAACCCGTGATATCGAGCTCAAGGGCATCGGTTGACGCGGGCGCCAACGCCGCGGTGTAGGGATTCCACAAGGCCGCATACAGGCGTGCCCGCACCGTAAGCTTGTTCGCAGCCGAATGAAAAAAACGGAATTGAAGCATGAAATCCGTCATCACCGGCGCGACACTGAAAACCATGTCCGGCAAGCCGGACGACGCCGCGGCGACAACCGGAGCGGTTATTTTGTAGCGACGGCGCGGCGAGTCCACATCTGTGATTTCCGGATAGGCCGGATCGGAGCCGGCAAGCGTCTGCCCCGGTGTCTCCATATAACTCGTATAATCAACGTAAGCGGAAAAAGCCGCGCCCAACTCATCCGGATTGAGCGACAGATCGTGCAGCAGTCCGCCGTAGGCATCGGAACGCGTGTTGGCCAGGACCCCGCGCGCGACCGTGGTAAAATCATGATAGTGCCCGCGCGCAAACCCCGTCATCGAACCGACTGCCGGTGTTAGCAGTCCAAATTGACTGGTGGTGGTGATCTTCGCCAACAGCCCGGCGGACGCCAACGGATCAAAACCCTCCTTTGCGAACAACGTAGTCGCGGTGTCGGCACGAAAATAATTCGGGAGCGAACCGATCTGCTGGTGGATACGCCGGCGCTGTTCATCCCTGTCGGGGTTGTTTGGATCATACCATGGAGCATACTTCACCTCCTCCGCCCGGTCCGGCAGCGCCAGCGAAGCCTTCATCCCCTCGTCCCCTACCCACCATGCATAACGACCAACCACCACCGGCGCGGCGGTTGCTTCAAATCCTTGAACCGTCCCTGCCGCAGCCTTGATATCCTGTTTGACGATTTTGATCCGCCGGCTTTTCTCGGTTGCGGTCGGTGCGGGAGGAATTACCGCCACACTCTGATCACCCACGAGAAACAGAAGGTCGTCCGAAACCGTGTCGCTGCTTGGATCGGGCGCGCCGGAAAGCAGCTGGGCGGGTGTTGTATCCGTATTTTCGCAGCCGCTCACCAGCCACACCAACGGCGAAGCCGACGAACCCGCCGCATCCCACACGCCCGTAAAATAAGGATTCGTCACCGCGACAGTGGATGTGATTTCCGCCCGGGCCGTCATCCGCGCATCCGGCCCGGCATATTTTTGCAGCTGGCCGATGGCGATGTTGAGCGCCATGAGAGCGTTTTGGCGTGCCTGCTCCAGCTTTTTTTGATTGTCCGCCACCTGGGTTTCCACCCGCGTGAGCGCCGCAAGTGAAACAAGAATCAGGACGAGAAAAGCCAGCAGCGTGATTGTGATAAGGAGCGCAAATCCGCCTCGTAATGCCTGACGATGCGACTTCATCGCCGCCCGCCCGCTTACGGCAAGCGACCCGTCACACCGTTTCTCGTCATTGAAAATATTACCTGATCGATTCCCGTGCCGCATACCGACGACAACGAGATCTCGGGCTCATCAGGAAACAGCGTCTAGTCCATGCGCTCTGTTACCTCACAATTACCCGAAGACAGTCATGTGACGTCAGCTCAATTCAGCAAATCGCACGCCAATGGCAAAACGAATGGGTTAAACGCAACTGGTTGATTTTCAATGTTAACCCAAGAACCGATCATCCCCAATATTCAAAGCGGGCTGCTTCTGACCTGAATTCTGCGGGTATAAACCTGTGAATTGGCCAAAGCGGTCTGCCACCAGAAATAGGCGGCCGTCACCCCGGCTGGAGGCTGGATATTGCCGGCTTCAATACTGGCGATCAACCGCGCACCCTCGTCAGTCAAAATGCGAACCATCACATCAATGGCGACCGGGTAGGCATTGATACCCGAGGTTCCCGTCCAAAGCGTGTTGGTAAAATAATAAGGAAATAAACGACCGGCTGAACCTACACCCGTAACAGACAAAGAGGCGGTGCCCAAATCCGTGCGACCGGTTGCCGCATAGGTGTAAGGCACGTTTCCGGCAGCTGGAATGGTTCCTTTGGCAACCCCATTGGCATCCCTGGGCACGGGAAACAACTCGATCAAATTCCCTGAACTGTCCTTACCGTAAATTCTAACGCCGAAATCGATCACATTGTTAGCCAACAACCGACGTGCGTTCGGGCGACGAATGCTGTTTACGTTTTGATCGGCCGTGGCGGAGTCCGTGGTCTGCGCACTGTTGTTATAACTGATCGTTGAACCTTCGGTCATCAATAAATCATAGCCGACGGCAAACGTAGAGTTAGCTCCGCCCGCATCATCGGCTGGGCGCGCCTCAGAGCGAAACAAGCGATAGCTATACTGGGAGCTCGTGTTCCCGCCCACCCGCGTCCGGATCAATTGGTAAGATATCGCACGTGGAGCCGAGGTCGTGCTGAGACTGGCTGAATTGTTGGCGGCAGGCGGCACCGAGAACAACCGGAGCCAGACACCGGCCTGCCCAAAACGATAGTTTTCAAGACCTAGGATAGTAGAAGTGTCTCTGGCTTGTGACTTATCTACGATAAACGATCCACCAAGCGATTCTCCGCCGGTTTTACCCGGTTTGACGACTCCATTCCAACTTCCGGCCAAAGTGGTGTCATTCATACCCGAATCGCCCACTCCCGCCTGATCCTGCTGGATGGTCGCAACCAGCCAAGTGTTGGTCGTATCGCTCTTGAGAATAGCTCCCTGTATATCCTGTGAAAGTTGATTCAGAATAAGCCGCGCCTGATTGCCACTGCTGAGACTGCCCGACGAGCGATTCCACCCATTGAGCACATTGGTCACAATCGTGAGCATCAGAGTCACCAACAAGGCGGTGATACCCACCGCCACCAGTAATTCGATGATGGTGAATCCGGCCTGGCGACGTTTAGCCGGGGAAAGAGTAACGAGAAGGCGGTTCATCGATGAATGGCGGCAGGCACCAGCAGAGTGCTTTTTTGAGTTTCATCCGTGATCAACTGGCCGTCCGGAGTGTAGGCGGGCCAGCGCAGTCGGATCGTAAAGGCAAGATAGCCGGAATCGACATCCTTGTTGGAGCCGCTATTCGGCGACAAATCCTCGTTTCGGATCAATACGATTTCGAAGTATTTCTGGGCATCGACCTCAGTTTGCGTGGCGGTTGAACCGGTCGGTTTCCACAGTGTTGTATTGGAGTTCAGTCCAATTTTAGTCCCGGCGCGGTTTGCCAATAAAACATAAGCTGCGTCCGGATTAAAGGCAACCGTATCTGCCGGCAACGAAGCAGTCGTTTTCAAAAAAGTTGACCCAATGGCATCAAATTGCCCGGCCTCGGCCATGTTTTGCAGCTGGGCTTGAATGGCATTTACCACCCGTGTGGCGTCATCCGTGTCATGGACATCGGCGACACTCTTGTTGGTCGGACCGAGCAACCCGATCACCGCGACAATGGAAATCGCAAAAATCGCCACCGCGATCACCACCTCAACCAGAGAAAAAGCCCTGTTCAGGGATTTGGATTGGAAAGTCTGCATGTTAATTGAAACCACTGGCGTCGTTTATGAAACCGGCCACGCCGTATTGGCTGATGGAAAAGCCCCTCACGTTCTGGGCGTTTGAAAATTTCATGGGCGGGTTTGTCCCAGGAGGCTGAACCGTCGCCACGGAAAGAACAACGTAAGTCCCTCCTGTTGGTGGGGTGGTCCCATTGAGTGCATCAACACGAAGCCCAAGTGAATTAATGCCGAGCACCAACCAATTTTCAGATGCCGTAGAATTAAATTTCTGTGATGTCAGCGTGCCATCGAAGCCATCTGACTTGATACTACCGAAACTGACACCTGTCTCGACCGCATTACCCGTGGGTGATGTTGGCGGCACCACATAGATACCCGTAGGCAGGTAATAGCCTTCGTTGGCGGCAACCCAGTTGCCATTCACATCCTTGACGATCACGACGCAATATCTGAGATACCGATCGGAATTATTGACATTGAAATTCACCGCCACGGCTGCGTCACGTCCTGTCAAAGCTGCCTGCCCGCGGGCGGATGCCAAGAGGCTGGACATGGTGCCTTGGGCTGATTGCAGCGCGGTCGAAGAATTTCCTCCGCCCAACACGCCGACCAGCACGCCCACCAGCACCGCGATGATGCCGATCACCACGAGCAGCTCTATCAAGGTAAAGGCACGCGAGCGTCGCGGTGAGCCTGGGATAATAATTGGGCGGCCCATGCTAGTTATTGCCAAGTGGTGATGATGTCGGTGTCGGTCGTGCCCTTGCCCGCCGAATAGAAGACCACGCCGGCACGCACACCATTGGCGGCCAGACTTGTATCGGCATTGGTCACATCAAAGGCCTGTCCGCTTGGAGGGGTGTTGGCCTGCACGGTAGGCCAGCCGGAACTTCCCGCGAGATAACCGGAACCCGTGGAGTCAGTCCTGACCGGATCGGTGTTGTCTATCTTGCCGTCACTGTTGGTGTCTACGCGAACCACGATATCGGAATTACCAAAGGCATCGATCAGGTAGGGCGTCGAGGGATCGGTAAGATCAAGGTCACCGGAGCCGATGGTATAAAAGCCGATGAGTTTGGTGTTCCCATAAACTTGAGCGGCAGTGGGACTGGAATTACTATCGTAGCTTTCCCCCTTAAGATTTTTTTTGCCAGCGAGTGCATTCGCGAATTCGACCCCGTGGGTATTGTTGGCATTCACGCGGTCTCCGGTGCAGATAATCGGATAGTAGCCATACTCCTGCTTAAATGAGGTCATGGCCGTGGCCCACTGGCCGAACTGCGATTTGGTTTTGGCCCGGTTGGCTGCATTTTTAGCCGCCCCGACCGCAGGAATGAGGATCGCCGCCAAGATGCCGATGATCGCGATGACCGTCAGCAGCTCGATCAGGGTGAAGGCACGACGGGATGAAGGATATTTAGGTGAAAGCAGGCTCATACAAGTGAAGGCTTATTGGTTGGCGAAAATGTAACTGGCAAACTTGGCCAGAAGCTGGCCGGTTGAATCCGTGGTATTGTTGATCTGCCCCGTGCCATCGGTCGTAACATCAGGCCCGTTGGCCGGGTTTTGATTGTTAAGTGAATTCGGGGGGCCCTTAGAATAGAGCACATAAGAATGGGTCCATGTGGAGGCCAATGTCGCGGTGGATTTATAAGCGTAATAATAGGGGGTGCCCCACGGATCCACCAAGGTCACCGTTCCCGTGGCGGGATCGAGCTGGGTGTCATTGGCATTTGCACTGTTAGAAAGGGTAAATTTTTCCAATTCGAGAAAGTTCTTCCCTGTCATGCTGTTTAGCAAAGCATCGTATTTCGGGCCACGCAGCCCAGCGAGTGCATTGAGAAGCGCATGGGAGTCATTCGTCTGCGGATAATCCCCATACTGACGCTTATAGGATTCGAGCGCCTGTGCGATGGTCGACAGCTCCGTGCGGGCCTGACCGATGGATGCGCGCGTCTTGGCGCCACTGGCCACGCCCAACGTGATACCGGCAAGGATGGCGATGATGGCGATGACCGTGAGCAGCTCGATCAGGGTGAACCCGCAATTCGAACGCGGGGAGCTGGCGTCACGACTGAACGCAGGAGCGTTGGTCGATAGGAGTAACATAGGGGAATGGACAAATGAAATTCACCTCACACCTAAGCGCAAATGCAATCTTACACTCTTCGCAGAGAGAAATCGGCGGAAGCCAAAGCCAGCCGTCGACCAGACGGCTTTGGCTTCCAGTAAAACAGCCTCAATCTTCCTGTGTCTGCAGCGCGGCAATCACGGCGAAATCCTCCAGAGTGCTGGTATCGCCCTTCACTTCGCGCCCTGCGGCGATTTCTTTGAGAATACGGCGCATGATTTTACCGGAGCGGGTTTTCGGCAGGCCGGCGGCGATGCGAACCAGATCGGGTTTGGCGTGGGCGCCGATCTCACGACCGATGTGGGCACGAAGCTCTTCCTTGAGCTTGTCGCTGGCCTCAACGCCGGTTTTGAGCGTCACAAACACGACGAGTGCCTGGCCCTTGAGTTCGTCGGGGCGCCCGACGGCGGCGGCTTCCGCGACCGCATGATGGGTGGCGAGCGCGGCCTCGACCTCGGCGGTGCCGATGCGATGACCGGAGATGTTGAGCACATCATCGACACGTCCGATGATCCAGAAATAGCCGTCCTTGTCCTGCTTCGCGCCATCACCGGTGAAGTAAATGCCGGGATAGTCGCTGAAATAAGTTTTCTCGAAACGCTCGTCGTCACCCCAAAGCGTGCGAAGCATGGAAGGCCATGGTTTCGTGATGATGAGCTTACCCTCGGTGCCTCGAGGCACCTCCTTGCCTTTTTCATCAACAACCTTGGGCACGACACCGAAGAACGGCAATGAAGCCGAGCCCGGCTTCATTGGCGTCGATCCGGGCAGCGGCACGATCATAATGGCCCCGGTCTCGGTCTGCCACCACGTATCCACGATGGGACAACGTCCCTTGCCGATCATTTTGTGGAACCATTTCCACGCCTCGGGGCTGATGGGCTCGCCGACCGAGCCAAGCAAACGCAACGAATCGAGCCGGTGCCGGAGAACGTAATTGTCGCCCCAGCGCATGAACGCACGGATGGCGGTTGGCGCAGTGTAGAGAATCGTGATTCCGTGGCGGTCGATCATCTGCCAGAACCGGTCCGGTTCCGGTTGGTTGGGAGCGCCTTCGTAGAGAAACACGGTCGAACCATTTGAAAGCAAACCGTAGACGACATAGCTGTGGCCGGTGATCCAGCCGATGTCCGCCGAACAAAAATAACGATCCGTCTCCTTGAGATCAAAAACGTAATGGCTGCTCAACTTCGCCCCGAGCAGATAGCCCGCGCTGGTATGCAGAACACCCTTGGGCTTTCCGGTCGAACCGGACGTGTAGAGAATAAAGAGCGGATGTTCGGAATCGAAAGCCTTGGCATCATGTTTGTTGGGCGCACCATCCCAGGCTTCCTTCCACCAAACATCGCGACCCTCGACCATGTTAACGGGAGTGCCAGTGCGCTTGACAACGATGACAGCCTGAACGCTCGGGGCGTCGTTGAGAGCCTTGTCGACGTTGGTCTTGAGCTCGATGACCTTGCCGCGCCGCCAGCCGCCGTCGGCCGTGATCACGAGCTTGGCTTTGCAATCGTTAAGCCGGTCCTTGATGGCCTCGGCGCTGAATCCACCGAAGATGACGGTGTGCACGGCGCCCACGCGGGCGCAGGCCAGCATGGCAATAACCGCCTCGGGAATCATCGGCAGGTAAAGGGCCACGCGATCACCCGCGCCGATGCCCATGTTTTCAAAAATATGCGCCAGCCGGCAGACGTGAAAATGCAGCTGCTTGTAGGTGATCGTGCGGACATCGCCCGGCTCACCCTCGAAAATAAGCGCGGCTTTGTTTTCGCGCGCGGTGCCCAAATGACGGTCGAGACAGTTTTCGGCGACGTTCAGCTTGCCGCCGGCGAACCACTTGGCATGCGGAGCATCCCATTGAAGCACCTTCTTGAAAGGCTTCCGCCAGACGAGCAACTCCTTGGCCTGCCGCTCCCAGAATTTTTCTGGGGTGTTGACAGATTCATTATACAGTTTCTTATAAGCGGCATAACTCCCAAGGTTCGCTTGGCGTTGAAACTCGGCCGATGGTTTGAAGATCTGTTTTTCTCGGGTCACTGAGGCAGTCTTTTTGGTCGTCACGTTAGGGGCTATTTTGGGTTGTTTGTCGCACACGCAAGTCGCGCGCAATCGCACTCAGGTTCTTATCCTGTCATGGATTTCCCGCGTCAAGCGTCCTCACCACATCTTTATTTTATCGTTCATAATTCATGGTTAACAACCCTGCCAACACCCCGACTGAAGCCACGTCCGCGGAGCCTATTTCCACGACGGCACAGCCGCCTGCAACCACTCCCGCGCCCCAGCCCTACGAGCGCCCGCCTGAAAATCTTATCCAGGTCGAAGGCATCCTCGACATCGATGTCCAACGCGGCGGCAACGGTCAGCTTCTCGACACCGCCCGTTACGGCAAACGCCGCCCCACGGACACCTTCGTGCCGAAGGAACTCATCCGCCGCTTCAAGCTGCGCCAAGGCAGCCATATCGCGGGCACTGCCTGGCCAGCCGAGGGCAAATTTCCCAACCCCAAGATGAAATTCATCGAGGCGGTCGACGGCCTGTCCATCGAGGAACGCAAGATTCGTCCCGACTTCATCGCTCTCACCAGCATGTCGCCCGACCAGCAGCTCAAGATGGAGCTCAAGGACGGTCGCATGACCACTCGCGCCGTCGATCTGTTTTGCCCCATCGGAAAGGGCACCCGCGGCCTCATCGTCGCCCCGCCCCGCACCGGCAAGACCACTCTGCTCCGCGACATGGCGCTCGGCGTTCTTCAAAACCATCCCGATTGCCACGTCATGATTCTGCTCGTCGACGAACGCCCCGAGGAGGTCACCGACTTCCGCCGCAGCGTCCCCGCCGAGATATGGGCCTCCTCCAATGATGAGAACGTGGACAGCCATGTGCGCATCGCGGACATGGCCATCGAACGGGCCAAACGCCTCGCCGAGGTCGGCAAGAACGTCGTGCTCTTCATTGACTCGATCACCCGTCTGGCCCGCGCCCACAACACGATGAAGAACTCCGGCCGCACCGGTTCCGGCGGTCTCGACGTGCGCGCCCTTGAAAAACCCCGCCAGCTTTTCGCCGCCGCCCGCAACATCGAAGAAGGCGGTTCCCTTACCATCGTGGCCTCCGTGCTAGTCGAAACCGGCAGCCGCATGGATGACATCATCTTCCAGGAATTCAAAGGCACCGGCAACAGCGACCTCGTGCTTGATCGCAAGTGCGCCGAAATGCGTCTCTGGCCCGCCATGAACATCCAAGCCTCCGGCACCCGCAAGGAAGAGCTGCTCATCGACGCCAAGAAACTGGACGCCATTCATTTCTTCCGCCGTGCGCTCGTCGCCCAGAAAATCGAAGAGGCAACCGACACGATGATCGCCCGTCTTTCGAAGACCAAGAACAACGAAGAGTTTCTAAAACTCATCGCACGATAAACAAATCGGCCGGTCACATATCTCCAACAAAAAGGCGGACCCGAGAAGGTCCGCCTTTTTTGCAAAAAACGTCAGTCCGATGCTCAGGGTGCGACCGCCGGATAACTGCCCATCCACTTTACCAACGGGCAGAATTTCTTCAGCTCGGCGATCGCCTCTTTCATTGCGGCGTCCTCGTAGTGCCCGGTTACGTCGATGAAGAAATAGTAGTCCCACGGGCGGCGCTTGCTGGGCCGCGACTCGATCTTGGAAAGGTTGATGCCTCGCTCACCGAAGGGCATGAGCATTTTGAGCAACGAGCCCGAATGCGCCGCCGCTTCGTCGCCCAGGGAAATGAGCAGACTCGTCATGTCCCTTCCTCCGCCGACCGGACCGGACGGTTTTTTACCGAGCACAAAAAAGCGCGTGGTGTTGTCGGCCTTGTCCTGAATGCCCTTGGCGAGCACGGTCACGCCGTAGAATTGCGCGGCCAGTTCACTGGCGATGGCCGCGGCGCCGGGAGTTTCCTTGGCGATCTGCACCGCGCGCGTCGTGCTGGGCGCATCGACGAGCTGCGCATGCGGCAGATGACGCTGCAGCCACAACCGGCACTGCGCCAGTGCTTGATCCTTCGAGTAAACTTTTTCGATTTTCTCCAGCGGGCTCGACGAGATCAGTGAATGACTGATGTCCAGATAGATTTGGGAAACGATTTTCAGATCGCTTTCGGCAAAACTGTCGATCGCTTCGCGCACGGAGCCTTCGGTGGAATTTTCAATCGGGATGACCGCGTAGTCGGCCTCCCCCTTTTCAATCGCGGTAAAAATATCCCCGATGGTCGGCATCGCGTGGTAGTCGACACTCGCCCCGAATTTTTTCATCGCAGCGGCATGTGTGTAGCTCGCCTCCGGCCCCAGGTAGGCGATGAGCAGCGGTTTTTCGAGAGCGATGGCCGCCGACATGATCTCGCGATAGATGGCCTGAAGGGCCTCGTTCTTGATCGGGCCCTGGTTGAGCGCGGCGACTTTGCGCAACACCGCGTCCTCGCGCTCGGGCACATAGATCTGTCCGCCGGAGGTGCGCTTGAGCTTGCCGATCTCGGAAGCGAGCGTGAGGCGGCTGTTGAGCAACTCGACGATCTGCTGATCGTGGGAGTCTATTTTTTCTCGGATGGGCTGGAGCGGGTCGGACATGGTCAGGCGGAAGCGGACGTATTGTCGGGCGGAGTGTCTTCAGTGTTGGCGGCGGCCGCATCGGGAGCCGACTCGCCGTGAACGGGGTGTTCAACTACGACGGGTTCGAGATTGGGTGAATCGCCTTCGCCTTCTTCCAGGGGCAGGCCCATCTCGGCGTCGGCCGGCGGCGTGGCGTTGGTGGCATTCTTAAGCCACTCGTCGATCTGGCGCGGCGAGAGCACGTCGGAAGCCGGCAGCTCCACGAGCGATTTGACGCCGACAAACTCCAGGAATTTATCCGTCGTTCCGTATTGCAACGGCCGGCCCGGCAGATCGGCGCGCCCCACGATGTAGACAAGCTCGCGTTCGAGAAGTTTGTTGAGACCTGCCTCGGCGGATACGCCACGAATGCTCTCGATCTCGGTGCGCGTGACTGGCTGGCGGTAGGCGATGATCGCGAGCGTTTCCAAGGCAGACTGCGTGAGTTTAACGGGAGCGGGTTCGTCGCGCAGAATGCGGATCCAACGGGCGAAGCGAGGGTGCGTGACGAGACGGTAGCCGTTGGCCCCGTCGATCAGCAGATAGATGTCGTCGGCCTCGCGCAATTCGACGGCGAGCTGGTCCATCGCCTCGCGGATCTGCGCGGCGGTGATGAGCGAAGGCACATCCTGATAAAGCTCTTCATCGGTCTCTGTCGGCGCGGCGACTACAACCTCTGCGCCATCGTTGGCGGGCACGGACATTTCCTCGGCCGGCATCTCGGCAGGCTCGGATGCGGGCGAATCGCCATCATCGGTCTTTGCCTCAGCGGGTGCCAACGCCAGCGACGGCTGGTCGTGGAAGCGCGCAAACGCCGTCTGGATATCCTTGATGGAAAGGGGCTGGCTCGATGAAAAGAGCAGCGCCTTGAGCACTTTTTTGAGGTTGAACGCCATGCGAAAGAAAGTCCGAGAGTGATGCGGCCCGTCGTGACTGACGCAACCCTGGAAATTGCCCCGCGACATGAGACTTGCCCGCACCGCCCGCGGCCAGTTGTAATCACGGGTTTTAACCATGTGCTCCACGTCCTCGTCTTTCCCCCGCCCGCACTCCGCCGTTGTTGTTGACGGCAATGACCGCGCTCCCGCCCGCTCCATGCTCCGCGCCGTCGGTTTCAACGACGACGACTTCAAGAAGCCCCAGATCGCCGTCGCCTCCGCCGCCAGCAACATGACGCCGTGCAATGTCCACCTCGGCGACCTCAGCGAGCACGCGCAGAAGGGTATCAACGAGGCCGGCGGCAAGGCGGTGTATTTCAACACCATCACCGTCACCGACGGCATCAGCATGGGCACCCAGGGCATGCGCTACTCGCTCGTGTCCCGCGACGTCATCGCCGACTCCGTCGAGACCGCCGTGGCCGCGGAGGGCTTCGACGGCCTCGTCGCCATCGGTGGCTGCGACAAGAACATGCCCGGCATGATGATCGCCATCGCGCGGCTCAACCGCCCCGCCGTCTTCATCTACGGCGGCACCATCCTCCCCGGCTTCGCAGCCAGCGATTGCGACAAGCAGAAGCCCCTCGACATCGTCTCCGTCTTCGAAGCCGTCGGCAAACACGCCAAGGGCGAACTCAACGATGCCGGCCTGAAGGAAGTCGAGTCCGGTGCCATTCCGGGCCCCGGCTCCTGCGGCGGCATGTATACCGCCAACACCATGGCCTCCGCCATCGAGGCCCTCGGCATGAGTCTGCCCAACAGCTCCGCCCAGACCGCCATCGGCAAAGAAAAGCGCGAGGACTGTGAACGCGCCGGTGCCGCCGTGTTGGCGATGCTAAAAAAGGGCATCAAGCCCCGCGACATCCTCACCCGAAAGGCCTTTGAGAACTCGATCACCGTGTGCCTGGCGCTCGGCGGCTCGACCAACCTCATCCTCCACATGCTCGCCATCGCGCACTCCGCCGGCGTTCCCCTCTCCCTCGAAGATTTCAAGACCATCGGCGAAAAAGTCCCCCTCCTCGCCGACGTGAAACCCTTCGGCAAATACGGCATGGCCCACCTCATCCGTATCGGCGGCATTCGCCCCATGATGAAGATGCTCCTTGATCGCGGCATGCTCCACGGCGACTGCCTCACCGTCTCCGGCGAAACCATCGCGGAAACATTGAAGGACGTGCACCCCTATCCAGCCTACCCGACCGAGCAGGACATCATCCGTCCCTTTGACCAGCCCATCAAGGCCACCACCCACCTCCGCGTTCTCCACGGCAACCTCGCCCCCGGCGGCGCCGTCGGCAAAATCACCGGCAAGGAAGGCCTCTATTTCAAAGGCACCGCCAAGGTTTACGAAGGCGAAGAAGACGCCCTCAAAGGCATCCTCCGCGGCGACGTGGTGAAGGGCGACGTGGTCGTCATTCGCAACGAAGGCCCCGTCGGCGGCCCCGGCATGCGCGAGATGTTGTCCCCCACTTCCGCCGTCGCCGGCCGCGGTCTCATCAAGGACGTCGCCCTCATCACCGACGGACGCTTCTCGGGCGGCTCGCACGGCTTCGACGTCGGCCACATCACTCCCGAAGCCGCCAAGGGCGGTCCCATCGGCATCGTTAAAAACGGTGATCTCATTGAGATCGACGCGGTGAAGAACACCATCAGCGTGCTCATCCCCGACGCCGAATACGCCGCCCGCATGGCCGCCTACAAACCGCTCCCCCCCAAGGAAACCCGCGGTGTGTTGGCCAAATACGCCAAGCTCGTCAGCACCGCCTCCGAAGGCGCCGTGACCGACAAGTATCTCTGAGATCGGCCACCTGGTCACTCCCGGTTGCCAAAAGGCGCTACGCAATCCGTAGCGCCTTTTTCACGCGCATCAATCAAAGCCAAATCGATTTTTAATCTCTATCACGACTGCATTTCACTTTAAGGACTCAATCGCCATGCCGCGTATCATCATTTGCTTGTTATGCATAGCTGTCACCTTGAGTGCCCAAGCTCGTGACTTCTCAAAAAAACCGCCTCTCGAGTTAAAGAGTCGGTATTTTGATTTTCATTATCAACGCACGAACTGGGATGCAAAAGCCTTCGCACGGTTTGCCGATGAATTCGTGGATTTGATCAACCGCGATTTTTTCAAAGTCGACTTCGATTACCCGATTCAAGTGCTAGTGTTTACGGATCGGGAGACCTTTCAGGCGTTTCTTCGCACTGAATTTGGTGAACGCAATCCTCCGGGTTATGGAATTTATCTCGGACGGTTAAAGCTGTTCGCCACATACGAGGATTCCGGCCTGGGAACCTTTGCCCACGAGATCATGCATCCACTCGTCGAGCATAACCTGCGAGACAGACCGGCGTGGGCAGTCGAAGCCATACCCTCTTTCTTTGAAAAATTTTACGGCTACTACGATGGCGGCACATTGAAAATCCACTGGGGCTATCAAAATCCATGGCGCATTCATGCTTTGGGAACGCGCTTGTTCACCCTTGATTTAGAAACCATCATACACGGCGTTGCTCCTGCAAACGGCTACGACACTTCGGAACTTCGCCTGATCTCCGTGTTCCTTTGGCAACAGGGTAAATTCCAGCGCCTGATCCACTTGATCGCACAGCGACAACACAATGGTTTTTCTTCTTATTTTGAAGCCGCCATGGAGATGCCCATGAAAGATATCATCCCGCTCTGGAAAAGATATCTCGACGATATCGTCGATCACCGAGACCTACTTCTCCAGCTTCCCGCAAGCCAAGTTTTTGATAATGAAGCCGAGTTTAGTAGCTTTGTGACGCAGCATGAAATCACTCTTTTTTCAGAATCTAAATAACCGCTCCCGACTCTCCTTAAACACGATCAATCGATGGATATATCCAAAGCAAAATCCGCCATCAAACGCTCGTTCATTTGCGGCATCATTTCCACGTTCATCACGTTGATCGCCACGCTGGTGGTTTTATACCGAGGCGATTTCCGACTCAGCGGAGTGCCGATTTCCATCTATACACTGGTCGATGTCATTCTGATGGCCGGTCTTACCACCGGGCTTTTCTTCAAAAGCCGTATCTGCGCCATTCTCATGGTCACCTATTTCCTGTGGTCGAAATACATGCAGTTTTCTTCCGGCATGGAGATACCACCCGTCGCGTTTGTCGTAAGCCTTGTCTTCCTTTATTTCTACATCGAAGGCATGAGGGGGACATTCGCTTACCACAGGCTCAAAAGACGTCGGCGATCACATCATCGCGACGATAACGAACCGCCCAGCCTGCCGGCCTCGATCAACTAAATTTCGCCCATGAAAACCACCCTTGTTCAAGCTTACCTGTTTTTTGGCGGACGCTGCGAAGAAGCGCTGGAGTTTTATCGCACCGCGCTGGGGGCCCAAGTGGACATGATGCTCCGCTACAAGGACAGTCCTGAGCCCACTCCACCGGGCATGCTTCCTTCGGGATTTGAAAACAAGGTCATGCACGCCTCGTTTCGTGTGGGAGACAACACGCTCATGGCTTCCGACGGCTGTGAAGAAGGGGTAAGTTTTGAAGGATTTTCGCTCTCGCTGGCTCTGCCAACAATCGCCGAAGCCGATCGTGCCTTCTCCGCGCTTTCCTACGGCGGCCAAGTAAAAATGCCTATGGCAAAAACCTTCTGGTCTCCTCGCTTTGGCATGCTTACCGATCGCTTCGGCCTCGGTTGGATGATTACCGTAAGCAGCTAATGCGGCAGTCCAAACGGCTCCTCTGATCTGTTGCTGGATATTAGGCCTCTCGTCTCTGCGCCGGCAACAATCTCAGCGTCTTGCCGACTGCCGGCGGCTCACTCTGATGCCATAAACATCGACTCACCGCTCCTCATCGGCAAAAAAACGCCATGACTCTTACCGACCGTCGCATTCTACTCTTCCCTTTGCTGATCATTATCGGAGCACTGATCAGTAAGAATCTCCACAGCTCGCTGCCCATACTGATAGCCTTCGAAATCGGTTTCGTGGGAATGTTTTTCATGCGCACTCCCGAACAGAAAAAAATCGTGAGCAGCCGCATACTCATCGCCACGATGGTCCTTCTGATCGTGGGGATCGCCCTCGCGCTTTATTCGCACCGCTAGCCATATCAAAGAGGGCGTTAGATTCAGCCCCATATCTGCCGCCCCTCGTTTGACGAGTGACGGCAGGCACAGACCGGTCACTCAGGGCCGCCAGTCGTCTGATCGGAATGGCGATGCCGGCAGTCCTTCCTTGTTGTAGAGATTACCCTCCGGGCTTTCCGCCCAATCATAACGCACGGCCACCGGTGCCGGCACTTGATCACTGGAAACCACCACGGTGTTTCCCTCGATAACCGCCTTTGCCCAGACGAATTTCTTATCGGCGCCGGCAATGCCAAAGCCTTTGAGCTCGGTCGGCACTGGCAGCGGTTTGCCTGTCGGATTATATGGCGAAACACCAAGTGTCAGTCCGCTGCCGCAGTTATTAAAACTCAGGCGAACCTCCCTCCCTTCAACCTTCATGGACTGGTAGATCGGGCCGGTGGCGACGATGTTTTCTCCGTAGGCCACATGGCGCGCGACTCGCGCGAGTCGATGACCGACATCGAGTTTGTCCGGCGGGTGCAGCACCTCGGGCTCACCGATGTCGATGGTGATAGCCATACCGGTGTTCGGCAGTGCCAGCGTCTTTAATTGCGCATCGCGAATCCACACCCAACTGCCCGGCGATTGTGAAGGAGTATTCACTACGGCTCCAAAGTTGGGCAGCTGCACAAAGACAAACGGGAAGTTTCCACGCCCCCAATGCTCACGCCAGTCGGTGATCATCCGGGGGAAAAGCGTGGCATACTCATGACCTCCGTTGTAGCCGCCGGAGTTAAACTCTCCCTGATACCAAATGACGCCCTTGATCGCGAAAGGGATGAGCGGCGAGATCATCGCATTGAAAAGGTTTCCAGGCGTATTGGTATCGTTGTCCGGCGGATGAATCGTGGACGGGCGCGGACTGGCCGGCATTGGCTCGGGTGCGGGTTGCCGCCCGGCGGCCTTGTCTGCGGCGGCTTCCTTTCTCCAGACATCCTTGGCCTTATCCCAAGGCTTCCCGACCTCCACGTTCCACTTGGCAAGGGCCGCCTCATAATCGGCCTTCCGGCGAGGATAGGTTTTTTGGAGCTCTGGGAAATCAGCAACAGCCTTTTCCTCACGCTGAACATAGTGTGCCAGCACGGGCTCCTTTTTTAACCCCGTGACACTCGTCCAAGCCTCGGCACGAGTGCCTCCCCAGCTTGATTGAATCATGCCCAGTGGTTGACCGCGCGACTGACGGATATCGCGTGCAAAAAAATATGCGGCGGTAGCAAAACCCTGCCGATTGATTTTGCGCAAGGCATCGGGCGTGCAGAGGACCCACCTCGCGCGATAATCATCGGGAGGAGTCGCGGCCGCAGTCTCCATCGTCTCCCCGGAATAACTGAACGGCCACGGGAGAATGTCGTCCAGCGGAGTAAGCGAAGTCGTCTTGGGCACGAAGAAAAGGCGAAGCAGCGAATCGGTCGCCTTGTCGACGTCGGCCACATACTGCTTCTTGCCGTTGATGCCCCACTCCATGTTGGACTGACCGGAGGCGACCCATACATCGCCCACCAGCACGTCTTGGAAAGTCACCTTATTGGTGCCGCTCACCGATAAAACCTGCCCGTTGCTATCGACCGCAACCGGCTGGAGATCGACACGCCACTTTCCGTCAGCTCCACCGGTAGCCGTTGCCACCTGTCCCGAGAAGCTCACCGTGACTTTTTCGCCAGGAGAAGCCCAGCCCCATACCGGGATGGTGGCGCCCTGTTGAAGCACCATGTGATCTCCGAAAATCAGAGGCATCCGCACTTCGGCCTGCAGATCCCAAATTGGGCCGGACACGAGAAGAGTGAAAAGAACCAGCAAACGAACAGGGGAAGAAAGCAGTAACCTAAAGATCATCCTGGAATTTATAGGCGACTGAAATGCCCAATCGCAAGTCGAAGGGCCGAATGCGTTCACGACGGATCCATTTTAATGCGTTACCACAATGTCATTAGGTGGTCTGCCATCGAGAACCTCCTATCAACATGGCACATATCATCCTCGCTGCTTACCTCATCCTCGTCGGTCTGAATATCCTTATCGGCCTGAACCTGCCTGCGTGGGTTATGGGAGTCACCGCGCTCGCCGCCGGCATTCTGCTGCTCGCCGAACGCTTCGGTATCACTACGCGCAGGAAGTAAAACATCCAACGCAACCTCCCGCAAACGCTGCAACCACACGCATAAAACACTCCATGGGCTGTCGCTTATGGAGCAGCCATGCTCATCGAAAGAATCTCCGGCTCACGCCGATCGCCAAAATCATCCACTTAAAAGCATGAACGCCATTCCCCGTGTAGTCGTCCGGCGACCAGCCTTACCTCATGCCAAGCCGGTCCGCACCGGCGGGCACATGATTATCCCCGTGCTTTTCGGCGTCGTGATCTGGCTTAGCTCAAGTCCGATGGGACAAGCACAGGAACTCACCTACATGGCCGGCTCGATGAGCACGGCCAATTTCGCAGAGACCAGTTTTGCGTGGCAGGTGGACTACCGGCAGGATTTCTATCGGAATTTCGCGGCGTCCGTCGCCTACATCAACGAAGGTCATGTGACCGACCATCACCGCGACGGCACCGCGTGGGAACTATGGGGCAACCTGCCTTTCTGGAACGACCGCGTCGCCATCTCTCTTGGTGCCGGCCTGTATTATTTTTACGACACGGAACCTCTCGGCGCCGGCACACAAAATCAGCACGGGGCCGCGCCGATCATCAGTCTCTCACTCACCGGCTATTTTACGGACCGCGTATTCTATCGGCTGATGGTAAATCACATCGCGCCTTCAAACGACTTTGATTCAACAACCGCCACCGCAGGCGTGGGCATTTGGTTTGGCCCGAGCCACCGGCCTCGCGGTTGGGAACCATCCAAAGATCCGGCTAAGGTCGACGATTATGTGACGGAGCCGCAGCTCACGGTTTTCGGCGGACAAAGCGTGGTAAACACGTTCCTCAGTCAGAAGGCGATCGCCGCCGCCATCGAGTATCGTCAGGGCATCATTCCCCACGTCGACGGCACGATCACGGGCATCTACGAAGGCGACCCGCAAATCATCCGCCGCAACGGAGTGGCCATGCAGCTCTGGGCGGTGAATGCATTCGCCAACAATCGCTTTTCAGTCGGCGTGGGCATCGGACCTTATGTGTATGTTGATCGCCGCAATCCTCAACCCGGCGCCGACAACAATCCCGCAGCGGTGGCTCCCTTGGTTTCGCTCACGTTCGGCGTGCGGATATCTGAACATTGGGTCGGGCGCTTCGTCTTCGATCGCGTGACGAGCAACTACAACCGAGACTCCGACATTTTCCTCGCCGGCCTTGGCTACAGCTGGAGATGAGTTTAGAGTCCTGCTAATCAACTCCGCACCGATTGGCGGAGGCCTAGGCGAAATGTTAAAATCCGACTGCACACAAACGCCCCATCCTCAATTTGCATCTCTAAACGGGCGCGCAAATCACACCTTGGTGTGGGCGCTTACAGTCGCGCTCGTGGTCCTTCTGCTACCAATGATACTGCTGAACGAAAGCCGAGAAAACGCGCCTCCGTCAGAAGCATGGCTGACGTTTGCCGATTCCGGATTTTTATCGTTTTACTTTGAGGAGGCACCCTCGTTTGAAATCAATCTTGATCCAGTCCGTTCATGGCCTGCCGATGAACCGAACGATGCCGCATCCCCGGAGGACGATACGCCGGCTTACCACCGGCGGCCTTCGATCTACCACTGGTCCCGACGGTATGACGATGCGTCACGCCGATCTCCATCCGGCAATGGCAGCATGCAATATAAAATCGATCCGTCCTTCGGCTTCGACAATCGGGACCTCAAGCTCGACGGGATGATGATCCGCGTATGGTTCGATTTCTAAAACGACTCCACAAACGTCGCCGAATGTCGGTCCAGTTCCGATAAGTGAAAATCAGCTAGCCGCGATCTTCATTCGGCTGTAAATACCGGCCTGATGCCCCCATTTTTCTCCTCTACCCTTCTGCGCCAATTTCCACTGTGGTTATCCTTGGCCATTTTCGGATCAGCCGCCTTCCCTTTCTCTTCAACCGGCAAAGCGCAGCCGTCCGAGCCTGACGCAGCCCTCGCCCCTCTTTCACAAAAACTACCGGACGGTCACACGGTTAAAATCGTCAAATGCTATCCCGACGGTTTGATGCGCGCCTATTGTGTGAGCTTCGACGACGGCACCCTTGGCTCCGATTGGCCTGTGCTCGACGCGCTTCGCAGCCGCCATATTCCAGCCACGTTTTTCATCAACTCGCTCCACCCACAAAGCAAGGACGCGGTCGCCTTCCCGCAGCGCTACGCCGGCTTCGAGGTCGCTTCGCACGGAGCCCACCACAAGGGCCTTGGGTCGATATCGCTTCCGGAAGCCCGTCAGGAGATCTCCGAAGATCAGCGCATTCTTGGAGAAAAGTTTAAATGCCAGATCGACGGCTTCGCCTATCCCTACGGTGATGTCCCCAAGACCCCAGAAGCACGGCTGCAGTTGGATAAACTACTCACCGAACTCGGTATCATCTACGCCCGCGGCACCCGCACGACCAACGCCTATCGTCCGCCCGTGGATTTCCTTCGCTGGGACACCGATTGCGGATTCCTCACCGGTCCGGAAAAACTTCTGGCTCAACCCGCCGATGATTCCGTGCGCGTGATGATGTCCTTTGCGCACAGCATCGATTTCGCCCGCGGCAGCATGCCGTTTGAGAAATGGGAGCATCAACTCGACCAGCTTGCCGCCGACAAAACCATCTGGAAGGTGACGATGCACGATTTCGCCCGCTATGTTACGGCACTACGCGCGCTCACAGTCACCTCGGACGGCCTTAAAAATGACTCCGAAATCGCAGTCTGGGTGCGCGTAAACACCAAGGTTTTCTCCATTCCCGCCAAGACGACCTTGGCGTGGTCCAAGATTCAGTGACCGCCAGACCGGTGATCAACGCATCGCCGGTCGCAGCTCGCGACGCAACTCTCCCGCAAGGATGACCTGCCGGCGGCAGGCGGCATGAACCGCCTCCGTCGATGAATCGGCCAGAATCTCACCCTTGAATGAAATCGTGAGTGACTCGACCGGAGGTAGTTTCGCCGTTTGCAACCGCTTCAAACACTGGGCACGAAGCGCACTCGCGCGCGACTCGATCACCAGAAAGATTTTTTCGCCATCGCCTGTCTTGGAATAAATCACCGCCACGCCCAGCACGGCCGGAGGAATGGCTTGCTCAATATCGGTCGCCGCACAGGTCGTCAGCTCAAAGCGTTCCTGCCATGTCGTGGGTTTGGTTTCCATGGGTGGTTGTCCCCGCTGGCAGCCAACAACACAACGCGTTTATTTTCAAACGCAGCAAATGATCTCAGGCATACCGGCATCACGCAGATATGCCTGAGCCACACGTCTTACGGTGCGGTTCCCGTGATGGTTATGTTATCAAATACGGTTGTATTCAGAACCGATGAATTCCGCGAACACACCGCCAGTCCGGCATAGATCGGAGCCGACGACGACACGGTGACTGGCGTCCCCTGCTGAGTCCATACGGAGCCGTCCGGCGAAGTATACCCCGTGCAAACACCGCCCGAACGCACCACCCTAACCCAACGGTTTGAACTGATTGCCGTCGAGGTTCCCGTGCCGCCACCCGTGACATAGCGTCCCTGATAATAGATGCGTGTCGGATTCACGAATGTCCGGGTATAAATCGAATCCGCAGAGAGGGACGTGCGGATCATGACTCCAGCTTCCGGATAACTTCCCGCCGTGCCCAGCGATGCGACTCGTGCCGTGATGGTGCAGTCTCCCTGGATTTGCGTGCAGGCGAAATCGAATGAGTCAGGCGAAGTGCCGATCTGCGATCCGGCTCCCTGCACCGTCACCGAATCCGAAAGGGTGCCATAAGCCCCGCCGCTTATGCCAACCGAACCGATGCTATAGTTCTGCAGGGCCGTTTCAACGGCACCAGTCCATGCGACATTGTCGAAGGACGTCGTATTCAACGTTCCGTTTCGCGAGCACACCATGAGCCCCACATAAACAGGCGCCGACGAAACGACATTCACCGGAGTGCCTTGCTGTATCCAGTTCAACCCGTCGGCCGACGTGTAGCCCTTGCACACTCCGCTGGTGCGCACCACCCGCACCCAACGGTTTGAATTGGCTCCCACCGAAGTGCCGCTGCCGCCACCGACAGTGCCGCGGCCTTGATAGTAGTTTTGCGTGGGATCGACATAGGTCCGGGCAAACGTCCCTGCCGGATCGAGTGAACCGCGGATCATCACTCCCGCCTGCGGAGAACTGCCGCCCGTGCCCAATGTGGCTACGCGTGCCGTAATGGAACAATCCCCCGTCACTTTGAGGTAGGCGAAATTACAGGAATCCGGCACCGATCCGACCTGATAACCGGCACCCGTAAGCGTGTAGACACCCGACGCCGTCGCATAAGCACCGCCGGTCGGTCCGGTGACGCCTACATCGGTATCCTGCATCGGCATAGGCAGGAAAGTAGGCACCGCGACGAGCTCGGTGGAAGCCGCACTTTCGACGCCTCCGGAGACCGCCGTAACCACATAATAATAGATCACGCCCGCCGACACCGTTGCATCCGTGTAACCCAGTGACGTGGTGGAGCCCAGTGTCGCGTAGGGGCCTCCGCTCGTCGTGGAGCGCTTTACATTGTAGTGGTCAACCGCTCCTGAAAAAACATCCCACGCCAGCGGCGCCTGAGCGTTTGCATGGACGAGCCGCACGTTATGCACCACCGGAATGGTAACGCCGGAGACACTCGTGGAGTTGGGCCCTTCGCCCAATGCATTTGCCGCCGAAATCACATAATAGTAAGTCACCCCGTCAGCCGCGGTCGTATCAACAAAACTGGTGGTGCCCATCAAGTTGGAGGCGATGACGACAAATGGTCCGCTCGGACTCGTCGAGCGTTTGATGCTGTAATGCACCGAAGACATCGCCGTCCAATTCAAGGTCACGCCACCGATGCCGGATGTGGTTGAGAATCCGGTCGGAGCTCCGGTGATCTGATAATTTGCGAGCACCGAGACGTATTTTTGAGCGACCGTCGCGGTCGTCGTCATGCTGTTGGCATTGGCGAGCGTATCGGTGTCGCCGGTCCAGTAACGGAAACTTTGTCCCGTCAGCGTGCTTGCCGCGATACCCACCTGCGTGCTTCCGCCTGCATAAAAGACCCCGCCACCACTGCCCGAGTTGACCGTAAGACGGTTGACCGGATCATTGCGGAAGGAGCCCGCCGGCAGTCCATCCACGACATTGACACTCCCGTCGGTGATTTTGTTGTAGAGATTGGACTGCGGATTGCCGCCCCACGCATAGCGCACGTAAAGAGGCGCACTCACACTGGAGCTGGAAACCGCCACGGTATTGGTGCCCGTGATGGTCGCGGTGGCCGCATAAAAAGTATGATTGGAGCCGGCGACGGCAAATCCCTTGAGCGTCCCGCCCACGACTTGCTGCACCGGACTCAACGGCGTCTGGTAATCCTTGGAGCCGACCATAAGTCCCGAGCCGACATTGTTGAACGTGCACGTGATCGTATTGCCCGCGATGGTGGCCCCCGTGAAAAGCGGTCCTTGGTTAACCACATTTTGTCCATAGATCAGATTCGCCGCCGCGCGCGCCACGCGCAGTCCCACATCCTGCTTATCCTTGGGATGAAGCTCGGCAGAATTGTTGTTAAAGGGAATGGAACCGCCGATATCGAGCGTGGTGACCAAGCGCGCGTTGGGATCGGCCGTCACGATCTTTTCCTGGCTTTCGCGAATTTCCGCCCAGCTTCCTGTTTCCACGGGCCACGTTTGGACTCCGTTGATATTCGGCAGTTGAATGACGATAAACGGAAGTTGTGGCTGCCCGAAATTGGTGGAATAAGCATCCATCAATTCTGAGAGCAGCCGGCTATACTGTTCCGGTGCGGTGTAATTGGACTCACCTTGATACCAGACGACAGCCCTCACCCGTAAAGGCGCCAGCGGTGCGATCATACCATTGAACAAGCCGGAAAGTGTGGTGGAGGTCGGCGCCTGCCCCGCCTGATCGTAACTCGTCTGGCTAAAATCCGAAATCGAGGAAACCCCAAGCGCGTCGACCCAAGCCTGGATTTGTGTGCCCGGCCAGGCAGACACCACGATGCCCACCGGCACCCCCTGTTGTTTATAAATTTCGCGGGCCGAGAAATACGCCGTCGCGGAAAAATTACCCGTGGTGGCCGGACCGGCCACCTGCCACGTCCCACCCGTCAACGTGACCTGCGGCGCCGAGGTCGGCACCAACGGAGCCGCAAAACAACGCACCTGCGGGTAGTTCGCGGAATCAGCAATCTCCTGGGAAAGATTGATGACGTTGATCGTGTTCAGGGAATACTGCATGTTGGATTGCCCGGAGCATAAAAACACATCGCCGATGAGCACATCTGTGAGCGTCGCCGTCGTCTGGCCGGCGGCCGAAATCGTCATGCTATAGGCAGCGTTGCCCGTCACTTTGGCAAACGGTCCGACGGCCGTTTGCCAGCGACCGCTCGAATCGGCGACCGCCGTCTTTGTCTGCAACGTCGCGCCGTTCTGGTCTTTCATGACAACCGTCACGGTATTGCCGCTGGTCGTCCATCCCCACACGGGATCGATCGCATCACGCTGCAGGACCATGTGACTTGAAAACAATTGCGAAACAAACGGATTGGCCGCCACCAGCGAATTACCGGCCAGCCAACCACACAACAAGAAGAGGGCAACGCGAAGAAACGAAGGCAGCGCCTTCGGTGAAAACACCGACACTTTTGGGGGGATAACGTAGCTCATAGGGGTAAAAACCAAACGCCCAAAACCAAGAATCTTGCCCTCAGCTTTGGCTTCCACGGAAGCAGCCGGACAATCCCACCCCCAGCAAGTTAAAACGTTTTAACAAATTTATCAAAAACTTGCCTCCATAGAGACTCAGCATGCGCCCATGCATCGGCATTCAGCCTCAATCACGCATGGCGAGTAGGTGTGTCAGCAGCGGCTCCATCGACTCAGCCCAGAGCTCATAGCCGCTTGCATCCGGATGCAGTCGATCAGGGCCAAGCCCCAGCCAGTTATCACCAACCCGAGGCATCTTTGCCGCCAGATCGAAATAAAATACGGAGCGATTGTCCGCAAACGTGCGGATGATCTCGTTGGCATCGGCCATTTTTTCGGTGGCGCGTGCGTTGGGCAGGATACTCACGAGGATCACCTTCACGCCCTTAAATTCAGCACGGGTGCGATCCACCACCGCCTTGACGCCAGTCGCGACGTCTTCCGGCGTATCGGAAGTGTTATTCGTCCCGATCATGACGACGGCTACCTTCGGATACAGGTCGCGCACCGGCATGTGATCGAACCGCCAAAGGACATTTCCGGTGGTATCCGCCGCCAGGCCATAATCCAACGCATGCCGCGGCGCATAAAATTTCTCCCACACGGCGTGCCCTGCATCGACCCAATGATCGGTAATGGAATCGCCTATAAAAATGATATCACACGGCTTGCCCTTAATCGCCGCCACGCGATTGGCGCAGTTCCGATACCACGAGGCGAATTGGACGCTGTGCGAGCCATCGGGGATCGTAGACAGCGGCCCTGCATCGGTGCGGAACGGCGAGGCCGGCAGCCCGGCACGGTTGAACAGATTCACCTCGGGGAAATTCGCCCAACCATAGCGAACGTAGACCGGTTGAGTCAGCTGATCAGATGAGACCAGCACGTTGTCCCCGGAAATGATCGCCTTGGCGGAAACAAATTTTTTGTCGGCGGAGGCGATTTCAAAACCTTTGAGGTCACCGTCCTTCGACACCAATCCGCCGCCAAGATGAGCAAACGAAAGGATCGCCTGGTTGCCTGAGAACTTCACTGAATCGAAAAGCGGACCGGAGTATTCGATCTTTTCGCCATAAGCCAGGGCTCGGGCCGCCAGAGCGAGTCGAGCGCCCACGGGCTGTTTGTGCGGAGGGTGGATGTTGTCGCGGAATCCCGCATCGGTCGTGACGACCATCGCGGTGTTGGGCGCGGTTTTCAGTGTGAGCAATTGTGCTTCGCGGATAAACGGCCCCATTCCCGGAAACGGTGCGATCTGCACATACAAGAATGGAAAATCGCCCTCACCCCACCCTTTGCGCCAATCGGCGATCATCGCCGGAAACAGTTTCTGGTAGGCGGAGGCGTTGTTGTTGTTCGACTCGCCTTGATACCAGACCACACCGCGAATCGCATAGGGCATGAGCGGCGCGATCATCCCGTTATACAAACTGCCCGGCGCCCATGTTGTTTGCCGCGGGTCGCGCGGCGGTGCCGGCGGACGAGGCTCGGGTTTTCCCGCAAGCTTCGCCGCGGCCACAGCCTCTTCATGTTTTTTCAGCAGATCGGGCTCAGCCTGTTTGTATTGTTCAAGTTGGGATGGAAACGCCTCCACGCTGCGGTCAAAACGCGTCACCGCGCCGCGTAATTCCGGATCGTCCGCCTGCACAGCGCGCGCCGTCCACGCCTCCGCCGGCGTGCCGCCCACCGTGGAGTTGATGATTCCGATGGGCACCTTGATCACCTGTTGAAGATCGCGTGCGAAAAAATAACCGACCGCCGTAAAGCCCGGCACCGTCGCCGGCGAACACACCTCCCATTTCCCGTTCACATTGGTCGCCGGTTCATCGATCCGCGCCGTGCCCACGTGAAATTGCCGGATGAGCGGATGATTCGCCTCGTCACGCTCCTTCTCCCAGTTGTCGATCAACGGCTGGCCAGGCCATGGACGAAGCTGGCGCTCCATATTGGATTGGCCGCTGCAGAGCCAAACTTCGCCGATCAAAACATCCGAGATGGCGATCTTGTTTTTGCCCGTGACCGTCAATGTAAGCGGAGTCTCGCTCGCGTGAAGCGGCGCGAGATTTACCCTCCATTTTCCAGTGGCATCGGCGGTCGTCCTCTCCGTATCCGCCGCCAAACCAACCGTCACCGACTCCCCCGGAGAAGCCCAACCCCACACGGGGATTTTCATGCGCTGCTGCAGGACCATGTGGTCACTGAAAAACGACGGGAGCTTCACATCGGCGCGCGCGGAAAACGCAGCCACCGACAGACAGGTGAAGACAAACAACGGTTTCGTGAATTTCACGATGTCGGATCAGGGAGTGACCGTGTTGCCCAAACGCACCTCGGCATACTGGGTTGCATCGGTATTTTTTTGGGTGTCGGTGACGAGAATGCGGTAGGCTTTGTAGGCGGTGGTGTTTTTGAAACGAACCACCTGTCCCCAGCTCTGACGGCCAGGATCAGCCTCCAGTCCCGCTTCGCCTTCATAGAGCAGCGTATAGCCGTTGCCACCGGCCGCGGCGGCATCCGGCGCATTTGAGCCCTCCACTGTGATGCTGTAAGGGTCGCGCACTCTCATATCGTTGGCGGTGCCAATCTGAATCGCGTCGAACGCCTGGGCCCCCGCCTTCGGCACGATCACTAAACCCGTGTTCGCGCCGGGGGTGTTTCCTCCGTCTCTGGAACGGTTGAAATACTTACTGCCGAGGTTGCCATCAATCGCCCTGTGCGCCGACTGACCGTCGGCGTTGGCGGCTTCATCAATCACATTGGGCGCACCGGCAACGGTCTGCTGCAATGCCACGACTTCATCCTGCGATGAAAGCCGGTTGATCACATTGCCATTGGCCACAAAAGGCTTGGGGGCCGGTTCCGTCCAGGCCGGGCGCGTGGACATGTCGATCACATCTGCCCTGCGCGAGGCGGGCGTGACCACGAGATCAACCAGCTTCCCGTCGACAAATTTGCCTTCGACGATAGTGCGATACGGCGCGTTCAACTTGAACTGGACGTTCCAGTCCTTCGGCCATGCCGGCAGCAGAAGGATTTTCCGGCCGGCGTTTTGGAGCAGCATGGTCTGGAGTCCGTTCTCGCCGTTGCCACCATTGTCCTCGTCGGGAATGTAGTCGTTCGCATTGGCCCAAAACGCAGGAAACTTCACCAACGGATCTTTCCTCATGAAATTGAAGGTGACATACTCTCGGGCGACGTCGCTCAGGCCCAGCATCGCAGCCTGAATCGGGTCCTGCACCCAGCAACCTTTACTCGTGCAACGACGAGCGAAGAAAGTGTCGATCGCCAGCGGCAAATCGGGACGCTCCAGACCGTAGAGACGGAACGGATAAACCGCATAGAGTTCGGGGTTCTCTCCGTTCCGCGACTTGGCCGTCTGCGGACCGGTGTAAGGAAGCAACAGCTTCTTGCCGCGTTTTTCCGTGGTAGGCAGCGGAGGCAGTTCACCGTAGAGACGCTTCCACTCCGTCCGCTCGGAGGCGGTGACCAAATCGTCGGGCAGCGCGATCAGGCGCGGCAGCACGGCACGCAGGCCGCCGATGTCGGGCGCAGGGTTATGGACCTTCCAATACATCTCGATCGCGTTGTCGGGATCGAGCAGGAGCTTGCCGTCGGCATCGCGCTTGAAATGTTGATCGAAAAACGTGATCCCGCCTGAGGCGACCGGCAGAAGAATCTCTTTCGCGAAGGACTTGTCCCCCGTATAGTCGTAGTAATCGAGCATCATCATGCTCAGCTCCAGAATCGGCGTGAAGTAATGATCGGTCCAGTTTTCTGGCACTTCCGGACCAACGTATTTCAAGCTTCCCCACCACGGGGCTGTTTCCGCGAAATAGACGCCGTCGTGGTGATAGTAGCCTTTCACTTGCTCGGCGTTGGCCGGGATCATCGCCGCATACATCTTGAAAAGCGGCATCAACACGTCGAAGTCGCCGGCCTGCAGGCGCGGCCAATACATGGCGCGAGTGTTCTGGAACCAATACTGTCCGCCCCACGTGCGATAGTCCGCATCGACGTCCTTGCCCGCCTTGTCCTTTTTCTCGCCGTAATTGGGATACGCTGTGTTGAAAATCGAGCCGTTGAATTTCATCGGATAGGCACCGCGACCGGCGCAGGCGGTGACGAAACGCTGTAACAGGTAACCCTCGGTGACTTCGTGCGCGTTTTTTTCGCCTTCGATGAATATCCAGCTGCGATGCCAGAACTGATCCCACCACTGCTCATGCGCCTGCCGGGTTTGATCGAAGTTCAATGCCTCGATTCGGCCGATTTGATCATCAAGCTTGGTCACCCACTCTGCCGGAGTATCCGTGGTGACGGTCAGGGGGTAAATCGAAACGAGCTGGGTCTTCGTCGGCGATGAAGACTGCAGGGTCGAGGCGTCTTTGCTGACAAGCCCCTGTCCTTTGATGACGCCGCCAAAAGTGAGGTTGAGCACATGCGGATCGGAGTTGGCACCATTCCGGTGATACCAGGTGACGCGGTTCGCCTGCGCCGGCATGATCACATCCGCACTCAAGCCGCCTTGGCGGGTTTTGCGCCAATCATCCAAGGTCGCGGTGACCGAGACGGGCTTGGCGCTCCTGATCTCGGCGCGGATGACGGGATTGTTCGCATCTACCCAGAGTCGCAGCGCCACGGCGTTGGCGCCGGTGCCCTCCGTGATCTGGATGTCTCCTTCGTGCAGTTTGAGCACCTGACGGAAAGTCGAGCCGGCGGTCAGCGGGCTCGGACTGAGCGCCAAACGCACCGCGCCCAGTTTCACAAGCCCCTTCGAGCCCTTGGGATCCTCGCTCCAGCTGTCGGTCTTGCCGATATAGAAACAGACATCGCCACTCGGCTCTACCCAAACGTTCAGACCGATGTCGCCGTTACCGATGGGCATGGACTCAGTCGGTCCCGGCCCGGGCACATCCCAGCTGACGTTATAGGAGTCCAACAAAGGTCGGATATCAGCCGATGCCGCGGGAGTCTGCGCGCGGACGGATAAGGCCAGGGAAACTAGCAAAGCGAAGAGACTGTATTTAATCATAAAGGGTTGGAAAAAGATCGGCCGCCCGGCGGTTTCCGCCAAGGCGGCCGATGAAGGAATACGAGAAGCAATACCTACCAATTGTTCCCACTCAGCGTCGGTGTAAACGTCGAGGGAGAGTCATTTTGGAAGGCCGGCTGGCCGGTGTTCAGGTTATAGACGGAGTTGGAAGTGAAGATGCCCGTCCCGGTCGAACCGGAAGGAATCCAAATGCCTTTCTTGGCGGGGCTCTCAACAATGTTGCCGGTGAAGGTCGAGTTGCCGCTTTGGATCGAAATGCCGGTCGTCAGCGCGTCGATGATCACATTTTCATTAACCGTGGCTGCGGCGTTTCCGGCGACATGAATCGCGCCGCTGTTGGGGTTTTTGATGCTGCCGCCGCCGATGATACAGTTGCCCTTCACCAGCGCTGATTCGAGCGGATTCCCTCCTGTGCCAAACGTGCTCAAGACCATGCCATCCAGCTCGGCCGGATCGATGATCAGATTGTTCTGCACAATCGAACTTCTGCCGCCGGCGACGCGCAAACCGTCGGCTCCGGTGACCGCCTGCGTAGTGTTTCCGAGGATCTTCGTGTTGACCATATTTCCGGCTGAACCGAGCCCATTTTGGGCGTTGATGGCGATGCCGTCGTCGCAGGAACCGCGAATGTAATTATTGAGCGCGGACAAGTTGGTCCCGAGTCCGTCCGGATTGGCACTGTTGTTGAGGTTGATACCATCGGCCCAACTGCTGCCGCTGCGACAATCTTGAATCGTGCCGTTGGTGCCTCCCATCCAGAAGGAAGGTGCGGTGTTGTGAACCCACACGCGTTCGACCAGCCAGCTGGAAGTGCCATACATGGTCATACCGTAGTCAGCGCCCTGAGGAATGTGACGGCCGATAGCGTTCCCATCGATGTAGAGATCTCGGATGGTGCAGTCATGGAGATCCAGCTTGGAGCGGACGCCGTTAACGGTGTCCGTCGGCATGTTGCGGAAGAGCGTCGTATACCACATGCCCGCTCCATTGATGGTGATGCCCGTGGCTGTGATCAGTCCGTTGGTGTAGAAAACTCCTGCGGGAATCCACACCCCCTTCCCCTGTGTGTGTGCTGCGTTGAAACAATTCTGGAAAGCCCCGAGATCATCGGTCGTGTCATTCGGCGTCGCGCCGTAATCGACGACCGAAAGCGTATTGGCCGGCTGTGTCTTCGCCGGACCCACGTTTTCGAGGTCGATCAGGTCGATATCGTAAAAGGCCGCGGTGTTGGCCGCGTCTTTCTTGAGCATGAGCGTGCTGCCCGGAGCGATGGGCGCGCCCATGATGAACGCGCGGGCTTCATCGTAGAAACGCTGCGGATTTTTTCCGACGCCGGGGACGTCGTCCTGCCAGCCGCTGTCATACGTCCAACTATAACGCGATGTCAGGTTGAGCGCCTGCCGGAAGACACCGTTCACATACAGGTTCAAGGTCGCATCGATGCCTCCACCGGTCAGCGAGTCCGGAATCGAAGCACGCACCACGATGGCGTTGGCGTTGATGCTGGTCTGATTAATCCATGTCACCGAATCACCGGTCGACGCCAATTCAACGAGCGCGCGGCCGGAGGATTCCAACTCCACCGTGTGCACGGAAGGCAGTGTCGCTCCGAGTGCACGGATAATCGCACCGCCGCCAAGCGTGCCGCTCTCCGCTTCGATCGTCTTGAACGGCGTGTTGGCCCCCACGGAGCACACGAGCACCGCATCGATCTGGCGGCCGTAAGCCGCATCGTTCAGCGTAAAAGTCTGCGTCATCCCAGCCGCCGTGAAACTCGCCAAAATGTAGCCGCCGAGCGACGGCGTGCCGCCGGTGAACGCATAGACCTGCGACGCACTCGTCACGCCGCCACCGGTGATGCTGCAAGCCCGTCCGCCCAGACTGGTGCGCGTGTCCGCGAGGAGAAACAACACTTTATACGGAACGCCCGCCGCCAGATTTTTAAGGATCAGCGTGCCGTTGCCCGTCCCCACCCGACCGGTCTTTATAAGGGAATCAAACGCGGTATCACCGCTGGCGCCGCCACCACCGAGGAAGTTGCCGTAGTTGCCCGAGACATTATACGAAACGTTCGTGCTGCTATCCGCGTCAAAGACATAGCCGTTGGCCGTGGTGCGCGCGGTGTTTTCGCCAAAGTTGACACCGTAGACCACCTGCTTCGGAAAGCCCGCCTGCGCCAGCACCGTATTGTCGGTGAATGTGCCCGTCGTGAACGAGGCGGCCGCGCCGGAACAGCACACCAGAATGGCGTTCAATTGATGTCCGTAACTGTTATTAATGACGAAAGTCTGCGTCGCCCCTGTTGCGGTGAACGAGCCGAGCACATAGCCGCCGAGCGACGGCGTGCCGCCGGTGAACGCATACACCTGAGTTGCACTGGTGATGCTTCCCGCCGTGACACTGAAGGTTCGTCCGCCAAGCGTGCTGCGAGTGTCCGCCAATAAAAAAAGAACTTTGTATATGCCGCCCGGAGACAGGTTACGCAGCACCAGCGTGCCCGTGCCGGTTCCCACGCTGCCCTTGTTGAGGATGGTATCAAAAGTCGCATCACCAGTCGTTCCGCCACCGCCGAGGAACGTCGGGTAGCTGCCCGGAATATCGTAGCTCACATTTGCCGTCGCCGCGTTGTCAAAGGCGTAGCCGTTGGCCGTCGTGCGTGCTGTGTTGTCGGCGAAATTCACGCCATAAACCTCCTGTGCCGCAGTGCCCGCCAATGCCAGCACGGTATTATCGGCAAACGCCCCGGTAGAAAACGCGGTGGTCGCCTGCGCATGGACAGAGGCTGTCGCAAGCAATCCGCTCACACTCAGGCAGGCCAACACGGCAAGCCGCCGACATCCAAAGGACAAACGTGAAGCCAATGCAGATGATTCCGAATCAAATTCAGAACGTTTCAATCCAGCCTTCCAGGCAGACAGGGTATTCATTTTCGGGGGTGGGGTTTGGCATCACCGACCGGTGTCGATGAAGCAGGGGAACAAACACAATCAAGTCACTTCAGCCTAATCAAATAACACCAAAATCAATCATTAAGATTCAAATAATTTCATCCAACGCCGCATCTACGAAATAGAGCCTTGCTTAAAATCCATATGTGAAATTTAAATTCCAAAATGTCGGCCATCATTCCCAATCTTGCAAAAGCCTGCCAAGTGTTACGTGCCCTGACCGAGCATACCGATGGGGCCACTTTAGTTGATATCTCCGAAACACTTAAAATCCCCAAGACGACCGCGTTTCGAATCCTGAACACCTTCTGCGAGGCGGGCTTGGTCACTAAAACCGACACAGTTTATCTGGCTGGGCCCGAGCTGGCCCGGGTTGGCCTTCTCACCCTCAATCGCATGGACATCCGCGAACTGGCCCGCCCGCTTTTGACACAGCTTGCCACCGACACCGGCGAAACCGCCCACCTCGCGGTTCTTTCAGGCGACAAATCCCTGATCCTCGATGTCTGTGACAGCCCCCACCCTATTCGCGCGGCTTCCCGTCCGGGCACACTCGCCGACCTCCACGCATCGTCCACTGGCAAGGTCTTGATGGCGCACCTCGATGAGGAGACGCGCAGCATGCTCTTTTCATCGCTCAACCTCACCGCACGCACCCCGCAAACCCTGTCCGACGCGTCACGCCTTCAACACGAATGCGACCGGGTGCGCACTCAAGGTTACGCCATCGACGACGAAGAATACCACCTCGGTGTCCGTTGTCTGGCCGCAGCGGTTCGCAACGAACGCGGCCGTGTCGTGGCCGCCATCGGTATCACCGGAACGGCCATCCGGTTTGGAAAATCGCGTGATGCCGAGATCGCCCGCTGCGTCACGGCCGCCGCCACCGAGCTATCCCGCAGCATGGGCTATTTCGTTCGCGCCGCCTGAGCTTTCTCCAACCGCCTCCATGCAATCGCTGCGCAAGACCGCCACCGCCGACCGTATTCGGTATCAACGAATGACCACCGCCGAACTGCGGGCTCATTTTCTAATCGAAACTCTTTTTGAGCCCGGCTCCCTTGAGTTGATCGCGACGGACATCGATCGCGCGGTGATCGGCTCGGCCGTGCCGACAACGGCTCCGCTTGTCTTGGACGCCGTGCCCGCGCTGCGTTCGGAGTTTTTCTTGGAGCGCCGCGAACTGGGCGTGCTCAACGTCGGTGGTCCCGGCACCGTCACCGTCGACGGCACCGCCTATACGATGGCTTCGCGCGACGGACTTTATGTGGGCCGAGGCAGCCGACGCGTCACCTTTGAAAGCGCATCCGCGGCCGAGCCGGCGGCGTTTTATCTGTTAAGCTATCCCGCCCACGCAACCTACCGGACCACTCACGCCAAAAAAGCGGAAGCGGAGGCCGTGGTCTTGGGCGAAGCCGCGACCTGCAACCGGCGCACAATCTACAAATACATCCATCCGCGCGGCATTCCCAGCTGTCAGCTGGTGATGGGTTTTACCGAACTGGAAGAAGGCAGCGCGTGGAACACCATTCCGCCGCACACCCACGACCGTCGCTCCGAGGTCTATCTCTATTTCGGAATGCGTCCCGAGTCGCGTGTCGTTCACCTCATGGGGCAACCGCAGGAAACCCGCCACCTGATGATCGCCGACCGTCAAGTCGTGCTGTCACCGGACTGGTCCATTCACTCCGGTGCGGGCATCGGCAAATACAGCTTTTGCTGGGGCATGGGCGGCGAAAATCAAACCTTCGAGGACATGGACTCCGCTCCTGTTTCCGAACTCCGCTAAGACCGGCATGAGCATTCTCGAAAAATTTCGTCTCAACGGAAAAACCGCGTTGGTAACCGGCTGCAAACGCGGTATCGGCCGCGCCATGGCGCTGGCCTTGGCCGAAGCCGGTGCCGACATCATCGGCGTCAGCGCCACCTTGGAAACCTCCCGGAGTGACGTGGAAACCGAGATCACCGCGCTGGGCCGGAAGTTTTCCGGCTACGCCTGCGATTTCCAAAATCGTGCGGCGCTCTCCGCCTTTGTTGCCGAGATCCGGCAGTCCCATCCGCCGCTCGACATATTAATAAACAACGCCGGCACCATCCGCCGCAAACCGGCCGCCGAGCATCCCGATGAATGGTGGGACGAGGTGCTCGCGGTTAATCTCGATGCGCCCTTCCTGCTCTCCCGTGAAATCGGCCGCGACATGATCGCACGCCAACAAGGAAAGATCATTTTCACCGCCTCACTTCTGTCGTTTCAAGGCGGTGTCACCGTGCCGGGTTACGCGGCCAGCAAAGGCGCCATCGCACAGTTGACCATGGCACTCTCCAACGAATGGGCCGGCCGTGGTGTGCAGGTAAACGCCATCGCCCCCGGCTACATCGCCACCGACAATACCCAGGCCCTCCGCGCCGACGCGGAGCGCAGTGAAGCGATTCTTGCGCGTATTCCCGCCGGACGTTGGGGCGCAGCCGCTGACCTCAAAGGTGCGACTGTTTTCCTGGCCTCATCCGCTTCCGATTACGTGACCGGCACCATCCTCACCGTCGATGGAGGATGGATGGCACGTTAACCCGCTTTCTTATAAACCATGAAACCCATACCCCACGTCAGGCCTGCCAAGGCACTCCTGTTCCTTTCCATTCTCTCACTCACACACCTGAGCCATGCCGAAAACGGTCCGGCGAAAGCCGAATACATTCCCCAACGCATGGACGACATCGCGTGGGAAAATGATCGCATCGCCCACCGCATTTACGGTCCGAAACTGGAACCCACCGGAAGCGGCATCGATGTCTGGGTGAAATCCACGCGCCAGCCAATCATCGATGAATGGTATAAACGCGGCGACTACCACATGGACCATGGTGAAGGTCTCGATTTTTACGACGTGGGACACTCGCGCGGCTGCGGCGGCCTCGGCATCTGGGACGGCAATCAGCTCTACGTTTCAGGCCACTGGGCCACTTATAAAATCAATCAAAGCGGAGGCCAGACGGCCTCGTTCACCGTTACCTACGCCCCATGGGAAATCGAAGGCGGCCACCACGTTTCTGAAACGCGGACCTTTACCCTCGCCGCCGGCACCAACCTCACCCGCCTGGACAGCACTCTTACCAGCGATTTGCCGGATCTCACCATCGGCATCGGCATCACCAAGCGTCACGGCGGCGAAGTCTATCGCGATGCCGCCAAGGGCATCCTCGCCTACTGGCAGCCGCCCCATCCCGAACACGGGACCATCGGCTGCGGCGTGATCGTCGACCCAAAATCCGTGGTCGGTTTCGCCGAAGATAAACTCAACTACCTCATTCTCGTCCGCGTGAAAGCCGGCGAGCCCTGGAGTTATCGGGAGGGCGCCTGCTGGGACCACGGTCTCGATTTCCACACCTTTACCGAGTGGAAAAACTACCTCAACCAACAAGCGGAGGGAAAATGAAACACCGTCCACTGACCGCCACGGCCGCATTGTTCACGCTCTGCGGCGCCCTCTCCGCCCAAACCGCCGACTGGCATCACACCTCGCTTCACTCCGCCCAGCCTGACGGCGAAATCCTCCATCTCACCGTCGGCAATGGCACCACACCCAACGTCATCGAACGTTGGTGGAACGGGAAACGCGTGCGCTGGCTCGACGAGAGCGGACTGATGCGCCCCGACGATGTGCGCGGCAATCTCACCGGTGACGTGCTCCAGGTCGATATGAACGGCGACGGCGTTTACGACGGCCCCGAGGACATGAACGTAAAATGGTGCGATACCGATGGCGACGGCATCCCTGATGTCTGGTCCATCGCCGTCAACCCGAAGACTTGGGGCCCCTCCAAAAAAGAACAAACCGGACACCCCGTCTGGATGGTGTTCATCAATCACGACCAGCACGGCGTCCTCGGCTGGGTTGACTGGAAGAAATTCGACTTCAATTGCTGGGACTTCACCGGCCTGTGCGACTGGCTGCCAAACTACCATGGGAACAACGATTTTGTTAAAACCCACGTCCCGTCCTACGCCCTCAAGGACGCACGGATAAACTGGGAAAATCCGTTTTCGTTTTATGATGAAACCGGCAACGGCGTCTCCAACATGGCGATGCGCTGGTGCAATCCCCAGCACGAGAAAGGCGTCGACGTGGACATCCCTTCCTACGCCTCGGAAGCCTACCTCACCTACGACATCGACGGCAACGCAGGTAAGGATAACGAAACCTCCTACGACATGACCCTGCGCGCCGCCGGTGGCCATGTGGACACCAGTGCGATGGTGCATCCGCTGCCGCATTTCGCCGGCGATCCGAAGTTCGATCCCTGCTTCTATCACAACGAGTGGCGACGCGTGAAAGAGCTCGTCTACATGGACCGCGACAAGGGCTACCAGACGTTCTTCGCCAGCAAATGGAAGTCGTTTTATTTCACCTTCGACGAGGACGGGGACAACCATCGCTGGGAACGCGAGGAATTGATGTATCCCACCACCAATCTCCAACCCAACGGACCGGCCATCGACCTCTACTCCACCGCCCACTCCACGCCCAAGGATGGCCGCACTCCGGGCCTCGGAGCCAATTTCCAAGCCGACACGCTCGGTGATCGCGGCGAATTCGATCTCACCGGCGCGGGCGGCGGCAAACTCTACGTCGGTCCCTTTGATCGCAAACTTCATCTCTACGGCGCCAAATGGGGCGCGTGGACCGTTGATAAAAACGCAGAGTTCAACGGCGGCGCCGGCGAACCCACCCGTCATCCGCCCGCTCCCAAGGTCGAGGAAGTCGTCAAATACACCGACACGGATGGCGACGGTTTCATCGACACTATCGAATACGACTACGCCGGCGCGCGTCACATCGACCTCAAAGTGTGTCTTCTCGATTACAAGGACAAGGACGGCAAAGCCCCCCAAACCGCTTCGCTCATCGATCCGGCCCAGCTCGGCTGGAAAGGTCTGCACGAACTCTTTAACCAAACCGCCCAACAATCCTGGACCGAAGCACTCTCCGTTTACCGGGCAGCGTGGCAGCGCGATCTGACCTCGTCCGAACTTGATACCCTCGCCGCCGCCTCGTCCTACATGCAGCGCTATCAGAATGCCTATTGGATCAAGGAAAAGGTGTTCCGCGCCCTGCGTGCACGCCTGCTCGCTCGGATTGAAACTCATCCTGAAGAAACGCCGCGTTTGCAGCAACTCCTCGCGGATTACATCCGCGCTTACTACACCGGCCATTTTGACGAAGTGGTTCGGCTGATCGGCCAAGCCCCGATCTCCTCTTAACCCATAAAGCTACGCCCTCATGAAATTACCCCTTTGGCCACGGTTGAGTGGTCTTGTCTTCGTATTTTTAAGCCTCGGCCATGCTTCCTTCGCGGCAAACGCCGATTCGGAAATTCCCGAATCGATGCCGGTGAAATTTACCGCGCCCGCGCGTCCGTTTTTGCTGTTGTCTCCCACCGAGATGGCGGCCGCACGCGAGAAGGTCGCCACCGTTCCGTGGGCCAAGGAAGCCCTCAAGGACTTGCTTGTTCAAGCTGATCAAATCGTCGCCGATCCGACACTGTTTCCCGACGGCGAAGGCGGCTGGGGACAACTTTACGTAAGTCCCAAAACCGGCGCCAAACTGCACTTCGATCCGAAAAGCCCGCACAAGCACTACTGCCCAGCCGAAAAGACCTACTATACCAGTGAATCGCTCGATCAGGTGTGGAACACCATGGCGATGAATCGCACCGCCGAGGAGCAACAAACGCTCGCCACCGCCTGGTTGCTTACCGGCGAAAAACGCTACGCCGAGGCGATGCGCTCAGCCTATCTGGAAATGGCCGACAAATACGCCCTCTACCGGCTCCATGATCGCAGCATGACGCGCTTTGGCGACGATGCCGACACGATTGCCGGCATCGCCACCAGCCAATCCATCGAAGAATGCAATCTGCTCACCGCGCTCGCCTTCAGTTACGACACGCTGGCCGGCTCGGGTGTCCTGAGCGCGGCCGACCAAAAGACCATCGAAACGAAACTCTGGCACCGCGCGCTCACCTACATGCACCGCATCATGGCCCTGCATCCGTCGGGCGGCAATTGGTGGATCTGGCACGCCTGCGGAGCGATCGTTCTAGGGGTCGAGTTTGGCGACCAAAAACTAGTCTCTCTTGGCCTGAACACACCGCATCAAGGCGTGTTGTCCATGATTCGCGCCGGCTACGTAAACCACGACGGCTTCACCGAAGAATTAAGCCCCGGCTATCACTTCTATCCTTTCAAGGCTCTCTCCCGCATGGCGCTGGCCACGCGGCAGGTGGGCATCAATTTCTACGAACTGCCGCGCTTCCGGAAGATGTTCGATCTGCCCATCGAGCTCAGTCTCCCCAATCTAGACTTGCCTCGCCTCAACGACGGCGGCGGAGGCACGCTCGTCACTGATGAGTCGGCCGGCCTCTACGAGCTCGCCTTTCACTGGTATGGCGATCCTGCCTACGGCGCGCTGTTGCACGACATCTACTCCGCACCTTCCGGAAAAGTGAAACGCGACAACAGTTTCGCCCTGCTTTACGGCACCGATCTTCCGGAAAAATCTCTCACTCACACCACCTCCTCATTCCTGACCGATTCAGGGCTTTCGATTCTGCGCACGCCACTCAGCGACTGGAACGTCTTCCTCAAAGACGACTTTCACTCATCGGGTCATCGGCATCCCGACGCGCTTAACCTGATCCTCTACGCCAACGGCTCCGAAGCGCTTCCCGGCACCGCGTCGCCGTCCTACGGCAATCCGGCCTACCTCCAGTGGTTCAGCCAGACCATCGGCCACAACACCGTGACGATCAACACGCACAGCCAGAGGATGTCGCCCAAGGAAAAGAAAATGGAAATCGGCTTTTCGTGGGAAGGACTGGCCGCTGCTCAAGCCTCCGCCGCCGACGTGCAAGGCGACAAAAAAGGGAAGATCGCCCCGGAAACACCCGTCGCTCTCCGTCGCACCGTCTTGCTGACTCCACACGCCGTAATCGACCTCTTTCGTGTAACACCCAAAGAACCCGCCTCCGACAAAACTCCGGTCAATCAAATCGACTGGGCGCTCCATCTCAACGGCACGCTCACGCTCGATACGCCGACCCAATCGACGACCGACACCTTGATTCCCATCGAGCGGCTCAACGCACCGCAAGGCGCGCGCCAATATTGGCCACATCAAGGTTACAAGATGATCAACGATCTGAAAACCATCGCCGCACCGTCCGATGGATTGCACGGCACGTTGACTCAGGAAAATGGCGGCAAGGTCGACCTGTGGATCTCCCCCGCAGCGACCAAGGACGAGAAAGTTTATTCCGCCGAAGGCCCCGGCCTTCCCATCAGTCTAGATCATCCGCTTCCCATGCTGCTGCGTCGCGACTCTGCAAACGCGCTCGTGTTCGGAGCTGTTTATGCCCCGTTCAAGGACACGCCGACGGTGAGCGCTGTGCGCTTCCCCTTGATGTCATCAGACCACCGTGGCGCAGCGGTCGAAGTCGTCCATCACGACGGCACGGATCTCGTGCTCAGCCTGCCGGAGACGGGCACATTGACCGCTGCCGGCGCCACACTGGTCGGCACGCTCGGTTGTCGCATCGAGCTCGCCCAAGGCGCCCGCATGGTCCTCCTCTCCGGCCAGAAATGGCAGGATGCCGAAATCGCGCTTACGTTGGATCAACCAGGCAGCGTTATCGTGAAACGCGAGTCGGACCAAATCCGCATTCACAACGCATCCGGCATTTCCATTTCCGGCGATCTTCGCCTGCCGGGTCAAAAGTTCGCGAAACATTTTCAGCTCCAACCGGGCAAAGACATCGCCTGCCCGCTATAATCCCAAACTCCATTCCATGAAAAAGGAAAAGATCATCAGCCGCCTCAAAAAGGCAGTCCTCATCGCCATCGTCCGCGCCGATGATTCAGCGGCGTTGCCCGAGGCCATAGACGCGCTTGTCGCCGGAGGAATCGGCGCCGTCGAACTGACCCTCACGACCCCCAACGCTCCCGCTCTTCTCAGGGCTGAATCCGCCAAACGCGGCAACTCGCTTCTGCTCGGCATGGGCTCCATCCTGCATGAAGAGGACGCCTTGCATGCCATCGATTCAGGCGCCCACTTTATCGTGACACCGGTTTTTCGTCCCACCGTGATCGCCGCGTGTGCGCGAAAAGGCATCCCCATCGCCTCCGGCGCATTTACGCCGACCGAGGCGGTCCAAGCGTGGGAAGCAGGCGCCGATTTCGTCAAACTGTTCCCCGCCGAAAATCTGGGCGCCAGCTACGTCAAATCGATCCGCGGCCCCCTGCCTCAGTTGCAGATCATTCCCACCGGCGGTGTGAATCTGAAAACCATCCCCGAATTTCTTGCCGCGGGTTGTCCCGCGCTCGGCATCGGCAGCAATCTGGTCTCCGCCGAGATTTTGAAAAAGAAAGACTGGGCCGCTCTAAAAGCCGCCGCCGCCGCCCATGTCGCCGCAGTCACGGCGGCACGGGCGCGGTAAGGTGGAATCAGGGCGTGACTGTAACTTTGCACGTCTGGCGGATGTCCGACGAGGCCGCACCGACTTGCAGCGTATAGGAGCCTGCGTCCACGACGTAGGCTTTTTTCTCGACGCTCCAATAGTGGAAGCGTTCGACCGGAATATCGAAGGCAACATTCACGGTCGCACCCTTCGCCACCGGCACGCGCTTGAAGGCCACCAGCGAGTGAATCGGCTGCGGCACCGGCGAGCTGTTGTGCTTCAGGTAAACCTGCACGACTTCGTCGCCGTCGCGCGCCCCGGTATTTTTCACAGGCACGCTGAGATGCACCGTGCCACCTGCCGGCAATATCGCCGAGGCGATGCTCACAGGTTGATACTGAAAGGACGTGTAGCTCAGACCATAGCCGAAGGAGAACAACGCCTTGCCGGTGAAATAACGGTAGGTGCGGTTTTCCATGCGGTAGTTTTCGAAGGCGGGCAGATCCTCTGTCTTGGCGTAAAACGTGACTGGCAGGCGCCCGGCGGGATTGTAGTCACCGAAGAGGACTTCGCCCACGGCGGTGCCACCTTCGCCACCCGGATACCAAGCCTGAAGAATCGCGGGCAGCGTTTCGGCCTCCCACGGCATCGCGACCGCGCTGCCCGAGCAGTTCACGAAAATCACCGGCTTTCCGGTGGCTTGAAGCGCCTTGAGCATCGTCGTCTGCACATCGGGCAGTTCGATTGCCGTGCGGTCGCCATGGAAAAACCCGGGGGCAACCAGACTGGACTCTTCGCCTTCCACGCCTGCATCAAGGCCGCCGACAAAAATGACCACGTCGGCGTTTTTCGCCAGATCAACTGCCCGCTGGAAGTCGGCCGGGTTATGCACCGGACGATCCGGGCGGCTGATGAGATCGCAGCCGGTCACAAAATCCACCTGCACACCGGAACCGGCGCTGGCTTTGATTCCTTTGAGGATCGTGACAGGATTCGACGGATCACCGTGATAGTTGCCTACCAGCATGCCCGCGTAATTGGCATTCGGCCCGACCACGGCGATGCGTTTTACCTTGGCGCGATCCAACGGAAGGATGCCGTTGTTTTTGAGCAACGTCATGGACTGGCGCGCGGCATCAAGCGCGAGCTTCAAGTGTTCGGGGCTCTCGATCTCGCTCGCCGGCACGCCGGAAAACGGCGCGGTCGCCGGCGGATTGAAAAGTCCGAGACGGAAGCGAATCTCGAGCACGCGATGAAGGGCCTGATCGACGTCTTTTTCCGTGATCAGCCCCTTGGCAACCGCCTCGGGCAGACGGCGGAAATCGCTGCCGCAACACAAATCAAGGCCGGACTTCATGCTGGCGGAGATGCCTTCCTCGGCCGTCGGCAGATAATGTTTTTCGCCGGCGATCTGGCCGACCGCTCCGCAGTCGGAGACGACGTGGCCCTTAAAGCCCCACTGGTCGCGAAGCAAATTTGTCAGCAGCCAGGGATCGGCCGCGCACGGCACACCGTTGATGGAGTTATAGGATGCCATGACACCCCACACCTTGGCCTCCTGCACGAGCGCTTCGAACTGAGGCAGGTAGGTCTCGTAAAGATCACGCGGTGTCGGATCGACGTTGAAGTGACCGCGGCCTTTTTCCGGACCGCTGTGCACCGCGAAGTGCTTCGCGGTCGCCATGGCTTTGACATAGCCGGGATACTTGGGGTCGGTGACCTGCACGCCTTCGACATAATTCACACCCATGCGCGCGGTCAGATAAGGATCCTCACCGTAGGTTTCCTGACCGCGTCCCCAGCGAGGATCACGGAAGATGTTCACGTTGGGCGCCCAGTAATTGAGGCCGGCATTCTCACGGCCGATCTCACCGTTGCGGATCGTCTCGTAGTATTTCGCACGACCTTCGGTGGCGATCACCTCGCCCATCTGGCGAATCAAGGACTCATCCCAAGTCGCGGCGAGACCGATGGCTTGAGGGAAAACCGTGGCGTGGCCGTTGCGGCCAACACCATGGAGAGCCTCGCTCCAGTAATTGTAGGCGGGCACATGCAGGCGTTCGATTCCCAGCGTCTTGTTGTCGAGCTGGCTGGCTTTTTCGGCCAGTGACATCCGGGAAATGAGGTCGTCGATACGAGCATCCATCGGCTTACCTGGATCTCCGTAAATGGGAGGCGTCGTGACGTTCGGAATTTTGCTCGCGGCCAGCGACGCCGCAGACACCAGATCCTTGGCCTTCGCGCACGCGACCGGCTGGCCGGCGGCGTTCAGAATTTCGAGGGCGTTGAGTTTTGCCGCGTCTTTAACGGCCGTAAACGTGAGCGAAAGCGGGCCACGAATCTGGTCGGCCTCGTGAGAGATTTTCAGCTTCAGCTGATACGGCTTGGCCTTGCCACCGGCGGCCTTGAAAATATCGACGTTGTCGGCGAGCACCTGATCGCCGCTGGTGATACGGATAACACGCTGGCCGGGACCGCCGTGGTAGGCCTCGATCAACTCGACGACCGCCGTGTAATCACCCGCGGGCAGCCCTTCCACCGTCGCGGTGAAGGATTTGCCATAGATTTCCTCGCCCCAGATGCCGGCGTCGTCGGTGACACCGGTCAACACGCCCGGCTTCACCTTATAGTGAGTGATGTCACCCGAGATGGTGATGGCTTTGCCGCAGGTGGGCGGGGCTACTTCATCGGCGCGCAGCACGCCAATGGCGGCGCACATCAAGACAAGGGGGAATAGATATTTTTTCACGGGGATAGACGTTGCACTCCCTGCCGTGAATTTCGTCAACCCTACAAACCGTGTAACCCCTCTCCCATTAATACGCATTATCCCCCTTAAAATCTCAGGGAAAACCAACAATTGTCTTCATCGTATTGAAGCGTAATCTTCATATCTTCACCGTGCTTTTTGCTCCCACCCGGCCTTACAACCGGCTCAACTGAACTTCCCTTCCCATGTCATCCTCTTGGTCACGTTTTAAAAAATACTACTACCAAAACTCCGGTCTGGGCCTCGCGCTCGACATCAGTCGCATCCCTTTTCCGGATGACTTCCTCACTGGAAAAGAAGCTGCCATCCAGAAGGCCTACGCCGACATGGCCGCCCTCGAAAAAGGCGCCATCGCCAACCCCGATGAAAAGCGCATGGTCGGCCACTACTGGCTCCGCGCCCCGCAGCTCGCACCCACCGCCGATCTCACGAAGGAAATCTCCGACACCCTCGCCTCGATCAAGGACTTCGCCGCCAAGGTCCACGCCGGCACCATCGCTCCCGCGCCCGGCAAGAAATTCACCCAGCTGCTCGTGATCGGCATCGGCGGCTCCGCCCTCGGCCCGCAGTTCGTCAATCACGCCCTCGGCCAGCCCGCAAAGGACAAACTCGCCGTCGCCTTCTTCGACAACACCGACCCCGACGGCATCGACTACGTCCTCGCCACGCTCGCCGGAAAACTCCCCGAGACTCTCGTTGTGGTCATTTCCAAGTCCGGTGGCACCGCCGAAACCCGCAACGGCCAGCTCGAAGCCGCCGCCGCCTTCAAGTCCGCCGGTCTCGACTTCACCAAGCACTACGTCGCCGTCACTGGCGCGGGCTCCAAACTCGAACAAACCGCCATCGCCCAAAACTGGCTCGCCCGCTTCCCCATGTGGGACTGGGTCGGTGGCCGCACCTCCGAACTCTCCGCCGTCGGCCTTCTGCCCGCCGCCCTCCAAGGCATCGACATCCAGGCCATGCTTGATGGCGCCGCCGCCATCGACGTGGTCACCCGCTCTACCAAGACCTCCGAAAACCCCGCCGCCCTCCTCGCCCTCATGTGGCACTTTGCCACCGACGGCAAAGGCTCCAAGGACATGGTCGTCCTCCCCTACAAGGATCGCCTGCTGCTGTTCTCCCGCTACCTCCAGCAGCTTGTCATGGAGTCGCTCGGCAAGGAGCTCGATTTGCAAGGCAAGGTCGTCAACCAAGGCATCGCCGTTTACGGCAACAAGGGCTCGACCGACCAGCATGCCTACGTCCAGCAGCTTCGCGACGGCGTGAACAACTTCTTCGTCACCTTCATCGAAGTGCTCAAGGACCGCGCCGGCGCCTCCTTCGACGTCGATCCAGGCGTCACCACCGGCGACTACCTCCAGGGTTTCTACCTCGGCACCCGCGACGCCCTCTCCGAGAGCAACCGTTCGTCCGTCTCCATCACTGTCAACGACGTCTCGCCTCGCACCCTCGGCATGTTGATCGCCCTCTACGAACGCGTGGTCGGCTTCTACGCCTCGCTCATCGGCATCAACGCCTACCACCAGCCCGGCGTCGAAGCCGGCAAAAAGGCCGCCTCCGGCGTCATCGCCCTCAAGCTCCAGATCACCGCCAAGCTCGCCTCTGCCGCCGGCCAGTCGTTCACCGCCGATGCACTCGCCACCGCCCTTGGTGTTCCTGAAAAGACGGAACTGGTATTCAAAGTTCTGGAACATCTCACAGCCAACGGGGCAGTTAAGAAAAGAGTCCAAACCCCGTGGTTTGAGTCCACTTATTCGATTTAAGGCAGTTTCGCACCCTCCCGGTCCGCCCCCGTGGCGGACTAGAGATGGCACGTTTTGGGAAACTTTTCCCTTTTCAACGGGGTCAGTGCTCGTGAGACTCCGTTTAACTTACCCTTATGAAATCCCTTACCCTTGTTCTGTGCGTGATCGCTCTTCTCGGTTCGGCCGCCTCCACATTTTTCTATTTTCAGATCGGCGACACCAAGACCAAGCTCCAGCAGCAGGTCACCTTGGCCGATAACCGCACCACCGACGTTCAGGCCAAACTGAGCGACGCCAACGGCCAGATCGACGCCCTTCAAAAGCGGCTCGCCTCCATGGACAGCGATCTGGGCGACGCCAAGTCCAAGCTCACCTCCGCCGACAACCACAGCGTTGAGCTCGCTCGCAACGTCGACCAGCTGACCAACCAAGTCACCGCCAAGGAAGACGCCATCAAGTCCCTAAACGAAGAAGTTGCCGGCCTTAAGCGCGACCTCGGCGAGGCGAAACTCAACGCCGTCTCACCCGAGGAAATCGACAACTACAAGAAGACCATCGCCTCCCTTCAGGATCGCGTGGCTGAACTGATGGCAGGAAAAACCACCGTGGTCGCGGCAGATGGCACCAGCCAGGTCGTTGCCGCACCAGCCTCAGCCGGACTCAGTGGGCAAGTCGTGAGCGTCGGCACGCAAAACGCCTTCGTGGTTCTTAACCTCGGCAGCGCCCAAGGCGTGCAGGTCAACCAGAAGTTCACCATCACCCGCGGCGGCAACACCCTGGCCACCGCCGCAGTCAGCAGCGTCGAAGCCAGCTACTCCATCGCCCAGATCGCGACTGACTCACTGCGTGGCGATCTTGGCAAAGGCGACATCGCTACCGTCGCCCAGTAACTTTCATATGCCGTTTAGCAAAAAGCTCGTTCTCACCGTTCTCGCCCTTACGGGCTTGATGGTAACTTTGGCCACTTCCGGCTGTTCCTCCAAATCTCCGGAAGACAGCAGTATTCCTTGGAGCCGCCCCGCAAACTGGGAAGGTGGCATTCCCGGCATGGGTGGACTCGGCGGGCCTGGCGGCCCCGGCGGCACTGGCTACTGATCCTATTGAAACCGGCATCTAAAAGATGCCGGTTTTTTTGTGCCTATCAAGGGAAGCGGGCTTGCCCGCCGCCCCCAATCGGCTGACATCGCCCAATGGCCGACGCCCCCGTCAATTCTTCGCTCACACCGCAGCCCGGCCATCTCTACGTGGTAGCCACGCCCATCGGCAATCTCGCCGACCTCACGGAACGGGCACGGGCGATTCTCGGCTCCGTGGATCTCGTCGCCTGCGAAGACACCCGCACCACCGGCGGACTGCTCACCCGCCAAGGCCTGCGCCGCGATCTCGTCGCCTACCACGACCACAACGAAACCGAAGCCGCCGAACGCCTCGCCGACCAGCTCGCCGCCGGCAAATCCATCGCGCTCGTCTCCGATGCCGGCACGCCCGCCATCAGCGATCCCGGGTTCCGCCTCGTTCGCGCCTGCCGTCGCCGCGGCCTGCCCGTCATCCCCGTCCCCGGCGCTTGCGCCGTCGCCGCGGTGCTGAGTGCCAGCGGTCTCCCTACCAACGGATTTTTATTCGCCGGATTTCTTGTCGCCAAGACATCCGCACGCACTGCCTTTCTGGAAAAATACCGCGACTTCGAATTCACCTTGGCGCTCTACGAAAGCTGCCATCGCATCGACAAGTTTGCCGATGAAATCGTCGCGACCCTCGGCACCGATCGCATCGTCTGCATCGCCCGGGAAGTCACCAAACTTCACGAAACCTTCCTGGTCGGTCGCGCCGCCGATGTTCGCGACCGCCTTCTTAAAGGCAGCCTCAAGGGAGAGTTTGTCGTCTTGATCGCTCCTCCTGAATTCGTGCTTTGACCCCCATGGTTGCCCCAGTCGTCGCCGTCATCGATATCGGCTCCAACTCCATCAAGGTGCTCGTCGCCCGCCAACAGGCGGACGGTCGCCTGATTTTACTGAAAGGCCGCACCATTGATGCCCGCATCAGCGCCGGCATCAGCAAAGCAGAGCCAAAGCTGACCGAGGAAGGCATGTCGCGAGGACTTTCCGCCATTAAGGACTTACTTGCGGACACCGCTCCGTTTCAACCCTCACAAGTCATCCTCGTCGCCACCAGCGCCGTGCGCGATGCCCTCAACGGTGACGAATTCCGCCGCCTCGTGCTCGCCTCGACAGGCCATGCCATTCGCATCCTCACCGGCGATGAGGAAGCCAACCTTATCGGCCGCGGTCTTACCTGCGATCCCGCGCTGGTCGCATTTCACGATTTCCACGTCTTCGATCTCGGAGGCGGAAGTCTCGAATGCCTCACTTTCAAAAACCGCACCATCGCCCAGGGCCTGAGTCTGCGTCTTGGCTGCGTGCGACTCACCGAACGTTTCGTTTCCGATCCGGCGGCATCTTTTCCTGCCTCCGCCCGCGACGCCATTGCCGCACACACCCAGGCGGAAATCGCGCGCAGCGGGTTTCGCTTCGATCTGCCGCACGGACAGGCCGTATTTGCCGGTGGCAGTATGACGGCCGTGCGTCTGATCCGTGGAGCCAGGGACGGCCAAGATCTCTCCGCAACCTCCCCCGTGGTCACCGTGGCCGAGCTCGATCACTTATTTCAAAAACTGGCGCCGCTCACCCTTGCGGAACGTCTGCAATTTCCCGGCCTGCCCGCCGGTCGCGCCGATGTTTTTCCAGCGGCGCTTGTGACCATGCTGACCATCGCCGAAGCCGGCGGCATCGAGACCTTTCACCACACACTCTATAATTTGCGCTGGGGGATCGCCTCGGAGGCGCTCAGTCAGGCGTGACCGTCAGGCCTTCGCCTTGCGGGCCATCCGTTTTTTAGCCGGCTTGGCTTTGGCCGTCTTTGCAACGATACCGTCGCCACGCTTGTTGGTCGGACTGCGCAAGCCGCGCTTGATGGACGTAGCCGCCAGTTTCACTTCCTTGCGCAGCGCCTTGAGCATCTTCTCGAAATCCTTGGGCAGCGGTGCGCGCAAATCGAGCGGTTTGCCCGTGATCGGATGCGTGATCACCAGATGCTCCGCGTGCAACATCACGCGCGTCGGCTGGATCGGAAGACGCGGACTGTCCTTCCAACCATAAACCACGTCGCCCAGCAAAATGTGGCCGAGCGATTTGATGTGAACGCGAATTTGGTGCGTCCGCCCCGTATGAATCGTGCAACGGATGAGCGACGCAAGGTCGCCGCCAAATACCTCCACGCGCTCCCAATCGGTATGCGCGTCGCGACCACCGGGACCTTCGATGATCGCCATCTTGTGCCGCTGCGTCGGGTTGCGTCCTATCGGACGGCGGATGCTGCCGCTCATGAGACCCGGCACGCCGTCGACCAGCGCGAGATACTCCTTGTGCGAAGTCCTCGCCGCAAATTGCTCGGCCAGTCCGCGGTGCGCCGCGTCGGTCTTCGCAACGACCATCACGCCGGAAGTCTCCCGATCCAAACGATGGACAATGCCGGGGCGCTCCACGCCGCCGATGCCGCTCAGGCTGCCCTTGCAGTGGGAAAGCAGCGCATGCACGAGTGTGTCCTCGCCGGTGCCCGCCCCGGGATGGACGACCATGCCGGCCGCCTTGTTGATCACGAGCAAGTGCTTGTCCTCGAAAATCACGTCGAGCGGGATGTCCACCGCTTTGAGCTCGGCCGCCACGATCTTGGGAAATGAAAACGTGATGATCTCGCCGTCGTTCACCTCGGCGCTGCGGTCGATAACCTTGCCGTTGCGCGTCACCAATCCGGCGTCCAGCGAACGTTGAAAAGCGACACGGCTGTGCTCGGGAAAGGCTCCCGCGAGGACTTTGTCGGCGCGGGCGCGCCGGATGCCTTCGGGAACGATGTAGGTGTTGGACATGAAAGTCGCCCCACTCTCAGCGGCTTTCCGCGCCAAAGCGATCAATCTCGGCAAACATGCGTGCCCGCGTCGTAGGCGAGACGTCCGCCACCTCCCAGCCGTTGCGCACCAGCGTGCCGATATCGGCGCACGAAAAACCGGCTTCTTGCGAAAGCGCAAGGTATTCACCGTTTACGGAATTTGAGAAAACCAGCGGATCATCGGTGCTGATCGTGCAGCGCACTCCCGCCTGCATCAACGCGCGCAACGGATGCGCGTTCATCGACGGCACCACGCGGAGGCGCACGTTGCTGATCGGACACACGTCAAAGGTCACCCCGCGTTCCGCCGCCAGCGCGACGACCGCCGGATCCTCGACCGCGCGCACGCCGTGCTGGATGCGCGTCGCCCCGAGCTGCTCGATGGCCTCGCGCACACGGTGCGCGCCGTCGAATTCACCCGCATGAGCCTTGGTGATTTTCCCCGCGGCACGCAGCCGCGCCCAGATGATTTCCGTCCACGCTTCGGTCGGCACCTGCTCGAACCCGTGCAGATCCACGCCGGCGAGTTCATCCCAATTCTCCAGGTCATCGATCACCGCCCGCATCGGCCCGGCGTAATCGGTGCGGAGCATGCCGGCAAAGATACGCACCTCCAAACCCGCCGGCACGGCCGAGCGGATCGCCGCGATGATTTCGCGGGCGGGTGTGTTGATGAAACCCGCGACCGGCAGATGAAAACTGATTTCCACATAGCGGACATTCTGGGCGACATGCTTGGCGAAGACCGCCCGGGCCGCCTCGCGATAGCGTTCCGCCGAGACGAACCACGGCAGCGCGTGGCCAAGCAGAACTTCATCGAACTTGGGGAATGCCTCGAACCGGAAATCCGATGCGTGAAACGAAGGATTCAGGGGGTAACTATCCGGCTTCCACGCATGCAGCAACTCGTAGGGCAGCGCCCCCTCGATGTGAAGGTGCGTCTCGGTTTTTGGAAGCGACTGGATGAAATCGTCAAAGACCATGGCGGTTACTTGCCGCCGAGCAGATAAACGGGATTTAGCTTGTGCAACGACTTCGGCACAAAAAGTCCGTCCTTTCGGATCAGCCTGCCGTCGAACCAGATTTCGCCGCCGCCCCACTCCGGACGCTGGATGTTCACCATGTCCCAGTGGACCTGTGATTTGTTGCCGTTGCCGTAGCCCTCGTAGGCCTGGCCGGGCGTAAAGTGGAAACTGCCCGCGATCTTTTCGTCGAAGAGAATGTCGCGCATCGGCTCGAGGATGTGCGGATTGAATCCAAGGGCGAATTCGCCGATGTAGCGCGCACCGGGATCGCTATCGAGAATCTCATTGAGGCGTTTCGTGTTATTGGCGGTGGCCTCGACGATTTTTCCTTTTTTGAAAACAAGGCGTATGTTGTCGAACGAGGTGCCGAGGTAAACCGTGGGCGCGTTATACTGGATGACACCCTCGACGGAATCCTTCACCGGACAGGAAAACACTTCTCCGTCCGGGATGTTGCGCTGGCCTCCGCATTCCTTCGCGTGGATGCCCTTGATCGAGAAATGCAGATCGGTGCCGGGCCCCTTGATGTGCACACGGTCGGTCTTTTCCATGAGATCGCGCAGCACCTTCATCCCCGGGATAAGGCGGGCGTAATCGAGTGTGCAGACCTTGAAATAAAAATCCTCGAATTCCTCCGTGCTTTTGCCGGCTTGCTGGGCCATGGCGGACGTCGGCCAGCGGAGCACGACCCACTTGGTCTTGTTCACGCGGTGGTCGATCACGGGTTTCATCAGGCGCGAGACAAGCTGCACGCGTGACGAGGGAATGTCGGCATTTTCAAAGATGTTGTCCGAGCCGCGCAACGCGATGTAGGCGTCCATTTTTTCCATGCGCTTCAACTCGACCTCGGCATGCGGGGCATATTGGGCTTCCTCTGCACCCAGCATAAGCTCGCGGCTGACGCGGGCCCGGTGGATGTTCACATAGGGATGGGCGCCGCAGGCGCGGGTCGCACGGATGAGCGCGACAACCATCGCGTCAGGCACATCGAAGGCGTCGATGAGGACGCGTTCACCTTTTTTCAGTTCACAGGAAAAACCCGTGAGGCCTTCGGCCAGTTTGAGATAGCGTGAGTCGATGATCATGCGAAGAAGAGGGGAATTAACACCTGTGCAACCACTGGCGGCAAGCGTTGACCATGGGGCCGCAGTCAGCTTTTTCGGCCGGCAGTTTCTGGAAAACAAATACGGCCCACCGCTTCGTCGAAGTCAGCCGCGCCTCGAATAATGTCGATCTCCAGGCGGAGGTAATAAACCGGCACGGGACACGGCAGTCCGTCGGGCAGGCGCACGGCGTCTTTTTCAGTAGTGACGATGAAATCGACCTTCTTTTCCAAGGCCGCACTGAATATCTCCACGAAATCCTCGTAGGCGAAACGGTAGTGATCGAGAAAACGGCGCGTGAACGTGACGCGGCCACCCAGATCCCGAAGGAATTTTTCAAAACTTTCCGGCACGGCGATGCCGCTGAACGCGCCGACGTTTTTACCCTGCATAAACTCCAGAGGCTGGCGCTCGTCCGTCCCGAAACGCTGAAGATACTGCGGCCGGTGCGCGCACTCGATGATGTCCACGCCGGGGTTGTGCCGATGGATGAGATCCTCGAGCTCGGCGTCTCGCTGGCCGTTCGACTTGGTAAGGAAAACGTAACTGGCTCGCTTGAGGTGCTTGATCGGCTCGCGCAGGATGCCGCGCGGCAGCATCGAGCCGTTGCCAAACGGATTCGTCTTGTCGACGAGGAGCAGGTTGAGCCGGCCCTTCAGCGGCAAATACTGGAAGCCGTCGTCGAGCACGAGCGTGTCCACGCCGAACTTCTTGATCGCGTACTCGCCCGCCTTCACGCGGTTCTTGTCCACGAGCACAATCACGCCCGGCAGGTTGCGGGCCAGCATGAACGGCTCATCGCCCGCCTCCTCGCTGTCCAGCAGCACCCGTTCGCCGTCGCTCACGATCCGCGGCGGCGGCTCCGCCGTGTCCGTCAACGCGTGCCAGAACCGCTTCCACGGTGGCGGCGCCT
>DATJHQ010000030.1:0-121031 GCA_035493815.1 Rariglobus sp.
GAATGGGGTCCCGCTCTCGTCGCAACGACCGATTCGGTCGATCGGCGCCAGAGAACGGAACGATGGATTACGACGATTTTCGTGGACGAATTTCTATGACAAGAAATTTTCTGTGCGCCGAAGACGGTGCTTGATTGCAGAAAAATGCCTCCTATACCTTGCGGCGCTTTTGCACTCGCACACGTTCATCGCATGAAGATCAAAGCCTATCTGAAGCCCTCCTGCGGCTGGTCCAATGGCGTTCGCGCCATCATGCGGAAGTACAATCTCGCCTACGAGGACATCGATATCATCAACAACCGCGCCAATTACGCCGAGATGGTTGAGAAGTCCGGCCAGCCCCTTTCTCCGTGCGTTGAAATAGACGGCGTGATGCTGGCCGATATTTCGGGCGAAGAAGTTGAAAATTACCTTATCTCCAACGCGTTGGTGAAACCCAACGACATGCCTGTCGACGCGCCGCTCAACGCCGGCTGTTCCGACGAAGAGCACGCCAAAATGGCCACGAAAACGATCCGATTCTTCTGATCTTCGAGGGCTCCAAAGCAACGTTACTTGGGCCGGCTCTCGCATCCGCGTGACCGGCTTTTTTTTCGCATCCAGCCCCTCTTTTCAATTTCGCCGCCGGCCGCCGCCGGTTTCTTCTTCCCGACAGATTTCAAACCCTCCAGTCCACTTTTCTCATGGCCAAGATCATTCCGTCCCCGCTCTACACTCCTGATCAGGAGCACGATGCCTGTGGCGTCGGCTTTATTGCGAAGCTGACCGGAGAACGTTCCTACGACGTTCTCAACCGGGCGATCACGGCCCTCAAGGCGCTCGCCCATCGCGGCGCCATCGACGCCGATGCCGTGACCGGTGACGGTGCGGGTATTCTCACCCAAATCCCGGTGGAGCTTTTCAAGGAGTATCTGGCCGCCAAGAAGAAGCCCCTTTTCCGCGATCAGGATCTGGGTGTTGGCATGATCTTCCTCCCTCGGGCGGACGAATACGCGCAGGCCCACGCCAAGAAGATCGTCGAGACGGCCATCAAGGCCGAAGGTCTCGTGTGGCTCGGCTGGCGCGATGTTCCCACCGACTCCTCCTGCCTCGGCCGCAAGGCCCTCGAAACCCAGCCGCTCATCGTGCAGGCGCTTGTCGCCCGCAAGGAAGAGATCGGCGATGATGAATTTGAGCGTAAGCTGTTTCTCGCGCAAAACTCCGCCGAGCGCCAGGTCCTCGATGCCAAGATCGAGGGCTTTTATGTGTGCTCGTTCTCCTCGCGCACGATCGTTTATAAGGGCCTCCTGACACCTTCGCAGATCCGCAAGTATTTCGTGGATCTCAAGTCGCCCAAGTTTACGACCGCTTTTGCGATCTTCCACCAGCGCTACTCGACCAACACGTTCCCGACGTGGCATCTGGCGCATCCGTTCCGGATGATGGCGCACAACGGCGAGATCAATACGATCCGGGGCAACCGCAATCTCATGCGCGCCCGCGAGCGCAGCACCGCCTATGGCGTGTGGGGCGAGCGTTTCCACGATCTCAAGCCTCTCGTCCAACCGAGCGGCAGCGACTCCGCGACTTTCGACAACGCCCTCCAGCTCATCACCCTCGGCGGCCGGAATCCCCAGCATGCCACCATGATGATGATGCCGCCGGCGTGGGAAAAGGACAAGAAGCTCTCCCCCGACATTCGGGCGTTTTTCCGTTATCACGCCTGCATGATGGAGCCGTGGGACGGTCCCGCCGCGGTTGTCTTCACCGACGGCCGCACCATCGGTGCCGCGCTTGATCGCAACGGTCTTCGTCCCGCGCGTTACAAGATATTTGACGACGGCTATGTCATTCTCGCCTCCGAAGCCGGCCTTGTGCACGACTTCCCGGGCAAGGTTGTCGAAGCCGGCCGCCTCGGGCCGGGCCGCATGATCGCCCTCGATCTGACGGAGAAGAAGTTTTACCGGGACGAAGAGATCAAGTCCCGCTTCTCGTCCGATCCTCTTTTCAAACAGTGGTGCGAGGACCATCTCATCAACCTGCACAAGGCCGCCAAGGCTCCCGCCGCGGGCGAAGCCGCCGCGCCTTCGCTGACCGCGCAACTCGCCTTCGGCTACGACAATGACGAGCAGGAGCTTGTGCTTACGCCGCTCGCCGAAGGCCTTGAGCCCACCGGCTCGATGGGTGACGACACTCCGCTGGCCGTCCTCTCGCGCCGCCCGCGTCTGCTATACCAGTATTTCAAGCAGCTCTTCGCTCAGGTCACCAATCCGCCGATCGACTCCATCCGCGAAAAGGCGGTCATGTCGCTCACCATGTATCTGGGTGGACGCCTCGGCCTGTTCGAGGAGTTCCCCAAGACCAGCGGCTTTGTCGAAATCGATTCGCCGGTGCTCTTCGATTACGAAGTGTCCGCGCTGTTCGACGTTTCCTTTCTTAAGAACCGTGTCGTCCGCCTGAGCGGTTACTTTGATGCCGCCGCCGGTCCCGCCGGGCTGGAGGCCGCCGTCAAGGATCTCGCTGCGCGCGCCCAGGTCGCCGTCGAGCAGAACAACGCCAAGGTCATCCTCATCTCCGACAAGGGTGCGAGCGCCGAAAAGGCCGCCATCCCGATGCTGCTTGCCGCCGGTGCCGTCCACCAGCAGCTCGTCCGCGCCGGTCTGCGCATGAAGTGCGACCTCGTCGCCGAGACCGGTGAGGCCCGTGACGTCCATCACATCGCCTGTCTGCTCGGGTTCGGCGTCAACGCCGTCAATCCCTACATGGCGCTGGAAGTTGTCGCCGATCTCGCCACCGCCGGAAAAACCACGAAGCCCGTGTCCGCCGAGCAGGCCCGCATCAACTACAAGACCGCCATCGACGCGGGCCTCCTCAAGATCATGGCCAAGATGGGCATCTCCACGCTCGCGAGCTATCGCGGCGCGCAGATCTTCGAGGCCCTCGGTATTTCCCACAAGGTTATCGACGAGTGCTTCACCGGCACGCCCACGCCCATTGGCGGCATCGATTACGTCCAGATCGCCGAGGAGGCCCTGCGTCGTCACGCCAAGGCCTTCACCCCCGCCACGCCCGAGGCGCCGGTCGCCCTTGGCAACGAGGGTTACTACCGCGTCAACAAGAAGGGCGAGGGCGAATACCACGGCTGGAATCCGAAGGTCGTCTCGTCGATGAACAAGTTCGTCCGCGCCGGCACCTTCGAGGGCTACCAGGAATGGAAGCTCAATGCCGACGAGCACCAGCCCCTCGCGATCAAGGATCTCCTTAAGATCCGTTTCGACACGCGTCCGGCCGTTGCCATTGATGAAGTCGAAGGCATCGAGGATATCCGCAAGCGTTTCACCACCGCCGGCATGTCGCTCGGCGCGCTCTCGCCCGAGATGCACGAGGCGCTCGCCATCGCGATGAACCGCATCGGCGGCAAATCCAACTCCGGCGAAGGCGGCGAAGATCCGGATCGCTTCAATGTCCGCGAAAACGGCGACAACGCCAATTCCGCCATCAAGCAGGTCGCCTCCGGCCGCTTCGGTGTCACCGCCGCCTATCTCTCTTCCGCCAAGGAAATCGAGATCAAGATGGCGCAGGGCGCGAAGCCCGGCGAGGGCGGCCAGCTGCCCGGCGCCAAGGTCACGCCGCTCATCGCCACGCTCCGTTACTCGGTGCCCGGCGTGATGCTCATTTCGCCTCCGCCGCACCACGACATCTACTCCATCGAGGATCTTGCCCAGCTGATCTTCGACCTGAAGGAAGTGAACCCGCGCGCCAAGGTCTGCGTGAAGCTCGTGTCGTCGTCCGGTGTCGGCACCGTTGCCGCCGGCGTGGCCAAGGCCTACGCCGACGTCGTCCTTGTCTCCGGTCATGACGGCGGCACCGGCGCCTCGCCGCTCGCCTCCATCAAAAACGCCGGTTCCGCGTGGGAAATCGGCGTCGCCGAAGCCCACCAGGTGCTGATGATGAATCAGCTCCGCGGTCGCGTCGTGCTCCGCACCGACGGCGGCATGAAGACCGGCCGCGACATCATCATCGCCGCGTTGCTTGGTGCCGAGGAGTTCAACTTCGGCACCGCCGCCCTCATTGCCGGCGGCTGCGCCATGTTCCGCGTCTGCCATCTCAACACCTGTCCGGTGGGTGTCGCCACCCAGCGCGAAGACCTCCGCGCCAAGTTCCGCGGCAAGCCCGAGAACATCATCAACTTCTTCAACGCCGTTGCCGAAGACGTCCGCCACTATCTGTCCAAGCTCGGTGCGCGCACGATCAACGACATCATCGGTCGCGTGGACCTGCTTGAGCAGATCGACGATCCTTCCAATCCGAAGACGAAGTTGGTCAACCTCGGCGGCCTCCTGCACAATCCCGATCCTTCGGGCGAGCTCGACCGCTACCACACCCGCGAGCGCAACGAGCGCTTCGGCGGTGAAGGCTCGCTCGACGAGGCCATTCTCCAGGAGGCGCGTGACGTCATCCTTGGCGAATCGGCCCGTCTTGTGGCGCGCTACAAGATTACCAACGTCAACCGCGACGTGGGCACCCAGCTCTCCGGCCAGATCGCCTACCAGCGCGGCAACGACGGCCTGCCCGCCGGCACGATCGACCTCACCTTCACCGGTTCGGCCGGCCAGTCGTTCGGCACGTTCCTCGTGAACGGCCTGCGTCTCACCCTGATCGGCGAGGCCAACGATTACGTCGGCAAGGGCATGAACGGCGGCGAGATCATCATCCGGCCGAAGCCCAGCGAGACCTTCCAGTGGCAGGCGCAGTCCATCTTGGGCAACACCTGTCTATACGGCGCGACCGGCGGCACGCTCTTTGCGGCAGGCCGTGCGGGCGAGCGTTTCGGTGTGCGCAATTCCGGCGCCACCGCGGTTGTCGAGGGCGTGGGCGACCACGGTTGCGAATACATGACCGGCGGCCTCGTGGTCATCCTCGGGCCGGCCGGTGTGAACTTCGGCGCCGGCATGAGCGGCGGCCTCGCCTTCGTGTATGACGCGAAGGATGAGTTCTCCGACCGCATCAATCCGGCCATGATCGGCCTCGAGCGCCTCAATGCGCAGGAGGAGATCGACAGCCTCAAGAAACTCATCTCGGCCCACTTCAAGATCACCGCCAGCCCGCATGCGCAGAGCCTGGTGGAGAACTGGGACAAGGCCGTGGGCAAGTTCTGGAAGGTCATTCCCCATCCGCCGAAGCCCGACATGCCGAAGCCCGTCTATACGTTTGACGCCACCAAGGTTTCGGTCGGGGCTTGATCAAGCCCGCCTTAGTTTCAAGGCCGCGCCCTTTTCGGGGCGCGGCTTTTTTGTTTACCAAGTGCGCCCAAATAAAAAGCCCGCGTGGAAAAATATTGGTGATTTCTCGGCGGTGTGTAATGAATCGTTACTTCATGACCTTTCGAGCGCGTCATTTGATCATATGGCCCATCGTGGGGTTTTGTTTTATGGAGAGCTTGCCGTCCTTGTGTGCGAAACCCGAGCTCTTGGTCTCGCTCGATCAGATGATTGCAGTGGGGGAAGGCGCGCGACTCAATTTGATGGTACAGGCCAAGGAAGAGAAGGGACTTCATTATCGATGGAAGCTCAATGGCCAGCTACTTTCGCAGGCGAAAACTGCGACCTTTAATAAAAAATCAACGACAATTGAAGACTCGGGGGTCTACGAGGTTGAAGTGACAGATGGTTCCAATGTTTCAGTGAGTAGCCATGGTTGTGTGGTTGTTGTTCCCCATAAATCCCAACTGATCGCTTGGGGGGATGATTCTGCTGGGCAGTCGGATGTCCCGTTGGATTTGAGCACATCGGCATTGGCAATTTTTGCTGCAGGTATGGCTCATAGTGTTGCGATTAAAGAGAGTGATTACAGGCCGGTGGCATGGGGGGATAATTCCCATGGTCAGACAGATGTGCCCTCTGCTCAGCTTACGAGTCCGGTTATTGCTTTGGCAGCCGGAGCTTATCACACCGTGGCGGTAAGGGCGGACCTCACCGTATTTGCATGGGGAGATAATACGCAGGGGCAGTGCGCGGTTCCTGATGGCCTTGCTGATGTTATGATGGTGGCGGCCGGAGAGGCGCACTCACTGGCGCTTCGTATCGATGGCACTATCGTCGGATGGGGGAGTAATGAGTTTGGGCAACTTGATGTGCCCGCGCTTCCTGCGCCTGCTATTGCTATCTCCGCAGGGCAGAATCATTCCATCGCGTTACTGAGCGATGGCACGGTAGTGGCATGGGGTGCGAATGATTTTGGTCAGGCCACTGTGCCGCCAAAACTCAAAAACGTCATTTCCGTAGGTGCGGCTGGAGACTACTCGTTCGCGATACTACGAACCGGTCAGATACAGTTTTTCGGAGACAATTCTTTTGAGTTAACGCCTCTCCCTGTGAAATCATGGAGGTTTCTTGCGACTGCAGGTGGATGGGATTATATGATAGGGATACAGCGCAACCATACCCTGTCTGCTTGGGGGAGCAGCGCTGCGTTGATGCAGCCATCCGCAGCGGCCACGCGTGTTCAGCGAATATCAGCTGGAGGCGCTCATGTTTTGGCTATTCGTGACGCGCAACAAGACAAACTTCCCAAGATTACGCAGCAGCCATCTTTAGCTGTTGCGAGTGTGGATTGGGGCCAGTCCTTCGAGTTGACGGTTCAGGCAACCGGTGCGTTTCTTCGGTATCAGTGGTATCTTAATGGCATGCCTATATCGGGAGCGACCGGCTCGACTTACCGTGTGGCGGCAATGCGGCTGGCTGACAAAGGAAACTATATCGTTAAGATAAGCAGCGCCGCTGGAGAAATTGTAAGTGAAGTTGTAACGGTCGGATTAAAGCCTCCTCCATTGGTTTTCACGCAGATCCCCGTGCAACGGACGGAGATAAAAATTGGTCAAACGCTAAGGTTGGAAGTGGCCGCTTCGGGTGCGGGTAATTTATCCTATATTTGGCGGGAAAATGGACGGATTCTTTATGATGCAACAGGTCCTGTATTTTTGCACACTATCAGTGGGGTGGAAGACCAAGGATATTATACAGTTTCGGTCCAAGACGAGGCTGGGCAGATAATCAATGAAGTCGCATTTGTGATGGTTGGGCGATCTGGGGCCACCCAAGTGGTGGCTTGGGGTGATAACTCCTTTGGGCAAACCAACGTTCCGTCCGGGCTGAATGATGCGATTGCTATAGCGGCGGGTGACCATCACTCGCTCGCCTTGCGCTTGAATGGCTCGGTGGTGGCTTGGGGTGACAATCAATATGGGCAGGCTACGGTGCCGGCTGATCTCAAGGATGCGGTTGCCGTCACAGCTTGCGGGAATCGTTCCTATGCGCTGCTTGCCGACGGTCGTGTTTGGCAGTGGGGACAAAATCAGTCGGGTCCGTCTCTAGGTTATCTGGCTTATCGTTATCCGACAGGGAATGGGATCAAGGCTTTGGGTATTATGCCTAGGGCATATGCTGCTGGTTATCTACTTGATGACTCGGGGCTGGAAATAAGCTCATATGCAGTTACAGACACCACGTGGTATCGGGTAAATGGTGACGGAAAGTTTTCTTATGGAAACTTGAATGGTTGGGGTTTGGACTCCAATCCTTACGGCTTGGCAAGCCATCTGGTGGGCATAAACGCTATATCATCAAAGGTTGCCGCATTGTCGGATGATGGAACGGCTTATGCGTGGGTATTATTGAGCCAGTCATCAAACGATTTGAGTTTACCACCGCAGGTTTATGGAGCGTATAAACTGGATGCGACTGCGTTGATTGCCGCGGCGCCCACGTCGTGGGCTATAATGCGCACCAACGGGGCGGTGGCGGTTTTGAAGGATCCCAAAACGAGCTCCGGTATTATTCCGCCGATCATGAGCAACATACCATTCGGCCTCGGACAGGTAAGCGCCATATCTGGAGGTGTCGGTCACATGCTGGCGCTTCGTGACGCATCGGACGATACCGAGCTGGCAATCACGGGACAGCCCCAGAGCCGTCATGTCGTGTCCGGTGCGGGTGTCGTGTTGAGCGTCAGTGTAAATGGCGGAGGAGGTGTCCGCTACCAATGGTTTAAAAATGGAGTGAAGATCAACGGGGCTGAAGGGCCTAGGCTCACCCTTGTAACTTTCGGCGAGGCTGATGAGGGAAGTTACACCGTCAAGGTACGCGATGTCCGGAGTGAAATTACCAGCGACATGGCTGTTTTGACCTTGGGTTCCGGTTTGGCCATTACGACGCGACCTGTTACGCGAGTCGGCTTGAATGAGGGGGACGATTTGGATCTGACCGTGGTGGCGACAGGGGATGAGCCGTTGTCCTACCAGTGGCTTTGCGGAGGCCATTTGCTGCCTGACCAGACGTCAGCAACGTTACATTTAGATAATGTAAGATACCAGAATGCTGGGCGGTATTTTGTTCGGGTGAAAGATGCCCATGGCGCACAGGTGGGCGCTTACAGCCATGTTTTTGTGCTGCCACGCCAAGGCACTGAAGTGCTCGCATTCAAAGCGGGGGACTCGGAATTTATTCCTCCCGCCGATATGCATGATGCCGTGCAAGTGACGGTTGTTAATGGAACATCCCAAGTCTATGCGATGGCCCTGCGATTAGATGGAACCGTGCGAGTGTGGGGCGCGCAAGTAACGGGAAAAATAACCTCCGATGCGGCGGCCTTAAGCGACATTGTAGCCATCACGCCAAACATGATTTTGCGTGCCGATGGGGTGGCCTTGCCAATACCGGGCCAAACCATCATTAAGGAATTCCTGCGGGGGAGAAATGACATTGAGGATCTGGATGAATTGGGTAATGTGGCTTTGTTGACCGATGGGCGTGTCATTACGAGCAATCCAGAGCAATCCATACTATCGGTGCCCAATGTTGATGAGCCTGTTGGTATTGCGTGGGTAGATGATGCATTTTCAAACCCCTCAGATGGTTGCGGTGTAGTCTTGTCGGAAGATGGTAATTTTACCTCGTCCGCCACAACTTCGAAATTTTCCTGGCCCACATTGGGGGCCGTTAAAAAACTGGTTAAGCTTAGCAACACTCTTTTTGCCGTCGATGATCTTGGCAACTGGACTCCCAGTCGCGCTTATGGAGCTTCAGATATAGTGGCTTTACCCGAGTGGATCGGGGTCGCTTTATTGAGGACAGATACAGACCGACCGCCTCGCCTTGGGAAAGCGTATGGTGTGCTCACTATTTCAACGGACAGCGCGGCCAGATTTTGGCATCGGAGTGATGGGGGCGCTGGATGGAAGGAAGAATTGCCGACGGATACGCGTTGGAAACACGGTGCATTGGATGGCGTGGTTTATTGGGATGACGCTTTGTTATTGCGTGATCCGCAGGAAGATCCAGCCATCGGGTTTGCCAGCCATCGCCTAATTGTCGGCGTGTATGAAACAGCGACGTTGAGTCCTTGCATATCTGGTGCGGGACCGTTGACTTATCGATGGGAGCATAATGGTCGCGTGATACCGGATGTCACTGGCAGTGAGATGCAATTAATGGCTGCCGATCCCCGCCGCGCCGGTTGGTATAGGTTAACCGTAACCAGTCTCTTCGGCGTGATGCAGCAGGACTATTGTTATGTTTTGGATGACATACCTAAGGCGAAGATAATCGGGTGGGATACGACGGGGCCCAAGGAATCCCCTGCTATCGACAACGTCGTCAGTATTGCCGATGGCATTGCGTTGTTGGCCGACGGCACCTTGGCGGGTTGGCAAACTCAGTCGGATGATCGAGATCTATTGCCCTCCGGAATTAGGGATGTCGTGGCTGTTTCCAGTTTCTCTATCAATGGGGATCGCTACGGGGTGGCACTTTCAGCGGATGGTATTCTTGCTATTTGGAGCCGGAAAACCGGACTCGTAACCGCAACTTACTCCAATGTCCTGTCTGTGCGAAACGGCGTGGCGATCTTTCGCAGCGGCGTGGCTATGCCGCTTGATGGGCAAACAAGGTATTTTCTCAGTGCCGCGCAAAACCAACATTTGGTCGATATCTGGCGGTTTAACGCCCTTGTAGTTGGTTTGCGTGACGACGGTTCGGTTGTCGGCGACTGGAACAGCAACGTTGCGTCTGCCGCTTTCTTGGGGGGCACTCTGCGCGATGTGGGTTATAATTACCCCATGATGCTGCTCCTGTTGGAAGACGGCACCGAATACAAGGTGGGCCTGACTTATGAGCCGGCATCCGCTATGTGGGATTGGGCTGCGCGCACGATCACCCAAACCACGCAAATCGCCTACGACCCCAACATGGGAACGATGCTCAGCATAACGTCGGCACATCAGCTCCTTGGTCGCTTTGGTTGGGATAATAATGCGCCTCAAAAAACAGACATTTACCAACTGGATTTTCCGTGGGCTTTATGCAGCGCGGCAGATGTGTTCCCTTAAAAACAAGGTATCCCCTCACTTGCCGGCGGCTGGCAGGAAATGTGTTTTTATCGGGTTTATGCTCGTGTGCAGTGGCCGACCATATATTGTCCATGCTTATTCTCCGGATTCACTGGCGACGTGCTCACATGTTTGCAGTCTCCCTGCGTGCCCTTCCGCCACTCTTTGGGTCAAAATAGGGGACATGCGCTATCTGGAATTGCTCGATGAGCGTAGGGGGGCGCCTCAGAATCCGCCCAAAATCAAATAGGCTGAAGTGGATGGATGGGCGTTTATGAAGTCAGTAGCGGGCTACCAGGCAGAGCAATCCGTTACCTCAAAAACATTTCGAGAATGCGGTAGATCGCGATCCCGACCATGACAATGCCGAGCGCGAGGACGGAGTTGATCACGCGACATTGGATCTGCGGCGTTTCCGCGATGACCTGCCGGTATTCCGGGGAAAGCACCGTGCGGCCTTTTTTGTTGTGCACCAGCCACAGCACATAGGCGTTGAACACGGTGCCGATGGGCACGGCCAGCATGCCGAGCACGGCCATCATGCTGGCGGCGTAACGCGCGCGCGCATCCAGCCGGCGCAACAGGTAGCCTGCAAAACCATAGCCTGCCGCCAGCAATCCCATGAGGCTGGCGAAACGCACGGCCGCCTCCGTCCCGTTTTTGAGCACCAGACTGGCGACTGCGGCCGCCATCATCATGCCGGCGGCGACGTAGTAAAGCATCCCGACCATCAGGATCGTCGTTTCGTGACGGAGATGTTCGCTGCGCGTGGTTTCGGCGCTGGTGGAGAGCGGAGCAGATGAAGATGCCATGATGGACGCACCTCAACGGATGGCTGTTCCCTGCGCAATGCCGGAACATGTCGTTGGAAAAGGGCCCCCGTGGTTCCACTGCGCATAAATGTGTTTTCTTCCGTGCGCGGCTCGGGTGCAGTGGGCGCATGTTGTCCAAGCCCATTCCCGGCTCCACCGGTGACGTGCTCACCTGCCTGCCTTCGCCTTACCTGCCGCATCCCGCCACCGGGCTCCTCTATTTTCCGCGCTTTCTCGCGAAGTGTGCCTACGTGAAGGCCCACGGCGCGCTTCCGCCCAGCTATGCGAAGAACTACAAGCGCGGGCTTGACCGTTTTCTCTCCATGCACCTCGGCATCGACCCGGCCTCCGTCGAGAAGATCGTTTTCGAGTCCGCCACCTCCGATGAGATCGAGGCGAAGCTCAAACTTCTTCTGCCCGCCGATGTCCGTGCCGCCAAGTGGAACCGCGAACTCGTGCAGAAGGGCATGACGCCCGCCGGCCGCGAGTTTTTGAAAGAGGCGCTTGCGGCCATGGGCTGCGCCGACCGCGCCGAACAAATCATCAGCGTGCCCGACCTCATCGACTTTGATGAAGGCCGCATTGATTAAGGTCCGGAACGGAAACGAGCCCGTGCAAAAAGAACGGATGCCTCCCGCGTTTGCGGCAGGGATGCCCAGGCCCGCTTGATCCCCGACTTCCTGAGATCCCCGTTTGAATCCCATCACCTAATCATCTATCTTCCCGCATCATGATCAAAGGCCAGAAAGTCGTCTGTATTAACGACACGTTCACCACGGTTATCCGCGCCATCTACAAACAGCTGCCGGTGAAAGGTAATACCTACACGATCCGCGAGGTCTTCCTGGGCCGTGAAAAAGTGGTGAAGGGCGGCGATTCCGCGACCGTGGGGCTTTTGCTGACGGAGCTGGTGAACCCACGGGATCCATTTCACGCTGGAAATCAAGAGCTTGGGTTTTCATCCGAGCGTTTCGCCCCGTTGGAAGAACATCCCGATGAAGAGGCGGAGGTGGGCGAGCTGATCGGCGCCGGCGCCGAAAAAGGCGGCTACTGGATGAACTGAAGCGGCCGGAGTTTCGTTTCAAGCGACAGTCCGCCGGCTGCGTGTGTCTGCCGGCGGACAAAATAAAACAGCCGCCCGGAAAACCGGACGGCTGTTTCGGAAGGATAAGCAACGAGTGCTTTCCGTTACTTCTTCTTCTTCGCGGCCGGCTTCTTTTTGGCAGCAGGCTTTTTCTTCGCGACGACTTTCTTTTTGGCTTTGGCCATGATGTGTTCCTTGATGGATGTTTGGTTCTGGTATGACGCCCGGAACTTGAGGTTTCGGACGCTTGGCGCACTGTGCGCCGCGCGCACGTCAGAATCAATAAGCCGGGAAAAAATGCAAGTGTCCAATGTGCACACGATCAGGTTTTTGTGGTCCTCGGGGTCGGAAAACCATCGTGTATTTAAAAAAAGGATATGCCGGAATGCCGATTTTACCGAGGAGAAACGGCCGGCACCCCTCACGGCCGCTTGCGGCGCCCCGTTTGGCGGCCGTGCATAAAAAAATATGCGTTCATGATGCGCGCGGACGTGAAAAAATGCCCCGTTAAGAGCGCGCGCGGCAAATTTCCGCATGCGTGAAGCGGTTTTGTTTGAGGGAAGACCGTGCGTTTCCGGCTTGGTAGCGTGCGGTTTTTTAATGCGCGCGGCTGAAAGTCGTCCGCATTTTTTCCGTTTGGATCAAACGCGCGGACTGTGTGCGCGACGTTCGTTTGCGGACATGATTGACGGCAACTTTTCAGGCGCGTCGTGATGGGTTGTCGGTATCGTTTTGCGGCACATCGCGGAAAACATGTGCGGTGGATTTGGGCGACTCGCATCCGGTTTGTGTGTGTCGCGTGCCGGTGCTCATGATGCGTTGATACATCTTCCGGCTCCGGTCTTGTCGCATCGGCATGGCCCGCAGGCCATGGATTCGATGGGAAGAAACCTTGGCCCCGACGTTTTGCCGACAGCGGAAAGCCTCGGCGGCCTGTCTTTGGTATAAGGTAAGCGCGTCAGCCGGCTGGTCTTATCCCGCCAAGCCCCGGCTCCATTTCAAGAAACCGGTCGTGCGTTCTCGGTTTATATAAAATTTAATCCATTTATTACCATATTCTTAATTGATGAGAGAGGCGGCAACCAAGGCTGTCCGTTGACATTGAAACTGAGTCTCAGTTAAGTTTGGCCCTCACCCATGACTGTCGATCTCCGCCAACCGCGTCCGCGCATGCCGCTCACCGAACTTCCGGTGGGGGCGACAGGGCGGGTGTGTTCGCTGGATGGGGAGGTGGGGCTTTGCCAGCGCCTGCGCGAGATGGGGTTTTGCGAATCCGCCGTCATCGAAAAAGTTTCCGGTGAGCGCACATTGCTCTGCCAACTCTGCGGCACGCGCATCGCGTTGAGCGATCGTGCGGCCAAACACATCGTGGTGGAGCTTATCCGTGGCGGAGTCTGAGCCGGCCTTCGTTTTGTTTATGGCCGAGACCATCAAGCTTTCATCCCTGACCATCGGCGCCAGCGCCGTGGTGCGGGAATACCCGAAGCAGGGGAGTGCCTTCCTCCGCCTGCGCGAGATGGGTGTGTTGCCCGGCACGACCGTCACGCTGATCCGCACCGCGCCCCTCGGCGATCCGCTCGAGATCAAGGTCCGCGGCTACAACCTCACCCTGCGCAAGACCGAGGCCGAGCACGTCATGGTCGAAACGCTGAACCCCGCAACCTGAGCCGCCGCGATGTCCGAGCCCGTCAAGTCCGTCGCCCCGGTCCGCGCGCCGATCTACGCCCTCGTCGGCAATCCGAACTGCGGCAAGAGCACGCTCTTCAACGCCCTCACCGGCCTGAAACAGAAGATCGGCAACTATCCCGGCGTCACCGTTGAGAAGAAGATCGGCACGGCCTACTCGCAGCACGGCCAGCCGCTCACGATCATCGATCTGCCCGGCGCCTATTCGCTTGCGGCCCGCTCGCCTGACGAGGCTGTTCTCCGCGACGTGCTTCTCGGCCGCCGCGCCGACACGCCGATGCCCGACCGCATCGTGTGCATCGCCGACGCCACCAACCTCGAGCGCAATCTCTACCTCGTCCACCAGATCCTCGATCTCGGCCGGCCGGTCATCCTCGTCCTTAACATGATGGATGTCGCCGAGCGTTCCGGCCTCGTGGTGCGCGCCGCCCGCATGGAAAAGGAGCTCGGCATCCCCGTGATCCCTTGTGAAGCGGTCAACGGCAAGGGCCTCGTCGAGCTCAAGCTCGCCATGAGCCGCCCCGATCTGCCGCTCTCCCGCCATTCGTGGGCCATTCCCGCGCCCATTGCGCCGGCCGTCTCCGAAATCGCCGCTTCCCTTGCCGAAAACGACCAACGTGCCCCGCTCATCGCCCGGGCCGAGGCGCTCCTCCTGCTGACCGACCAGGACAGCGTGCGCGTCGCCGGTTCGCGGCCCCTCAGCGCGCGCACCGTGGAGATCCTCCGCTCCTGGGAAAAACGCTGGGAAGGGCAGGGCACCGACTGGGCCGGCTCGCTCGTCAACTCCCGCTACGAGGTCATCAGCGAGCTGTGCGCCCATGTGATCGACCGCGATGGTGCGAAGACCGGTGCGAGCGCCTCCGACCGCATCGATTCCGTGGTCACGCATCCCGTGTGGGGCTGGCTCGTGCTGGGCACCATCATGGCGGCGCTTTTTCTGAGCATCTTCACTTTTGCGCAGGTGCCGATGGACTGGATCGGCGAACGCATGGCCGCGCTGGCCGACTGGGTAAAGCGGGTGATGCCCGCCGGCGACCTGCGCGATCTCGTGACCGACGGCGCCATCGGCGGCGTGGGCAGCGTGATCACCTTTCTTCCGCAGATCCTCATCCTCTTTTTCTTCATCGGGCTGCTCGAAAGCACCGGCTACATGGCGCGCGCGGCCTTCATCATGGACCGGCTTATGAGCCGCGTCGGGCTCAACGGCAAATCCTTCATCCCGCTCCTCGGCTCCTATGCCTGCGCCATCCCCGGCATCATGGCGACACGCACCATCGAGGACACCAAGGACCGCCTCGTCACCATCCTCGTCGCCCCGCTCATGAGCTGCTCGGCGCGCCTGCCGGTGTATCTTCTGCTCATCGCCGCGCTCTTCCCGAGCACCAGCGTGCCCATCGGCGCGAAGGTCGGCATCATGATCTCCATGTATGCGCTCGGCACGCTGGGTGCGTTTGGCTTCGCGTGGCTCTTCAAGCGCACGCTGCTCAAGGGCGAACCGCCGCTCATGATCATGGAACTGCCGCCCTACCGTCTGCCCAAGCTCCGTGACGTGGCCCTGCACATGATCGAGCGCGCGTGGCTGTTCCTCAAGCGCGCCGGCACCATCATCCTCGGCATCTCCATCATCCTCTGGTTCCTCACCGCCTATCCAAAGGCGCCCGTCGGCGCGACCGGCTCGGAGCAGATCGCGCAAAGCTTTGCCGGCATGGCGGGCCACGCGCTCGAACCCGTGATCAAACCCCTCGGCTTCGACTGGGAGATCGGCATCGGCCTCATCACCTCGTTTGCCGCCCGCGAAGTCTTTGTGAGCTCGATGGGCGTGATCTTCAACGCCGAGAGCAGCGATGGAAACACCGCCACGCTCCACGACGCCCTGCTCTCCGCCAAGTGGCCCGACGGCCACGCGCTCTTCACCCCGCTCGTGTGCATCACGCTCATGGTGTTCTACGTCTTCGCGATGCAGTGCGTGAGCACGCTAGCCGTGGTGCGCCGCGAGACCAACTCCTGGCGCTGGCCCGCATTCCAGACCCTCTACATGACCGGCACCGCGTGGCTTGTGTGCATGATAATCTACCAAACCGGTCGCGCGCTCGGCTTTTAAGGTGTAACCTTCCCCATGACCAACGATTGGCAGACTCCGCTCGCACTCCTCGTGGTGCTCGTCGCCGCGGGGTTGATCCTGCGCAGCGCGCTCAAGAAACGAAAAACCCCCGGCTGCGGAAGCGGCTGCGGCTGCCCGACGGACAAGTTCAAGGCCGGACTGAAGAAGTAGGGTGTGCCGGCTGGAGCGGCGGCTTCGGCCTAGTGTGCCCGCTCGGCTGCCTTGTGTTTGAAGGCAAGGATGCACACGGCGATGAGCACGATCAGGGTCGCGGACGCGGAGTAGCGGCTCAACGCCAGCCCGCCCTGGCCGAAAGGCTTGTCCAGAAAATCGCCCACCACCGCGCCTAGCGGCCGCGTCAGGATAAACGCCGCCCAGAACAACGCCGTGTGTGAAACCTTTGTGCGGTAATACAGCGCCGCGATCACCGCCAGCATGCCGCCAAAGATCAGCGCACTGCCGAGATAGCCCATACCCGCCGAATCCGATGTCCAATCCCCCAAGGCCGTGCCCAACGTTTGGGAAAACATGATCGTCGTCCAATAGAACGCCTCCGATTTTGGCGAGGCCACCGTGGTCACGTTGATCGATCCGAGCGTCCGGTGCCACACAAGCAGGGAGGCCAGCAACGCCAGCAGCAAAAGGGTGGTTCCCCCCGTGTAGCCGATCCCCAGGGAGCGGTCCGCGAAATCCGCCAGCGTCGTCCCCACCGTGGTCGTGGCGATGATGGTCAGCCAATAAATGACGGGGTGAAATTTCTTCGCCGTGATCTGCACGATCACCGCGATGACAAACAACGCCGCGAAGACGCCGGTGCTCACCAGATAGCCGAGGTTCATGGACATCGACAGGGCGTCGCCCGCGGTTTCGCCCAGCGTCGTGGCGAAAATCTTGATGATCCAGAAGAGCAGGGTGATTTCCGGGACCTTGCTCAGAATTTCCGGGGGTTTGGGGTTCATCGTTTTATTTCAGACTGCGTTGCATGGACTTTGTCCCGGCCCCGAACGGGTTGGGAGTTGTTTTCAAGGGGAAAGGTTCCCCGGTCTTTTCGGGCCATGCGCGGAACGGTGCGAGCGCAACTGAACTCGGGCGATAAAGGGGAACCTGCGCGCGGGCGCATTTATGACTCATCGTCTGTTAACTTTTAACCCGCGTAAGCGCCCAAAGGGCCGACGGAGTCGGGGTTAACCGCGACTCCGTCGCTCTTTCCCGCGCTGCGGCGGGAAGGACGGATGAGCGCATCCGGGTTAAGTCATAAAACCGGTATGCTCTCCGGATGCGCGGAGCCTGTCTTGATGGACCAGGCTGTGCTGCTTAGGCTATCGAGACAGGCTCTCCAGCCAGAGCGACAGAGCCCCGGTGGTTCCTGTCGCTGCGGGAAAAGTAATCCGCATGACTGAACTACCCTTGCGCCTGTGCCTGCGTTTGGACTGATTCTCGGTAACCTCTTTTTCGATGCCAAAACCAATCTATGTTTTCGAGCGCCTGGTGACGCAAGCCGAGGCCGACAAGGGACACATCACCATCATCACCACACACCACGAGTGGTTCAAAAAATTCTTCGGCCCGATCCACCGCGAAAACGAAACAAAAGGTAAGCCGGAACTCGCCCTCAAGGACTTCTTCATCGAGAAAGAGAAAGCGTCCGTGAAACTCAAGCTGGTCTTCCGCTCCAGCACCAAGGAGCGGCCGCGCAATGAACTCCGCCTCTATTTTAATGAGGGCGCGGGCCAGTTCAAACCCGCCGCCAACGAGATCATCATTGCCACTTTCTACGACGACAGGGTTGTGCTCGGGGTGCGCCCTTCGGACGTGAAAAATGCCGAAAAATTGAACGACAGGATAGATGAGGCGGAGATCCCTGTCGATGATCCGAACGATCCCAGCAACAAGGCCTATACGAAGCCCTCCTCTAAGATGACGCTCAAAGAGAGGGAGGCTTGGAAGAGGGATGCTCAACTGGCGCGAAAATGCCTGCAGAATTCTTCCTACACCTGTGAAGCGGGTTTCAGCGAACCCTCGTTTATTTCCAAGAAAACCAAGAAGCGTTACTTGGAGGTTCACCACCTTGTGCCCCTGCGTTACCAAGACGACTTGGCGACCTTTAATCTCAACGATTCCGCCAACCTTTTTGCCCTCAGCCCGCACGCCCATCGCAAAATCCATTATGGCAGGCAGGAGGATGTTCGCGCCCTCGTGGAAACCCTGCTGGAACGCCGGCCGGCTTTGCTCACCAAGGCCAAGCTGCCCAAGGATACCATCCTGCAGATGTATAAGTGCGTTTAACTGCGCCCTTCCTCTTTTGCCCTTCTCTTCCCGTTAATGAGCACCCTTCCTCTTCGCGTAGCTGCCCCTGTTATCAAAGTTTTGCGCTCGCGTAAAAACCCTCCGGTTTTCCCCCCTCTGCCTGGTGATCTGCCCTCGGCGGTGAGTCTGGTCGATGGCGTCGCCCGCATCCCGCATTACGAGGCCTACCGTGTGCTTGCCGCCGCGCTCACGCCCGAGGCCGCGACCCACGCCCCCGCGCTGCGCGATGAGCTGCCTGCCATTGTTACCCACTGGCTGCAATCCACCGATGAGGCCCCCATCATGCTCGGGGCCAAAGAAGGTGCCCGCTGGCGCCAGATTTTATCCGGCTATGCCGGAGCTTCCATTGCGGGCGGCGCCGCTGGCGAACCCACGGCACAAGTTCCCTTCACCATTGATTATAGCAGCCTGCAATTTCCGCCCGTCGCCGAACCTGCTTTTCGTTTTATCGACCTGTTCGCCGGCATCGGCGGCTTCCGCCTCGCCCTGCAAGCCCAAGGCGGCAAATGCGTTTTTACCAGTGAATGGGATAAATATGCAAAGCACACGTATGCCCTTAACTTTGGTGAAACTCCTTTTGGTGATATTAGACAGTTTACAGGGCCGGATATCACCGAATCAGAAATCCGTGCATTAATCCCCAATCACGATGTTTTGGCCGCAGGTTTTCCGTGCCAGCCATTTAGCCATGCTGGAGTTTCTGCCCGTTCATCACTTGGTCAAAACCATGGCTTTTCATGTGAAATTCAAGGCACGCTCTTTTTTGACCTAGTCCGCATAGCAAAGGCTAAACGTCCCAAGGTTCTACTGCTTGAGAACGTAAGGAATCTGGAAAACCACAATAAAGGAGACACATTCGCCCGTATTCGTAGAACCATTGAACAGGATCTAGGCTATTCATTCAGCTATCAAATAATAGACTCGTCACCTCTGGTTCCCCAACGTCGGAAACGGTGCTACATGGTTTGTCTACGTGATAAGAAAGTTGATTTCAAATTTCCTGAAATTACAGGTCCAGCCCTCGCACTTGGCAAATTCCTGGAGAAGAAACCCGCCGAAAAATACACTATCTCCGACCGCCTTTGGCTTGGCCATATTAATAGAACAAGGCGAAATCTAGATCGCGGAACGGGCTTCACCGCATTTGAGGCAGATCTTACAAAGCCTGCAAATACCCTTGTTGCGAGATATTATAAGGACGGCAAAGAATGCTTGATACCGCAGGACGGGAAAAACCCGCGAATGCTTACTCCAAGAGAGTGCGCTCGACTCCAGGGCTACCCGCCTGAATTCTTGCACCACCCAACTGATACCCATGCTTACAAGCAATTCGGGAACTCAGTGGCCGTTCCTGTAGTTAAAATTATCGCAAAATCAGTGGTTGATAAATTGTAACGTCGTGACCGCAATCTAGGCCTTAAACTATATTCTAATGCAGACATTTAAGGATTTTCTGGTCGGCGTAAAAGCTGACGAACACATATCAGCAGGTCTCGAAACGGTTTCTTTTACCAATAAAAACGATAAGAAGTTCACATATCCCTTGGATGATATCCACAAGTGCCTTCAGGCGCTATGGCTGAATGGGAAAATAATTGAGAAATCGTTTGCTGGTAATTGGTCATATGAGGAAACGAAATTCAGACATGCATTCAGCGCAGCCTTCGTAAATGAAACCCGCAACGCAGTTGCTAGCAATATAGGCAGCCAGACGCCTAATACAGTTCGATGCCTAGAACTTTATGCATTTTATCTTCTGCAGAAAAAGCCGACTTCAAGCCTTGATAGGCCTGACATCCTAAAGGAGGCGAACCTTGATCCACTTTTCTACGGACCTGATCTGAGCGAAGAATTTCACAACTGGCTACTGAAAGCAAAACAGCTCAGCGAAAAATCGGCTGATAGTTACAAGGGGGCGATTTCAGGAGTGATCAGTCGTTTAGCAGGAAAAGACCTGCATCGTTTATCGTCCGTTACAATAGTCAAAGCGCTGGGGGGTGGCCTGGCTCAGAATCCAGATTTCTCAAAGCTAAATGACGATGGGAATCAGATGTATAGCGCGGCCATCAACAACTACCTCTCATTCTTATCTGAACGCGTGAAAACTCAGGTGCCAGACGCCTTCGACTCGATCCTAAGATCGTTATTTATAAAAGACATTAAGCAGGCGGGATTTAATAATACAGACTCAGCTCCCGAAGTCTTCGTCTCATCAATTTTAACGAAGCCATTTATTATTTTAACCGGCAATTCTGGCACGGGGAAAAGCAAACTATCCGAGCTTTTTACTCGTTGGCTGTGTGCAAGCGATCTTTCAGTGCTGGCAATGATCCCCGTCGGTGCCGACTGGACCGATAACCGCAATGTCCTCGGCTTCGTAAACCACCTGCGCCCCGCGCAAGACGGTCGGCCGCTTTATGAATCCACGCCCATCTTGGAGTTGATTATCCGGGCGGCGGGCGATTCCACACGCGCTTATTTCCTCATTCTCGACGAAATGAACCTCTCCCATGTGGAGCGTTATTTCGCCGACTTTCTCAGCGCCATGGAATCGGGTCGCCCCATTCCGCTGCATACCTCGATTGCTCCTTTGAAATCGCCTCAAGGAACCGATGTGCCCTCCTCGCTGACCTTGCCCGACAACTTGTTCATCACCGGCACGGTCAATGTGGACGAGACGACCTACATGTTCAGCCCCAAGGTGCTCGACCGCGCCAATGTGATCGAATTCCGCGTCACACCGGCCGATGCCGAAGCCTTCCTGTCAGCCGGAGCAGGCGGTCTCGGCGAGATCTCGGCTGCCCCCGAGGGCGCAGCCCAAGCCTTCCTCGCCCTTTCGCGCAAGGCCCGCAAAAAACCCGTCCCCGAATTAGTCTTCCACACGGATTCCACCTTGGCTGACAAGCGCAAGGCCATCACCGAAGCGATCACCGCACTTTTCGGCATCATGCATAAACACCGAATGGAGTTTGGCTATCGCACCATGCACGAAGTGCTGCGTTACGCTGGCGTGGACTACGAGTTGGCGGCGGATCGCGCCAAGTGGTCATCGGCCGCCTGTCTCGACGTGCAGATCCTGCAAAAGATCCTGCCCAAGCTCCACGGATCCAAAAAACGTATCGAGCAGTTGTTGGTTGATCTCTCCGTATTCTGTGAAACCGGCGCGGCTCCGGCTGGCAAAAGTGTCTTCAAGGAGAAGTCTGTCGGGCCGGTTAAATTCCCCGAGAGTTACGCGAAACTGACCGAGATGATCGAAGCCGTCCGCCGCGACCAGTTCGTCAGCTTCATCTGATCGCATGGCGGCACGGGCATACGGCCTTCTGGAGATTCCGCTCGATCCGCCTTCGTCCGGTGTTTTCATCCTGCGTGCGCCCGGCGAGACTCGAAGCGCGACCGAGCTGACGGTTTGTGCAGACCTGCCCGCCGGCTGGCGCGGCCTGGAGACGGACAAAGACACGCAGGGCGCGATGTCTTACGATGCCGAGGGTCCGGCGCGAGGGGTCCAGACGCTGTGGGTGGATGAATTGAAATCCTACGAATGGGAACTCACAGGCGGCGAGGGCGAGCCCTCCTGCAGTCTTAAAGGCTCCATTCGCGACACCGACTGGCGGGCGATCAAAGGACGAAACAACGGGGAATGGCGCGGCACGTTTAAATTCGTCAACTACCTGGGCACGGCATGGCTGGCGTGCGGCGAGACCAAAATCCGCTTCGAAGTTGTCACCCGTAAACTCAGCTACGAAGCGGAATACAAGGCGATGGTCGAGGCCATCGCCGCCGAGTGCCAGCAACTGCTGCTGACATGGGACGCGCCCACCAGCCTCTCGATCACCGCCGATCCCGAGCACCAGGCCCGCACCCTGCTCGAACAGTTTTTATTCCTGCGGCACGTGCTTGGCCCCGACCGGCTCGATTTGTTTTTGGAAATGTTGCAACGCCATCCCCACAGCCGCCTCGCCACCGAGCGGCACTGGGTGCCGGCGGCGGCCGCCGATCCCCGTCTGTTCATCCGAGATCCGCTGCGGCACGGCCGCGACTGGCAGCGCTCGGCCACTGGCATCGTGAACGGTTTCTCGCCTGGTGAAGTTATCGCCGAACGCAAGTTCGACACGGTGGATACGCCGCCCAATCGTTTTGTGAAGTTTGCCCTGGGGCGCTTCGCCGGCTTGTGCGCGGATGTTCGCGCCATACCCGAGATTTCAGCCTCTCAAGGCTCGGCCTGGCTGGAGGCGGGGCAGATGGAGACCGTGCTGGAAAACCTGCTGGCGGAGCCCTTCTTCGATGCAGTCGGGGAGTTGCGCCGCATCCCGCTCGAAAACCAGACCCTGCAAAAACGGGAAGGTTACCGCGAGGTCCTGCAAGCCTGGCTTATGCTCGATGCCGCCGCACAGATCGACTGGCCCGGCCGCAAAGACGCCTACGACGGCACAAACCGCGACGTCGCCACGCTCTACGAATTCTGGCTCTACTTTACCTTGTGCAAGATGCTGCGCGGTCCGCTGAAAATGGAGCCGGCGGAAAATACGCAGCCGCCACCCGGGGCCGGCGATTGGTTGCCCTTCTGCTGCGAGAGCGCGGCAGGAGGTTTGGCGATCAACCTCAAACAGGGCAGGACCTCATTCACGCGTTTCACGTGGAAAGGACCGGAGGGGGAAATGCTTCGTGTGCATTTGTTCTACAACCGGCGCTTCGGCGGCAGGGCCGGTCTCCATAAGAGCGGAGCCTACAGCCGTGGCTTCCGGCCCGACTTCACTCTCGTGATTCTACCGGCTGATTACACCGCTGATAACTGGCTCAAGGCAGAGGAAGCGGCCGAGGCCGAAGGGCGCATCGCCTACATTCACTTCGACGCCAAATACCGCATTGAGCAGATTACCGAGCTGCTGGGAGCGGAGGAACCGGAGGGCGACGATGAAAACCCATCGGCGCAAGAGGCGGCGGATGAACGCGCAGCCAAGACGACCAGCACGTTCAAAAACGCCGATCTCTACAAGATGCATACCTACAACGAAGCCATTCGCCGCACGGCAGGCTCGTATGTGCTCTTCCCCGGCGACGCGCCGATGAATTCGAAGGAGAAGGGCGGCAACCGCTTCGAGCGATACCAGGAAGTCGTGCCGGGCGTCGGTGCGTTTGCAGTCAAACCTTCGCCAGTGGAGGGCAAAGATCCGTCCGGCATCGCACCGTTGGCGGATTTTGTGCGGGATCTGCTCCGCCACCATTCAAGCGGATTCACGCAAAGCTACCGGATCAATTATTTCACCCACGACACGCTCCAGGAAGAACCTGCACCCTACAGAGCCGCATCGGCTGTTTCTGTCAGCGGCAAACCGCCCAAAGACACGCAGGTTTTGCTCGGCTATGTGCGCGACCAACAAGCGGCCGAGGACTGTCGTAGCACGCTTACGTTTTTCTGCCACGCCGTGGAGTGGGATAAATCGACTGTGCGCTCAGCCGATGGTTCGGGCGTGGCGGGTAAACCAACGTCCCTCGATTTCGACCCATTCAAATCCGACCGGTTTGTCGCCTACCAAGCCGGCTGCACGTTCGACTGGATGGCGGAAGTCGTCGAGGTCCGCCTTGTCACAGCCATCGAACGGGCGACGGAAGTAAAACGCAGCCTGCCGGAAATGCGGGCTGCGTATTACTATCGCTTCCAGTTGCGCAACCCTTCGCCCGGAATCGTCCGCGACGTATCCGCTTTGGTGGCCAAGCGACCCAGTGACCCAAGGCAAATCACGCTCGAAAAACTGGCAGCGTGCCCGGTTGTAGAGCCTTCCGTCTGATGGCCGATATCTGGACCAAAGCCAAACGCTCGGATGTCATGTCCCGCATCCGTGGCTCCGGCAACAAGGACACAGAGCTGAAGTTGATGGGGATATTCAGGGCGCACGGCATCACCGGTTGGCGGCGAAAGGCGGCGGTCTTTGGCAAACCGGACTTTGTTTTTCCCAAGCTCAAGCTGGCGGTGTTTGTGGACGGGTGTTTTTGGCACAGGTGTCCGATCCACGCCACGCAGCCCAAGACCAACGCGAAGTTCTGGCGGACCAAGATCGCCCGCAACCAAGCCCGCGACCGGCTCGTCACCCGCACTCTCCGCCGTGCCGGCTGGAGAGTGCTCCGCATCTGGGAGCATGAATTGAGAAAGAAGAACGAGAAGCGGTTGTTGGCGCGGTTGCGGCGGGCGGGGTTGTTACCGGAAGATAACGAGAACGATTAAGAGAATGAGAACGAGCCGGAGGAGGCAGCTGGCGTGGGAAAGAAAACTTTATTGACTGGTTTAACCATACTATTGCATGCTTTAACCATACGTTATGGGTTTGCTCGAAGTTCTATTCCCTCAAGTGCGCGCGGAGGTGTTGCGGCTGTTGTTCGCGAATGAAGGCCGCGAGCTGCATCTGCGCGAACTCACGCGGCAGAGCGGGCTTTCGCTCGGCACGCTTCAGACAGAGGTCGAAAAATTATGCGCCGCCGATCTCTTGTTGAGTCGGCGAGACGGTAACCGGCGCTATTTCCAGGCCAACGCGGCGCATCCACTGTTTGCCGATTTGCGTCAGCTCGTGCTCAAGACCTCCGGCTTGCGCGAAGTGTTGGCGGAGGCGTTGCAAGGACTCGCGGGCGTGGAGCTGGCATTTGTCTTTGGATCGTTGGCGGCGGGCGCGGGCAAAGCGGGCAGCGACGTGGATTTGATGGTGATCGGGGATGCGGGGTTGCGCGCGCTCGCGCCACGTCTGCGCAAGGCGACCGGACAATTGGGACGCGAAATCAACCCGGTGACGATGACGGCGGCCGAGTTTGCGCGTGGCCGCGTGAACAATCCGTTCCTTGGCGACGTGCTTGCCAAGGAAAAGCTCTGGGTTAAGGGAAATGCCGATGAGCTTGCACGACTGGCATAAGGCGGGTGGTTGCGGACGCACCAGACCTCGCGGCAGCAGATCACGGATCTGTTCGCCATCGTGGACCGCGACTTGGAGGATGCGTCGCGCGATCTCTCGCCTGACTGGAAATTTGGCATCGCCTACAACTCAGTGCTCAAGCTCTGCACCATCCTGGTTTATGCCGAGGGCTGGCGTCCGGAGAAAAATCTGGCGCACTATCGCACGTTGCAGGCTCTGCCGTTGATTCTTGGAAAGGGCCGTCAGGCCGATGCCGATTATCTGGACACGTGCCGCTCGAAACGAAACACGGCCGAATACGATGCGCCCGGGCAAGTAAGCGCGAAGGAGGCGGGGGAACTGGCGGGGTTCGCCCGAGAGTTGCGCGAGGAGGTGATCGCGTGGCTGGAGAAAAATCATCCGACGCTTAACCCGTGGTCGGGCTGATCTCGGAAGAGAACGAGAACGATTAAGAGAATGAGAACGAGCCGGAGGAGGCAGCTCACTGCCGCACGAGCGTGCGCAGCAAAATCCAGCCGGTGAGGGCGCAGCCGGCCACGCCGGCGGTCATGGGGAGGAGGGTGCCGTTGTGCAGCACGCCGACCAAGGCGCCCGACGCGGCGCCAAGCGCGAATTGCACGGTGCCGAGCAGGGCCGAGGCGCTGCCGGCGACGGCGCCAAACGGCGCCATGGCGACCGCCGCGATGTTGGGCATGATGATGCCGGCGCAGGAGAGGTTGAGGAAGAGCAGGCCGATCACGGCGGGCAGTCCGCCAATGCCGGTCGCGCCCACGGCGAGCAGCGCAAGGCCGACGATGGCGGCCGCGAGAAACGCGACGGAGAGCACCTGCCACGAGCTGTGGCGGTTGAGCAGCCAGCGGTTGAACTGCGAGGCGGCGATGAGGCCGCAGGCGTTGAAACCGAAGACGAGCGCGTATTGCTGCGGAGTGAGCTTGAAGAGCTCGATGAAGACGAACGACGAGCCGGAGAGGTAGGCGAAGATCGCGCCGAGCGTGAAGCCGGAGGCGAGGGCGGCGCCGAGGAAGCGGCGGTCGGCGAGGAGTTTGGCGTAGGTGCGCAGGGCGAGGCCCACGCCGCCTTGGGAGCGGGCGGCTTTGGGCAGGGATTCGGGCATGCCCCAGAGAATCGTGGCGGTGCAGAGCACGCCGATGCCGGCGAGCACCCAGAAGATCCCGCGCCAGCCGGTCCAGCCGAGCATTTGTCCGCCAAGGGTGGGGGCGAGGATGGGCGACACGCCGAGGATGAGCATGAGCAGCGAATACATGCGGGCGGATTCCTTCTCGTTGAAGAAATCGCGCACGACGGCGCGGGGGATCACCATGCTGGCGGAGCCGCCGAGCGCCATGAGGAGGCGCCAGAGAAGGAGGCTTTTCATGGAGTGCGCGTGCGCGCAGCCGACGGCCGCGACGACAAACACAACCATGCCGATGAGGAGCGGACCGCGGCGTCCGTAGCGGTCGACGATGGGGCCGTAAAACGCCTGACCGACGGAAATGCCGATCATGAAGACGGAGAGGGTGAACTGGATGGCGCCGAGATCGACGTTCAGATCGCGGGCGATCCATGGGAGCGCGGGCAGATACATGTCGATCGCGAGCGGTCCGAGCGCGGTGAGCGTGCCGAGGACGAGCACGAGAATGCGCATCGACGGAATGGCGGGCGCGCCGGCGGCCGGCAGGGAGGTTTCGAGAGCGGAGCTGGACATGGAACCGGACCAGTGAGTGCGTCGACACGCGGGGCGCAACTGGCGGGCGCGGAAAAATCACGCGGAGGGGAGGGAAGGCCGGGTAACCGGACGTCGGATAGCCGAAGGGGCGGAAGTTTTTTAACCGCTCATGGATTTCCCCAATGAGGGAAATCTTGAAAGAGAGGCTCCGGCTGATCGCCTGCGCCAAACAATCACCGCGTCCGCTGATCGCAGGCGGTGATTATTTGGCGGACGTTACAGCGGCTGGCCGCCGAGGGTGCCGTCGAGGGTGGCGCGGTAGGCGGGGCTTTGCACGCGGGCGAGCTCGGTCTTGGCGTGAACCAGGCGCGGCTTGAGGCCGAGGCGCTTCACGACGTCGGCATAAACCGGTTCGTCGATCACGGAGGTGAGCGTCTTGACGTGGTGCCGCCAGAGCGTGGTCTCGGTTTTCTGTTTCGCATCGAGGCGGGCGCGATACCAGTCGCTCGCGAGCATGGACTCGCGGGTGAAGAGGGAGCGCACTTCGGGCGAGTCGAGGCCTTTGCCTTCGTAGTCGCCCTTCGCCATGATGGTGAGGAGGGCGCGGAGCGGCGGGCAGGCGTAGTGGATGCCGCCGTCGGCAAAGTAGCTTTCGGCGACGCGTTTGTGGGTGGTCACCATGGTGTCCATGCCTTCGGCGAAGATGGCGGCGTCCTGCAGTTCGGGGCGGAGCATCTCGTCGGTGAAGACGACGTGCGGATGGGTGAAGACGCGCGCGAAGTAGATGCGGACAAAGCGCGAGGTGATGCGGTAGCCGAGACGGCTGGAGAGCACCTTCCTGCCGTCGTGTTCGAGGTCGGTGCAGCGTTCGAGGCAGCCCTGGGCGATGAGCGCCTTGGCGCTGCGCTCGGCGGCGGTCATGCGGGAGAAGACCTCGGGGATGAGGAGCGACACGTCGTGATCGACACGGACCTTCGGGCCGACGCAGCCGGCGGCGGAAACAAACACGTCGTGACCGGTGAGGATGAGGCCGACGAGGGTGGCGTTGAGATCGATGACGGGCGGGAGGGCGTTGAAGGGGCCCTTGGTGAGGGCGCCTTCGGAGCCGGCGCCGGTGGTGGAGGGCGACTTGCCGGTCATGGAGCTGATGAACTCCATGAAGAGCTCGGGCAGTTCCAGGTAGTGGATGGGGTTGAACACGCAGAGCGGGCGGACGCCGGGCTCGGGCGGGTTGTTGCGGCGGCCGGGCACGACGATGTCGACGGGCGTGTGGAGCGGGGCGTCGGGTGCGAGGCGGCGGTGGAGGCGCTGGCCGAGGGCGGCGTGCGCGGTGGCGCGGGGATTGGCGACATCGGGCCGGACCTGGAGGTAGCGCGGGTTTTTGGTGGGCTTGCCGTCCACGATGCGCGGATGGGCGGAGGACACGAAGTAGGCGGGCGAGGAACCGGGCGCGGCGTCGGCCGAGGCGCGGATGAGCTGCTGCATCGGCTCGGTGAACGCGGAGAAGCCTACGGCGTCCTCGATGAGCGCCTTGGCGTCGGTGCCGGTGAGCGGCTCGTAGTTGGAGATGAAGGTGCCGGGGGAGGCCATGTCGGCCTCGGCCTGCTTGTCGTAGCCGCGATGAATGGCGTCGTCGGGGCGTTGGAAGAGGAGGGCTTCGCAGTTTTCGACGAACTTGAGGGAGCCGGAGCCGGCGGAGGCCAGGCCGGCGAGGGATGGGGCGGGGGCGACGACCGAGGCGGTGATGTCGTCTTCGCGCTGGACCTTGGCGGCGGGGTGGAAGTCGTGGCGGAGACCGAACACGCGCCAGGAGCCGTCCTGCTCGTAGCCGACGCGGAGGGTGTTCACGATGAGCTTGCGGCCGTCGAGTTTCAGCTCGTTGCCGGGATAGCCGTTGATGATGTCGACGGAGAAGTGGCTGCGCCAGTCGGCGCCCCACTCGGGCTTGTAGTAACGCTTCACCACGAAAACGAGTTCCTTGATGTGCTGGGGCAAGGAGCGCAGCCAGGTGTTATACTCGTCGGTGTATTCGACGCGGGACGGAGTAAGGAGCTTGATGACGGAACCGAGGGAGCGTTTTTCGCTGAGGATGGGGCGGTGGTCGGCGCTGATGCGGGACACGTCCTTGAAGCGCGCGGAGCAGTCGTGGGCGAGGAGCTCGGCCACGGCGTCGAGGTCCTTCTCGATGCCGGCGATGAAGACGTGGCCGGGAAGGATGGCGTCGGAAATGGCCTTGGATATCTCGGACTTGCCGCCGCCGGAGACGGTGCAGGGTTTGTGACAGAGGGAGCCTTCGGCGACAGTGCCGACGAGCCGCCACTGGCCGCGCTGACCGCGGACGGGTTCCATGTGCACATGGTAGCCGCTGGGGCGCATGTAGGTCTTGCCGGCGAGGAGCTTGAGCTTGTGGGCGCCGCCGTCGGCGCTCTTCCAGCTGATGCTCTGGGTGCGGAGGTTGAAGTGGGTGCGCTCGGGCACGAGCACGAGGGACGAGTCGGTCGTGTCAAAGGCGTGACCTTCGGGCTGGAGGGCAAAGCGCTTCGGGTCGCGGGCGATGACGGCCTCGACCGTGTAGCTGGTGTCGACGTCGGCATAACCGCCGAAGTCGTCACCGAGATCGTAGCTGGGGAATACAAGCGCGCCGCCCGCGTGTTCTTCCTCGGCGAGGCCGTAGAGATTGGCGGCGTAGCTGATCTGGGTCTTCACCTCTTTCTTGCAGTAGCCGTAGTAGTTGTCGGCGATGAGGGTGACCATGACGCCGGCGGCGTCGCGGGCGCAGAGCTTGAAGGCGCTGCCGCCGTTGTAGAGCTCATCCTCGTTTTTCCAACACATGCCGTCGCGGCGCTGGCGCGGGGTGGCGAGATCCCAGTGCGGGAGGCCGACGAGGTGTTTGCGCACGCCGATGAGATGCGGGGCGAGGATGACGCAGCCGGTGTGGCCGGACCAGCCGTCGACATCGAGGCCGGCGTCGTTTTCAGGCAGATACGGGTCGCCGGCGTTGCCGAAGATGGACTCGACGAAATCGAGGTTGGAAACGAGCGAGCCGGGCGCGAAGAAACGGATCTCCATGCGCTTCTCGCCGATGAAGCCGGAGACGGCGGGCACCACGAGGGGGCGCAGCATGAGGGAGACGAGGCATTCGGCTTCCTGCGCGCGGCCGGAGGTGTAGGGAAGGCGGAGAAGGTCGTGGGGCGCGTGCAGGGCGAGGCCGAGCATGCGCGAGAAAGTGACCTTGGGGACGGAGAGCTTGTCGTCGGGCACGGGCAGGCCGCCCTCGGCGACATGGAAAACGCCCTGCGTGGTGCGGCGGTCCTTGGCGGGATTGTGCAGCACGCCGTTGCGCAGGCGGTAGCTCTTGAGAAGGGGGGACTCGACGACGTCGCCGTGGGCGGGGAGCGAGAGTTCGCGGGCGAGACCCGGCTGGTCGAGGACGAAGGTGCGCGAAGGCAGGCGTGGCGCGGGGCCGGTGTCGCTCAGGTAGCTGTTAAGAAACGACTGGATGCGCTCGTCGACCGGCGGGAGGCCCTGTGAAAGCCGGCGGGTGATCTCGCGCTGCTGGGCGAAAACCGGCGCGGCGATACCGGCCCATGAGGCGGACTGGTTGTCTTCGACCGGCTGGCATCCGAGAAGGGCGAGACGGAGATTGATGGCGTGACGGAGGTTTTCAGCAGAGGTCGTGGAGGTGGCCATGGGTCGGGAAAATGGGTTGAGCGGCACTCGGGGGGGAAGAATAAAGCAAACCCCACGCCGGAACAACGCATGAGTTGTAAACATTCATGCGTCTTTGGCCATGCCCCGGCGGTTCAACCGGCGATCCAATGCCAGAGCGCCTGCATGAGTTTGTGGCCGTAGAGTGCGAAGTAGGTGAAGAACACGCCGTTGAGCGCGAGGGCGACATAGCCGCCGAGCACGAACAGGCCGTCGCGCTCCAGCAAGCCGCCCGCCATGATGACGATGCAGAGGGCCGGGGGGAGGTTGGTGCCCGGGGGCAGCGGCAGCAGCAGCACGAGGGCGGCCAGGAAAATCACGAACGCATGCAGCTGGGTAAGCAGCGGAGAAGTCAGCCAAAGCAGACGCGGGCGCAGCATGACTTCAAGCAGGCGCAAAACGCGGCGGGCGCCGCCGAGCAGGGTGGGGAAAAATTTGGCGGGCAGCTTTTTGTCGAGGAGGCGCGGGGGCAGCCAGGGCTTTTGGCCGAGCGTGAGGCGGGCCGCGATGATCGCGATGACCAGTCCGAGGGCGGTCGAAAGGCCGGGGATCGGAATGGGCAGCAGAAACGGCAGCGCCAGCAGCAGCATGAGCAGGTTGTAGGCGCGGCCCTGCAACACCACGATGACCTCGCGCAGACTCACGGCGCGCGTCTGAAACTCGGCGATGATGCGGGCGAGTTCCTCGGAGAGCCTGCGTGCGGCGCGACCGGAGAAAGGCACAAGCGCGGCGCCGGACGACGGGCGGGCGAGGTCGGCCGCAGAAGTGGGTTCCGAGCCGGACCGGGAGGGCTCAGGTGCCGCGTTTGTTGCCATAGAGTTCGATATGCAGGCGGTGAGCATACCGATAGCCGCGGACTTTGCAAAGTTCACCGAGCCATGCGGAGCGTTCGCGCAGGCGGTCGAGCGAGACGGCTTCGGGCATGAGCAGGATCTTGTGGCGCGGGATGTCGCGCCCGAGCGTGGCGAGCAGGCTTTCGAGCTCCTCGACGTCGGCAGGGGAGGAGACGACGAATTTGAACTGATACGGGTAGGCATCGACCCACGCGCGCACGGCGTCGGGATTCCAGCGGGCGGCCTCGTGACGCTCGCGCCAGGCGGCGGGCAGGCGGTCGTCGGGGAGGGAGTTGCGCAGTTTGGGGGAAAGCGAGGCGAGGTCGCAGATGATGCCGTCGGGCGCGACGGTGGCGGCGGTCTCGATCGTGATGTGGCGGCCGTCTACCCGGAGCGCGGCGGCGAGATCGCGGATGTTTTTGGCGATCATCGGCTCGCCGCCGGTGAGCACGACGTGATGCGCGGGATGGCGGCGGACCTCGGCGACCAGTTCATCAACGCTGCGCTCGGTGCCCTCGGGATTCCAGGAGGCGTAGGGCGTGTCACACCAGTTGCAGCGGAGGTTGCAGCCGGAGGTGCGGATAAAAACCGACGGCACGCCGGTCAGCTCGCCCTCGCCTTGGAGCGAGTAGAAAGTTTCAGAGATGAACATCGGCTTCAGACGGGGCGGGAAGGCAGCGGATCGTTGCTTTCGTAGGCGGTGGGATCGGGCACGCCGGCCTCGATGAACGCTTCGCGGCGCTCCACGCAGGTGCCGCATTTGCCGCAGTGGATCGCGGCGCCCTTGTAACAGGACCAGGTGCGGGCGAAATTAACGCCGAGCTTCGTGCCGTCGGCGACGATGCGGCCCTTGCTGAAGGCGATGAAGGGGCGCAGCAGCGCGATCCCCGCGTAGGTGCCGAGCCGCATGGCGTCGCCCATCGCGCGCATGAACGCCTCGCGGCAGTCGGGGTAGATCGCGTGGTCGCCGCCGTGCGCGGCGATCACGAGGCCCTCGGCCCCGGCGCTCTCGGCGAAGCCGGTTGCGATGGAGAGCATCACGGCGTTCCGAAAGGGGACGACCGTCTGTTTCATGTTGGCCGCCTCGTAGTGGCCCTCGGGAATCTCCCCGCCGGAAGTGAGCAGGTCGGAGGAGAACAGGCGCTCCACAAAATCCAGCTTCACGGTCTCATGGCGCACGCCGAGCTTGTCGGCATGTTCGGCGGCGAAGGGCAGCTCGCGGGCGTTGTGCTTGGCGCCGTAATCGAAACTGATCGCGGCCACCACGGTGTGATGGGCCCGCGCCCAGTGGAGCGCGGTCACCGAATCCATCCCGCCGGAACATAGCACAACAACCTTCATGTGCCTGTGATGGCGCCAAACTGTGACCGAAAGCGCAAAGCGAAACCGCGCGGATTTCATGCTGCCGGGCGGGTTTTCTCATTTCGCGCTTCCGTCCGGCGGGGGTTGGGCGTTTTCTTGCGCCTAGGTGAACGACTTCCTGCCCGCATATACGTTGATAGACCAGCCCGACCAGCTCTCGCCGCTTCTGGCCGCGCTCGACCTTGTCGACGAAGTGGCGCTCGATACCGAGGCGGACAACATGTTCCACTATCGCACGCGGGTGTGCCTGCTGCAGTTTCTCGTGCAGGGGAAGATCTTCCTCGTCGACGTGCTTGCGCCGATTCCCCTCGCTCCGCTCTGGGAGAAACTCGCGACCAAACACCTCTTGATGCACGGTAGCGATTTCGACCTGAGGTTGCTGGCCGATCTGTGCCAGTTCCGCCCCAAGAGCCTCTTCGACACCATGTTGGCCGCCCAATTGCTCAACCACTCGCGCATCGGACTGGCCGGTCTGCTCGAGCAGCATTTCGGCGTCATTCTCGACAAGGAAGGCCAGAAGGCCAACTGGTCGCGCCGGCCGATCACTCAAAAGCTGCTCGACTACGCCGCGCTCGATGTCTGGCACCTGCCCGCCCTGCGCGACATCCTCACCCGGGAACTCGTTCGCCTCGACCGCATGGACTGGCTCGATCAGCAATGCTGCCGCCAGATTGAGTCCGGCATGACCGGCTTCCCTCAGGACGACGAAAACGACTGGCGCATAGGCCGTTCCGAACGCCTCCGCGGCAGCGGCCTTGGCGTGCTCCACGCCGTCTGGCATTGGCGCCAGGACTGGGCGCAGAAGCTCGACGTGCCTCCGTTCAAAGTATGCAACCAGGATCTCCTTCTCGACATCTCCTATGCGGCCGAGGACGGCGAATCCGAGCCGACCATCATGGCCAAGGTCAATCTGGGTAAGCGCCACGACCGCCTCGCCCCGACATTGGCCGCGGCCATCCGTCAGGGCCTCGCCCGCGATCCCCAGACATTGCCCCGCCGCCGCCGCTCCGAACACGCTCCGCTGACACAGGCGGAGGTCGCTTTGCAGGACAGCATCAAGGCTGACCGCGACCGCGTCGCCGCCAAACTGGAGATCGAACCCACGCTCATCGCCAATCGCGCGCAACTCGCCCAGATCGCCCGTGCGCCGGACAAAATCACCGACATTCTCCTCCCGTGGCAGGCCGGTTTGTTGCGTTCCGAACCCTCGTTGAGCGCCGCCCAAGGCTGCTGATTTTTGCATTTTCCCCACTTGCCAAGGAGCACCCTGCGCTCCAAGTTTGCTTCCTACCCTATGAACTCGAAGACCCTTATCGCCCTCGGCCTTTGTGCGTTTGCCGCCTCTGTTTTCTCTGGCTGCGCCACCCAAAAGACCGGTTCGGGCCGCAGCAACACCTTCCTTGGCGGTCTGGCCGAGGTTAACACCGGCAGCTACCTGCCCCCCGGTCCCAACACCTTTGCCATCGACGGCACGAAATTCGACGGCCGCGTCAATCCCTCGGGCGACCAGGTCAAACTCTTCTGGGGCCTCATCACCTACACCGATTACTGATTTCCTTTAATCGGAAAGCCTTTCACCCCGCGTCGGCTGCGTGCCGCGCGGGGTTTTTCTTTGCCAACGCCGGACGTTTCGCGAGTTTTCCCGTCACCCGTGTCCCCGGATAACGCCAACATCGCGCGCCACCTTTCGCTCATGGCGGCCCGCCAGCCGCACACCGCCGCCCTCAAGGTTCCCCGTGGCCGTATGCGGGACGGTGCCATCGATTATCTGGTGCTCTCTTTTGCCGATCTCGACGCCGAGGTAGCCGCTTGGCGCGCCGATCTGACCAAACGCGGGGTCCGCCGTGGCGACCGCGTGCTTGTGATGGTAAAGCCGGGGCTACCGCTGATCGCCGCGGCTTTCGCTCTTTTCGGACTCGGCGCGGTGCCGGTGGTCATCGACCCGGGCATGGGGCTGAAAAGCTTTCTCGCCTGCGTCGCCCGTTCGCGACCGCGCGTGCTGCTCGGCATTCCACTTGCGCAGTGGATCGCCCGTATTTTCAGAAAGCCGTTTCGCGGGGTCGAAGTTCGCATTAAAATCAGCGGCTCCGCCACGGCGCGGATGGTCGTCGGAAGCCGGGGTGACGCCGAAGTGCTGGCCTGCGCGCCCGCCGATCTCGCCGCCGTGCTGTTCACCAGTGGCTCCACCGGGGCGCCCAAGGGCGTGTGCTACACCCACGGCATGTTCGACGCGCAGGTGCGCCTCATCCGCGAGACCTACGATATCCAGCCCGGCGAGATCGACCTGCCGATGCTGCCGATCTTCGCGCTCTTCAACCCTGCGCTCGGCATGACCACGATCGTGCCCGAGATCGACCCGAGCCGTCCCGCAAGCGTGGATCCCAAAAAAATCATCCGGGCCATCCTTCAGGAAAAGGTGACCAGCTCCTTCGGGTCGCCCACGCTTTGGCGGAAAATCGCCGTCCATTGCCACGCGCACCACATCACGCTGCCCGCGATGAAACGGGTGCTCTGCGCCGGCGCCCCGGTGCCGCCCGATCTGTGGGGGTTGATGGCCCCCGTCCTGACCCATGGCGTGTTGCACAGTCCCTATGGAGCGACCGAGGCCCTGCCTGTGAGCAGTATCAGCGCGCCCGAAGTGATCGCGGGCACCGCCATCGCCACCGAGCATGGCGCGGGCACCTGCGTGGGCCGCGTGCTGGCCGCCAACGAAGTCAAAATCATCGCTTTCACCGACGGCCCCGTCGTCTCCCTCGCCGATGTTCATGAAATGCCGTCCGGCGAGATCGGCGAGATCATCGTGCGCGGCCCCACCGTCACACGCGAATACGACGCGTTGCCCGAAGCGACCGCTGAGGCAAAAATCGCCGATCCCTCCGGCGCGATTTGGCACCGCATGGGCGACACGGGCTATTTTGATGGCGAGGGCCGGCTCTGGTTTTGCGGACGCAAGGCCGAGCGTGTCGAAGCCATGTCGGGGCCGCTTTACACCGAGCAGGTCGAGCCGCTGTTCCGGTCCCATGCGGAAGTGAAGCGCGTCGCACTGATCGGTCTTGGCGAGCGCGGCCGCCAACGTGTGGCCCTCGTAATCGAGCCCGTGTCCAAGAATGCCATTGCGACCAGCGATGATTGCCGCCGCTTCGCCCGCGAGTTGCGCGCCATGGCGCTCCGTCACCCGCACACGTCGGGGATAAAGCTCTTCTATTTTCATCCGCGTTTTCCCGTGGATGTGCGCCACAACGCCAAAATCCATCGCCTCACGCTCGCGCGCTGGGCCGCCACCGCCGTCGGCTACGAGTCCGATCCCAAACGCTGATCCGCCTCCGTGTCTTCCTCAATCGACAACACTTCCGTGCTTGTGACCGGCGGCACCGGGTTTCTCGGCCGGCGTCTCGTCGAGCGGTTGCTGTCACAAGGCCGCGTCGTGGCGGTGCTCGCGCGCACGCCTTCGCCGGAGCTGGAGGCGCGTGGGGTGCGTTTCATTCGTGCCTCGCTTGATGACGAAGCGGCCGTGCGCGCGGCCTGCCGTGGCGTCGGCACGGTTTTTCATGTCGCCGCGAAAGTCGGTGTGTGGGGACGATACGATGATTTTTTTCGCGCCAACGTGCTCGGCACGCGAGCGATTCTCGCCGGCTGTCGCGAGCACGGCGTTGCGCGGTTGGTTTACACGAGCACGCCGAGCGTCGTCTACAACGGCCGCGAAATTTCCGGTGCCGACGAATCGCTGCCGCTCACGACTGATTGCCCGAGCGCCTATCCGCTCACGAAAGCCATCGCCGAGCGCGAGGTGCTCGCGGCCAGCTCGGCCGCGCTGCGCACGGTGGCGTTGCGCCCGCACCTTATCTGGGGCGCGGGCGATCCACATCTCGTTCCTCGTGTGCTGGCGCGTGCCCGCGCCGGATGTCTCCGCATTATCGGCGCCGGGAAAAACCGTGTGGACATGGTCCATGTCGAAAACGCCGTGGACGCCCACCTTGCCGCCGAAGCCGCGCTCTCGGGCGCGGCGGCGGGCCGCGCCTACTTCATCACCAACGGCGAGCCGGTGGTCTTGTGGGATTGGATCAACGGCCTGCTCACCGCCCTCGGCGAACCGTCGGTGACGAAGCATATTTCACTCGGAGCCGCCTCGACCGTCGGCGCGGTGTGCGAAGCTGTCTGGCGCATGCTCCCGCTCAAAGGCGAGCCGCCGATGACACGTTTCGTCGCGGCCGAACTGGCGAAAGATCACTGGTTTTCCATTGCCGCCGCGCGCCGTGATCTTGGCTACACGCCACGCGTGAGCATGGTGGAAGGCACAGAGGAACTTGTGGCCGCGTTGAAGGGGAAGTCTCGCGATTAACGCGCGCCGCGCTGGCGCACCGCTTCGAAAAGCGTGATGATCGTGGCCATCGCCACGTTGAGCGAATCCGCTTGTCCCGCCATGGGAATGACCACGCGGGCGTCGGCTTCCTTCAGCCAGTAGTCGCTCAAGCCGTATTGCTCGCTGCCCATCACGATCGCGAGCGGACCGCGCAGATCGGTGTCGGTGTAGAAATCGGTCGCCGATGGCGTGGTGGCGACGGAGCGGATTCGGTTTTCGCGCAACCATTCGCGGACTTCCGTGCTGCTCGCGATCACGACCGGCACGGAAAACAGCACGCCGGTCGAGGCGCGCACGACGTTGGGATTAAAAAGATCCGTCACCGGATCGCACACGATGAGTGCGTCCACGCCCGCCGCGTCGGCGCTGCGCAGGATCGTGCCGAGGTTGCCCGGTTTCTCGATGGCTTCGACCACGAGTAGAAAAGGCGCCTTGCCGGGCGGTGTGACGATGTCGGCCAGCGAGCGACGCCACTGCGGGGCGACGGCGAGCAGGCCGTCGGGACGTTCGCGGTAGGCGACCTTGGCGAAGGCATCCTTGGTCAACTCAAACACCTGTGCGCCGGCGGCCTGCGCCTGGGCGACGAGCGCGGGCTCGTTTTCGCCGAGATACCATTCGGGCGAGATATAAAGCTCCGTGAGCGTGATGTTTTTTTCCAGCGCTCGGCGGATTTGGCGGTAGCCTTCCACGAGAAACACGCCCGCTTCGTCGCGCGGACGGCGGTCGCGCAGTTTCACGAGTTGTTTGACGCGCGGATTTTGGAGGCTGGTGATTTTTTCGGGAAGTGTGCCCACGGAGCCCACGAGACACACCTAAAGAACCAAAAAGACAAAATCCTTTTCCTCGCCGTCCGCCTTTCCGTGTATTCCGTGTGTTCTGTGGGTAGAAACAAAAAACCAAACGACCGTCCCTTCGCCTATCATCACGAGATCGAGCTGGAGATCGCCACGCTCACGAATCTCGGTGTGGGCCTCGGTCGTGTGCCGCATCCCGACGATCCCGCCGCGAAGTGGGTGGTGATGGTGCCGTTCACCCTGCCCGGCGAGCGCGTGCGCGCACGGGTGTTTCGCAACCACAAGAATTTCTCCGAGGCCGATCTCGTGGCCGTGCTCACCCCGTCGTCCAAGCGCATCGAGCCTCCGTGTCCGCTCTTCGCCCGCTGCGGCGGCTGCCAATACCAGAATCTCATCTATGACGAGCAGCTCGCGTGGAAGCGCCGCCAGGTCGAGGAGCTCTTGAAATACATGGCGGGAATCGAGTTTCCCGTGTCGCCTGTCATCGGCTCGCCGGTCGAATACGGCTATCGCTCAAAAATCACGCCGCATTTCAACGCGCCGCGCGGCGACGGCTCCGAGCTGCCCATCGGTTTTCTCCGCCAAGGCACGCGCTTTGACATCATCGACGTGCCGCGTTGCGAGATCGCGACCGCACCGATCAATGCCCGTCTCGCCGAATCTCGTGCCAACGTGCGCGCGAAGGCGGCCAACGGTGATTACCAGCGCGGCGGCACGCTGCTGCTGCGCGATGCGTCGGGCCACGTGACGACCAACTACGACGAGATCGTCACCGAGACGGTGGGCGACCTGAAGTTAAAGTTTTTGGCGCGCGATTTTTTCCAGAACAACCCGTTCATCCTGCCGGCGTTCACCGGCTACGCGCGCGATCAGGCGGCGGCGAGTGGGGCGCGCTTCATGGTGGACGCCTATTGCGGCAGCGGCCTCTTCGCACTCACGGCCGCTCCCGCGTTTGAACAAGTCGCGGGCATCGAGATCAGCGAGAGCAGCATCATCTTCGCGAGGCAGAACGCGGCGACCAACGGGCTGGCCAATGTGACGTTCCAGGCAGGCGACGCGGCGGCGATTTTTGCCGGGCTCACGTTTCCCGCCGCCGACACGGTTGTGCTCATCGACCCGCCACGCAAAGGCTGCGACGAAGCGTTTCTAAAACAGCTCTTCGCTTACGGCCCACGAGCGGTCGTCTATGTGTCGTGTGATCCGGCGACGCAGATGCGCGATTTGAAATCGTTCCTCGCCGCCGGCTACGAACTGACGGCCGTGCAGCCCTTCGACCTCTTCCCGCAGACGCGGCATTTGGAATGCGTGATCACGTTGAAGAGCGCGTGTTGAGTTATTGTGTTCTCGAAAAATACTCACGCCCAGACCGGCACGTATTCTGCGAATTTCTTCGATTTATTTTCAGGATCAGCGGGTTTAACCAAATGTTGGTCGATAGCTTCTTGAATAAGGACGGAAACCATCGAACGTTGCGTTTCTGGCATTTTCAGCCGCTCCCGCAAAGATGTATTGGTCATAGCGGAATCCGAATAATGTTTTAAGACGGCGTGCTGATAGCAGGCGTTGAGCCGTTCTCTCGGGGACATTTGAGCGAAGGTTCGGGGTGAGTAAACAACGACCTTAAAATGGCTGGGGCCGGCCTCGAAGTGAATGGGTGGTAGCCCGTAAAGCTCCACTTCCAGGCCAGCTTTGATCAGGCCGGAGCCTCTTTCTTCGCAAATTTTATAACGACGAAACGCTCGCGCCAAAAGTTCGTTGCGCGATTCCGGTTGTGTGCCGATTAGCCGATCCAAGCGTTTGGATGGGAGTAAGCCTCCAGGGTTTGAGATTTCAATTCGATCATCGTAGATTTCAATCAATGGCCCCGATCCGCTAACTGAGAAATCCTGATGAATGAGCGCATTGGCGATGATTTCTCGCAAAGCAATTTCTGGATACACGGTGCGGGTTACCCGCAATGCCTGTTGAATAATCTCACTCTGCGGCAACAATGACATCACAAATTTGAGAACAGCCTGAAAGCTGATGGCATAACCCTTGGTGCCCTCACGCTCTTGTTTTGTTTTGGATTTATTTAATCCGTCATAAACAACGATACGTATTGCCTTGCGGCTTAGGTCGGGAAATTCCGCCAATTGATTGGCGGCGGCGATGGCTCCCAAATTAGTGACGTAACCCCCGCCGGCAGGTTCTCTGCTGATGAATTTTTCCTGACCCATCCAATCGAGTAAATCCGCAGACGTGGATGGAATCGGACGTTCCAGCATTTTCAAGATGGGCTCTACATTGAGGTGAAGTCCTAATTCAGTTTCGGTTCTTAACACTGATGCATGCAGCTCCTCCCATCGCGGGGTTCGACTATTTAGCATCATCGTGCCGATTTCTTGACGTGATGCGCTACGCGTCGTCCCACCGGACCGAATAAAAGCATGGTCCAATCCTTTGCCGCGCAGGTGAACTGGTTTAACTGTGGATTCAGGAATATGGACGAATAATAAGCGGGTTTCTTTATAAGCTTCGACTGCGTGGTCCAATGCTAATGGCGGATCTACGGCTTCACGTCCGAGATTGGCCAGTTGGTTGATGGTTTTTTCAACCTCGGCTTGATCGATGCCTGTAAGCGCGCCACTCGAATGAATCCCGAACACGAGAAAACCGCCACCGGGACGATTGGCGAAGGCTGACAGATGTTCGGTGAGCCGTTTTTTGTCGGGTGAAAGAAAGGCTTTCCAGTCCAGCTCGTTCAATTCGTGTTGAGGCGGTTCCAAACTGCTTTGGAGCAGTTCAATCGCTTTTGACATCCATGATTTCATCGCAACGTTTTCTACTCAAATAAGAACTTATTGCCAGTTCGATATTTAGGTTGGTTATCGGTTTCCTGTTACATAAGGTCAGTGTTGGATTTAAGTGTAGCAAAATGCTGCGCGAGAAGGATCAAATTGGGGCTTTTTACCGATACTCGATCCACTCGGGGGAGGAGTATTGTTCGGTCAGGGCGCTAAGTTCGTCTTCGTTGAGGTCGGGCCACGGGGTGGCGATGGCTTCGGCGTTTAAGAGGGCCGCTAGGCGGGTCGTGAAATCGATTTCGAAGGCGTCCCAGTCTACGGTGTCGGCGACGGTGGGTTTCCAGAGCGAGCCTTGAAAGAGAAGGCCGTGTTTGGTGCGTTTTTGGGCGGCGCCGGCGACTTTTACGTCGGTGGTTTCGTGGAGCACATCGTAAAGTTCTGGGCGGACGAAACACACGGTGGGGCCGGCTTCGCAGGCGGCGCCTTCGGCGGGTGGTTCACAGCGTTCTTTCAGGACGACGGGCTGGCCTTGGGCGCGGAGGGATTCGACGAGGGCGGCGTGGACGAGGCGGTAGCTCTCGGTGGCGCGGGCGTCGTAGAGGGCGTGTCCGCGCGGGACGATAAGAGTGTAGGTCCAGTCTTCGCGGTGATCGACCACGCCGCCGCCGGTGGGGCGACGGGTGAGGTCGAGGTGTTCGTCGGGCGCAAGGGCGGCGAGTTGGGCGCGGACGTAGGCGATTTTCTGACTGTAGCCGAAGGTGAAGGCGGGCGCGCGCCAGTCGTAGTGGCGGAAGCGGGCGTGGGTTTGCGAGTCTTCGGGGTAGCGTTGCAGCAGGAGAAAATCCACCGCCATGTTTTCGGCGGCGCCCCCGGTGCGGAAAGGAAGAAGATCAAGCTGCATGGTGGCTTGGGGGTCGTTCTCTTTATTCTTTATCGTTCTCTTTCTCAGGATCGATTCGGGGAGCCGAAAAAAGAGGAGAACGAGAACGATTAAGAGAACGAGAAAGATTTTTCAGGCTTGGTGATACCAAGCCTGAAAGGGCGCGGGGATGATGAGTTGATCGAGCTGGGCTTCGAAGGTTTCGATGGGGGTCTTCACTTTGCCGGCGAGGGGTTTGAGTTCGAGGGCGAGGGTGGCCTGGCGTTTGGAGGCGCCGCGCGGATCTTCGGCGCGCGTGACGGAGGTGATGGGCGCGGCGGTTTCACTCAGCTTGAAATGCGCGCGAATGCGGCGGGCGAGTTCGAGGCGCGAAAGGGTGTCGGCGCCGGCCCAGTGGTAGACGCCGCGGACGTCGTTGCGTTCGAGGAGTTCGAGCATGAGGTCGGCGAGATTGGACGCGGTGCAGGGCTGGCGGATTTCGTCGGAGAAGACGCGCGGGGTTTTGCCGGCGGACCAGTCGGCGAAGAGGCGTTCGTGGAGGCTGCGTTTGCCGGAGAGGCTGTTGCCGGTGAGGAGCGGGGCGCGGAGCGTGATGGCAAACTCGGGGGCGGCGGCGTGGACGAGGCGTTCGCTTTCGAGCTTTTGGCGGCCGTAGAGGTTGATGGGTTTCGGCGTGCTCTGGAGCGAGTATGGTGACGCGCTCGCGCCGTCGAAGACTTGCTCGGAAGAAAGGTGGATGAACTTCGCGCTTACGTGGTGCGCGAGGCGGGCGAGGGTGGCGGGGAGGGCGACGTTGAGGGCTTGGGCGCGGGCGGGGTCGGCATCGCATTGGGCGGGCTCGGCGACGGCGGCGCAGTTGACGATGGCGTCGGGGAAGGCGTCGAGGACGGCGCTGGTGAGCGCGGTGTCATCGGTGAGATCGAGGGTGCGTTTCTCGGTCACGCCGGGAAGGGTGCCGGCGAAGGAGCCGACGATGCCGGTGACGTGATGGCCGCGGCGGGAGGCGGCTTGGGCGAAGGCGCTGCCGACAAGGCCGGAGGCGCCGGTGAGGAAGAGTTTCATGAAACGAAAAACGTGGGGCCGGGTTTACGTGGTCGGCGGGAGAAGCTCGGGGGAAATATGCCAGCAGACGTGCCAGCGGGGGCGGCCGGTGCGCTTGTGGACGTCGCCGCTGGGTTCGAGCGCGATGATGGCGCCTTTTTTGAATTCGAAGGCGGCGGGTTTGTGTTTGCCGCGCACGAGCATGGTGGCGAGGGCGCTCAGGTGCGGCTCGTGACCGACGAGCGCGAGGTTGGCGTTGGGCGGAAACGTTTCGAGGCGTTCGGCGACTTCAGCGGGATCGTCTTCGGGAAGAAGTCCGGAGGTTTCCACCATGACGGTGTCGAGGTCGAGTCCGTGGGCGAGGATGGCGGCGGTCTCGCGGGCGCGTTCGAGCGGGCTGTGCCAGAGCTGGGACGGATCAAGGGCGCGTGTGGTGCGGAGCCAGGCGGCGAGGCGGGCGGTGTCGGTGCGGCCGCGCGGGCTGAGCGGGCGGGAGGGGTTTTCCTCCTCGGTGACGGCGTGGGCGTGGCGGATCAGGTAGAGGCGCATGACGATGATCAGCTCGGGCGGGCGGAAAACGGCGAGGCGGTGGGCGTCGCGCCTTTGCCGTCGAGGAGCGAGCGGGCGGCGCGGAGGAGCGTGCTGAGGGCGTAGGGCTTGGTCAGGGCGCCTTGGGCTTGGGTGGGGAAATCCGGAAGGGCGGTGATTTCAACACTGCTGGTGTGAAGCAGGCAGAGGCGGGGATGAGCGGCGTGAAGTTCGCGGATGATTTTTTCACCGGGGGCTCCGGTGCGGGCCGAATCGATGATGAGCAGGTCGATGGATTTGCGATGGCGGCGGATGAGCAGGCGGGCCTTGGCCACGGTGTCGGTGGCGAGAACGCGGTAACCATCGGAGGTGAGAATGCCGGCGACCATTTTACAAACGACGGGGTCTTCCTCGATCAACACCACGGTCTCGTGGCCCCGGGTCGAGGGAATCGCCGGAGGGACGACCGTGTGCGTGGTGACGGGTTGTTGCACGGACGGGAGGTAGATTTCAAAGACGGAGCCGGTGCCCGGCGTGCTCTGCACGAAAATGTAGCCGCCGCTTTGCTGCACGATGCCGTAGACGAGCGAGAGGCCGAGGCCGGTTCCCTTGCCTTGCTCCTTGGTGGTGAAAAACGGTTCGAAGAGATGCGCCTGGACCTCGGCGTTCATGCCGCTTCCGTTGTCGCTGATGGAAAGCAGCACGTAGCGGCCGGGAGGCATGTCGGTCGCGCGGCGGTTGCGGCCGGGTTTGATCTCGCGGAAGTCGGTGTGGATGGTGACGCGGCCGCCTGGTTCCAGCGCGTCGCGGGCGTTGATGGTGAGATTGAGCAACACCTGCTGGATCTGGACCGGATCGACGCGCACATGGTCGGAGTCGGCCTGAAGCGAAAGGACGAGGGCTTTGTCGGGCTGGAGCAGCTTCGCGAGGATGTCGGCGTTTTCCTGGACGAGCTGGTTGAGGCTGACGATCTTCGGATCGAGGGCCTGGCGGCGGCTGAAGGCGAGGAGCTGGCGCACGAGGCCGGCGGCGTGGAGGCCCGCGCGATGGATTTCGCCGATCTCGCGGGCGGCGTGGTGGATCACGGAGGGTTTGCTGCGGAGGATTTCGCAGTAGCCGTTGATTACGGAGAGGAGGTTGTTGAAATCATGCGCGACACCGCCCGCGAGACGGCCGACCGCGTCGAGGCGTTGCGCGTGGATGAGATCCTCCTGCAGGCGGCGTTTGGCCGTCATGTCGCGGTAGGTGATGGAAATGTGCGTGACGCGTCCGCGTGCATCCGTCACCGGGCTGAAAATCCACGTGGTGTAAAGCCGCTGTCCCGGACCGCAGGCCAGATAGCCCTCGCCACTGAGGGCCAGGCCCGGCGTGAGGTGCTTCAGCCACTTTCTCAAATCAAGGAAATGCTCGTGGTCGGCGTGGAGATCGCCATGCGGACGGCCGTTCAAATCGCGCGCGCCGCGTCTCGTCATCGCGCAGAGACTCTGGTTGGCGAAGCGGATGCGCAGGCCGTTGCGCGTCCAACGACGGTCGGCGATGAGCACGCCTTCACCCAGCGTGCCGAGCGCGCTGGCGAGAAGGTTGGCGGAAGGACGCGCAAGACGAGGGCCGCGCGCCTTCGCGGATGGACGTTTTTTTTTCAAGACGGCGGACGCGGGGTTCAGGGAGACAGGCGCTCGACGATCCAGTCGCCGGATTTCTCGCGGCGATAACGGAGGCGGTCGTGCAGACGGCTGCGGCGGCCCTGCCAGAATTCCACGGTCTCGGGGTTCACGCGGTAGCCACCCCAGTTGGGAGGCACGGGCACCTCGGCGCCGGCGTATTTTTTATCGAGGGCCTTGAAGGCGTCTTCGAGCACGGCGCGACTGTTGATGATGGCGCTTTGTTGCGAGACCCAGGCGCTGAGCTGGCTGGCGCGCGGGCGGGAGTGAAAATACGCCTCGCTCTCCTCGCGGGTGAGGCGGGTGACGACGCCTTCGACGATCACCTGACGCTCAAACGCGACCCAGGGAAACAGCAGCGAGGCGCGTGCGTTGTCGGCGAGATCGCGGCCCTTGCGGCTGTCGTAGTTGGAATAAAAAACAAAGCCGCGACCATCGACGCCTTTGAGCAACACGGTGCGTGCGGAAGGCCGCCCGTCGCGGGTTGCGGTGGAGAGCGTCATGGCGTTCGGCTCGGCGATCTTGGCGGCCTCGGCTTCCTGAAACCATTTGTCAAACTGACGGAAAGGGTCGCGCGCCAGATCCTTTTCGAGGAGTCCGGCCAGGCTGTATTCTTTGCGAAGATCGGCGAGGGACATGAATGTGGGGAAACCGTGTGCCTCGGAGGGCGCACTGTCAAAAGTCATCGCGTCAACGCGCGGATATCCTGCGCCCATTCGGGAAAACCCGTGGCGAGGGCGCCACGGTCGCCCAACACGAATTCCGCCGCGTCCCAACCCGGCGACATCGTGCAGCCGAGCAACGCCCACGAGCCGCCGGCAACCAGCCGCGCACCCTGCCAGATGCCTCCGGCCACCACGAGTTGCGGGATTTGGCCGCTTGCCAACGTCCCGCCCAGCCGAATCTTCCGACCCTCGCCGGTTGCGGGATCAAGCGTCAGGTGCTCGACGGCGTCGCCCGCGTAAAAATGCCAGATTTCCCCGGTATGCAGCCGGTGCAGGGCGGAAAACCCGTCCGGGGTGATCAGGAAATAAATCGCCGTGCCCAGCGGCCGGCCGCCGGGAAGGCGCGCGGCGCTCACATAAGTCTGCCGGAAAAACCCGCCTTCGTTCGGCAGGGGTTCAAGCTGCAGGGATGCGATGATTTCGGCGGCGGTCATGCGGGGATGTTTATCGCCTCGCGCCCCATGGCAATCCGTCTACGTTGCGCCGCGATGTCTCCCGCCGCCTACATCGACGCCCACGGACCCGACCTGATCGCCCTCCTGCAGCGGCTGGTGCGCGTAAACACGGTCAATCCGCCGGGTGAAAACTACGCCGCGATCACGGCGCTGCTCACGGACGAGCTGGGCCGGGCCGGCCTCAACGCGCGCCGTTTCACGGTGCCAAGGGCGTTGCTCAAGAAAACGCTGCCTGCGGCGCAACACGGCTTTCCCCGCTACAACGTGCTCGGGAAACTCGCCGTGCGCGGCGCGAAGAAGACGATCCACTTCAACGCGCACTACGACGTCGTGCCGGTGTCCGGCGATTGGCGCCATGGAGACGCATTTTCCGGCACGGTGGATCGCGGATGGATTTTCGGGCGCGGCACGGCCGACATGAAAGGTTCGCACGCCTCGCTCCTGATGGCCCTGCGCGCATTGCAGGCGACGGGCACGGCACCGAAGATGAATGTGGAAGTTTCGTTTACCGCCGACGAGGAGACCGACTCCGAACTCGGGGCCGGCTGGCTCGTGAAGCGTGCGCCGGTCAAACCCGACTACGCCGTTGTCATGGAAGGCGGCGAGGGCAACGCGGTGTGTTGCGGGCACAACGGCGTGGTGTGGCTCAACGTCACCGTGCATGGACGCGCCGCCCACGGGAGCGTGCCGCACGAGGGCGTCAACGCCCTCGAAAAAATGTCCGCGCTCGTGCTCGCGCTCGACGACTACAAAAAGCGGCTCGCGAAGCGCACGTTTACCGCGCCCAACGGGGCCGTCATGCGGCCCACGTTGAATATCGGCGGCGTGTTTTCCTCCGGCGAGGGCGGCAAGATCAACACCGTGCCTGCGCTCGCGAGTTTTTCAATCGACCGGCGCGTGCTTGCCGTCGAGACCGTGGAGGCGGCCGAGCGCGACCTGCGGGCGTTCCTTGCGTCGGCGGCGAAAAAAATCCCGCAGTGCCGAATCACGGTGGACAAGGTTTCGCATAATCATCCGACCTTCAATCCGCCCGAGCATGCGTTCTTCACCACGATGGCGGGCTGCGTGGAACGTGTGCGGCGCGAGAAGACGATTTTCCGGGTGTCGAGCGGGTTCAACGACATGTATTTTTTCGCGGCCGGTTTGAAAATTCCCACGCTGGGCTACGGTCCCGGCGGCGAGGATTGCCATGCGGTGAACGAGCGCGCCTCGGTGAAGGAGCTGGTCGCCAGCGCAAAGATCTACGCGGAGCTGCTCACGACGTTCGCGGGGTGAGTCACCCCGCCCAGCCGCGGCGGATCATGGCGATGGCGATGGCGGCGAGGAGGAGCGCCACGATTTTCGAGATGGCGCGCAGGCCGGTCGTGCCGAGCCATGAGCCGAGTTTGTCCGCGTTGAACAACGCGGCGACAAGGAGGCCGAGGTTGGCCGCCAAGGCGAGGAGGGTCATCGCCAGCCCCACCGTGTCCACCAGCACGAGGAGGGTCGTGATCAGCGCGGGGCCGGCGATCAGCGGCATGCCGAGCGGCACCACGCCGAAGTCGTCATTTTCCTCGGGCGCTTTCGTGGAGGCGGGCAGCACGAGTTCGCGGGAAGCCAGCACGAGGAGGATGATGCCGCCCGCGACTTGAAAATCGCTCACGGTGATGCCGATCGCCGCAAAAATACTCCGGCCGAGAAAGAGAAAGGCGAGCGCGACGACCCCGCCGGTGAGGGTGGCCTGCCGGGCGACGCGGCGCCGCGCGGCGGTGGGGACGCCGGCGCTCATCGCCAGAAAAATCGCCGTGAGGCCGACGGGGTCGCTCGCAACGAACAGAGGGATGAAGGCCTTTAGAAAGTGTTCGGCCCAGAGAGGCATGGGCCGAGACTGTTCCCCGGTATCGGTTTTCGCAAGACTGCGCCGGTGGCGTCAGCCGATCATCATCGCGGGCGGGGAGGACGGAGGGACCGTTTTGGTGGCGGGCAGAAGAATCTCGAAGGTTGTGCCTCTGCCCACGGTTGAATCCACGCGGATGCTGCCGGCGTGTTTTTTCACGATGGAATAGGTGGTCGCGAGACCCAGCCCGGTGCCGGTTTTCTTGGTGGTGAAGAAGGGAGTGAAGATGTTTTCCAGATGTTCGGGGCGGATGCCGGTGCCGGTGTCGGAGACGGTGATGCGCACCCATGTGCCATCAATGGGAACAGGTGAGCGGCTTGCGCCGGGGATCAGGTTTTCAGCCGTGACCGCGAGGATGCCGCCGGCCGGCATGGCTTGCGCGGCGTTGACGGCGAGGTTTTGAAAAACCTGCATGAGCTGGATTTCATCGGCATCGACCGGCCACAGATCGGCGGCGATGGTGATGGTTTTTTGCAGACTGGCGGGCCCTTGGGCAACGGCCGTGGCTTCGCGCAGGAGCGGAGCGAGCATGAGCGTTTTTTTGACGGGCGCGCCGTCCCGGGCGAAGGTCACGAGCTGGCGGGTGAGGTCGCTGGCCCGCCAGGCGAGGCGGTCGATCTCCGAGAGCCGGTTGTTGGCGTCGGAAGGGAGCGAGGGGGTGCGTTGCACGAGGGCGATCTGGCCGATGAGCGAGGTCAGGATGTTGCCGAAATCGTGGGCGATGCCGCCGGCGAGCATGCCGAGGGATTCGAGCTTCGAGGCACGGGCGGCCTCATCGGTGCGTTTGCGCTCCTGGGTGACGTCGCGCAGGGCAAGCACGGCGCCGGAGACGCCGTCGGGCGTGCGGATGAGGGCGGCGATTTCCGCGATCAAGCGTTCCCGTCCGTCAGATCCCAGCAGGCGGTAGGCGTCGATGGAGCGTTCCGTTTTTTGATTTTTAAGAAGAGCCAGGACGGGGACTGAGCGCGGTTCACGGGTGCGTTCGTCGAGGGGGGCGAGCAAGTCGGCAATGGGGCGGCCGGCGGCGCGCCCTTGGGTGCAGCCGAGCAGTTGTTCGGCGGCGGGGTTCATCAGCGAGACATGGCCGAAGGCATTCGTGGTGATGACCGCCTCGCCGATGCTTTGCAGGGTTAGTTCAAGGCGCTGACTTTGCTCGGCAAGGAGCCGGGCGGCGCGACGGCGTTCGGTGATGTCCGTGAAAACGCCGAAGATGCCGACCGGGCGGCCATGTTCGTCACGAATGATGTCGGCGCGCACAAAGGCCGGAATGGTGCGTCCGTCCTTGGTCTTGATATCGGTCTCGCCGGTCCAGGAACGCCCCGAGCGGATGGAAGCGTGAATCTCGGCGGCGATGATTTTGTCGGCAAAGAGAGGACTGGCCTCGGTCACGGCGTTGAGTTCTTCAACCGTGTATCCAAAAAGAGCCATATGGGCGTGGTTGTGATAGACGGAGTTGCCCTCGAAATCGCCGATGCCGATGGCGTCGGAGGCGCTTTCGACCGCTTGCTGGATGCGGGTAAGGGTAAGGCTGGTTTCCCTCAAGGCGCGTCGTTGCAGGCGCCGGCTTTGGTGAAGCAGGAAGGCGAGGCCGGCTACAATCAGCCAAGGCAAAATGCTAAAAAGCGTCAGCATGACGTCGGGTCATAGCATGGAGCCTTTTTACGGAGGAGCAAGGGGTGGGGTGAATTCCTTAGTCGTTTTAATGCTCATTTTATATATTATTATATTAATCACATAGTTGTGATTGTTATAAGGGAGGGCGACACAGGCTTTAAAATTGAGACATGGCTTTATGAAGCCTTGGTTTGCTTGTCGGGAGCGGGGGGATTTGAATGCGGATTGGCCGTTTACGGGTTTATGCCGGTGAAGGCCGAGATTGTCTCATGAGCGCACCCATCCTTTACGAATCCCACTGCCATACACCGCTTTGCGGGCATGCTTTTGGTGAACCTGAGGACTATGCGGCGATGGCGGAAAAGCGCGGGCTCAAGGGGATTATTTTCACCTGTCATTGTCCTTTGCCGGACGGGCTTTCGGCGGAGGTGCGGATGAAGCCGGCGGAATGGGACACTTATGTGGCGATGGTGGCGCGGGCGCGTCGGGAGTTTGCCGGGCGCGTCGACGTGCGGCTGGGTCTCGAGAGCGATTTTTATCCCGGGGTGGAGCCGTGGCTTGAGCAGCTGCACGAGTGCGCGCCGTTAAACCATGTGCTCGGATCCGTGCACATGCAGATGTCGTTTTACCGGAAGCGGTTTTTCAAGGGGGACATGTTTGCCTACCAGCAGCTTTATTTCGACCACCTCGCGCAGGCGGCGGAGACGGGGCTTTATGATACGCTGGCGCATCCCGATCTGGTTAAAAACGAGTCGCCTGCCGAATGGGACTTTGAGCGCATCCGGCCTTTTATCGAACGGGCGCTGGACCGGATTGCCGATACGGGCGTGGCGATGGAACTGAACACCAGCGGGATGAACAAGACCCTTCCCGAAATGAATCCCGGACGCGCCATGCTTGCCCTGATGCGCAGGCGAAAAATCCCCGTGGTCATCGGGGCGGACGCCCATATGCCGCAACGTGTGGCCGACGGTTATGAGACGGCGCTGCGCACCTTGAAAGAAGTGGGTTACTCGAAGGTGAGCTACTTTTTGGATCGCAAGCGGCACAACGTGCCGATTGCGAAGGCGCTGGCTTCGCTGCGGCAGGCCGGGACTTAAATGCGGGGCGGCGCGGTGATGGTCTGATAGGCGCGGATAAGCGACTCCTTCAGTTTATCCACACGCAGCGGCTTGCTGAGGAAGTCGTTCATGCCGGCGTCGAGCGCGTGTTGGCGGTCCTCTTTGAAGGCGCCGGCGGTAAGCGCGATGATCCAGGGCGTTTCCCGCCATTCGGGACGGGAGCGGATGCGGCGGGTGGCGGTGAGGCCGTCCATGTTGGGCATCTGCACGTCCATGAGAACGACATCGAAGGAGCGGCGTTGCAGTGCGCCGATGGCCTCGACCCCGTCGGAGACAACCTCGATGTCGTAACCGAGTCTTTGAAGGGTGAGCCGGGCGACGCGCTGGTTTACGTTGTTATCCTCGGCCATCAGGATGGTGAGGGGCATGGTTTCGCCGAGGCGGTCGCCGGGCATGCCGGGGAGCGGAACAACGGGATCGGTGGACTGGGCGGAGATGACGACGGGGAGCGTGAGGGTGAAAACAGAGCCGCGCCCGGGTTCGCTTTCGACGTTCAGGGTGCCGCCCATGACTTCCGTGAGACCCTTGCTGATGGCGAGGCCGAGACCGGTGCCGCCATGCGTGCGCGTGGTGGAAGTGTCGACCTGGTAAAACCGTTGAAACAATCCCGCTTGTTTTTCCTTCGAGATGCCGGGGCCGGTGTCGCTCACATGGAAGCGCACGGTGCAGTTCTGCGAGGTGACCTGGCGGGCGTCCACCGTGACCGTGATGGATCCATGCTCCGTGAATTTCACGGCGTTGCCCAGCAGGTTGACGAGTATCTGGCGCAGCCGGGTGGCATCGCCGACGATGATGCGCGGCACGTCCGGTCCGACCCGGCGATTGATTTCCAGACCTTTTTCCAAGGCGCGGGCGGCGACGAGATCGATGGCTTCCTCCATGCACACGAGAAGATCGAAGGGGTGGTGCTCCAGATCAACGCGGCCCGCCTCGATCTTCGAGTAGTCGAGGGTGTCGTTGATGAGGGTGAGCAGGGTTTCTCCCGAGAGCTTGATGGTGCGCAGGTAGTCGAGCTGGTCGGGCATGAGCGGGGTGTCCGCGAGGATATTGGTCATGCCGATCACGCCGTTGAGGGGCGTGCGGATCTCGTGACTGATGGTGGCGAGAAAGGCGCTTTTGGCTTGGTTGGCGGCCTCGGCGGCGCGGGCCAGGCGGTTGGCTTCCTCAATGGTCGCCTGCAGGGAGGTGTTGGCCGTGCGCAGGCTGTCCTCGGATTCGAGCAGGGCGATCATGCTCACCCGTTCGCGGGTGATGTCGTAGTTGATGCCGTAGGAGCGCAGCGGCCGGCCCTTGCGATCACGCAGGACACGGCCGCAGTTGCGGATGTAGCGGACGTCACCGGTGGGGAGCGCCACGCGGTATTCGACGTCAAACTCGCTCTGGCCTTCCTCGATGGCTTTTTCCAGATGGATGTGGACGGGAATATCCTCCGGGAGGATGCACTGGCGTGCGAGTTCCGGCTGGGCGGTGAAACGGTCGCGCTCGATGCCGTGAAGCGACAGCATGGCGTCATCCCAGATGAGTTCACCGGTCGTGAAATCGTGTTCCCAGATGCCGATGCCGGCGGCCTTGGCGGCAAGACTGATGCGTTCGGCAAGACGCTGGATTTCGACCTCGGCGCGTTTGCGCTCGTCAATGTTTTGAATCGTGCCGGCCACGCGCACGACATGGCCTCCTTCGGTTTCGGCGTGGCCGATGCTGCGCACCCAGATGACACGTCCGTCCTGACGTTTCAGTTCAAGCTCCACGTCAAAGGGCACGCCCATCTGCGTGCATTGGGTGAAGGCGGCTTCGATGATGGGGCGGTGGGGTTCTATGTATGCGGATATCGCCTCGGCCACGGTGATCTTCATCGCGAAGGGCATGCCGTGAATCCGGAAAGTCTCCGCACTCCAGAGAAGCGTGCGCAGACGAATGTCATATTCCCAGCTGCCGACGCGGGCGATGCGTTGGGCTTCGTTAAGCGTGGAGGCGTTGCGGGCGAGCGCGGCCTCGTGTTCCACTCGTTCGGTGACATCGGCCTCGATCGCCATGAAGGCCACCACTTGTCCCGAAGTGTCGCGGATGGGCTGTCCTTCGATGCGAACCCAGTAATGACTGCCGTTCTTGCGCTGGTTGAGAATGGTGGTGCTGAACCGGGTGCCGTCATGAGCGGCGCGGTTTATTTCGCTGGTTTTAGCAGGGTCGCTTTCCGCGCATTGCAGGATGTCCTCCAGCTTTCGATTCACCACTTCGGCCAATGCGTAGCCGGTAAGATCCGTGAAGGCCTGGTTGATCCACAGAACATTGATATGGGGATCCGTGAGAATGACGGCGTGAGGGGTTTGAAGCACGACCATCGCGAGCAAATCATTGGTCGCGATGGGGAGGTCGCCCAGCTTGGGCAGAGGTGCTTCAAAAAGGGGCATGATTCAGTCTAAGCTACTTTCCTGCCACTCGCATAAACTGGCTCTTTTCAGCGCATGGTAGCAAGTCGCATGTGGCCGTTCCGGGTGCCGTTTGTGAAAAGAACTGTTCTTTGGGCGGACAGTCCGTATCTCGGCAGGATGTCTTCCGCACCGCTCAACCTCTTCGATCTCACCCGCGCCGAGCTGGTCGCGCGGATCGAGGCATGGGGCTTGAGTCCGGTCCACGGCGCCCGGTTATGGAACTATCTGTATTACGAAAGTGCGGACAACCTAGCGGCCATGGCCGACTTGCCCATCCGCCTGCGCACGCGGCTCGAGGAGGAAACCACCCTCGGCCGCCTGCCCATCGCCCGTGAAACGCATTCCTCCGACGGCTTTACGCGCAAGTATCTGCTTACGCTTGCCGATGGCCACCACATCGAGACCGTGCTCATGCGCTACACGGGGCGCGTGACGGCTTGCGTGAGTTCGCAGGTGGGTTGCGCGATGGGCTGTGTTTTCTGTGCCACCGGACAGATGGGCTACATGCGACATCTCACCGCCGGCGAGATCGTTGCGCAGGCCGTGCATGTGGATCGCGTGCTGCGCGCCACCGCCGGCGAGACGCCTTCGCTGGCCGAGCCGGCCGACGCCTCTCCTCACCGCCGCCACGAACGACTGCGCAACATCGTGCTCATGGGTATGGGCGAGCCGTTGCACAACTACGACGCGGTGATGAAAGCGATCGACATTCTGCGCGACTCCTCGGGCATGGCGCTCGGTGCGAAAAAAATCTCCCTCAGCACCGTCGGCGTCGTGCCCGGCATCATCCGCATGGCCGACGAGAACCGGCCCATGCATCTCGCTGTTTCGCTCCACGGCGCGACGCAGGCCGAACGTCTCGCGCTGGTCCCCGCCGCGCGCGCGTGGCCGCTCGACATGCTCATGGACGCGTGCCGTTACTATACGTCTAGGCTCGGTCGCCGTATCTTCTTTGAGTGGACGCTCATCGAAGGGAAAAACGACGGCGCAGATCAGGCGCACGCGGTCGGCGCGTTGCTCAAAGGCATGCCCGCCCAGGTGAATCTCATACCGCTCAATCCGACCGCCGGCTATGGCGGCGTGCCCGGTCATCAAGCGGCCGCCAGGAAGTTTCAGGATATTCTCGCCACCTACGACCTGCCGAGCACGGTGCGGCAGCGACGCGGCATCGATATCGGCGCGGGTTGCGGCCAGCTCGCGGTGGCGGAGTAGCCCCCTGCGGAACTCCGGTCAATCGACCGTCACGGGCTTGACGGGTGATCCCAGCCCATCCGGTGCGACACCGGTGCGCACCATGAGAGTGGCGAGCACACGGGGCACATAAAGGCGTGTTTCCGTGGGCAGGACGGCGGCGATTTCCGCAAACGTCTTGGCGTCCTGTTTTTTCAAGGTGCGCCGGATGCGGCCTTCCCCCGCATTGTAGGCGGCGAGGGCGAGCGGCCAGTCGCCAAAGCGGCCGTGCAGTTCGTGAAGCAACTTGGCGGCGGCATGCGCGCTTTTTTCGGGGTCGGTGCGTGTATCGAAAGGAAACAGACTCAAGCCAAGGGCGCGCGCGGTGGCGGGCATGAGTTGAAAGAGTCCGCATGCGCCGGCCGGACTGACGGCGTCGGGGTTGAACGTCGATTCCGTCTCGGCCAGCCAGACGAGCTCGTCGGGAACGCCTTCCACGGTGAACGCCTTTTTCAACCCGGGCAGGAATTCATCGGCTCTGGCGGGGCGGGGATGGTCGCGCAGGCGTGTGACCCAGACATCATACAAAGGAACGGCGACGGAAACGGTCTCGGGAGGAGGGGTTTGCCCGCCGCCGGGGTTTGACGGAACGGCGGGTGGAGGCGGAAGCGTCTGGGCCGTCTTGGCGACCTCCATTTCTTCGATGCGATCCGACAGCCATGCGGCATAATCCCGATATTCGGGCAAGGGGCGCAAAACCTTCAGGACGGCCTTCGCTTCGGGTTCGTAGGCGGCGAGTTCCGCAAGAGAGCCGGTTTCCCGGGTTTTTTGAAGACGTGCCATGAAATCATCCCATTTCTGACGCGTGGGAAATTCGAATTGCGCTTTTATTTCGGGCGGCGCGTAAGCATCGAACAGCGTCTGGCCTTCCGCGAAAAGATCGTCGGCGGATTTGGTGCCCGCAGAAGAGGGCGTCCCCGCGATCACAGGTCCGGCAGCCAGCAGCATAAAAAGCCGGAAGGGTGTGCGGAGTCGTGGGTTCATGACGATGTTGGACCCGCATTCCGGCTTTCGGTTACGCACATCCGGCGGGCCGGTGGTTGCTTTCCCGTTTGACCCTCCCCCGGTGGCGCGTAGTTAAAACCCTCCCTCGGATGAATCGGGTCTACATCAAAACCTACGGGTGCCAGATGAACGAGCGCGACAGCGATGCCGTCGCGGCGATGCTTCGTGCCCGCGGTTACCGCATCGTCCAGGACGAGAACGCCTGCGACATCATGCTCCTCAACACCTGCTCCGTGCGCGACGCCGCCGAGCAGAAGGCGATCGGCAAGGCCGGCTACGTTTCCCATCGCAAAAAGCACCAGCCCGACTTCGTCCTCGGCATCCTCGGCTGCATGGCGCAGAACCGCGGCGCCGAGCTCCTCGACAAGCTGCCCGATGTCGACCTCATCGTCGGCACGCAGAAATTTCACCAAGTCCCCGACTATCTCGACAACCTCCGTGCGGCGCGCGAAGCCGGCGTGCCCATCGGCGAGACCATCATCGACATCGCCGAGGAAGCCGGCTCGCAGAACACCATCAAAGACCATCTCGCACCCGAGACCGACGCGAACGGCGCGACCGAGCAGCAGGTCAACGCCTTCGTCTCGATCCAGCAGGGCTGCAACATGGACTGCCATTTCTGCATCGTCCCGAAGACGCGCGGCGACGAACGCTCCCGCCCGATGGAAGACATCGTCTCCGAGTGCGAAGGCCTCGCGAAACGCGGCGTGAAAGAGATCACGCTCCTCGGCCAGATCGTCACCAGCTACGGCCGTCGCGACTACGCGCACACCGGCGGCGTGTCGCCCTTCGTGCAGCTGATCGAAAAGGTCCACGCCATCGACGGCATCGAGCGCATCCGCTTCACCTCGCCGCATCCGCGCGGCTTCAAGGACGATCTCGTCGAGGCCTACGGACGTCTCCCGAAACTTTGCGAATACGTCCACCTTCCGATGCAGAGCGGCAGCAACCGCATCCTGAAGGCGATGAACCGTCCCTACTCGCGCGAGCGTTACAAGGAGATCGTGGACGCCCTCCGTGCCGTGCGGCCCGACATGTATTTCTCGACCGACATCATCGTCGGTTTCCCCGGCGAGACCGACGAAGACTTCGAGCAGACGCGCGAACTCTTCGAAGCGTGCAACTACGACATGGCGTTTATTTTCAAGTATTCCATCCGCAGCGGCACACCGGCAGCGGAACTTGGCGATCAGATCCCTGACGAAGTAAAGGAACACCGCAACGCCGTGCTCCTCGACATCCTCCGCAAGAACTCCGAACGCCGCAACGCCGCCCTGCTCGGCACCGTCGAGGAAGTGCTCGTCGAGGGTCCGGACAAGACCGGCCAGCGTTTCACCGGCCGCACGCGCGGCAACCGCGTGACTATCTTTGACGCAGATCCGCGACTCGTCGGCCAGCTCGTGCCGCTCAAGATCGATCGCGCGAGCATCAGCACGCTTTACGGCGAGCTCGTGCTCGCCGGAGTCGAGAGTCCCGGCTCATCTTAATTTTTACGCATGTCTCTTACCATCGCCACGCTCATCCCCGGTCTGCTGCTTCTCGTGCTGGGGGCGCTTTTTCTGATCGGCAACTCGGCGATCACGGCGACGTTCAAGGCGCTGCCCCGTTCGCAGAAAGCCGCGAGTGTATTCTTCGGCGCGGGCACGCTCTGGTTTCTCTACAACGTCTGGAATCTCTCCACGGCCGACTTCGGTGAGTATCATGTGATTCTCTTTTTTGCCTTCGCGGCGGTGGCGGCGCTTTCGTTCAAGCTGGTGCCTGATTTTCTCGCGGTGCGCGGCTTGTGCGTGCTGATTCTTCTCGGAGCGTCGCCTCTGCTCTATGCGGCCTATATGGAGTATGACTATCCGCAGCGCCTGTTCATGGTGACGGCCGTTTACATCGCGATCTCGCTGGCCATCTACCTCGGCGCCTCACCCTTCCGTCTGCGCGATTTCTTTGAGTGGCTTTACCGCACGCCGACGCGCGGACGTGTGTTGGGCGGAGTGTTGGCGGCCTACGGACTGTTGCTTGTCGGGGTAGCATTCACCTACTGATTTTCCCGATGACGACCGCCTCGCATAACCCCGTTTTGCTGGTGCTCGCCGGTCCCGCTGGTTCGGGCAAGACGACGCTTTGCGAGCGCATGGTCGCCGAGATTCCCGGTTTCGAGCGCGTGATCACCACGACGACGCGCTCCCCGCGGCCGGGCGAGGTCAACGGCGTCCACTATCACTTTTTCTCCCCCGAGGAGTTCGATGCGAAGGTCGCGGCGGGCGCGTTTTTGGAGTGGGCATGGGTCCACAAGAAAAACCGTTACGGCACGCTTGCGTCGGCGGTGCTCGATCCGCTCGCGGCGGGGCGCAGCCTGATCATCAACGTCGATGTGCAGGGCGTGGAAAACTTCCAGCGTGCGGCCGCCGGCAACCCGCTTCTCGCGAAGCGCATGGGCACCGTGTTTATCAACGTTCCCATTCCCGAGCTGCGTGTGCGGCTCGGTGGTCGCGGCGAGAGCGAGGCGGAAATCGCGCACCGCATGGAGACGGCCGAGCGCGAATTGAAGGAAATCGGCAAGTTCGACTTCGTGGTCGAAAGCCGTGATCGCGAAACCGACTTCCAGGCTTTGCTCGCCATCTGGCACCAGGTGCAGGCGCGCGGGGGCTGAATTGGGCGGCCAGCAAGAGCTTCGCTGTCGCTTTTAAAATTTACGTTGAGAATTCAGCCAAAGCGTATCCCTTGGATTTAAGGATTGGGAATTCCCGGTCGGCAATGGGTCTCGGTGAAAACCGGGGCCCTTTGTTTTTAAGGGAAGACTTTAAGCCCGAATCCGTTGATTTGACCGCTAGGGCCGCAGCGTAGTTTGGGTGCCAAAATATCGTAGGCGCGATTAGGCTGATCAGGAGCGAGAACATGACGACCAATTGGCCGTGCGACCAAGTCTGCGATCTGCAATCCGGGGAGATTCGCTTTCTTATCTACAAAATGAATGTCGAAGCCCGGGATACGCGTAGCAACCCGGCGGAACTCTAACTCAAGCTCGTCGTCCTCGCGTCGTCCCCGGCACTCACAAATCAACGGAGTCGTTTTGCCGGCTTGGCCATGCTCAGTGAGATAGCGCTGCACTCGTTCCAATCCATACTCGAGTGCGATGTGATAAGGATTGGTGGGGGTTCGATATTTTTCGACGAGCCGTGATTTATGGACCACTACGGCAACGAGTGTCATGGGCAGGCGTCCCATCAATCCATTGAGATCGTCAAAAAATCCTGCGCGATGTTGTGGATTGAGGAGGAAAGTAAACGGTCCCTTGGCTTTTTTAATATCGTGTTCGTGCAAGACCACGACGTCGTGTCCGAAGTGGGCAAACTTGAATCGCTGGAGCTCGGGCGTGATGACATCGGCATAGTCGCGCTTGGTTACGATACAGAAGGCCAGCACGAACAACGGATACTCGGGATCACACCGTGACAGGCCATGGTCGCCGCTTTCATCGACGAACACGAGGTAGTCTCCAAATTCCATTACGGAAGGGGAGGCAATTGGAGGAGGTGGCATGGAGGACACTTGAACGAGAGATAAACGGTCGATAAAACGGACTAAAATCTGGCGAGCATGGCTTGCACTTCGTCGGCGGGATAACCGAGCAGTCGAAAGACTTCCGAGAGAATTTCGGCCTTCTTGGCGGTGGAGCTGTTGGTGATGACCCAATAGGCGCTGTCCGGAATGGGGCGGGGATTCGTGTTGGCCCCGCTTGAGCGCAATATTTCGGCGTCTTGTGCGAAATACTTCCGCCGGCTGCCTTCAATGGTGAGCAACTTGGCGAAGTCTTGCGGGTGCTTCCGATGGGCCCACGCAAGGATATGGAGGAATTTACGGGTCTGTGTGAGATGACGGAGGGACTCCCAGTCCTTGAGGAAATCGAATTTTTCGGCTGGATCGAAACCGCTGGAAGATAGGCCCGCCGGCGTATTAAGGCCCAGCAATCGGCGGAGAATGGCACTCGCACTTTCCCCGATCTCTTTGGTGTTACCCACCAGATAGGCATAGAGCTCGTCATCGATGAGGATCGTCTTCATGGCTCATTTAAATGACGAATCTGATTCGTTAGTCAAGACGAAGGATGCAGGCAGGCATTAACGGGAGGGGAAAAACGGGCTATAAAAGCGGCTTTTCGATGCGTAAGCGGCCGATATCGGAGCTGTTTGGCTCTTTTTCGATCACGGAGTAGCCTTGTCGGCGATACCAAGCGGGCAGGTCCGGCCACCGTGTAATGTCGGATTCGACAATACAGCCCGTGATGGCGCTAAAGCCTTCCTGTCGGGCCAGTATTTCCAGCCGGGCGAGGAGCGCCGTGCCGAGCCCTCGATTACGGTAGTCCATGAGAGGAATCTTGCCGATGCCTCGCGCGGCGAGGGCTCGCCGCAACCAAGATGCCGGGGCGGGCACGTCGTTACGAAGGCGGATGTCGCCGAGAAACAAGCCGCCGTTGCGAAAAGTCGTGTGCGCATAGCCGATGCGCCAGCCACGCTCATCACAGAGCCAGAGCGACCAGCCGTGATCACCCCGCAGCCAATCGATACGATAGGGTTTCTGATTTTTATCCTGGATGACGAAAGCGGTCGCGGAGTTGTGGAGTATCATCGGTGGTGGTCCAGCCCGCGCGATCAGCCAGGCGCTTTATGGCTCACCGTTTTTTGCCAAAAACTTCAGTGCGGCGGGCTCGCCTTGTTCGATGGCGACTTCGACGGCGCGTTGGGCGCGGGCAAGCAGCTCCTGAGCTTCGCGGCGGGCGGTGTGGGCGGCGCGGACGGCGGCGGTGACTTTGTCGCAGGTTTTCTGATCGAGCTTGGGGAAAGGGAGTTTGAGCAGGTCGGTTTCCGAGATCGTCGGATAGAGGCTGGCGCTGGTGTGCAGGTCCATGACTTCGCAGACCGGAGGCAGGCGCAGGTAGGTGAGTAGCACTTCGGCGGACACAGCTTGCGGCTGAAGCACGACGAAGCCGGACGAAGCAACGTAGCCGTTTTGCTCGGGGGTGATGAGCGCGCTGAGGCGGCGGTTGGGGCGCACGGTAGAGGTGACCACGTCGCCGCCGCAAACGTGCCAAGTGGCGCGGCTGGGGGCGTCGGCGCAGGCGAGGCGCTCGCTGCCCACGGTGCCGTCGCCGCGCAGGGCGCCTATCTCGATGTAGTCGAAATCGCCGGGGCCACCGGCGGCTCGGAACTCCTCGTGACGTGGGGGCGCTATGTCGCGGATGGTGCGGCCGCCCGCGCCGAGCTTGGCGAGCAACTGGAGCGTGCGCGGCGCGAAAAACTCCGAATCGAAGCGCGCGGCCTCGGCCACCTCCGACGCGCGGCGGACGTAGGTCAGCGGCTCGGGCGGTTGCCAGGCGTCGAGGCCGAGGGCGTGGAGCAGGGCTTGCTCGGCGGCGGCGAGAGAGGGAACGCAAGTGGCTTCGAGTTCATACGCTTTTGCCGCTACCTTTGATATCGCCGTCTCTAGCTTTGAGGAAAACCGGGGGACCACTATTCCTTCGATCATCCAAAGGAAGATGTGCTGTTGCACACTCCCGACTGGAAGGCGCTCCATCTGAATCTTTGCAAACTGAGATCCCAAAAATGCTGCGAGGAAGAATGGGGAAATCTCCGGTCCTGCGGTGATTTTGGCGATGTCTTGGTTGGAGTTGATGGGGTAACGCCAAGATGGGAGAGCAACCGTGGCGTTGCCGACGCTGCCCGACATGGTGAGCAAAACCATTCCCTGCCTAACTTCTGATTTTTTCAGCAGCGAGTGCGCCGCATCGTCGACGTAAAGAACGTCGGTGAAATTGGCGAAACCGTCCTTGATATTCACGCCGCGCAAAAAGGGGATACCTGTCTCTTGATAGCTGAAATAGTTGGTAAGGTCATACGCGCCGAAGCTTTCAACATTGGTCGCACAATCGCGTAAAGATACCCAAATACCTTTCTTGATCTTCGCTTCCGCGCGCAAGGCAGCGGCCATGAAATACGTGGAATCGAGCCGGCTTATCGGATTCTCTCGCACAACCTCACTCAACTTGAGTTCGCTGATGTCCAGCCCCTCCAGCAGCGCCTTGTAGCGGGCGCTATTGAAGGGGCTTACGGAAAAAAAGGCAGCTTCTCCTTCTTGGCGAATTCCTCAAAGGCCTCGGAGATGCCCGCGGGCGTGCGGGTGCCGTCCTTCAGCTCCACGCTGAAAAAATCGTGCTGCACGACGGTGTGCCCGTGACTATCGCGCACGGGCAGGCCGTCGGCGCCTTTCACTAGGATTTTGTCGCCGCGATTGTCCTTCGAGGGCAGGCGCTGGGTGGCGAAGAAGATCGGGTAGTCGTCCACCTTTGGGCAGAGTGGGCCGGCGTCGGGATCGTCATTCCACTTTTGCACGAAGAGGACGGAGGTCTTGGTGCCGGTGTGGGGTTTAAACGTGTTGCCATGCAGGCCGACGACGGCGAGCAGGCGGCAGCGTTCGGCTATCCAGCGGCGCACGCGTTCGTCGGAGGAGTTGTTGAAGCGGCCTTGGGGGAGGACGACGGCCATGCGGCCGCCGGGTTTGAGGAAGTCGAGGTTGCGCTCGATGAAGAGGAGGTCGCGACCGACGGCGCTTTCGAGTTTTCCCTGGCCACCGTCCTTGGCGACTTTGTGGGCGAGCTCGTAGGGCGAGAGCATGTCGGTCTGCTTGATGTCGCCGGCGAAGGGCGGGTTGGCGAGGAGGACGTCGAAGTTGAAGGCGCGGTTGTCGCCCTTGGCGGCGCGGAGGGCGCGGAGTTTTTTCCAGCCGGGGCCGTAGGTCTCGCGCCAAGTGTGGTCGCCGGGAACTTTGTCTTTCTCGTCGCCGGTGAGGTCTTCCCAGCGGCGGTAGTCGAGGGTGTTGAGATGGAGGACGTTGGTCTGGCCGTCGCCGGCGATGAGGTTGAGGCAGCGGGCGACGCGCACGGAGCGTTCGTCGAAGTCGATGGCGAAGACCTTGTCCTGGACGTATTTTTCGCAGCGCCGGGGTTTTTTCTGGAGAGTGAAGAGGTGGGAGGCGTTGAACCCTTCCTCGCGCAGGATGCGTTCCCACACGTGGAAGATGGCGTGCATGGTGAAGCCGGCGGAGCCGCAGGCGGTGTCGATGAGCGTCTCGGTCTCGCCGGGGTTGAGCATGCGCACGCACAGGTCGATGACGTGACGCGGGGTGAAGTATTGGCCCTTCTCGCCCTTGGAGGATTTGTTGACGAGGTATTCGAAGGCCTCATCCACGACGTCGAGGTTGCTGTTGAAGAGCTTGTATTCTTCGAGCGAGCCGACGCAGACGGCAAGGTGGTCGGCGGTGAGCTTGATCTTCTCGTCGGGAGCGAAGACACCTTCCCACTTGGCGCGGGCCTCGTCGAAGAGTTCCTGAATGCGCACCTTGAGTTGAGAGGCGGTGTTGGTGTTGCGAAAGCGGATGTGCGTGTGCTCTTGGCGATAGCAGGAGAGCTCGTCGTAGAGCTTGGTGAAAACGAGTTTGAAGACTTCCTCGAAGACATCGACGCCGGCATTGGCGAGGACCTCGTTTTCCATTTCGAGGATGCGATCTTTCAGGGAGCGGGATTCGCTGCTGGCTTCGCGCTCCTTCTCCTTTTCGACGAGCGTGTCGATGGTCCACGGTTGGTCGGCGACGTCGGCGATGTCCTGCGAGGCGGTGGGCAGGGTGGGGATTTCGACGAAGTAGTTGGGGTTTTTACGGTGCCAGAAAGTCTTGTCGCGGCCATTGCTCCAGACGGCGAGCGGTGCGCCGGTGGCATGACAGTAGGATTTGAGCTGTTCTTTGCCGTCTTTCTGCTTCGGCTCCTTCACCTCGATGATGACGTAAGGAATGGTAACGCGGTCGGCGTCGAAGATGACGATGTCGGCGCGCTTGGAGGAATCGCGGCCGAAGGTGACGGGGTATTCGACGGCGAGGCGGGCGACCGGATATTTGAAATGAGTGAGGAGACGATAAAGCCAGAGCTGGCGGACGATTTCCTCGGGCTTGGCGGGAACGTCCTTGTTGCGGACCTGGCAGCGGATGACAGGCTTGCCGTTTTTGTCGGAGAGGAGCTTTTCGATGGCTTTACGCTCGGGGGTGCCAAAGAGGGCGAGGGTGCCGGCGGCTTCGACTTGCGGGAAAAGGGCTTGCAGCGAGGACATGGCGGCAACCTGACAGCGCTCAAATACGGTGCGCAAGCCTAGGTGCGCCGACGCGCCTGTAAGACAATCAATCCCTGGCTAAACGCGTCGTCGCGCTTACGGCGTGTGGATCGGGTGTTCCTGCGTGCCGGTGACTTTGTTGTCGGGGCCGAGCAGGACGACGCGCGGGGTGTGGCCGGCGATTTTGTCTTCGGGCAGGCGGCAGTAGGCGATGATGATCGCAAGATCGCCGGGTGAAACGAGACGGGCGGCGGCGCCGTTGACCTGGATTTCGCCCGGGCCGCCGTAGATCACGTAGGTTGTGAAACGGGCGCCGTTGTTGATGTCCAAGACGTCAACCTGTTCAAACTCCAGCAGTCCGGCCGCTCGGCAAAGCTCACGATCAACCGTGACCGATCCTTCGTAATCGGGATCGGCCGCCGTGATGGTGGCGCGGTGCAGTTTGGTTTTGAGAAAGGTGCGATACACGGGCGTGAAGGGTCACAATCAACGAATCTGGGTGCCGGGCGCAAGTCCGGTTGTTGCGAGCCGGGTGTGCAGCCAGTCGATAAGCCCCGGGAGGCCGGCGAGTTGGGCCGGCGGTTGGTGTGTAGAGAGATAGGCGCGGAAGGGACGGGCGTCGCCAGTGGAGAGATCGGCCATGTCGTTGTGGATCACAGCGTCAACCGTGCCGGCGGCGAAGAGTTTCGACACGGCGAGAAGGCGCGCGTCGGCGTCGGCTCCCGAGGTGAGCTTGAAGCCGATCACGGTGAGCGGCCGGCCGGCGGGCGCGTAGGATTTCAGCTCGGGCAGGAGCTTGGTCGTGGGGACGAGGCGGAGCGTGAGCTCGGGGGCGTAGGACGACATCTTGCCCTGGCGCGTTTCGGCGGGGCGGTAGTCGGAGACGGCGGCGCATTGCAGGACGGCATCAAATTTGCCGGTGCCGAGCAGTTGCTTCAGATGAAGCTGGAGATTCTCCGTGGAGGAAAACTGGGGCAGGGCGGAGGTGGGCAGTGTGCGGGGTAACACGGAGCCTTCGCCGTGAAGCAGGGTCACGGTGTGGCCGAGTTGCGCGAGAGCGTCGGCGATCTTGGCGCCGGTGCCGCCGGTGCTGACGTTGGTGAGGAAGCGGACGTCGTCGATGTATTCGCGCGTCGCGCCGGAGGTTATCAGGATGTTCACGCGATCTTCGGGCCGAGTTCGGCCAAAATCTGCATCACGAGCTGTTCGGGCTCCAGCAGACGGCCGGCACCTTCTTCGCCGCAGGCGAGGGCGCCTTCGCCGGTCGGGAGCACGCGCACGCCGAGCGAGGAGAGTTTTTGCAGGGAAGCCTGTGTGAGTGCGTGGTTGAACATCGCGACGTTCATCGCGGGGGCGACCCACCAGGGTTTTTTCTTAAGTTCCCACGCAAGGAAGAGTGTGCCGACGGGATCGTCGGCGAGGCCGGCGGCGAGGCGGTTGAGGGTGTTGGCGGTGGCGGGTGCGACGAGCGCGAGGTCGGCCCAGCGGGCGAGGTCAATGTGGTCCATTGCACGGCCCGATTCCCATAGATCGGTGAACACCGGCTGGCCGGTGAGTCCTTCGAGGGTGGCCTTGCCAACAAACTGGAGCGCCGAGGGTGTCGCCACCGTGCGCACCTCGATGCCCGCCTGCACGAGCCGCGAAATCGCGAAGCACGCCTTGTAGCAGGAGATGGAGCCGCTCAGGAGAAAGAGCAGGCGGGGTTTACGGGCGTCGGCGGACATGGCGCGGATTTAGTAAGATTCTTTTTTGCTGGGAAAACTGCCGTCGGCGACCGCCGAGGCGAACGATGCGAGACCGTCGGCCACGGTTTTATTCCCGTCGGCGAACTGGCGAACAAACTTTGGCGAGAAGCCGGGGTTCAGTCCGAGCATGTCGTGAAACACGAGCACCTGTCCGTCGGTGTCGGGGCCGGCGCCGATGCCGATGACGGGAATCGAGAGGACTTCGGTGATCTCGCGGGCGACGTCGGCGGGCACGCATTCGAGCACGATGCCGGCCGCGCCGGCAGCTTCAACAGCGCGGGCCTGGCGCAGCATGTCGGCGGCAGCGGTGTCGGTCTTGCCCTGAACCTTGTAGCCGCCGAGCGCGTTGACCGACTGTGGAGTGAGGCCGAGGTGGCCGATCACGGGCACGCCGGATTGCGTAAGATGGCGGACGACATCCTCGTGGCCGTCGATGCCCTCGATCTTCACGGCATGCGCACCGGCGCGCATGAGCAGTGTGGCGCACTCGACGGCGGCGAGGATGCCCTTGCGGGCGGCAAGAAACGGAAAGTCGGCGATAAGAAACTTCGTCCCGGCGAGTCCACGGGCGACGGCGGCGGTGTGGCGCGCCATGATTTCGGGCGTGGCGGCGAAGGTCGTGGGCTCGCCGTCCACGACGGTGGCCACGCTGTCGCCCACGAGCACGCAGTCGACGGGCGAGGTCGCGAGAAAGCGCGCCTCCCAGTGCGTGTAAGCGGTCGACATGCTGATGGGCGCCTTGCCCTTGCGGGCCTTGAAATCGAGGACGGACTTCATGTGGAAGAGAAACGCTGGACGATTTACGCAAGAAACGCGAATGCGAAACAGCTCAGGCCGTCTTGCCGGGCAACGCCGCCAGCAGCGTGCGGACGGGCACGGAGGTTTTGCCGCGTTGCCACGCCACCATGAGCGGACAGGTTGCCGCCGCATCCTTCAGCGGGCGGAACACCACGCCGGGAACTTTGATTTTGTTGGAATAATCCGGCAGCAACGCCACCGCGTCTTCGGTGACGGTCAGCGAAAGCGCATGGGTGAGGCTGTCCGCTTCCTGCACGAAGCGCGCCCGGAATCCCGCCCGTTTGCACAGACGTGTGACCCACTGGTTGTGCCCCGGCATGTCCGCCTCGGCCGCGCCGACAAACACTTCCTTGCGCAGATCGGTGAGTTTCACGGACGGCTTTTTTGCGAGCGGCTGGTCTTCCGCCATCGCCACCAACACCGGCAGCACGACGAGGCTTTTGACGTAGAATTCCTTTTCGAGAAACGTCCCGGCGTAGCCGACCAGCGCCACGTCGATCTCGCCCGCGCGCAACGCCGCGATCTGTTCGCCCGGCGAGAGGTCGCGCATCTTCACCTTCACCTCGGGGTGGGCCTTGCGCAGGGCCGCGAGCGCGGGATTCAGGTAGTCGGCCGCGGCCGACATGAGATAGCCGATGCGCAGTTCCGAGCTTTGCCCGCGCGCCCGCTGGCGCACGCCGGCAAGCACCGCGTCGAACTTTGCCAGCAGCGGCCGGGTGCCCTCGAGCAATGCATGGCCGGTCGGCGTCAGCGCGACTCCGCCGGGGCTGCGCTCCAGCAGCGGCCCGCCCACGTCCTGCTCAAGCGCCTGCATCTGCCGGGTGAGGGTGGACTGCGACACACGCAGCCGGTCGGCCGCCTTGTTCAGGCTGCCTTGCTCCACGATGGCGACGAACGAACGGAGGAGATCGAGATTCACGTTGGCCGGAGGTTATGCGAGATGCGCATGACGGCAAGCCGTTCTGCGCAGTAGGCCGCCGGACATCATGGTGGTATTCTCTGCCCATGAAAAACACACCGACCGGTCTCCACCACATCACATCCATCGCCAGCGATCCGCAGCAGAACGTGGATTTCTACGCCGGCCTGCTCGGCCTGCGCCTCGTGAAGAAGACGGTGAACTTCGACGATCCTTCCGCCTACCACCTTTACTACGGCGATGAGACGGGCACGCCCGGCAGCATCGTTACCTTCTTCTACTGGCCCGGCCTTGAGGCCCGCGGCCGCCTTGGCACCGGTCAGAACACCGCGATCGTTTTCTCCGCTCCCGCCGGTTCGCTCGACTTCTGGCAGCAACGCTTGCAGGGCAACGCCGTCGCGGCCGAACGCCGCACCCGTTTCGGCGAGGATGTCGTCGCCTTCGCCGATCCCGACGGAATCCCTGTCGAGATCGTCGCCGTGGCCGATGATGCCCGCACCGGCTGGCTGGGCAACGGCATCGCCGCCGAACACGCGCTGCGCGGCCTTCACACCGCCCAGCTTACCGTGCGTGTGGCCTTGCCCACCGAGAAACTCATCACCGATACGATGGGCTATCATCTCGTCAGCCGCGAAGGAAACCGCGCCCGCTTCGAAGCCGCGGCAGGCGGCGGATCCGGCCACTATATCGACGTGATCGCGGATGATTCGGTTGCCCCCGGTTTCGGCGGCGCCGGCACCATCCACCATATCGCGTGGAGCGTGCCCGACGACGCGACGCAGCTTGTCATGCAAAACCACCTGCACGCCGCCGGTTACCACGTCTCCGATGTGCGCGACCGCAATTATTTCAACTCCATCTACTATCGCGAACGCGGCGGCATCCTCTTCGAGATCGCCACGGCCACGCCCGGTTTTCCGGTGGACGAACCCGTCGAGACGCTCGGAACCGCCCTCAAGCTCCCCGCGCAATTCGAGCGGGCCCGCGCCCAACTCGAACGCCTCCTGCCGCCGCTCCAACCTGCGCGGCGTTACGTCTGATCCCTCCTTAATCTTCAATCGTCATATCAAACCACATCCCGCATCATGAGCACCAAAATCAAAGTCATCTTCCACAGCCTCTACGGCCACGTCTACCAACTCGCCGAGGCTCTCGCCGAAGGCGCCCGTTCCGTCCCCGGCACCGAGGTTGAGATCCTTCAGGTCGCCGAGACACTGCCCGCCGACGTCATCGCCAAGATGGGCGCGACCGAAGCCAAGAAGGCCTTCGCGCACATCCCGGTTGCCAAGCCCTCCGACCTCGCCGATGCCGACGGACTTCTCTTCGGTTCCGGCACGCGTTTCGGCAGCGCTTCTTCGCAACTTCAGGCGTTCTTCGATTCGACCGGCGGCCTGTGGGCCAAGGGCGCGCTCATCGGCAAGCCAGCCGGCGTCTTTGTCTCCACCGGCACACAGCACGGCGGACAGGAAACCACGCTCGTCAGCATGCATACCTTCCTGCTGCACCACGGCATGGTCGTGGTCGGCGTGCCCTACGCCGCGCAGGAACTCACCCATATGGCCGACGTCACCGGCGGCTCTCCCTACGGCTCGGGTGTCCTCGCCGGCGCCGACGGCAGCCGCCAGCCTTCGGCCAACGAACTCGCCATCGCCCGCTTCCAGGGCAAACACACCGCGCAGATCGCCGCAAAGCTCGCGGCGAAGTAAGTTCATCACCTCTCAACAAATCCTCCCATGCACCTCCACGACACCACGAACACCCTGCGTTTCGGCGCTCCGCTCGCGAAGGCCCGTGGCGCCGTGATCCTCGTTCACGGCCGCGGTTCTTCTCCCGAAGACATCGCCGGCCTGACCGAAATTTTTGACGCCAACGATCTCGCCTATCTCGCTCCCGAGGCCACGAACAACACTTGGTATCCGCACCGCTTCCTGGCACCACCCGCGCAAAACGAGCCGTGGTTATCCAGTGCCCTCGCTGTGGTCGACACACTTGTGGCCGAGGCGCTTGCCGCCGGCATTCCGTCCGAACGCATCGCGCTCACGGGATTCTCCCAAGGCGCGTGTCTCGTTCTCGAATACGCCGCCCGTCATCCGCGCCGCTACGCTTTTGTCGCGGCGCTGAGCGGTGCGCTGATCGGCCCGACCGATACCGCCCGTGACTGCGTCGATCTTCAGCAGACGCCCGTTCTGATCGGCTGCGCCGAGCGCGATGCGCATATCCCGCTCGAACATGTCGAGCACAGCGCCGCCGCGCTGGCCGCGTTTAACGCCAGCGTCACCAAGCAGGTTTTCCCCGGTTCCGCGCACACGGTGTTTCCCGCCGAGGCCGCCTGGTTGAAAAAACAAATCCAGGGTTTGCCCCGCGCAGCTTGATGCGCAGGGTTTCCCTTCGTTCGTTCCAATCCCTGTAAACACCCACTACGATGAAAGTTCTCTACACCACCCAAGCTACGTCCACCGGCGGCCGCGAAGGCTCCTCCAAGTCCGCCGACGGTGTGCTCTCCGTCACGCTCACCACGCCGAAGGAGCTTGGTGGCAACGGCGCCACCGGCACGAATCCCGAGCAGCTTTTCGCCGCCGGTTATTCCGCCTGCTTCCTGGGCGCGCTCAAGTTTGTCGCAGGCAAGGCAGGCGTGAAAATCCCCGCCGAGACCACCGTGACGGGCAAGGTCGGCATCGGTCCGCGCGATGACGGCACCGGCTTCGGTATCGAGGTTGCGCTTACGATCACGGTCCCGGGCGTCGACCACGCCACCGTCGAGAAACTCGTCGAGCAGGCGCACATCGTGTGCCCTTACTCGCACGCCACGAAGGGCAACATTCCGGTGACTTTGACCGTAGCCTGAGGAGGATACACGCGGCGGCCTTGCTGTGAACCACGGGCGGATCTTCAGATCCGCCTTTTTTATGTCCGGCACCTTTTACCGCGCCGGATATGCACGGCGTTTGAGGGCGTGACACGCAACGGATCGATACCTACGGTGGCTGGCTCAGGATCATGCAAAATACTCCAAACACCCCACGATTGTTTGCGGAGATTTTGGCGATTGTCGCCCTGGCTGAATTGACCGTCATGTTTCTGCTGCCTTGGGTCGCGCCGGGCATCAGTCCCGCCGCCGAGGCTTTGCTCGATTCCATGATGCTGGTGGTCATGGGCGGTCCGCTGATTCTCTGGCGCTGCAACGCCACCTATAAAAAAGCCTATGGCAGCAGCATCAGCCTGCATGATCGCACCGTCCGCATCAGCTGGTTGATCGCGATTGGCGTCGTCCTGGCCGGCATAGTGGGCTCCCTCCTTTTCGCCCAAAAAGCCCGCGAGCTTTATTTCGTCCAGTCGCAAGCCCGGTTCAACGGCCTCGCCGAACGGTTGTCCCGTGAAGTGGGGCGGCGCGCCAATCAGATTGTCTACGGCCTCAAGGGCGCGCGCGGGGTTTATGCCGCCAGCAAGAGTGTCGAGCGGCTTGAATTCCGCGCCTATGCCGCGTCCCGGAATATTCAGACAGAGTTTCCCGGTGCGCTCGGGTTTGGTTTTATCCAACGGGTCATGCGTAGCGATCTCGACGCGTTCATCGCCGCCGAAAGGGCCGACGACGCCCCTGATTTCAACGTCAGGACGTCCGGCGATGCCGCCGATCTCTACGTCATCAAGTTTCTGGATCCGCTCGAGAGCAACCGCCAGGCGTGGGGTTTCGACGTCGGCAGCGAGCCCATCCGGCGTGAAGCCATTGAACGTGCCATCAGCACCGGCGAACCCGCCATCACCGGCGCCATCCAGCTGCTTCAGGACAGCCAAAAACGCTCCGGATTCCTGTATTTTGTTCCCATTTATAAAAACGGCACCCATCCCGTCACGCCGGCCGAACGCAAGGAAGCCCTCTGGGGGGTGGTTTACGCTCCCTTGGTTATAGATGGCATTTTCAAGGACGTGATGGGTTTTACCGACGATTATGTCGACGTCGAGGTCTTCGATGGTTCGGTGCCCTCGGTTAACAATCTGGTGTTCGATGCGGATAATATTCCTGTCGGCACCTCGGTTACCAAGGATGGCGAACCGCTGGCCGGACGCCTGTTTGACCGCATGATCCCGGTCGCGATCGGCGGCCGCCAGTGGACGCTGGTGATCTCGTCCACTCCCAAGTTCGAAGCCTTGGTCGAACGCACGATTCCGGCCTATGTGGCCGCCGCGGGCATGGTCATCACCCTGCTGCTGGCCGGCATCGTCCTCTCCATGGGCCTGAGCCGCAGTCGTGCCATCGCCCTGGCCCGGCAGATGACCGAAAGTCTCCGTGAGGCCGAGAAAGAAGCCCGGAAGCTCGCCATGGTGGTCAGTCACACCAGCAACGCCGTCATCATCTCCGACACGGAGGGGCGGATCGACTGGACCAACGAAGGTTTCACCCGCATCACCGGCTATACCCTCGAAGAGGTCAAGGGGCGCACGCCCGGCTCGTTTCTCCAGGGGCCGCTGACCGATCCTGAGACCACGAAGATCATGCGTCAGGGCGTGGCCACGCGGAAGGGCTTCAACGTTGAAATCATCAACTACGACAAATCCGGCCGCAGCTACTGGCTGAGCGTCGAAGTGCGTCCGCTGCTCGATCCTTCCGGCGCCTTCATCGGGTTCATGGCCATCGAGAGCGACATCAGCGAGCGCAAGGCCGCCGAGCGGGCAATGGAAGAGCTCAACATCCGGCTGGCCAAGACGGCGGAACTGGCGCGCCAGGCGGCCGTCAGCGCCGAGCAGGCCAACGTGGCGAAGAGCCAGTTCCTCGCCACCATGAGCCACGAGATCCGCACGCCGATGAACGGCGTCATCGGCATGACCTCGCTGCTCATGGACACTCCGCTCACGCGCGAGCAGAAGGAGTTCGCCGAGATCATCCGCATCAGCGGCGAGAGCCTCCTGTCGCTGATCAACGACATCCTTGATTTCTCCAAGATCGAGTCCGGCCACATGGATCTGGAGAACGAGGTTTTCAACGTGCACGAGTGCATCGAAAGCACCTTGGATCTCCTTGCGCCGCGCGCCGCGCAAAAGGGGCTGGATCTGCTTTACGAGATCAGCGACGGCGTGCCCGCCGAGGTGCGCGGCGACATCACCCGTGTGCGGCAGATTCTCGTGAATCTGGTGGGCAACGCCCTGAAGTTTACGGAAAAGGGCGAGGTTGAGATCTCCGTGCGCGTGTCCCGCGGAGGCGCCGCGAACGAGCTGCAGTTTGCCGTGCGCGATACCGGGATCGGCATTCCACCGGAGTCGCGGGACAAGCTGTTCCAATCATTCAGCCAGGTGGACGCGTCCACCACGCGCAAATACGGCGGCACCGGCCTCGGTCTTGCGATCAGCAAGCGGCTGACCGAGCTCATGGGCGGTCGCATGTGGGTGGAGAGCGAGCAAGGGCGCGGTTCCACGTTTTTCTTCACGATCAAGGCCGAGTGGATCGATACCGGCCCGCGGCATTATTTGGGCGGAGATACAGTCGCGCTTCACAGCAAAAAGCTTCTTGTGGTCGACGACAACGAGACCAGCCGCCGCATCCTCTCCACCCTTGCCATGAAATGGGGCATGCCGTTCGTGGTGGTTTCGAGCGGCGCCGAGGCTCTGGCCGCGGTGAAGGCCGGCGGGATGTTCGATCTTGCGATCCTTGATATGCAGATGCCCGGAATGGACGGTCTCATGCTCGCCTCCGAGCTACACCGTCTGCCGTCTGCCGCCGCCCTGCCGCTCGTGCTGCTTTCGTCGATCGGCCGTCCCGCCGCGGCCTATGAAACGGGATTGTTTTCCGCGGTGCTGAGCAAGCCGGTCAAGCCTTCCCAGTTGTTCGACGTCCTCGTCCGTGTGCTTGATGATTCCTCGATTGCCACCGCGGCAAATGTCATGCCGGCGCCTGCTCCGGCGGCAGCCGCTCATAACGAATACATCCTGCTAGCCGAGGACAACTCGGTTAATCAGAAAGTCGCATTGCACATGCTCTCCCGGCTCGGGTATCGCGCGGATGTGGCCGCCAACGGCCTCGAGGTTTTGGAAGCGCTGCAACGCCGTGCCTACGACATCATTCTCATGGACGTGCAGATGCCCGAGATGGACGGCCTTGAGGCGACCCGAAGGATCCGCGCCGCCGCGCAGGACGGAGCGACCGCTCCCTGGATCATTGCGCTTACGGCCAACGCAATGGAAGGCGATCAGGAGCAATGCGAGCAGGCCGGTATGAATGACTACCTGAGCAAGCCCATGAAGAAACAGGATCTTGAAGCCGCGCTGACCCGCGCTCTCGCCGGACGCCAGGCCCGCCCGTCCGTTTGATCCGCGCCGCGCTTGCTTTTCAAGCGGTGGAGGAAGCCACCGTCTCCGATTTCAATCCGGTGTCCGGCAGCGTATTTTCGAAGCGCCGGCCGATGATGTGAACGACCATGGCGAGTGCGATCATCGCGAGCGTGGCGGCGCAGACCGCCGGCCATTGACCGTGCGTCCACGCAATCGCGCCGACCAATGAGCCGAGCGCGCCGCCGATGAAGCGGGCCACCATGTAAACGGTGTTGAGCCGGCTGCGGGCCTCGGGAAGCAGGGAGAGCACGCGCCCTTGTTCGGCCACCTGCACGGCTTGCACGCCCACGTCCATGAGCAGCACGCCGACGATCAGCACGGGAATCGTCACCCATGCCCACATCAGTCCGAACGCCGCGAAAATGGAGACGAGCGCGATCGACACGGTGAAGGCCGAGCCGCGTTTGTCGGAGAGTTTGCCGGCATAAGGCGCGGCCAGCGCGCCCGCGAGGCCGACGATTCCGAACAGGCCGGTTTCGGTGGAGCCGCGATGAAATTCGTCGCGCATCAAAAACGACAGGCTCGTCCAAAACGCGGTGAAGGTGCCGAAGGAAAGCGCTCCGATGAGCGCAGGCCGCCAGAGCTTGGGTTGGGTTTTCAACACGTCCCAGAGTGATCGCATCAGGCGGACATAAGATAACGTGAGTGCCGGCGGGCGGTGCGGCAGGCCGCTGCGCAACAGCACGCCGAGCAGCACCATCATGCCGGCGGCGAGCCCGAACATCGCGCGCCAGCCGAACATGTCGCCGACAAAACCGGCGAGTGTGCGGGCCAGCAGGATACCGCCAAGCAATCCGGTCATGAGCACGCCGACGGTGCGGCCGCGCGCGTTTTCCGGGGACATTTCCACGGCGAGCGGAATCAGGATCTGCGCTCCCATGGCGGTTGCGCCGATCAAAAGATTGCCGAGAAAAAGCAGCGGCAGGGTCGGCGCGGCGGCGGTGGCCGCGAGCAGGGCCGCGCAGATGTAGATGAGCGTGAGCACGAGCCGGCGGCGCTCCATGATGTCGCCGAGCGGCAGGAAAAACAGGAGGCCTATGCCGTAGCCCGCCTGTGAAGCCATCGCGACCCAACCGACTTGCGAGGCCGTGGCATGGAAGTAGGTCGCGAAATCACCCAGCAGCGGCTGGTTGTAGCAGATGTTCGCCACGCAGGCACCGCACGCGAAGGCCATGAGCCAGAGCGTGCGCTCGGGCAAAACGGACACTTGTGCGGCGGGTGCGGCAGAGAGAGTGGCGGAGTGGGAAGACATGCTTGTGATGACGAACGAGTGGGCGGATCAGGCCAGTTAAAGACGGTCACGCGGAAATACAAATGGACGGGTCAAATCCGGCCGGCGACATGAGGTCAGGCCTTGCCGCCAAAGGTGCAGTGGTCGTCGAGGTCGAGGAGATCGAACCAGGTCTTGATGTCTTCGCGCGTCTTGGAAAATTGGCCCACGGCTTCGGCGAAATCGGCCAGCGTCTCGGCGTCGGTGTCGGGTGTGCGGTTGAGATGATACTCGCTCCACGCGGCGATTTCCCACGGCTGGCGCGGGGTTTTCGCATTGAGGTCGATCCAGGCGAGGACCTCGCCGTCGCCGCCGCCTTTGGCGAGTTCGGCCTGCAACGCTTCGTGGTCGAGGCCGACGAAGTTGAAGAAATGGCGGTCCATCCCGCGACCGTTGAAACGGTATTCGCCGAGCTTGCCGGCGGCCGAGGCGCGGCCCTTGTCGAGGATGCGCGGCAGGAGGACGTAGCCGCCGAGCCGCTGACGCGGGCTGCGCGGTGCACGTTGGGTGAGATCGGGGACGAAGTTCATGGCGATGAGGCTTGTGTGAGCGGGTTCAGACGTGGCCGCCGGAGGCTTGAATCGCCTGCTTGGTGATCCAGGCGGAGTCGTCCGAGGCGAGAAACACGGCGACCTTGCCGATGTCATCGGGCTGGCCGATGCGGCCGAGCGGAGTCTGCGCGATGATTTGTTTGTGGAAGTCGGTGCCGAGGAAGCCGGCCGTGTGGACGCCCTCGGTTTCGATCATGCCGGGATTGAGCGAGTTGACGCGGATGTTGCGCGGGCCGAGCTCTTGGGCGAGCGAACGGCTGATGGCGTCGACGGCGGCCTTGGTGGCGCTGTAAAGCGAGGCGGTCGCCGGCGCCACGATGCTCGCGCCCGAACTGATGTTGATGACCACTCCGCCGGTCGCCGGGAAAAGTTTCACGGCGGCCTGGGTGGTGAGGGTAAGTCCGAGGACGTTGAGATCAAAAAGACGGCGGTAGTGATCGACGGTGATTTCTTCGAGCGGGCGAAATTCGTAGATGCCGGCGTTGTTCACGAGGATGTCGAGGCCGCCGAAGACGGATTTGGTGGCGGCGATGAGACGGGCGATGTCGTCGGGCTTGGAGACGTCGGCCTGAATGGCGACGGCCTGGCCGCCGGCGGCGGTGATTTCGGCGACGACCTTGTCGGAGCCGGCCTTGCTGGAGGCGTAGTTGACGACGACGGACGCGCCGGCGGCGGCGAGATGCTTGGCGATGGAAGCGCCGATGCCTTTGGAGGCGCCGGTGACGAGTGCGACTTTACCGGCTAATTTTTGCGAGGAGGACATGGGAGGAAGGAATGCGGGAATAGAAATAGGGGTGTGATGAGACGGCGGTCATGCATGGCACATGGCCGCCGGAGTTGCGGTGCGACTTAGCGGATGCCGCCGGCGACGACGATCGTTTCGCCGGTGATCCAGCGGGAGTCGTCCGAAGCGAGGAAGACCGCGGGCGTGGCGATTTCGTCGGGTTGGCCGATGCGACCGAGCGGGGTGTCGGCCTCGATCTTCTTGCGGAAATCGCTTTCGGCGAAACCGGCCGCGTGCACGCCTTCGGTTTCGATCATGCCCGGGTTGATCGCGTTGACGCGGATCTTCTTGGGGCCGAGTTCGCTGGAGAGGACGCGGGTGATCGAATCGACGGCGGCCTTGGTCGCGCTGTAAACAGAGGAGCCGGCGATCGCGTTTTTCGAGACGATGGAGCTGATGTTGATAACGCTGCCGCCGGTTTCCGGGAACAGGGTGACGGCGGCTTGCGTCGTGAGGAGAAGACCGAGGACGTTGATATTGAACTGGCGGTGGAAGAGCTCGGGTGTGACCGCTTCGAGCGGGGCGAACTCATAGACGCCGGCGTTGTTCACGAGGATGTCGAGTTTGCCGTAGGCGGCCTTGGTCTCGGCGAGGAGACGCGTGATGTCGACGGGTTGGGCGACGTCACCTTGGATGGCGATAGCCTTGCCGCCGGCGGCGGTGATTTCGGCGACGACTTTGTCGGCGCCGGCTTTGCTGGAGGCGTAGTTGACGACGACGGACGCGCCGGCGGCGGCGAGGTGCTTGGCGATGGAGGCGCCGATACCCTTGGAGGCACCGGTGACGAGAGCGATCTTGCCTGCGAGTTTCTGAGTGGAGGAGGACATGATGTTTACGGATTTAATGATTTGGTTTTTTGAGTTTGGACGGACGGGAAATCAGGAGTTGGGCGGTTGCTGCCAGCCGCCGCCGAGGGCCTTGATGAGGTCGACCTCGGTGATCCAGCGCTGGCCGGCGAGGCGGGCGTCGGTGCGCTCGACTTCGAGGGCGGTGCGCTGCGCGTCGACGACTTCGAGGTAGCTCACGTAGCCGGCGTCGTAGCGTTTTTGGGCGAGCTCGGCGCCGCGCTTGGCGCTGGTGACGGCGCGTTGTTGCGCGGATGATTGATCGGCGAGGAGGCGAGAAGCGGTGAGCGCATCTTGAACTTCACTGAAAGCGACGAGCACGCGCTGGCGGTAGGTGGCGAGGTTTTCGTCGAAGACGGCGCGGGCGTTGGCGAGGTTGGCGCGATTGCGTCCGCCTTGGAAGATCGGGAGGTAGAGACTCGGCCCGATGGACCAGAGGCGGCTGTCGGTTTTGAAGAGGTTGTTGATGTCGGCGCTCGCGTAGCCGGCGCTGCCGGTGAGCGAAATCGCGGGAAAGAAGTCGGCCTTGGCGACACCGATGCGTGCGTTGGCGGCGGCGAGGGTGCGCTCGGCGGCAACGATGTCGGGACGGCGCGTGAGCAACGAACTGGGCAGGCCGGCGGGCACGGATGGAAGCTGAGAGCTTAGAGCTGAGGGGCTAGAGCCGGAGTCGGACGCGCTGAAACTTGGGGCGGCTTCGCCGAGGAGGACGGCGAGGGCGTCCTGCGTGGCAGAACGGCGGATGGCGAGCGCGGCGGCGTCGGCTTCGGTGGTGGCGAGTTCGGTCTCGGCGCGTGCGACGTCGAGGTCGTTGGCGGTGCCGTTGTCGAAGCGGTCGCGAATGAGCTTGAGGGCATCGCGACGGAGGGAGGCGGTTTTGGTGACAACGTCCAGTTCGCGGTCGATGGCGCGCAGGGTGAAGTGCGTGGTGGCGACCTCGGCGGTGAGCGAGAGACGCGCGGCGTCAAAGGTGGCGCCGGCGGCGGCGAGTTGTGCGCGGGTGCTTTCGTTGAGGCGGCGCACGCGGCCGAAGAGATCAATCTCCCAGTTGAGCGAGAGCGGCAGCTGATAGGTGGTGCTCGGTGTGGCGGGAAGAGCGTTGTCCACGGTGCGCGAAGTGCGGGCGCGGTTCGCGGACGGCTCGACGGCGACCGACGGCAGGTAGTCGGCACGGGCGACACCGGCGGCGGCGCGGGCCTGCTGCACGCGGGCAAGGGCGGCGCGCAGGTCCTGGTTGGCGGCGAGGGCGCGTGTCTCAAGGTCGTTGAGCGCGGGATCGTTGAAGGCGCGCCACCACTCCGTGGAGATCGCGGGTGCGGTTTGCGCGGTGGCGTCCCGGTAGATGGGAGCGTCGGGAGCGTCGGGGCGCTTGTAATCAGGACCGACGGTGAGAACAGAAGCCCAGGCAGCCGGCGTGATGAGCGCGGCGAGGGCGATGGTGGGAAGATGAGTCTTCATGGTGGCGAAGGAGTGAAAGGTTAGGCGTGCGTGGAATCGGTCGCTGCAGTCGCGGGAGCGACGGAGGCCGGTGCGGGCTTTTTGAAGCCGATTTTTTCGAGGACGACGTAGAAGACCGGCGTGAGGAAGAGGCCGAAGATCGTGACACCGATCATGCCGGAGAACACGGCGACGCCCATGGCGTGACGCATCTCGGCACCCGCGCCGGTCGAAAAGACGAGCGGCGATACGCCGGCGATGAAGGCGATGCTCGTCATGAGGATCGGACGGAGACGGAGGCGGGTGGCCTCGAGCGCGGCCTCGACCACGCCCTTGCCTTCCTCGCGAAGCTTGAGGGCGAACTCGACGATCAAGATGGCGTTCTTGGCGGCGAGGCCGATGAGCACGATGAGACCGATCTGCGTGAAGATGTTGTTGTCGCCCTTGGTGAGCCACACGCCGACCAGCGCGGAGAGGAGCGCCATCGGCACGATGAGGATGACCGCGAACGGCAGGCGGAAACTTTCATATTGGGCGGCGAGCACGAGGAACACGAGGAGCAGGCTGATCGGGAAGACCATCAGACCGGCGTTGCCCGCGATGATCTTCTGGTAGGTGAGATCGGTCCAATCGAGCACCATGCCCTTGGGGAGGTTTTCGGCGCCGAGTTTTTCCATGAGCGCCTCGGCCTCGCCGGAGCTGTAGCCCGGCGCGGCGGCGCCGTTGATCTCGGCGGCGGGATAGCCGTTGTAGTGCATGACGCGGTCTGGGCCGTAGGTGTTCTTCACGCTCACGAGCGAGCCGAGCGGGACCATCTGGCCGGCGGCGTTGCGTGTCTTGAGGTTCAGGATGTCGTCCGGATTAGTGCGGAACTGCGCGTCGGCCTGGGCGACGACCTGGTAGGTGCGGCCGAAGCGGTTGAAGTCGTTGATATAAAGCGAACCGAGGTTGATCTGCATCGTCTCGAAGAGATTCGCGAGCGGGACGCCCTGCTGCTTTGCCTTGGCGCGATCAACGTCCACGTCGAGTTGCGGCGTGTTGATGGTGAAGCTGGAGAAGATGCCGGCGAGGCCGGGCGTGGCGCGGGCCTTGCCCATGAGGTCCTGCGTGGCGCCGTAGAGGGCGTCGAGGCCGTTGTCGCCGCGGTCTTCGACGTAGAGCTTGAAGCCGCCGATGGTGCCGAGGCCCTGCACGGGAGGAGGAGGGAAGATGGCGATGAACGCGTCCTGAATCTGGGCGAACTCCTGCTGGAGCTGACCGGCGATGGCGATGCCGGAGAGATCCTTGGATTTGCGCTGGTCGAAATCCTTGAGCTTCACGAAGACGATGCCGCTGTTGGAGGAGTTGGTGAAGCCGTTGATCGAGAGGCCGGGGAACTCGACGGCGCCTTCGACGCCGGGATGCTTGAGGGCGATCTCGGACATGCGGCGGATGACCGCGTCGGTGCGCTCAAGCGAGGCGGCGGCGGGCAACTGGGTGAAGGCGACGAGGTATTGCTTGTCCTGCGTGGGCACGAAGCCGGAGGGAGTGGTCTTGAAGAACCACGCGGTGGCGGCGAGCAGGCCGGCGTAGACGACGAGCGCGATCACCGCGAGACGGAGCAGACGGGCGACGCCGTTGGAATATTTCTCGGAGGCCCAGTGGAAGAAGCGGTTGAACGGACGGAAGAACCAGCCGAAGGCGCGGTCCATGCCGCGGCTGAGGGCGTCCTTGGGCTCGTGGTGGCCCTTGAGGAGCAGGGCGCTGAGCGCAGGGGAGAGCGTGAGGGAGTTGAAGGCGGAGATGATCGTCGAGATGGCGATGGTCATCGCGAACTGCTTGTAGAACTGGCCGGTGAGACCGCTGATGAACGCGGTGGGGATGAACACGGCGGAGAGCACGAGCGCGGTGGCGACGATGGGGCCGGTGACCTCGCGCATGGCGCGCTTGGTGGCGTCGAACGGCGTGAGACCGAGGCCGATGTTACGCTCGACGTTTTCGACGACCACGATGGCGTCGTCCACCACGATGCCGATGGCGAGCACGAGACCGAAGAGGGAAAGCGCGTTGATGGAGAAACCGAGCATGTGCAGCGCGGCGAACGTGCCGACGAGCGAGACGGGGACGGCGGCGAGCGGGATGATCGAGGCGCGCCAGGTCTGGAGGAAGAGGATCACCACGAGCACGACGAGGACGAGCGCCTCGATGAGCGTGTGCACCACGGCTTCGATCGAGTGGCGCACGAAAATGGTGGGGTCGTAAACGATGCTGTAATCGAGACCCTCGGGGAAATTCTTCTTCAGCTCCTTCATGGTGGCTCGCACCGCGTCGGACGTGGCGATGGCGTTGGAGCCGGGGAGCTGGGCGATGGGAAGGGCGACGGCGGGCTTGTTGTTGAGAAGCGAGCGGAGCGCGTATTCGGAAGCACCGAGCTCGATGCGGGCGACATCGCGCAGCTCGACGCGTTCGCCGTTGGGGCCGGTCTTTACGATGATGTCGCCAAACTCTTCGGTCGTGGTGAGGCGGCCTTTGGTGTTGATGAGCAGCTCGGTGTCGGCGGCGTGGGGATTGGGCTGCTGGCCGACGGCGCCGGCGGCGACCTGGACGTTTTGCTCGCGGATGGCGGCAACGACATCGGAGGCGGTGAGGCCGCGGGCGGCGACCTTGTTGGGATCGAGCCAGACGCGCATCGCGTAATCGCCGGAGCCGTAGACGCGGACCTGACCGACGCCGTCGAGGCGGGAGAGCACGTCCTTCACCTGAAGCGTGGCGTAGTTGCGCACGTAGATGTCGTTGTAGCGGTTGTCCGGGGAGAAAAGGTGGACGACCATCAGAAGGTCGGGTGAAGCCTTTGTCACCGTAACGCCGATACGACGGACTTCCTCGGGAAGCTTGGTCTCGGCCTGGGCGACGCGGTTTTGAACCTGCACCTGGGCGGTGTCGAGATTGGTGCCGAGCTTGAAGGTGATGGTGAGCGTCATCACGCCGTCGCTCGTCGCCTGGGAGAACATGTAGAGCGAGTTTTCGACGCCGGTGATCTGCTGCTCAAGCGGCGAGGCGACCGTCTCGGCGATGGTCTTGGGATTGGCGCCCGGATAGGAGGCGCGGACGATCACGGTGGGCGGGACGACCTCGGGGTATTCGCTGATGGGCAGCTTGAAGAGGGCGATGAAGCCCACGAGGAAGATGATCATGGACAAAACGCCGGCGAAGATCGGTCGCTTGATGAAGAAGTCGGAGAAGTTCATGGCTGGAGGCTGGAAAATACGGACAAAGCAGTGGCTGGAGCCGCGGTGCGCGCGGTTTGTTTAGGAGATGCGGAGTGAACGCCGGGTTACTTCAGGGCGACGGTGGTGCCGGTGGCGGGCTGGGCGAGCTCGGCGACCACGGTCATGCCGGGACGCACGCGCTGCAGGCCGTTGACGATGACGCGATCGCCCGGGTGCAGGCCGTCGCGGATGACACGTTTGCCGTCGATGATGGAACCGAGGGTCACGGGGCGGTAGGCCACGGTATTGTCGGCGCCGACGGTGAGGACGAACTTCTGGCTTTGGTCGGTGCCGATGGCGCGGTCGCTGATCAGCAACGCCGGCTGCGGAGCGCTGACTGGAAGATGGACGCGTGCGAACAGGCCGGGGACGAGTTTGCCGTCGGGATTGGGAAAGATCAGGCGCAACACGAGGCTGCCGGTGGCCGGATCAATGTGGTTGTCGGCAGACTCCACGTAGCCGTGATGAGGAAAACCTGACTCATCGCCCAACTGCATTTGCACGGGGATGTGTCCGTTTTCGGTGACAAGGCGGCCCTCGTGGCTGAGGCGGTTGAAGGTGAGCACGGTGGCCTCATCGACATCGGCGTAGACATAGGCATCACCCACGGAGACGATGGAGGTCAGAAGGGTTGCTCCGCTTGGCGAGCCGGAGACGAGATTGCCGGTGGTGACATAGGCTCGGCTGACGCGGCCATCGATGGGAGCGCGGACCTCGGTGTAGTCGAGGTTGATGCGGGCGCTTTCAAGACCGGCCTGTGCTTCGAGGAGCGAGGCGCGGGCCTCGGCGAGGCGCGAAGTGCGCGTGTCGGCTTCTTCGGCGGAGATGGCGCGTTCCGCGAGGAGTTTGTCGGAGCGACGGGCTTCGCGCTCGGCGTTGCCGACCTGAACCTTGGCGCGTTCGACCTGGGCGGTGGCGAGATCGAATTCGGCGCGGTAAGGGCGGGGATCGATCACGAAGAGGACGTCGCCCTTTTTGACGAGCTGGCCGGATTGGAAGCGGACTTCGTCGATGTGGCCGGAGACGCGCGGGCGGAGCTCGACGGATTCGATGGCGTCGACGTGGCCGAGGAGTTCGCGCTGGTCGGTGACGTTGCGTTCTTCGACCGAGGCGACGGTGACGGTGGGGCCGGCGGGCGCGACCGCTTTGGGGTCGGCCGCATTGGCTTCATGGACGAACAGGGAGGCGCCGCCCATGCCGGCGAGAACCAAGGCGAGCAAAGCGAGAGTGAAGCGATGGCGGGAAACCGGCGAGATCCGGTGCTGGACAGTGGAGGAGGTGCTGGACGTGGTGTTCATGACGAGTAAGTGGAATGCGTAGTTGACTAGATGGTAAAAAATGAGGGCAAAAAAAAGGCGCTCAACCGACAGCTTGGGTGTGTTTGGCACCCAAGAGATCCATGGAGGCGTCCACCAGCGGGCGGAGAACCTCGGGATCGTTTTGGATGCGGGCCTGACCGAGGGTGCCTTCAAAGAGAGCGAAGAGACATTTTGACTTGGCGGTGGGATTGCCGGCCGGGATGGAACCCTCGGCTTGGGCGTCCCGAATGGCCGACTCAAAATAACGGATCTGAATCTGAAGGATTTCCTGCACCTTGGCGCGAATGGTCTCGTCCTGGGTGCTGGTCTCAGATCCCACTGAAAAGCACGGGCAACCAAGGACTTGTCCGTGATCTTGTTTGATCTTAACCTGAGATTCGTAGCTCGACTGGAAGAAACCGCGGATGCGTTCCAAGGGCGGGATGGAGGCAGAGAAAAGGCCATCCCATTTTTGTTTGCCGCAGGTCGTCCAGCTCATTTCGAGGGCGGCGACGGCAAGGGCGGACTTGGATTCGAAAAAGTAGTAGAAGCTGCCTTTTTTGACGCCGGCTTTTTCGCAGATGGCATCGATGGTGACCACGCCGTAGCTGCGCTCCCAGATCAAGTCCAAGGCGGCTTCGAGCAATTGCTCTTTGGCGTTACTTTTGCGTCCCATGTCCACAGAGATAGTTTACTAGTTAGTAAACTACAAGTTTTATTTTCAACAATTCTCGAATTCAGGCCGAGGCCGTTGATTCGCAAAGAAAAAGGGCGCCCCTTTTTAGGGGGCGCCCTGAGTGGACCGGCAACGAAATGTGAGCGAGCCCGGCGGCTTAGAGCCCGCCGGTCAGCGTGGCGGGATCGAGGTCCATGGATGACGGAGTAAACGTGGCCGGATCGGCGCCGAGTTCACGGTTGGGGGTGTCGCCCATTTCGAGTTCGATGGTGCCGCCGTTCACGATGTCGGAGTGGCGGAACCAGGGGTTTTTCGAGGGCTTGCCGTTGATCAGGATGCTCTGGATATACTTGTTATAGTGGGAGGCATTCTTGGCGATGATGGTCACCGTCTTGCCGTTGTGCAGGTCGATGGTGATGCGACTGAACACGGGGCTGCCGAGGTCGTAGACCGGCACGCCGGGGGTGGTGGGGTAGAAGCCCATCATGGAGAACACCACGAAGGCGCACATGCCGCCGCCGTCTTCGTCGCCGGGGATGCCGAGCAGCGTATCAGGGAACCACGTGTCGAGGAGCATGCGGATGCGCTTCTGGGTCTTCCAAGGTGCGCCGAGGTGGTTGTAGAGATACGGGATGTGGAAGCTGGGCTCGTTGCCCATGGAGAACTGGCCGACGAGGCCGGAGGCGTCGGGGAACTTGGCCCAGAATTCGTATTTGCTCCGGTCGAGGCCTTCGCGGAAGAGCTGGTCGAGGTCGGCCTCGGCCTTGGCGTAGCCGCCCATCAGGCCGAAGAGGCCCTTGAGGTCATGCTGCACGTCCCAGTCGTAGGTGTAGGCGTTGTTCTCGGTGGTGTAGTCGCGACCGCCCTGGCCGCCGGAGAACTTGCGATCAAAGGGTTCGATCCACTTGCCTTCGGCGTCCTTGGGCCAGACGCAGCCCTTGTCCTCGCGGAAGACATTCTTGTAGAAGCCGGCGCGTTTGATGAAGAGGGCAACGTCCTCGACGTTGCCGGAGGCGCGGGCGAGCTGGGCGGTGCACCAGTCGTCGTAGCTCTGGCCGAGGGTGACGGAGACGGCCTGGCGGCGTTCGCGAGGGTGAACTTCGGCGACGGTTTCTTTTTCGCCGGGGTGAAGGGCGGGCATGTAACCGTGTTTCGAGTAGAACACGTCGAGGGAGGTCGCGGGACCGTTGCGCCAGGGGAGGAGGGTGGCTTCGAGGGAGTTCTTGCGGACGCCTTCGTAGGCTTTCTTGAGGTCGAAGTCGCGGACGCCCTTGAACCAGGCGTCGGCCATCCAGGCGGCGGCGTGGTTGCCGGTCATGCAGGCGTGGTCGCCCCAGAGGACGGCGAAGGAGGGCATCCAGCCGGACTGTTCATACATGCGGACGTAGGACTGGATCTGATCGGCCTCCATCTCGGGGTTGAGGAGGAGATGCAGCGGCTCGAGGGCGCGGTAGGTGTCCCAGAGCCAGTTATCGACGTAGAAGGGGCGGGCGTCCTGGTGGACCTTGTGGTCGAAGGAGCTGTAATACTGGCCGTCTTCGGTGATGTTGATCATGCGCTCGTAGGCGCGGTAGAGCGAGGTGTAGAATACGCGGCGCTGGGCGTCGGTGCCGCCTTCGATCTTGATCTGGCCGAGGGCCTTATTCCAGGTGTCGCGGGCATGGTCCTTGATCGCGTCGAATTCCCACGTGGGGATTTCTTCCTGAAGATTTTTCTTCGCCTGCTCGATGCTGATAAACGAGACGCCGTAGCGGAATTCGAGGGTCTTGTGTTCGCCTTGGGCGGTGACGGTGAGGCGTTTTTTGTCGGCACCTTCGCTGCGGGTGTCGATGGGGGCGCTGAACTCGCCGTAGACGTAGGCCTTCATGTCATTGAAGTTTTCCACGCCGGAGACGGCGTTGGGGCCGGCGGCGGCGAAGTCGCCCGGATAGCGGTTGGCGAGAAGGATGACGGGCTTGCCCGAGGGGAAGGTGAAGCGGAAGTAGCCGGCGCGCGCGGCGGGGGTGAACTCGGTCTGGATCAACGAATCGTCGAAGCGCGTGGAGTAGTAGTAAGGCGTGGTCGTTTCCTGATCATAGGTGAGAGGACGGGTCCAGGAGCCGGCGTCGGGCTGGCCGGCGCTGGGAAGGAGGTAGAACAACTCGCCGAGGCGGTGGGAGATGATCGTGAGCGGGAAGGACTGGATCTGGTCGTCGATCTGGTCGTGACGCACGGGGTAAACGCGCACCATGCTGTTGGGCAGGTGGACGGTGGGGCGGGTGGGTTCCAGCAGCATGCCGACCCCGCCGATGGTGGGGTCGACATACTCGACTTGGGCGTGGGCCGAGGCGGCGGCGCCCAGCAAGGCGGAGACGAGCAGGAGTCGTTTAAACGATGGAGGCATAATGGGAATGAGGTCGAAAGCCACGGGGTGAGGAAGTTCCTTCGCGATCAAAACTGCGCGCGGGGCAGCGGCGACAGCGGGGAATTAGCCAACATAACACGGTTTGGGGCGCCTTTGGCAAAGACGGAATCGCATTTTTATGCTGCTTTCACGGCTGGTTTCTTCTCGAAACCATAAGTTTTACGGTCATCCACACCCGGCGCGAAAAGGCTTTTGCCGACCGGTGCCTTTGCGATAACGTGGACACTTTCCCGGTTCTGCCGGATCAAACCCGTTCTCGTTCCAAGGCGCATCGCACGCTCTTCGCGGCGTGTTGCGCCTCCCCAAATCCGCATCGTGCCATGAAACCATTCGCCAAGCTGCTTGCCATCGTTGCCCTCTTTGCCGCGATCGCCCCCGTCGCCCGCCCGGCGACCGAGGCCGCCACCCTTCCCAACGGCACGGGTTCCCCGTCCGCTGTGGTCATCGACGACGCGTGGCACCTCTGGCTCGACACGAAGGCGGAGTGGAAAAACGACCCGCTCTTCCTGCCCGACGAGGTCGATCTGGCCAAGATGCCGGTCAACGCGCCGACGGGCGGTTGGCAGACGTTGAGCGATCAAGCCGGCATTCCGGTCACGCTGCCCGGCACGGTCGAGGAATACTACTGGGGAAAGAAGCCGCTTCCGACCGGCAACCCGAACTGGCCGCCGAGCCTGGTGGATCTTAACAGCCCCTACCTCGGTGTTTCCTGGTGGTATCGCGATTTCACGGCTCCTGCGCTGAAGGCCGGCGAGCGGCTTATCCTGTCCTTCCCCGGCGCGCGTATGCGGGCCGAAGTTTATGTGAACAACAAACTTGTGGGCTACAACGTCGTCACCGAAGTTCCCTTCGCCGCCGATGTGACCGATGCCCTCAAGTCCGGCGGCCCCAACCAGCTCGCCGTGCGCATCACCAATCCCGGCGGCAACTTCGCTTGGGTAGACTACGATCTCACGCATTGGGGGAAGTATGCCTTTTTCGTTTCCCGTGGTTTTGGCGGCATCGACGGCGGCGTGACCCTGTCGGTCCGCGGTTCCGTGGCGGTGACCGACCTGTTCGTGGCCAACCACCCTGAGCCGCGCACCGTTACGCTTCACGCCGAGGTCTCCTCGGCCGGACCGGCCTACAAGGGCCCGGTCGCGCTCACGCTCCTGCGTGCGGGCAAGGAAGTCTGGCGAGGCGAGGTCGATGCCAACGTCCCTGCCGGCGGCACCGTGACGGTTTCCAAGGATGTCACGCTGGCCGACGCCGAATTGTGGGACATCGGTCACCCGAATCTCTACCGTGCCGGCGCCTACATCACGTCCATCGCACACTCCGCTCGTCAGACGGATTTTGGTTTCCGTTGGTTCAATGCCGAAGGCCTCGGCAGCAACGCTCGCCTCGCGCTCAACGGCCGCCGCGTCGTGGTTAAGTCCGCCATTTCGTGGGGCCTTTGGGCGCCGAACGGCATTTTCCCCGACCAAGCCGCCGTGCAGCGCGAGGTCGCCGCCGCGCAGGCGCTCGGCCTCAATTGCGTGCAGACTCACCGCCATTTTCCGAAGGCCGCCGTGCTCGACGGCTTCGACCGCGCCGGTCTGCTGCGCTACTGTGAGCCGGGCGGCGGCGGCGCTTCGTTCACCGATTTTCCGGCCAAGCGTTATGCCCCAGGCCCGATCGACACGTCCGGCACCGGCGGCGAGGCGACCACCTTCGCCCAGAAATACGCCACGGTTAAACTCCTGAGCATGATCAAGACCTACCGTTCGCATCCCGCCGCCATCGTCTGGACGGTGCAGAACGAAACCGGCGCCGACCTGCACAATCCCCGGATTTTTTGGATTCTCCGCAAGATGCGCGAACTCGATCCCACCCGCATCATTCTCCTGAAATCCGGCTACGACCCTGTGGGCGAGGTCATGGGCCTGCCCTACACAGACACCTGGGCCTACGGCGATCCGAAGAGCGGCAACGATTCCGGCTGGCACGACACTCACACCTGCAACGATTACCAAGGCGTCTACCTCGATCAGTTCTACAAGGGCCCGACCGACTATCCTTACTACAACACCGAGGCGGCCGCCATTTCCACCTGGGGCGAAATGGCCACCGGCGCCTCCGTGGACAACGTCGCCGCCATGGCCCGCTGGTATCGCGAGAAAAACGTCCCCGGCTACGACCGCGAGGCCGCCGAGGTGTTGACCCAGTCCTACGAGAAATTCCTCGACGAATATCACTTCCGCGCCGACTACCCGACGGCCGAAACGCTCTTCAAGGAAATCGGCGACAAGCACTATTTCTCCGCCGCCCGCGTGATGGAAAACGCGCGCATGGCCGACGCCAACGACTACATCGTCCTCTCCGGTTGGGAATCCACCACGGTGGACAATCATTGCGGCTTGGTGGATGCGCTTCGCCAGCCCAAGGGCGATCCCGAGCTCATCCGCGAAGCCTCCGCTCCCGAGCGTCTCGTCGTGCGTCCGCTGCACTACGTCGTCGCCAAGGGCCAGGCTGCCGTGGCCGACGTGCACATCCTCAACGAGTCCAATCTCCACGGCGCCTTTACCCTGCGTTTCCGCGTCGCGATGGACGCCGCCAAGGACCGTCCCTTCTTTGACACCACGCTGCCCGTGTCCGTGACCGGCGGCGAAAAATTCGGCGAACTTCTCAAGGCCGGTGTCACGTTCACGCCACCCGCCGTGGGCGCCGTCACCATCACGGCCGAGTTGGTTGCCGCCGGTTCCTCGACGCCCGTGCTTACCCGCACCGAGCCGTTGCTCGTCGTTGATCCGACACCCGCGCCTTTGGCCGGTCCGGTGGCCTGCGCCGATTTCGACGGCAAGCTCGCCGCTGCCGTGCACGAGCGTCTCGGCGCCAACGGCGTGCCGCTTGCCTCGGCTCCGGCCGGCACCGGTGCCATCCTGATGGAGTCCGCCGGCGCACCTCGTTTCGCGCTCGATCTCAATAATGTCCAACGTCTCGGCCACGCCGAAAACACCGACGATCCCGGCCTCTACGCCGAGCAGAGCGTCGGCAAAAAAGGGGATGTCACCAAGATCACCGGCCTCGCTCCCGGCAAGGCCACCGTCGAGCTGTTCTTCGCCGACACCTATTTCAACGACACCGGCAAACGTGTCTTTGACGTGGCGCTCAACGGCCAGACCGTGCTGAAGGATTTCGACATCGTCGCCGCTTCCGGCGGCAAGAGTCGCGCCACCGTGCAAAAGGTCGACGTCGATTGTCCGCAGGGTGTGCTCACGGTTTCGATTCCGCGCATCAAGGAGGACAAGACCGAGTTCGCCGCCATCCGTGTCACCGACGCTTCCGGCCACATCACCCGCCAAGTCTTCCGCCGCAAAGCCTACACGAGCCCGAACGGCGACGTGTGGTCTCCGGTGGACGCCGGTGGTTATCCATGGGCGAAAACGTTGCCCGCCGCGCTGGAGCGCGTGCGTGCCGGTTCCCGTCTCGTGATGCTGACACTCGGCGGCGACGATGCCGGCGATGCCGCCTCCGCCTTGGCCGACGCGGGCGTGATTGATTATCAGGGCGCGCTCGGCTTCGACCGCACCTCGTGGCTCGGCTACTGGTATTTCAGCCGCAGCGGCCACTGGCTGCTCGACGGACTTCCCTCGGGCGGCGTGCTCGACTGGCAATTCCAAGCGGCCGGCGGTGGCGACGGCCTGCGTCTCAAGGCTCCCGGCCTCGAACCCGTCATCGCGATTGGCAAAAACCACAGTCCGACGCTGGGCTTCGGCGCCGTGGTCATTCCCTGCGGCAAAGGCCAGATCGTGCTCTTTGCGATTCCAGGCCTCGCCGCGTCTTTCGTGGACGGCAACCCCGATGGCTTCCAGCCCGTGTCCGCGAGCCGCTTGATTTACAACGCGCTCGGCGCCGGTCCGCGCGCGACGCGGTAATGGTGAAGTGACGAACGTGGCGATGGCGCGCTTTCGCAGGCTCGGCATCGCCACGCTGTGCGAGGGACGTCATCGTTGACGTGGATCTTTTCTTGCGCGTGTGGTTATCTCGCGTGCGCTATGACCCGATGAGCTTTTGCCCCTTGATGAAAAAGTCGCCCCGTTGGATTGCCGCCGTGTCTTTGCTGTCGTTTGCGGCGTTGTTGCCCGTGCACGCGGCGCCGGCGGCTTCGCCTGATTTGCGCATCGGCAATTTCTTTCCTTCGGCGCCGGCGGGAATCGCGTTCATCAAGGACAATGCGGCTGCCTTTTTGCTGAACGTCGGCGTGCGCGGAGAGTTCATCTACGGGCTGGCCGCGCCTGATGATTCGATCCACGTGGCGACCTTCAAAAATTCTCCGCTCAAACTGGAGTGGGGGCGGGTGGGCGATGCGATTGTCGCGAAGCTCAGTGCCACGGCGCCGACCGAAGCCTACCTGCAACTCACGCCCGAGACGTGGCCGGGGTTTCCCGTGCCTGCTTACGCTGCGATGCCCGATGGGGCCAAGGGCACGGCCATGACGGCCAAAGGCGCCCTCTCCTGGAGCCTCAGGCTTTCGCCGAACGTCGCGCACGGCGACCTCGCGAAGATGACGACGCCCGTCACGCCGGCGCAGCCTGTTTATTTCACGGCGGGGATGGATCCGCTGCCGGCATTTACGCCTGCGCAGATCGACGGCCTGCTGCAAAAAGCTGCCGCGAGCTACGAGGCGCGCACGCCCCAGGCCGGCGGGGCGTGGGGGGATTTTCTCGGCGCCATCGCCGACAATCTCAACAACACGCGTCTCTACGCCAGCGACAATCACAAGGTCGCCCACACCGTGACGCGTGCGTGGGTGCCGAAGAACGAGCCGAATGCGAGTCCCTATTTTTGCTGGGACAGTTTTTTCAACGGTCTGCTCTCCTGTATCGACGATCCGGTGGCCGCGCGCGACACCGTGCGCGCCGTGTTGGCGGGTGCGCAGCCGGACGGCTTTGTTCCTAATTTCAGTCACTGGAACACGGGTCGGAAGGTGGTCAGCGCCAACCGCTCGCAGCCGCCGGTCGGCGCGATGTGCGTGTGGAAAATGCACCAGCACCGTCCGGATCTGAATTTCCTGCGCGAAGTTTATCCGAAGCTGGCCGCGTGGCACGCGTGGTGGTTCACGGCCCGTGATGGCAATCACGACGGATTGTTAGAGTGGGGCGGCGACATTCCTCTTTTCGAGTGCGGCTGGGACGACTCGCCGCAGTTCACCGGCACCAAGAAAATCGGCAACACGCTCAACGCCGATGCGGTTGATCTCAACTCGCTCTACACCGCCGACGCCCAATACCTCGCGAAGATCGCCGATGTGCTCGGCCTGACGAAGGAGGCGCAAGCCTACCGGGAAGAAAGCACCACGATGATCAAGCGCATCAACGACCGCCTTTGGAACGAGGAACTCGGCGTTTATTGCAGCCGTTTTTGGGATGCCGACGGCAAGCCCGGCGCCTTTCTCACGCGGATCACGCCGATGAATTTCTACCCGCTGATCGCCGGCGCGGCGGATGAGGCCCGCGGCCGCCGCGTGCTCGCGCTCATGACCGATCCGAAGAAATTCTGGGGCGAATGGATTCTGCCCACGGTCGCCTACGATGATCCGTTTTATCCGCAGCAAGCCTACTGGCGCGGCAAGGTCTGGGCGCCGGTCAATTACCTCGTTTTTCAAGGACTCAAGCGCTACGGCTCGCCCGAACAGATCGCGCACTTCGGCGAGCGCAGTGTCGAACTGTTCATGCGCAACTGGAACCAGGACCGCGTGTGCGGGGAAAACTACCTGAGCACCACCGGCGAGCAACAGGCGCAGCGCTCCGATCCGCACTACACGTGGGGCGCGCTTTTGTGCATGGTGGGGCTGGAATCGCTCGTCGATATTGACGAGCAGGGGCGATTCCAGATGGCCAAGGGGGCTTCCCAAAATATCGAATTACACAACATCCCCTTCGCCGGACGTGTGATCAATGTGTCCTTTCAAAACGGCCGCGGCGTTCTGCGTTAAAGCGAGGCGGGCGCGGCTTTTTTGGCCCGTGTCTGCGGGCGGGGATGAAAGTGGGCCCCGTCTTTCCAGATGCCGGGGATCATGAGTGCGGTCGGCTTCCGTTCGACGCCGATGTGGGCGGTCATGATCATGCTTTGCAGCCACTCGACCGCCATGGCGCCGGCTTGCGGACGGTCCTGGTAAATGCCGGCCAGGCCGCAGTCGGGGTCCATCAGATCCATGCAGACGATCAACGGGTGCTGTGATGCGTCCTCCTTGGTTTTATGCGCTTCGGGAATCAGGTTTTCGCTGAAGCCGTAGATCAAGGTGTCGATGGCGCATTTCTTCGCCCACTGATCGAGGCGGTCGGCCGATTTTTCCTCGTGCCACTTGTCGAGGAGCGACAGGTCGATCGGGCCGTCGTCCACGAGGTGCATGGAGATTTTTTCAAACTTCTCCGCATACACTTTGAAGGCCATGAGCCATCCGTGATGGATGACACGGCTGATGGCTTTGTTGAGAACAAGCGCGGGATGGCGGCAGCCGCGTTCGAGGAGTTTTTGGAGCGCGAGCTCCATCGACTGGGCGTGGTAGCTCGAGACAGTGGGAAGTTTCAGCGAGTGCGGTTCGCTGAAGAGATTGATGCAGGTGAACTGGTCGAAAGGCAGGCTGATTTCATCGACGCTCAACGGAAAGGTGCGCAGCAAAATCCCGCGGATACCACGCGCCTTGAGGATGCGGGCGATTTGCCGGTGTGCGTCCGGGGTGTCGCCGATGTTGAAGTATTCCAGTTGATAGCCCAGAGACGCCGCCCGTTGACGGGCGCCGCGCAGGAGATCGCCGGTTTCGGGCGAGGCCAGCCAAGTCTTCTCATCGCAGCGCGTGGTGAGAAACGCCAGGGTCTCGCGAACCTCATGCGGAGCGTTGGCCTGTCGATAGGCCGAAAGCGCCGTGAGCATGGGATTCGGACGGTAGCCGAGACGGTCGGCGGCTTCATGGACCCGTTTGCAGGTGGCCGGCGGAATATCGGGTCGTCCCTTGAGGGCGCGGGCGACGCAGCTCACGCTCAGGCCTACGTCTTTGGCCACGTCTTTGAGGGTCACATGGGGCATCGCTCAGGCGAATACGTCATTGTTGAAGTAAAAGTAAAGTTGTTTGCCGATAAGCTCGAAGATGAGGTGGTTTCTTTTATGAATCGAATCATGTCCCTACCCCGAAGCGTGGTGGTGTTGTTGGTGGTGTGTTGTGCGGGTCGCCTGATGGCGGCGCCGGTTTCCGTCAACCGGCAGACGCAAACCGTGCTTGTTGTCGCGAACGGCACCGCCGTGAGCCTGCAGCCTTGGTCTGCCGGCACGGTGCGGGTCGAGGCGGCGCCCGGGGAAACCATCCCCGAGAAGAAGAGCTTCACGGTCATCACCACGCCGGACGCCACCGGCTGGTCCGTGTCCGAGGAAATCGACCGCGTGGTGTTGAAGGGGCCCCGCATGACGGCGGCCGTGGACAAGAAAACGGGGCTCGTGTCGTTTTCCGACGCCAAGGGCCAGCCTCTGTTCGCGCAAAAAAACTGGTCGTTCCAGCCCGCCCAGGATCAGGCGCGCGACGGTCTCGCCATCAAGGCGATTTTTGCCCGCGGCGCGCAGGAGCGTTTTTACGGCGGCGGCGTGATCGGCGGAAAGCTGCAAAATCCGTCGGCCGACATCCGGCTCATCAACAACAACACGGACATCCAAATCCCCGTGCTGTATTCGAGCCTTGGGTATGGCTTCTTCTGGGACAATGCCAGCCGCGGCGGCATCCATCTGCGGCCCGACTCGGTCACTTGGGAGGCGTCGGCCGGCGATCTGGCTGATTTCTACGTCATGGCCGGACCCGAGGCCGATGCGGTCGTGGCCGAATACCGCAACCTGACCGGCGCGGCGCCGCTTTTCCCGGAGTGGGCCTACGGATTCTGGTTCAGCAAAAACCGTTTCACCTCTCAAAAGGAAATCCTCGCCGCGGCGCAGGCATTCCGCGACCACCAGTTCCCGGTCGATTTGTTGGTGCAGGATTATTGGTATTGGAAGGCGGACACGCGGGGTCTGCCCATTTGGGACGGCTGGGGTTCACATAAGTTCGTCGCCAGCCGCTACCCCGATCCGAAGGCGATGATCGATGAGCTGCACAGCAAGTTTAACCTGCACCTCATGACGGTGGTCTGGCCGCGCTTTGATATCGCGAGCGATCACGCCAAGGAACTTGATGGGGCCCACGCGCTGCTTCCCCTCAGTGGGCGCAGCGGTTGGGAAGAAGGCACGCGTTTTTACGATCCCTTCAGCGCCGACGGACGGAAGATCTACGGTCGCCAGGTCATGAACAGCCTGCTGTCGCTCGGCATGGACGGTTGGTGGATGGACGGTGCCGAGCCGGAAATCCCGAATAATATCATGGCCAAGTTTGAAACCGGCGCCGGTCCGGCTTCGCGGGTCATGGATGCGTATCCGCTCATGCACACCGAGTCGCTTTACCAAGCCCAACGCGCGGTTACCGAGAGCAAGCGTGTGGTGTTGCTTCCCCGCAGCTCGTGGGCGGGCATGCAACGCTACGCCGCCGCCAACTGGACCGGTGACATTCATCAGGACTGGGCGACTCTCGGTTCGCAAATCGACGGCTTGCAGAACTACAGCATCAGCGGCCTGCCCTACATCACGACGGACGTGGGCGGCTACGGTCCGACGCCTGAGGCGGACCGTGAGTTGTTTGTCCGCTGGTTTGAGTGGGGAACGTTTTGCCCGATCTTTCGCGTGCACGGCGTGGACCGTCCGTTTCCGTGGGACTATGGCACACCTGCCGAGCCCATCCTGAAGAAATTCGACATGCTGCGCTACCGCCTGCTGCCCTACATCTACAGTCAGGCGGCGGACGTCACGTTTGCCAGCGGCACGATGATGCGGCCCTTGGTCATGGATTTCCGTGCGGATCCGAAGGCGCTCGATGTGCGCGATGAGTTCATGTTCGGCCCCTCGTTGCTCGTATGTCCCGTATATAGCAGCCTCAAAACCACGGTGGGTTCGCTGGAGCAGGTGAAGGATTCTCAAGGACAGGCGGGCGGAATCACCGCCACGTTTGTCGGCAAGGATGGCAAGAACACGGTCGCCCGCCGGAATCTGAAGAACGAGAGCGGATTTCAATTCAAGGACGACCCCACGGCCGAGCAGCGGTCCGCCGCGAGCATCGTGATGGAAGGCACCTTCACGCCGGATCAGGACGGCCCGATGGCGGTGGAGGTCAGCGAGCCGCACCCCGAGGGCTATCCGGCTTCCGCATCCATCGATGGCAAGCCGGTGGCCACGGAGCCGCTCAACGGCGACTGGCAGTTCCCCTCGTTCCCGTTCGTGGCGAAGAAGGGCGTGCCGGTGCGTTTCTCCCTCGAAACCAAGATGCATTTCCCGGGCTTCCGGTTTGTGCGCAAGAGTCCGGGACCGCAGCGTCGCGATGTCTATCTGCCGCGCACGACAGGCTGGTATGATTTCTGGACCGGCCAGCCGATGCAGGGAGCCAAGTCGATGCAGGTTGAGACGCCGCTCGAGATGATTCCCCTGTATGTTCGTGCCGGTTCGATCATCCCGATGGGACCCGAGCAGCAGTATGTCGGCGAGAAGCCGGACGCGCCTCTGGAGCTGCGCGTTTACCGCGGTGCCGACGGTTCGTTCACGTGGTATCAGGATGAAGGAGACAATTATAACTACGAAAAAGGCGCGCATGCCGAGACGCTCATCACTTGGAAACAAGTGACCAAGACGCTGACCTTTGGCGCGCGCAGGGGCTCCTTTGCCGGCATGCCGGCAAAGCGCACGTTTCATGTCGTGTGGGTGACCACCGGCCATGGCGGCGGAGAAGAGCCTACAGCCAAGGCCGACGCCGTGGTCTCCTATGAAGGCAAAGAAATATCCATCCAGGCACCGTCCGCATTTTGACAGGCAGCCTGCTCCGGCAGGCTTTAATTAACAGCTCGGCGACGGGTGGTCTCTTCTAATCACAAATAAACTATTAATCGTCGCTTGGGCCTATTGATGACTGTGGTTGAGACGGATATGATCAGCCTATCCGCCTTCACGATAAGACTATGAAACTACCCCTTCTTTGTCGCCTGACCGTTCTATTGCTTGTGCCGGCAGCGCCGGCCGTGCGCGCCGCCGAGCCGATCAAGGTGCCCTGGCCCGGCGCGGAGATTCTTACGCCGCCTGCGCCGGCAACCCCGCGAATCAACGGACCGGCGATTTACGGAGTGCATCCCGGTTCGCCATTTCTCTACCACATGCCTGTGACGGGCGACCGGCCGATGGAGTTTGCCGTTGCCGGCCTGCCGGCGGGGTTGAGCGTAAATTCCAAGACGGGGGACATCACCGGATCCTCTCCGAAAGCGGGCGAATACATGGTCACGCTTTGGGCCAAAAACGCCAAGGGCAAGGCCAGCAAAAAATTTAAGATCGTCTCGGGCGAAACGCTCGCGTTGACGCCTCCTCTGGGCTGGAACAGCTACAACTGCTGGGAGGATAGTATCGACCAGGCCAAGACACTGGCCGCCGCCAAGGCGATGGTCGCCTCCGGCCTCGATCAGCACGGCTGGAGCTATATCAACATCGACGACGCCTGGCAGGGATTGCGGGGAGGAAAATACAATGCGATCCAGCCCAACGAAAAATTTCCCGACATGAAGGGCCTGTGCGACGAGATCCACGCGATGGGACTCAAGGTTGGCATCTATTCGACCCCATGGATCACTTCCTACGCCGGCCTGATCGGCGGCTCAGCCGACAATCCCGAAGGCTCCTGGGTGCGCGGTCCTGTGCGCGTGGCGGTGCGTCGCATCGGCAAATATTCGTTTGCCGCAGTGGATGCCAAGCAGTGGGCGGAATGGGGTTTTGACTACATGAAGTATGACTGGCGGCCCAACAAGGCGCCCGAAACGAAGGAGATGGCCGATGCGATGCGCGCATCCGGTCGCGACATGATTCTCAGTTTGTCCAACAGCGCGCCCTTCGAAGGCGCAGCCGAATACACACCCTACGCCAACTGCTGGCGCGTCACCGGCGACATCGTCGATAACTGGACGAGTATGAGCAGAATCGCCTTCGGCCAGGACCAATGGGCGCCCTATGCCAAGCCCGGCCATTGGAACGACGCTGACATGTTGGTCGTCGGTCAGGTGGGCTGGGGGAAGCCACTTCATCCCAGCCATCTCAATCCCAACGAGCAATACACGCACATCAGCATGTGGTGCCTGCTCTCTTCTCCGTTGATTTTGGGCTGTGATTTGGCGCGCCTCGATCCCTTTACGTTCAGTCTTTTGACCAACGATGAAGTATTGGCGGTCGATCAGGACGAGCTGGGCAGGCAGGCGACGCGGGTTTCTGCCGACAAGGATGCACCGGATGTTTACATCAAGCCGCTGGCGGACGGGACTTGGGCGGTCGGGCTTTTCAACCGCAAGCCGGATCCGGCTTCGGTCAAGGTCTCTTGGTCCGACCTCAAGCTTTCCGGTTCGCAACCTGTGCGTGATCTCTGGCGCCAGAAGGATTTGGGGACATTTGCCGACGGTTTTTCCGCCACAGTCCAGTCGCACGGCGTCGTGTTGATTCGCGTCGGTAAACCGGCCAGAAGTCCCTGATGCGACTCCTTAAACCCCCGCGCACTGCTTACCCCTTCCCATGCGTTTCCCCGCAGTTCTTTTGGCGCTCGGTTTGACGATGATCGGTTCGCTCAAGTCCGAAGGGGCAGAGACGGGCGGGTTCAACGTCCGCGACTTTGGCGCGGTCGGCGACGGCAAGACGCTCGACAGTCCGGCGATCAACCGTGCGGTTGAGGCCGCCGCGCACGCCGGCGGCGGCACGGTCTGGCTGCCGGCCGGTCGCTACCTGAGCGGCAGCATACGTCTGCGTAGTCGCATCAATCTTCACCTCGACGCCGGAGCGGTTTTGGTGGCCGCGCCCCAGTCGATGAACGCCTACGACGAGACCGAACCGTGGGATACGATCGCGCACCAGGACGGTGGCCATGTGTATTTCCACAACAGCCTCATCTGGGGCGAAAATCTCGATCACGTATCGATCACCGGACAGGGTATGATCGATGGCGCTCCCGGTCATGGCGGACTCGTCAGCCGGGATGCGATTCTTGACGAGATGTGCGGCTTCACCATCTGGGAAAAGCCCGGCGCGGTGTTGCCCCAAATGCCGCCTGTGCGCCTGGGCAACAAGGCCATTGCCCTGAAGCTCTGTCGCAACGTGCTCATCCGCGACATCACCATTTTCCACGGCGGGCATTTCGCGATCCTCGCCACCGGCTGCGACAACCTGACGATCGACAACGTCACGGCCGACACCGACCGCGACGGCATCGACATCGACTGCTGTCGCAACGTCATGGTGTCGAACTGCCGGGTCAACGCGCCCTTTGACGATGCCATTTGCCCGAAGAGCACATTCGCCCTCGGCCGGCCGGTGCTCACGGAAAATCTCATGATCGTGAACTGTCAGGTCACCGCCTTCGCCGAAGGCACCCTGCTCGACGGCACGATGAAGCCGGTCGCCGGCCGCAACGGCCGCATCAAGTTCGGAACCGAATCGAGCGGCGGCTACCGCAACTGCGTCGTTTCCAACTGCACTTTCCGCAACTGCAAGGGCCTCGCCTTGGAAGAGGTGGACGGAGGCCTCATGGAAAACATCTCCATCGACAACATCACCATGATCGATGTCGCCGACTACCCGATCTACCTCGTCACGGGCAGTCGCAATCGCACGCCGGGCGTTACCACGCCCAGCCGCATGCGGAACATCTCCATTTCGAACATCGTGGCCACGGGGGTCGACCCGCTGAGCGGCATCCAGATCACCGGTTTGCCCGGCCAGCCCATCGAGGATGTGCGGCTGGACAACATCCGCCTCGTCTTCAAAGGCGGCGGCACCGCCGAGGATGCCCGGCGTGTCGTGCCCGAATTGGGGGCAAGGTATCCCGAGCCTGCCAGAACGACGGGGCGGATGCCCGCTTATGGCGTGTTTGCCCGTCACGTGCGCGGACTGGAGTTGTCCAATCTTCGGTTGAGCTTTGAGCAGGAAGACCGGCGTCCCGCGATTCACTGCGAAGATATCGACGGTTTGGATATCCTGAATTTCAAGGCGCAGGTCGCCGCCGGCGTGAACGCGGGAAAGTTTGAAGACGTGAAGGCGCTTAAGATCACCGGTTCGCCCGTTCTTGAATAAGCAGAGCGCCCTTTGGCGCGGGAGGCGGTATCAATGTCGCGCGACAGGCGAGCCGATCTGTTTGCGTGAGATAAGGAATGCCGTCGGGTGACGGCTGTGAGCAGTGGGCAAGTGCTCGGAAAACGGCGCATGGCTCAATCTACGTCACTGATGAAGGAGCGAACCGGTTGTTTAACGCGGGGTGAGGGGGTTAACCCTACCAGCACTACCCACCCAAAACCTCAACATAGGAGAAAATAGATGCGTTTCGTAATTCAGAAGTTCGGCCCGGTTGCTTCCTCTTCCGGCCAAGTCCCCGCTACATGCAACCGCGTTCGCCGGTCTGCGATTTTGGGGTTGATGGTGCTTTTGGTGGCAGGTCCCGTTTCGGCCACCCCTTATTATTGGGATACCAATGATGTGACTGCGGGATCCGGTGCTGCGACCGGCACATGGGATACCATTGCGGGCGGCACCGGCAGTTCGTTTTGGTCCACGGATTCCACGGGTTCGTCCGCGACTTCGTCAATAACGACCACCGCTACCGATGATGTCACCTTTTCAGCGGGCACAAACGGCACGACTGGCGTAGTGACCGTGGCGGGGACTCAAGCGGTCAACACACTCACCATTAATCAGGCGGGGCTTACGCTGAGTGGCGGGACCATTGATTTGTCGGGCGGAGCGACGGGGAAAATAACCGTTAATTCAAACACCACGATCAACAGTGTGCTGAAGGCCAAAACTGTGACCATCGCCACCAACACGACACTGATCCTTACCGGAGGCAGTGGTGGCGGGACCTTTTTCGACGGAAGTAACATCAATGGTGCCAACAACGCCGTCCTTGATCTGCAGGCAGGCACTTATTCGATTGCGAATACTAAAAATCTTACGCTTGGCGGAGGCACTCAGGCAGGAGGAGCGACAACACTCAAAGTATCCGGGGCCTCCCTAACCTTTGGAAGTGCCGGCGGCTTAAATGTCGGACGCAGTGGCGCAGGCGATGGACACTTCATCCTCAATAGCGGGACGGTCACGGCAAACGGCGCAAGCAATGATCCGGATTTCCGAGTTGGTTTTACGGGTGCAGTGGGCGTCGTGGATATCAACGGAGGCACCCTTACGGGGAATGGCTTCATGAGTATCAATGACCGTGGCAATGGTGCGTCCGGATCGACCGGCAACACGGTGAATATCAATGGAGGCACGGTTACTTTAGGCTCCATTCTGTTGGGCGGTTCCAATTTTGGCACCAACTCAAGCTCGGGAAGCGCCCTCGTGAATTTAACGGCGGGAGCCTTGTATCTTGGGACGACTTCGACGGCCGTTCTGGGGGCTCCCAATTCGAGTGTGATCCCCAATGGTATTGTCAATTTGGGCACAGGCACCTCCACTTACACCATCACGCTTTCCGGAGGCACCTTGGGCGCTACGGCCGACTGGTCCTCTTCGGTGAATATGGTCTTAGGTGGCTCGAGCAGCGGCTTCTTCATCAAGGCGGCGGATGGCTCGGGCTCGCCTGTTGCACACAACATCACGTTGAGCGGGATACTGTCTAATAAACTGTCCACGAATAGTGGCTTCACCAAAACAGGCGGTGGCGTGCTGACTTTGACGGGCGCGAATACTTACACTGGCGGCACGATCGTATCCGCCGGCACGGCGGCGACCGGTGCGACCGGCACGTTCGGCGCGGGCGATGTCACGGTCGGTGCGGGCGCCACGCTCACCTTGGGCAACAACACTTCCATCGCAGACGCGGCCAATCTGGTGTTCGACACGACTTTGGGAACCACGATCAACCTGAGTTTCTCGGGCACGGAAACCATCAACACGCTCAGCTCTGTCAGCGGCACATTTGCCACCGCTGGAATTGACTATGATGCGACTACCTTGAACGGCATTTTTGGTGGCACTTACTTTACCGGCTCCGGCCTGCTGACCATCGCCAGCTCAGGCATCCCCGAGCCCTCCACCTACGCGCTCTGGCTGAGCGGGGTCGCGGGTTTGGTGGTGATGGCGCGTCGTCGCCAAAAACGTCAAAAATAAGCCCATCGTGCGCACCCCTTCGCATGGATTTCCCTATGATCCCCGCGTTATAAAATGAGCACGTCCTCTGTTTAGGCAGGGGGCGTGTTTGTTATTTTACCCCGCCGCATTCCCCTGCGGCATCTGCTTTCTGGTTCGTTGGCCTGTTCATAGCCTGGCGCATGACGGGCTCCTTTCGGTCAGTTGTTCTCATGTTTCCCCAAACCCCACTACCCCATGAATACCCCAGTCCCCGTCCGTTTGCGGACGCGTCTGCTGCTACGATCAGTTAAAACGTTCGCCGTGTTCTCGGTCGCGATGATCGGTGCGGCGCTTCTTCCCGAGGCGAAGGCTCTGCCTGGCACCTGGGTGTCCGGCCAGTTCTCCGACAATCGTATTCTCCAAGCTGCCGGCACCCCATCGCAGGTGCTTTATGCGGTCGCCATGGGCACCAGCACCGGCCGGACCACGGCCAACGGCTACACGTTCCAAGCTTGGAACAATAACACCAATGCCAATGTATCTTTCGTCGGCACGGCCTTCACCGGCTATCTCGGCGGTGGCGGCACCACGGGCGACGCCAACTTCGACACTGTGCTCAACTCGGGCACTTACGGAAATTCTGGCAACACCAATGGGTTTCTCAAAGTCAGCAACCTGACGGCCGGCCACACCTATCGTATTCTGCTCTTGTTTTCCGACACGCGCGCGGCCGCCGACGGACAGGTCGGCTCGGCAACTGCCTGGGGAGTCTCGGCCGGCGGCAATCATGTCTACGGCTACAATGCCGGCGGGCAGGCCATGGGCGGATTTGCGATGGTGGATGTCGTGCCGACACTCGCCTACCAATATGTCTATATCACCAACCCCGGCACGAACCAGCTCAACGCGGTGGTGGTCAGTGAGGTGAAATACACGGATCTCACGCCGACCGTCTATGTTCCCACGCTGAACGCCAACGAGGCGGTCGTCGGCATGGCGACGCCGCAGATGTTCGGCGCGCTTGGCGACGGCGTGCACGATGATGCGCCCGCCTTCAATGCCGCGATGGAATCCATCGCGGCCGTGGGCCAGCGCGCGGGCGGCGTGCTCTACGTGCCCAAGGGCAACTACGTCTTCAAAGACCCCGTTTACATGCAGCCCGGCGTCACCATTCACGGCGACTGGACGGATTGGACCAAAGGCACCGGCGGCTGCGTCGGCACTACCTTTGTCGTGAAGACGCCGGCCGGCGGCACCACGCCTTTTCTCAATCTCGGATTCAACATGAATGCCGTCATCGGGGTGAATTTCTGGTATCCCGACCAATCGGCGAGCAGCATCCAGGCGTATCCTTGGACGATTTCGGGCATTAACGACAACGTCCTGCGCAACATCGTTCTGATCAATTCCTACGACGGCATCTTTATCGGTGGCTCCCATCATACGATGGAAAACGTCCTCGGGACGCCGCTCCACACGGGCTACTCAGCGCAGTTCAGCGCCCAGGCCAGCTATACTTCGGATCTTCATTTCTCCGCGGCCGCATGGCCGGCGTCGAAGCTTGCTGGGGCCCCCACGGCCGGCAGCGCCTACGCGACCTGGATGTATAACAACGGCACGGGTGTCTTTGTCGGACGCAGCGACGGCGAAGGCTTCACCAGTTGCACCATCGATGGTTATTTAAACGGATTTCAGGTCGTTCGCTATGATGGTCCGCAAGGTTCCGGTGGGCTGGGTGCTTCGCTCCTTAACTGTCAGGTCACCAACTGCCAAAAAGCCTTTGTCGCCGATGGCATGAACGGCTCGCTCGGCATTAGCATGAGCAACTGCCTGCTAAGCGGGCACACGGCATTGGATCGCACGTCTGGCACAATCGGCGTCTGCCATATGATGCTTCACACTTGCACGCTGACCTCAGACAACGGGGGCACCGCCGTGCATTTCCTGCCCTCGGCAACCACGACCGAAATCACCGAGCAGATTCAGATGACGAACTGCACGGTCAATGGAGAGATCGTGCAAGAGGCAGGCTCCCTAAGCTTGGTCAACTGCAAGCTCAATACCGCCTCCGGCGTTCCGCAGATCGGCATGATGCCAGGCACCCGGCGCACCGTCCTTGCCGGCTGCACTTTTACTCCCAGTCAAAGTATCGGCAACTGGAGCGGCTCGCTTTCCAACCTGATGGTCAGCCCGCTGGTGGCCACCACCGGCACACCTTCGACGCTGCAGTGGAGCACGGTCGAAACGCGGCGGCAGGCGGCCAAGCCTGCCAAGACGACACTCTTCGTCGCCACCACCGGCTACGGCGCGGTGGGCGACGGTGTGCATGACGACACTGCGAACATCCAAGCGGCGTTAAGCGCTGCGAACGCCAACGGCGGCGGCATTGTGTATCTGCCGGCCGGACATTACCGCACCAGCGGCACGTTCACTGTGTCGAGTGGCGTTGAGTTGCGCGGTGTCTGGGAGACCTCGCATCCGCTCTCGGGTAACCGTATCGACAACTTGAACAAAGCCAGCGTCATCTGGGTGACTGCCGGCCAGGGCGCAACCACTCCGGCGCAGGTTGTTTTGCAGGCCAACTCCGGCGTGGTCGGAGTGGACTTCGACTACATCAACCAAGTCGGCGCCACCACGCCCTACGTTTATCCGCCGACGATCCAAGGGCAGGGGGCCAACGTTTACATCATCGGTGTCACCTTCCCCAACGCCTACAGCTTTGCCGATTTCGATACCTACACTTGCGCCAATCACTTCGTTTTTCATGCTCAGGGTTTCAACTTCGAGAAGACCTTCAAGATCGGCAAGAGCTCCGCAGGTATCATCGCCACCTGTGACACCACTTGGGCCGGCTACTGGGCCTTCATGGCCGACTCCCCCAGTCTGGCCGCCTACAATCAGACCAATGTCCGTGCCGTGCAGGATCAGCTCAACACCGTTATCTGGCTGGGCAATTGCAACGAGAAGCTCGTGAACGTCACCGCGTTGGGCGCCCGCTACTATCTCTTCGCGACCAACGAGGCCGGCGTCGGGCCCATCGCCGATTGCATCGCCGCCCTTGGCGATAACTGCACGACGGATTTTCACTTCGAAGGTGCGGCGGCCAATACCGCCGTCAATCTCACCAACAGCTACTGGATGCTCGCCAATGTCGGCGATCCGGTCGAGGCGGCCAACATGGCCGTGATCGAATCCACGCCCGAGTTTGCCGGCACTGCCCGTTTCTACAATGTGGGCGCGCGCAACAGCCCCAACGCCTATGACTTCAAGATCGCCGGCGGCACTGTCGGCGTTGAGGGCTATTACAGTGTTGTCGGCACGCCAATCGCCGGCAGTCAGATCACGGGCGGCTGCGCCCAGCTAAGCAATATCTGCGTAGCAGGCACATCTGGTAACTACCCGATCGTGTTCTCCGGGAAGGGCGTCTTCGGGAAGATGTCGGAGTTCATCAATTGCCGGCATGTGAACGGCTTCGCCTACGCCAACACCGATCCCACCAGCCAGGGCGTGCGCGCGGCCAATGGCTACAACCTCGCCAACACCACGGTGCTCAGCGACACGCCGCTCTACACCGGCATGTATGGTCTGCAGAACGTGGGCAATTCGCTCGGGCTGGACAACGGCGGCTCCACGACCTCCGGCACCAACGTGGGGCAGTGGACCTACAACGGAGCCAACATCAACCAGCAGTGGACACTGACCTTCGATCCGACGCTGCGGACGTATAAACTCAAGTGCACGCGCAGCGGGATGTATCTCGACAGCCTCGGACACACCGCGACGGGCACGACGGTCGGCCAGTTGACCACGAGCACGAGCCAGAATCAAAATTGGTTCCTCACCTCATACGGCTCGGGCAAGTATCAGGTTTCCAATGTCGCCAACGGCCTCGCGCTCGACACCCAAGGCTCCACCACGCTGGGCGCGGCGATGGCCTTCGCCACGCCGGTGGCCGGCGGAACGGCCACGACGCAAGTCTGGACGCTCAAGCCGATCAACGTTGTCACCGAAGGCACCTACAGCATTCAAAATCGTGCGAACTCCAAGATGATCGACAACCTTGGATCGAGTGCCGATGCCGCCTCCATGGGCCAGTGGACCGACAACACCGCCACCACCCAGCAGTGGACGCTCAGCTACAACATCGACGGCTACTACCGGCTTCTCTGCGTCAACAGTGCCAAGTATCTCAACGACTGGGGTGCCAACATGAGCCCCGGTGGATTGATTTCTCAGGCGCATGATGCGGGAACCAACATCGATCAACAGTGGACCTTTGCTCCGACTGACAGCAGCTACAGCACGCTGGTCAACCGGCGCAACGGTCTGGTCGCCGACAATCTCGGTGCGACGACCGACGGTTCGCTGCTGTATTTCGAACCCGCTGCCGCTGGAAACAACAATCAACAATGGCGTTTCGTCGCTCCTTGATAAACGTCTGATTCACATCACTCAGGCCGCAGGAAATTTCCTGCGGCCTTTTTAAATGACAAATGGCAGCCGACGCTTTTTTTTGAAGAACATGAGACCCCTCGTTGCTTTTCTGGCCTGTGGCCTTTTTGCAGGCATCCTTCCCCTGGCTTACGCGGACGTCAGCGTGGCCGCTCCGTTCGGAGATCACATGGTTTTGCAGCGTGATGTTTCGGTGAACATCTGGGGCAGCGCCGCGCCGGGAGAAGTCATTTCACTCTCGGTGGACGGCCACCAAGAAGCCACCGCAACCGCCGGTGCCGATGGACGATGGAAGACCCAGTTGCGTTCCCATCCGGCCGGAGGTCCTCATGAAGTCACTCTTGCAGGTAAAACGACTCAAAATTTGCACGACGTCCTCTTCGGCGACGTCTGGCTGCTCGCGGGACAATCCAACATGGATTTCACCAGCCAAGGCGTGTTGAAGCCCGAGGTTCTCGCCGCTGAAAAGGCCAAGGCCGACCACGCCGAGCTGCGCTATTTTAGCGTTGGGCATCCGCGCACCATCGCTCCGTTGACGCAGGGCGCATGGAAGGCCAGCGCGCCGGACACCATGCCGAGCTTTTCCGCCACCGGATACTTTTTTGGACGAACCCTCCTTGAATCTCTCAAGGTTCCCATCGGCCTGATCAATGCCCCCTGGAGCGGTCAACGCTCCGAATCTTTCACCAGCCTTTCCGTGTTGGAAAAGATTCCCGCCTTCGCGCCTCTCCAGGAGCGTTGGGCCAAGTTCACCGCCGATTATCCGGCAGCCATGGATGTCTATGAAAAGCAGACCTTGCCCAAATGGCAGGCACAGGTCGACGAAGCCAAGAAATCCGGTCAACCAGCTCCCAAAAAACCTCAACCTCCCAAGGGCGGACCCGATGATGAAAACCGTCCCGGCACGCTTTTCGAACGCATGATCGCGCCGCTCATTCCTGTGACCATCAAAGGCGTCGCTTGGTATCAGGGTGAGAGCAACGCCGACAATATCGCCGATGCCATCGCCTACCGGACCATGTTTCCCGCGATGATCAACGACTGGCGCGCGCGCTGGGGTTGGGATGTTCCCTTCGTTTTTGTCCAGCTGGCGAATTTCCGTGCCGTGCAGACTGAGCCCGCTCCGCGCTTCGACGCATGGCCTTATGCCCGCGAATCGCAGACCTTGGCGCTGCGTCTGCCCGCCACCGGCATGTCTCTTACCATCGATCTCAACGACGATCCGAAGCAAATCCATCCCGCCGACAAAGTGACCACCGGCACCCGTCTTGCGCAGGTCGCCTTGGCCAAAGTCTACGGCCAGCAAATCCCGCACACCGGGCCTCTTTACCAAAGCCTGCGGATCGAAGGCGCCAGAGCCCGCATTCTGTTCACCAATGTCAGCGGAGCCCTTCGGGTCCGCGATGGTGGTCCGATCAAGGGCTTCGCGATTGCCGGCGCCGACCAGCAATTTCACTGGGCCGACGCGCGCGTTGATGGTTCCAGCGTGGTGGTTTCCAGCTCAGAAGTGGCTGCTCCTGTGATGGTGCGTTACGACTGGGCGGATAATCCGATCGGCAATCTCTACGACAGTGCCGGCCTGCCGGCGGCTCCCTTCCGCACAGACACGATCATCCCGGGGCAGGCGGTCATTCCTCTGCTCGGAAAAGTCATCACTCTGCGCGCCTCGAACAATGGCAAATATGTGGCCTCCGGCGCATCGGGCAGTGATCCTCTCGTTAACAGCGCCACCAGTTCCGAGCAGGCCGAACGCTTTACGGTGATTGATCGCGGTTACGGCAATGTGACCCTTCAGGCGGCGAGCAACGGGAAATATGCCCAGGCCATACCTTCCGGCGCCGCGCCGATCAGAAACATCAGCGCGAATCTCGGGAATTATGAGACGTTTGAGCTTCTCCCTTGTGGTAAAAACACCTGGAGCCTTTGTGCCTCCTCAAATCACAAATATGTCTCTGCCGATCCTCAGGGCCAAAAGCCGCTCATGAATGACAGCGCGACGGTAGGCGCTGCTCAGAGTTTCGAGATAACGGTTGTTAAGTGAAGTGTCGGGGGCGGCGCAACGGTCTGGTCGCCGCCTACAACACCCAGCAGTGGTGTTTCGTGGCGTTGCCGATGATCCAAAAAAAGGCCGCGGGGGAACTCCGCGGCCTTTTTATCGTCCTGTTTAATACGAAGGGTGTTCAATCCACCAGCGGCTTGGGGCTGAGTTTTTTGATGCTCTCCATCGCGGTCTGACGCAGCGGGCCTTCGGGGAAGTGGGTCACCCAGTCGGTCGCGCCTTTCGGGTCGGTTTGCACCCAGCGGGCGACGATGCCGACGATCGCGTCGTTCTGAATCCTGCCGGAGGGAAGCTGAGTCACGGCGAGCGTGGCTGCGGCGACGGGATTTTGCGTGGCCCACTCGGTGGAGATGCGTTCGAGCACCTGCGCGCGGAGATCGGTGTCGGGAATGGTCTGCGCCCACTTGGCGGCGTCATCCGGCGAAGTCGCGGCCCATTGCGCGGCGGTGTGATCGATGAGCGCGTCGCGGTCCTTGCTCGGCGGCAGATCAATGGCGAGGGACATGGCGCCGATGGCGTCGGTGCGCGCGGCTTCGTAGGCGACGGTGATCAGGCCGCCCTGGCGTTCTTTTTCATCGGGCCATTGTTTCACCCAGTCGGCGGCCTTGGTGATGTCGAGATTGGACCAGATGACAGCCACGTCGTTGAGCGCAGTGATACGTTCCGTGCCCGGAGCCATATTTTCCACGCTGATGGAGGCGGTCTCGGGATCGAGCTTGGCGAGTCGGCGCAGGAGTCCGCTGGAAATGTCTCCGCTTGGACCGAAGAAGGGATTGCCTCGGAAGAAATCCATGGCCGCGAGAAGATCTTCGACGGGCACGTCTGCGATGAAGCTTCTGATTTTATCGCTGCGCGCGGGCTCTTCCGTGGCGGTGATTTCTTTCAGCTCGGCCGCCCACTTGGTTTGCCGAAGCGCCAGCCCGGCATCCTTGGAATAATGGATGCCGGGTTTTGCGACTGTGATTGCGGCGGCGGATTTCGATGCGGATGGCGCGAGGGCAGAGGCGGGGTGGCCGGGCTTTTCGAGGGTCGTGTGTGCGGGCTGTCGGGCGGGCGACGCAGAAGCCGGGACAGGCGCTTCGTTTCGCACGGCCCAGGTCAGGGCCAAAGTTGCGGCGAGCAAAGTGCCGCCGCTCCACAGCAGCCGGGTGGTTTCCGGACGGGTTTTTTTAAGGGGCGTTTTCTTCATGGGGTGGCGAGCACACCGTCGAAGGTGGCGGTGCTGGTGACGGTGTTGGCATGAGAACTCACGGCGAGGCCCATGGTGGCGCTGGAGGCCATCGTGAGGGTCTGGGGAGTGCCGATCTGCGTCCACGTGGAGCCGTCGGTCGAATGATACGCGGTGAACACGTTGCCTACGCGGGTGAGCTTCACCCAACGCGGGGCGCTTCCGGAGGTGCTGGCGTAGGTGCAGGCTCCGCCGGTGGTGCTTCGCCATTGGAAACTGATGCCGGAGCCAGGCGTCACAAAAACGGCAGCATGGACGGAGCCTGCCGTGGTGGTTTCGCGAATCATGACGCCGGCCTTGGCCCAGTTGTTGGTGTTTTGCTGGCTGGCGACGCGGGCCACCATGGAGCAGTCACCGCTGGAGGACTGGGAAATGTAGCGGAAGGCATCCGCGGCGTTCCAGATGTCGGAGCCGGAACCGAGGACGGTGTAGGTCGGGCTGGCGAAGTAGGCGTTGCCCGCCACGCCTACTGAACCGATGTCCTGCGATTGCCACGGGCTGGGCAACTGGCCCGCGAGTCCATCTGTCTGGGCGGAATCGGCGCTGGTGCCGCTGTTATTGTTGGCGGAGATCTTGTAGTGGTAGGTGGTGCCGTTGACCAAATCAGTGTCGGTGTAGGAAGTGCCCTGAACGTCGGTGGCCAGAATCGAGTAGTTCGTGCCGTCCAGCGACCGCTTGATGGTGTAAGTCGTCGCGTTGGACACGGAACTCCAGGTCAAGGAGACGAAGGCGTTTCCGCCGATGGCGGCGAGACCGGTCGGGGTGGATGGCGCGGACACGGATGAATCGTAGAGGTTGAGTTCGTGGATGCTCCACCACTTGCCGGGAGCGCTGCCGGTCTGGGTCACGCGGACGTAGCGGGCCACCTGCTCGGGGAAAACGATGGTGGTGATGGCGGAGGTGCCGGCGCCGGTGGCGACGGGCGCACTCCAGTTGGCGCCGTCGTTGGAGACGGTGACAGAATAGCCGCGCGGATAATCAGTGGGCGTCGGGCCCGCATCGAGCACCACCTGGGTGAAAGCGTGAAGGGCGCCCGTATCGATCTGGAACCACTCGCCGCCCACCTGCGAGGAGCCGCTGGTCCAGCGCGTGGAGATATTGCCATCAAGGACGCTGGCGGCCGCCGATGGCTGCGAGGCGCTGGCTGTCCAGCCGGTGCGGTTGAGTGCCTGCACTTGGTATCCCTGGGTATTGAATTCGGAAAGGCTCCAGTAGTTGACCGGAGCGGAGCCGGTCTGGGTGATGCGGATATAGCGCACGGTCTGCGGAGGCAGATTGACGGCGGTCACGGCGGCGTAGCCTGCGCCGGTGGCGACAGGGGTGCCCCAATTGACGCCGTCGGAGGAGACATTCACCTGATAACCGCGCGGGTAATCGCCGCCCGAGGCGCCCGCGTCCATGATGAGTTGGGTGAGCGTGTTGACCGCGCCCATATCCACTTGAAACCACTCGCCGCCCACCTGCGCGGAGCCGGTGGACCAACGCGTGGAAATATTACCGTCGCCGGCGTTGGTCGGCGGATTGCCCGAGCCGGAAACCGAGGCGCTGTAAGTCCAGCCGGTGCGGCTCAGCAGATTGACGGGATCGGGGACTCCGTAGACATGGAGTTCGTAGATGCTCCAATAATACGCCGACACCGCGCCCGTCTGGACGATGCGAAAATAGCGCGCGCTTAATTGAGGGAAGCTGATGGTCGTAACAGCAGAGCTGCCCGCACCCGTGGCCACGGGGCTGCCCCAAGTCACGCCGTCGTTGGAGACGAAGACCTGATAGCCGCGCGGGTAGTCGTTGGTCGAAGTGCCTGCATCGAGGACAATCTCCTGAAAGGTGCGGATGGCGCCCATGTCGGCCTGAATCCATTGGCCGTTGGCCTGTGACACGCCCGTGCTCCAGCGGCTAGTGGAGCTGCCGTCGATGGCGTTGTAGATGGTGCCGGTGGAGTGCGAGGCGCTGAGCACCCAGCCACCGCGGTTTAATTCGAGGTCGTTGATGCTGGCGGGCGTGGCGGCGACGGACGATACGAACGGCGACGCGGTGCCATCGGCGGCGAGGTATTCGATGCGGAAATCGTAGCTTTGCGACGGGGACAGACCGCCCACGACATAGGACGTGCTGGTGGCGCCGAGGTTGCTGGCAACCGTGGTCCAGTTGCCGGAACCGTGTGGCGCGATCTGCACGGTGTAGGACGCCGCGCTGGCATCGCCCGTCCAGGAGAGCAACACCTGCGTGCCCGAAAGCACGGTGGCCTTGAATCCGGCGAGCGGAGTGTAATTCACGGCGGTGCCGCCGACGGCCCACTTGAGATAGTTGCACAGGATCTTCTTGGGGACGTTCGCGGCCTTGGCGTCCACGGCGAGGTTGTTGACCAGATCGAGCGAGGAGAAGACGATCTTGCCCGCACCATACGGGATGATGCCCACGCTGGTGGAGACGAGATGGGATGCGCCGCCGACGAGGGAAACCACGGGCTCTTCGCCGGACATGTTGTAGAGGCCGAAGTGGGTGTGGCCGTCGTAGGTCACGAGGCTTTGGTATTCCCAGCCCATGCCTTCATTGACGGGAAGGTCTTTGAAGAAGGGATGATTGCGGACGAAGAAATTACTGCCGACCCAAGTCTTGGCCGGATGAAACACACTGTAACTCGGCAGCGAATTCGCGCCGGCCGAAGCGGTGAGAACTTGCCACCAATTCAGATTGAAGAGGTTGCCCGAACCTCCCTTGAAAACGAGATAAAGGGTGTGCGTGCCAGTTGCCGGGGTGAGGTTGCAAGAGACGGTCTGCCAAGTCTGCCAGCCGCCCGTGCCCGGCACCGTGCAGGTGCCCAGCAACGTTCCGGTGAGGCTGTCTTGGTGGACCTCGATCGTGCCGCCGGAGCCGGGGGATGCGACGCGGGCGCGAAAGACCTGCATGCCGGAAAGGTTGACGCTGTTGTAGCTCGTGTAGTCCCCGTTGCCGATGTAATCGACATCGGAGCCGCCCTCGCTGCAGGTCTCGGTCTGGATGCCGGACATGGTCGCGTAACTTTCCGCTTCGGTCACCGGATACGCGGTGGTCAGCGAGGTGAGCCAGGTTTCGGCCTTGTCCACGAGGATGAGCTTGGTGCCGTCTTGCGCGACGCGGTTGAGGAGGCCGGCGTAATCCACCGTGATTGGCGGGGCGGGCAGTTTCCACTGGAGGTTGAGCTGCCAGCCGCCGCCGGCCTGATAGGCCTCGATTTTGATGCTGTAGGCCTGGCCCGCGACCATATCGAAGCTGAAGGTGTCTGTCTTGGTCACGCTGTTGGACCAGGCGTTGAGCACCTGGGTGCCGTTGATCCAGATGCGCACGGCGTCGTCATGAACGACCTGAAACTGGGTCGTGCCCGTATAGTCGGACGTGATCGTGCCCTGCATGCGCACCGAGAAATTGGTCGGCCCGACGATGTCCCAGCCGGGGATAAACTTGGAGCTCGAGTCGAAGTCGATGGGCGCGGCGGAAACCCGCTGATCGGCGAGCTGGTCGAAGTTCGTGCCGCGATAGAGATCGACGTTCAGTCCCGTGGTCGTGCCGTCGAGGGCGTGGAAGTTGACCGGCGAGATCGTGTTGAAGGTCGTGCCTTGGTCGATCGCGCCGACCACCACGTAGTCCAGCGGTCCGAGGTTGGACGTGTAGGGCACGATGTCGGCGCCTTTGACGTCGTGGATGAAGTGGTAGAGCTGGGAGTCGCCGGAGATCACGGCGCCGTGGCCGCCGATCTGGTCGGACTGCCAGTCGACGGCGAGGATCTCGTCGTGGCCGACCACAGTCTGCCCATTGGCCGAGAGCGTGGCTTTGACGTGGTAGTAGCCGGAGCCGGCGGTGAGCGGGACGGAAACGCCTTGGGCGACGAGGTCGCTCATCTTGTTGCCGCCGGAGACGACGGCATTGGCCGTGAGCAGGGTTTGCGTGGTGCCGTCGGGCTTTTCCACGGTGACAGTCATGGGGTAACTGCCGGCGGGGAGGGCGTGTTCGTTGAGGACGTAGAAGTCCACGAGGTTGGTGTCGCCGACGGCGCCGGTTTTCCCGCGGGCCTTCACCGACATCACGAGCGGCTGCATATACTGCGCGATGAGGCTGGGGTCGCCCTTGATGTTCCGGTAGATGTCCACGATGCCGGAGAAGTTGTCGAACTTCTCGTCCTCGTAGCCGTTGATGACGTAGATGTCGGCGTCGTCGGCGATGCGGGCGTTCTCGATCAGGCGGCCGTGTTCGTAGTAGCCGATGTTGCCGAGAGAGGTGATGAGGTCGGTGATGGAAGGGAAGTCGGCCGAGAGTCCCTTGCTGGAGATGTAATTGGCGTAGGCGTTATACCAGTCGGTGTAATCGGCGCCGTCCCAGCCGTCGCGGCCGGCGGCGGCGATGTCGCCCTGGATCAACGCGAGCTGCGGCGGAGAGGCGATGGCACCTTCCTCGCCCCAGACGAAAATCTCGGCGGGATCCTTTTCGTTGCGCAGAAACGAAGTGGGCGAGCTATACATCGAGTCCACGTAGCAGCCCGGCGAGTTGCCGGCGTTGTGGATGTCGCAATAGCCGGTGGTCCGCTGCGTCTGGTCGTAGGGGATCATGTGCAGCTTCTGCGGTTGCGAGCCGCCGATGGACATGAAGCCCGATCCATAACTGATGGTGCGCGTGGGATCGGCGGCGTGCATGGCGGCCATGTCGGCCTTCGTGAGATCGGTGGGGTTCGTGCCGGGCTCGTTGACCATGTTGTATTGGATCAACGAAGGATGGCTGCGGTCGCGCTTCACCATGCGGAGCACGCGCTGGCTCGTGAGCTGCGCGTCGACGGTGTAGTTTTTGACCGTCTGCCGGAGCGGGTCCGTGTCGGAAATCTGGCCGCTGCTGTAACCGCCCGGCTCTTCGTAATAGAACATGCCCAGTTCATCCGCGGCGTTGAGCACGAGGGAATTCCCCTCGCAGCGGTGGAAGTTCAACATGTTCAGGCCGATGGTCTGCGCGGAGACGATGTGCTTTCGCGCGAGTTCGGGCGTGGGGAAAATGCCGTTCGTGGGCCAGAAGCCCCAGCTGATCGCCGAGAGAATGAAGACCCGCTGGCCGTTGAGGCAGAGCTGCGTGTTCGTTCCGTAATTCTCCACGCTGAGGAAACGGAAGCCGAAACGCTGGGTGTATTGGTCGATCACGTTGCCGCCGCTGTCTTTCACGGTGGCGACGAAATTGTAGAGATTGCCGTCGCGCACGGCCCACAGCAACGCCTGCGGGACGGAGGCGGAGGTGGTCACGGTCGCCGTGCCGCCCGCCGGCACCGAGTAGGCGCCGGCCGTCGCGGTGTAGATCGTCTGCGGCGAGGTCACCGCGGCGTTGTGCTTCCAGGCTTCGACGATGGAGAAGTCGATCGTGCCGGTGGCGGTCTGGCCGGAGTCGTTGGCGATTTCCAAGTCGGCGTCGATGTTGTGGGGCGCGGGCTTGTTCTTCACGAACACGTCGTTCACATGCACGGGGCTTTCGATGCGCATGTTGACCGCGCCGAGAATGCCGCCGAAACCGTGGGACATCGGATAGAGATATCCGCTCGGGGCCGACGCGGTGCCGTTGGTTCCCCAGATCTGCGCGGGGTAATCGCCCCAGCTGAAATTGCCGCCCGGATCGGTGATGCGCACGGCGAGATTGTTGACTGCGCCGGGTTGCACGGCGGCGGTCACGTCGATCTCGAAAGGCGTCTGGTGCACCATTTCATAGCCGACGAGCTGCTGGTTGACGAAAATCTCCGCCCGCTGGCGGACGCCCTCGGTGAAAACCAGTTTCACGCGCTGGCCGGCGGTGAGGGTGGGCACGGTGAAACTCTTTCCCCACCAGCTTACGCCCACGTAGTTGCCGGTCGTGCCTTTGCCGCCGCCGGTGCCGGAGAGGGCATCCCAGAAAAACTCCTCAACCGTGCCCGGCACCTGTGCCGAGATGGAGAGGGTGGGATTCGACGTCGGCGTGCCCACGGCCTGCGCCGCCTGCGACTCGGGCACGACCTGGCTGAAAAGCCCCGCCCATCCTCCCGTGGGCGGATGCACCGGGATGGTGTTGAGCGCCACCGGCGGCACGTAGAGATCGTCGGTTTGCCAGGCCGCCGTGCGGTCCAGCCAGAGGTTCCACCCCGTCGTGCCCAGAGGAGTTTCCTGACGTGCGAGCAGGGTTGAGGTTGCGAGCAGACAGGCTGGGATCAGCCAACGACGGACGGGGTAGGGATTCACGGGGGCTTCAGGGGGTTGCGGTCACATGGTCGAAAGTGACCGTGCTGGTGACGGTGTTGTTATGAGCGGTCACGGCCAAGCCCATGAGGGAGCTGGAAGCCATGGTGATCGTTTGAGGGGTGCCGATCACAATCCAGTTCACGCCGTCCGAGGACCGGAAGGCGGAGAACGAATTACCTATGCGGGTGACCTTCACCCATTGGGTTGGCGACGTCCAGCCGCCGGAGGCGCTCTGGGTGGAAGACCCTGTGGCGCTGCGCCACTGGAAGTTCACGGCGCCGTTGCTGGCGAGGACGGCCGCGTTGGCCGCGCCGGCGGCGGTCGTCTCGCGGATCATGACGCCGGCCTTGGCCCAGCTGTTGGTGTTTTGCTGGCTGGTGACGTTTGCGACGATGGAGCAGTCACCACTCGCCGCCTGGTAAACGTAGCGGAAGGAGTCGGTCGTGCCTGCGATGTCGGCGCCCGAGCCGGCGACAGTGAAGACGGACGTGCCGTCGTAGAACGCGCTGCCGGTCACGCCCACCGAGCCGATGTCGGTCGTCTGCCACGGGCTGGGCAAGGAGCCGACCGCGATGGATGCCTCGGCGGAGTTGATGCTGGTGCCGCTGTTGTTCACGGCGGAGACGACGTAGTAATAAGTGACGCCGTTGGTCAGGCCGGTGTCGGTGAAGGAAGTGCCGAGAATATTGGAGGCAACGACCGCGTAAGGCCCGCCGCTGGTGGTGGAGCGCTTGATCGTGTAGGTCGTGGCGCCGGAGACGGCGGCCCAGCTCAGGCTGGCTTGTCCGTAACCGGAGGCGACGGTCACGCTGTTGGGCGCGCCCGGTGACGAGACCGGCGTGCCGGTCACGTTAAACTCGCCGATGCTCCAGTAGGTGCCCGTCGTGCTGCCGGTCTGCACCACGCGGATGTAGCGCGCGATCTGTTCCGGGAAGCTGACCGCGGTGATGGTGGAAGCGCCTGCGCCGGTGGCGACCGGACTGCCCCAACTTGCGCCATTGTTGGAGACGTAGATCTGATAACCGCGCGGCCAGTCACCGGGCCAAGGGCCGCAGTCCATGACGACCTGGCTGAACGCGTGCAGTGAACCCATGTCGACTTGGAACCACTGTCCGTTGGCCTGTGCGCCGACGGTGGACCAACGGGTGCCGGTGTTGCCGTCGATGGCGTTGCCCACGGCGTTGGAAGGCGCCGCGTTGATGGAGCCGCTGGCAACCCAGCCCGTGCGATCGAGCACCTGGACTGGAGTGCCGTAGACTTGGAATTCGTGGATGCTCCAGTAGGTGCCCGTCGTGCTGCCGGTCTGGGTGATGCGGATGTAGCGCACGGTCTGAGGCGCAGCCAAGGTGATCGTGGTCACGTTGACGGTGCCGACGCCGGTGGCGACGGGGTAGCCCCAGTTTACGCCGTCTTCGGAGACATTGACCTGATAGCCGCGCGGCCAGTCGCCGCTCGAAGCGCCCTGATCGAGGACGAGTTTGGTGATGGTGTTGACGGAGCCCATGTCGGCTTGGAACCACTGGCCCGGGGCCTGGGCGCCGCCGGTTGACCAACGTGTGGCGATGTTGCCATCGCCGGCGTTGGAAGGCGGATTGCCGCCGCCGGAGACCGAGGCGGTGAACAACCATCCGGTGCGGTTCAACGTGCCGGCGGGTGCCTGTGGCGTGGCGCCGACCGTGTCCGAATTTGGGCCCGTGACGCTGTTACTGAGGGCGGAGACGACGTAGTAGTAGGTCGTGCCGTCGGTAAGTCCGGTGTCGGTGAAGGTGGTGCCGGTCACCTGGGCGACTTGGGTGTAGGGCCCGCCGGCCGTCGTCGAGCGGGCAACCACGTAGTTGATGGCGTCGGTCATCGCGTTCCAAGAAAGCGAGACCTGTCCGTCGCCGGCGAAGGCGTTCAGTCCCGTCGTGGATTTTTTCAGGGAAGGATCGGCCGAGAAATAATACTTCTCCCACGAGCCGGCGCTGGTGCGGTTGGCGACCAAGGGCTGGGTGCCGGTGTTGGGCGCGGTGACGTAGTAGGTGTTGGCCTGCGATTGAAGGGAGAAAGTGCCGTCCGTGTAGTTCAGCACCGAGAAGCGCTCTGTCGCTCCGATGGACGAGGCGATGGCGTAGAGCTGGTTGTTGCCGGGACTCTGCACACTCACATAACCGCCGCCGGCAAAGGCGCGCAGGGCGGATTGTCCGCCGCCGAGATCGAGCAGCTCGAAGATTTCGGTGGATGTCGGGTAGGCTTGGTTGGGGATCAGGGCGTTGGCGCCGACCGCACTGACATAGCGGTTGTTTGAGTTGGCCCGGATCGAACCGAAGGTCGACGGGTAACGCGGCGTGCAGGCGACGGGAGCCGAGGGCTGGCTCGAGCCCGAGGGGCCGTTGGCAACGACGGTGTAGTAATAAGTCGTGCCGTTCGCGGGCGACGAGTCGACGGCCTGCGATGTGGAGAAGGTGCCCACGGTGGAGTAGGTGCCGCCGGCCTGGGTGGACCGCAGGACGGTGAAGTTCGTCGCGGTGGCGGGGCCGGACCAGGAGAGGGTGACTTGTCCGCTGCCGGGGAGGGCTTTCACGGAGGAGGGCGCCGGGGGTGTGCCGTTCAAAGCGGGCACATCGATGGTGGCGATGTTGGAGTTGGTGCTTTCCCCCATGCCGGTGACGGCGGAGACAGCGTAGTAATACCGCGTGCCGGCTGTGAGGCCGGTCGGTGCGTATTGGGTGGCGTCGGTGACCGAGGCGATGGTGGTGAATGGCCCGCCGCTCGCGGTGGACTGTTTGACGTTGTAACTGCCGGTGGCGACCGACGCATTCCAGTGAAGCAACACATTGCCGTCACTCGCGCGCACATCGGCGGTCAGCGTCTGCGGTGCTTGCGCGGAGGGAAGCGGACTGCCGTTGATGCTGATGTTGTCGAACACCGTGGTGTTGAGCGTGGTGTTGGAATGCGCGCAGACGGCCAGACCGGTGTAGATCGTCGAAGGCATCACGATGGTTTGTGGCGAGCCGAGCTGGGTCCAGGTGCCTCCATCCGGCGAGGTGTAGGAAGTGAAGACGTTGCCGGCGCGGGTGACGCGCAACCAGAAGTTGCCGTTCGGGCCGCCGGTCAGCGTGTAGGCGGAGGCGTCGGCCGCGAGGCGGAACAGGCCGGCGGTGCCGGTCTGGTTGCCCCAGCGCAGCGCCATCGCATACGGGCTGCCGGTATCCAGCGTGGCGCGCATCATGACGCCGCCCTTGGCGTAGATGCTGGTGTTGGTGATCGACGCGACGCGGGCGGTGATCGAGCCGTCGCCGGTGAGCGTGCCGTAGACGAAGCGGAAGTTGTCCGTGGCGCCGGAGCTGATGTCCGCACCGGCTCCGAGAACGGTCAGCTGATTGGAGCCGGTGACAGTGGCGCTTCCTGTGAGGCCAACCGTTCCGATGTCGCGACTGTCCAGCGGTGACGGCAGAAAGTTGGGCGTCACGGAAACTTCGATACTCGCGGGAGTCGTGCCGGACGAGGTTTGGGCGGACACGACGTAGTAGTAATTTTTTCCGGCGACCACAGAGTGATCGGTGAAGCCCAGGCCGGTGAGGCCGGTGGCGATGATTTCGTAGGGGCCGCCTTGGACGGTCGAACGGCCGATGTTGTAGGACACCGCGCCGGTGAATGCCTGCCAGGACAGGGCGACCGAGGCCGGGCCGGAGACCGCCTGCACGCCGCGCACGAGGGGGATTGTCGTGGCGGGCACCGGCGTGCCCAGCGGGCCTTCGCCGATCTCGTTCACTCCCACGACGGTGTAGTAGTAGGTCACGCCGTCGGCGACATTCGTGTCCTCATAGTGGCTCTTGCTGATGAGATTGGCCGCGATGTTGGTGAAGGGGCCGCCGGAGGAAGTCGCGCGCTTGATGTTGTAATGAATGCCCGTGGCGGTGAACGGAACCCAGTTGATCGCGTTGCGACCGACCTCGGCGCTTACCGTGAAGACAGGCGTGGAGGTGATTTGAAATTCCGCGCGGACGGACACGTAGCGCTGAGAGACGGTGGCAGTCACCGAGCTGCCGCTGCCGGACAACAGGGTGGTGTCGCCGCTCCAATGGTGAAACACCATGCCGGACGGAACCGTTGCCGTGAGCGTGTGTTGGAGACCTTGCGAGTAGTCGACGACTCCGCCCGAGGCGAAGTTGGCGCTGAGTTTCCAGGTGGGATCGTTGCGACATGAGCTGACGGGGAGGCCGTTGGCGTTGCCGTTGGCGTCGGTGATCTTCGCGTAGAGATTGGCGTCGGAGTGGTCCGCCCACGCGTAGCGCACATAGAGCGGAGACGCGACGGCCGTGCTGGAAACCGACACGGTGTTCGTGCCGGTGATGGTGGCGGTCGCCGGTTTGAAGACGTGATCCGCGCCGGCGATGATGAAGCCGTTCACGGTTCCGCCGACAACTTCCTGCACGGGGCTGAGAGGAGTGAGGGAGTCCTTGGTGCCGACCATCAGGCCGGAGCCGACGTTGGCAAACGTGCAGGTGATGCTGCCGCCGTTGACCGTGGAACTTGAGAGAGTGGGCGGCTGATAGGCGATGTTCTCGCTGTAGATGAGATTACGCATGGCCCACGATACGCGCTGGCCCACGTCCTGTTTATCGGGCGGATGCAGGTTGAAATCGGAGGTTCCGAGATCGAGGGTCGTGACGAAGCGGGTGCGGGTCGGATCGGCGGCGACTACTTTTTCATCCGCCTCGCGGATGTCGGCGAAGCCGGTGTTGGTGCCGGACTGGGTGACGATCTGCACGATGACGAAAGGCAGGTTCGCGCCGAACAAGGCGCGCCAGTTGCTCAGCATGAGCGGCAGCATGCGCTGGTATTGCTCGCCGCGACCCTGATTGGATTCGCCCTGATACCAGACGGCCGCCTTGAACTTGAACGAGGCGAGCGGATAGATGAGGCCGTTGTAATGACCGGTGACTGGATTGGCATCTCCGGCGACCGTGCCGTCGCTCCCGATGCCGATGGCATCCTGGTCGTAGAGTTTCTGCGTGAAGTCTGCGATGCCTTCGGATGTCGGACGGTTGATCCAGGATTCGATCACGCTGCCGCTCCACGGCGCGGCTACGATGCCGATGGGGATCGCGGGATTATGTTTATACATCTCTCGCGCCATGAAGTAGCCGACGGCGGTGAATCCGGCGGTCGAACCCGAGCCGGCGGGGTTCCAGCTGCCGTTGGTGAGATTATCCTGCGGCGTCAGCGAATTGATCGTCGGCACGCTGAAACAGCGGATGTTCGGGTAGTTCGCGGCGTCGGCGATTTCGGCGGCACTGTTAATGACGCCGCTTAGATTGAAAGCCATGTTCGACTGGCCGGAGCAGAGGAACACATCGCCGACGAGCACGTTGGTAAACGTCTTCGACTGCGGGCCGGTGACTTGCAGCGTGTAGCCGCTGCTGTTCGCGGGGAACGGCCCGACGTCGGCTTCCCAGCGGCCATTGGCGTCGGCGGTGGCGTTCACGGTCTGGCCATTGATGGTTACGCTGACAGCCGCGCCGGGCGTGGTCCATCCCCACACGGGATCGACGGTGTCGCGTTGCAGCACCATGTTGTTGGAAAACAACTGGTGCACAAACGGCTTCGTTTGCGCGAATGCCGGAAGTGCTCCGCAGAGGAGTGCTGTCAGCTGAAGAACGACGAGTTTACAGACGAGGGGAGCTTTCATGGTGGGGACTGAATCTAGAAAAGAACAGAGCGGCGTCGGTGGGACGCAGGGGTGCTCAGGGGGTGGCAGTGACGTTGTCGATGGTGACGGTGCTGGCGACGGTATTCGCGTGTGAGGTCACAGCCAGACCCAGGGTGGCGCTGGAAGCCATGGATACGGTCTGGGCGGTGCCGATCTGCGTCCAAGTCGAGCCGTCATAGGACTTGTAGGCGGAGAACGAGTCGCCCGTGCGGGTGAGTTTCACCCAGACGGGGAATGTCGATCCACCTCCACCCGCGCTCTGGCTGGAACCGCCGGTGGCGTTGCGCCACTGGAAGTTGACGGCGCCATTGGTCACGAGGACGGCGGCGTTCATCGCGCCGGCGGCGGTGGACTCGCGGATCATGACGCCGGCCTTGGCCCAGCTGTTGGTGTTCTGCTGACTGGTGACGCGGGCGATGATGGAGCAATCGCCACTGGAGGACTGCTG
>DATJHQ010000031.1:0-64603 GCA_035493815.1 Rariglobus sp.
CAGAAGCTGGCCGGCACTCAACGTGCTGACAGTCGTGGTGCCAAGGATCAGGCGGATGTCACCAATCGCGAGACGGAGTTGATTGAGAGTCGCCAGAGCGCCGCCGCGACGGGCACGCAACTTAACCGACATGACCCGGCCAGTCGTCGGGATAATGACAGACATGGTGCCAGATTTGTTGATCGGCACGACGTTTTTTACCTCGTCGAGAGGCAGGAAATTTTTGGTCGACATGGTGAACGGCGGTTGAGTTGGAATGTCGAGGCTTAGGCGTCAGCGCCGGGCAATTTGCTGGCGACGGTGCCGACAACAGGGAGGCTCTTAACCTTGGAGGCGTAAGCGGCGCCAAGGAGTAGACCGATGGCGGCGGCGATAAGGATGTGTTTCTTGTTCATGTGGGAAGTGCGTTTAGCGATTCCACAATAACACCCCCTAAAAGGATTCATTTTCAGAGGTAAACGGGCACAAAAAAGGCCCGATTAAATCGGACCGATTCCAAAAATGAGCCGAACAAGCGCGTTAGAGCCGACCTTGCGGCGGCTCAACAGCTGGATGGTTCAGCAAAGAGCAGAGCTTCTTGCGTTCGTCTTTGTCTTTGGTGACGAGGTTGATTTCCGTCCGCGTGATTCCGCCGCCGCGAAGCATGTCTTTGGCTACGTCTTCGCCGCTCCACTGGCCACGGGCGTAGATCAGGGCGGACGTGACGATATATTTCGTGAGCGCGTCGGCTGAGCGGGCGCGTCTTGTCTTGGATTTGGGAGGCATGATGTTTTTGTGAGTTGATTGGGACGGAGCTGAACCAGTCGTCAGAGCGAATGCGTATGTTTGCCGTCCGTATGCGCGGGAGCGTCCAACGGGCTTCGCCCGTCCGACGCATCGCTCATCTTGGTGTTCGACTTCACGGAAACGTGATCCCGTGGAGCGCGAACGTGATTTTTAGAAGGATGTAGAGCGCCATTCCGACGATTGCCGCGATAGCGATGACCGGCCAAAAAACGAGCGCCCAAAAGGCCAAATCCGCACACTTGTCTTGCCACTTTGGCGGCGGTGGCGGCGGTGGGGCAGGAAGCCCTTGGTCTGCCCGGCGTTTTGCGTCGGCGGACGCGACTTCCGCTCCGATTGCGGCGACGGCAACGATAACTTGTGGGATCATAAAAACGGATTCACCCCGGCTTTTATTTCGGTGAGGGAGTAGCGGAGGATTTTCGCGGGATGGTGTTTCCGCTTAAATAAAAACTCATACTGCTTTAGTTCCGTCGCCTGCATTACGGCCTTATCCAGCATAACCCGTGACCATTCTTTGGCGTCTTCTTCCATGACCGGCCCAAGGATCAGGTGCGAGAGAGAGCCGCGCATCCGAGGCAGCATTGTCGCATAACTGTGACCTAGCAAAAAAACAGCGTTGGAGTTGTGTCGGGCGGCGGTAACCAGTCCGGCGTTTTTAGGGTCTCGCCCTCCCGTGTCGCTGATTTCATCCCAATAAATCGCGTATTTGTTTTCCGGTTTTACCGATGAAATGACACGACGAAAACGAGAGAATTCCCTAGGTATGGCGACTTCTGAAAGTCCTTGCTCTTGTTCCTTCATTGACGGACCGAAAACCACCGCCTGCTTTCCCCAATCCAATTCTCCTTTGTATGGGTCGAAACAGAGCGATTTATAATTCCAGTCACGCCACATTCCCCTCGAAATTCCAGTGCATAAAAACGTCTTTCCATCCAATGAACCAGCGATGACAGCGCAGCGGATTTTATCCTTAAGTGTATTCATCGGGCGGAAGCCTCGCGGTCAATTTTAGCGGCGAGAGTGCGGCCCTTTTGGTTGAACCACATGCCGACGATCCATGCTCGGCACTTGGCGGCGAATGTCGCGGTTTTCGGTTTTTTAAGGCGGACGATGACAAGGCCAGCCAACGCAAACGCCAGATCAACCTCAGGCGGCATCACGTCGTCACCGATTTTGTATTTTTTCAAAACGCGATCCAGCGGGCCGCGCAGGATCATCTTTTCCGTCTCGGTCAAAATGCCTTCATCGTCGCCGATCAGGACGAGTGCGGTCTGGATGATGCCGATGATGGTTTCGGCGGTCGGCGTGCCTTCTTTGCCGCTCGCTTCGATGGTTTCCAGCGCATCCTCAGGAGAGAGCGCGGAGGGCTTTTCTTTCAACACGGCGGCGATGTCGGAAAAATCCGGTGTTGCAGATCCGGCAGCGCCATTTCCGGCGCTACTCGATGCAGGCGGCGGCGTGGACTCGGCAGCGGCAGCAGGCGGCGGCGTTTCAGTGGAGGGCGTTTCGGCGGTGGGTGTGTCGGACATGGCGTGTGATGGTGCGGATGGTTTCGAGGCGGTTGATTTTTTCGAGGGCTTGCGGCCAGCGTGGGCGTTTATCCAGCGGCCAATTTTATCCAGCGCGGGCTTGAATTTTTTCGGGTCGAAGAATCGGCCCAGAGAGTCGCGGTCGGGGAGGTTCATGGTGGAAAATTATTCGAGAGGACGCTCTCCACGGGTTACGGTGCATTCGTCGCAGACTTGGCCGGAGCCTATAAACAGGCGGGCGCACGTCTCGCATTGCGCGCCAGGATCAGGATTTATTTTTTTACAGGTCATCGACGGAAAATTAGACGGTGGCATACCACGGTTGACGAGGCGGGCGCGGGCCGGCCAATGGCTCAGGCGCTGGCGTTTGTGACGGGAGAGTGACCGCCGCCGCTGCCTCCGTCTTCCCAGCCACAGGTTGAAGGAGCGGTCGGGAGAGCAGGGCGGCAAAGTGTTCCTTGACCTTGGCAGCGGCGCGTTCTGGCGTGCTCGCGAGAGACTCGACGGAGTGTGTTTCAACACGGAAAGCGGAGCCGGAGCGGACGCGGCAACAGGCTTTTCCATCGATGACAGATAGGACTTCTACGGAAACGACAGCGAAAGCGTCGGCGTAGGAATTGGCGTTTTCATAGCTGGCGCGCACAAGCAGGGCACGGCGTGGGAAGGAGGGTTTTTTGTCGCTCATTTTCGAGGTCAGTTGGCTGCAAATTCGACGTTTTCGGGGACTTCCCAAACCGGCGCGGAGGCCGGTTTCATGCGTTCAGGCAGGTCGGGGAGGAAAGAGAGCGGGCGGGCTTCGCCAATTGGTGTGCCCGTGTGAACGCTGATGCGGAGCCCGTCTTCCCAAGCCTCCAGCGTCTGCATCCAAAGCCGCTCAACAAGCGGGTGGTTGTTGATCGTCGTGCGATCAACGAACGAACCGCCGACAATTACTCGCGGCTCCTTGATGCCACGCGGACCGACTGCGGGCGCTAGACGCGCCAGAACCTTGCAAGGTGCGGTCATGCCTTCGTGCCGGCGTCCCATCTGCCCGACACCACGCCAGCGCAGCGGCGCGGTTTCGGTTTCGCCCTTCATCCCGTTGGCGTCGATCCGGTCTTTTACCTCGGCTTGATGCAGCGCAAACGCCGCTTCCGTGTCCGCCGCGTCTCGTTCCGCGTGCTTGTTATGGTCGAGAGCTTCACGCCAGATCATACCGTCATGTGTCTTTTGACGGCGGAGGCACTTTCCGGCCAATTTTCGCGCCCTGATTTCTTTGGCGAGGGTGCGGAGAGGGGCGACGAGCCGTTTGCCGTGCAATTGAGCTTCCACGCGGGCAAGTTGTGCCGGGGAAAGCTTAAGCATGTCGCCCGGCTTAGTGACGTATTTGCAGCATTCGCGGGCGTCCCGTATGATGTCACCCGCGTCCCAATGGTGCTCCCAGTGACCATGAACAAAGTTGACCATTTCTTTCCAGCGGGCGGGCGATAAAAAGCCTCTCGTGGAATAAACGACGCAATGGGCGTGAACGTGGAAAAGCGGTTCGCCGTTTTCATCGAATTCTATCGAGCCGGAATCGGCCTGCGCACGATTCGCCGCATCGAATTCGACCGTTCCCAGCTCGGTTGAACGGAAAACGATCTGGACGCCATAGAGTCGATAAAGCTCCTTGTTCAGCGCGTTTAATCGCTCCGATAAATTGGAAACGCGCTCGCCTAAGCCGTCGATTCCCACGCGCTGACCGCTGGTAAAGGTCCAGAATCGGCAAAACGGGTGCCGCTGCAAAAAGTATTCGAGGGCGGCGAGCTTCGAGGAACGGACGATTGCCGCAATATAAGGCAGGAAGCAAATGCGCCGGAAATTCGGGATTTTTTCGGCCTCGCACGAATGCACATGCCAAATCCAGAGTTGGAAAGCGTCGTCGCGGTAAGCGATTGTCCCCGCCGTTTCAAGCATGTGCGCGAGGACATGAGATTGCCGGCGAATCTCGGAGCGTTCGGCCTTTTGCCGTGCCCATTCCTCGGGTGTCACTTCAACGCCCGTTTGTTCGACGCAAACGGCCTTGTAATCGGCCTCCGCCTCAGAGAATCGCACGCGCTCCAAATGCAGCTTTTCGTTAAAAATCGAATCAGGTGGCGCGAGGTCGTTTGAATCGCCGTCCGTTAGAAAACGGTAACGGTCCGTCGTCGCGTCGTATTTAATCGGACTAAGCGGGCCGGTTTCGGCCTTTTCACGGGAGCGATTGCGGATGGCTATTTCCTTTGCGATTTCCTCCGCGATTTTCTTTTGGATACGCGGCACTTCATACATGCAACGAAGCTCGGATTTTTCGTCCTGCTTGGTCTGCCATTCGACAATGCGACGGGCGGCGGCGTGGTCTATAACAAGACTCATGCGGAAACCTCCCTCAGCCCGCCGAGTTTTTGCCACGCGACCGAATAACCGTTGTCACGGTCAAGGGTGATTATGAACGTGCCCGGCTTAAAATCGGACGCGAACAGGGCGCAGCGATAGCCCGCAGCGTTTAAAAGTGTCGTTAATCGGCCTACGCGCTCGACGGTGACCTTGGCCGGTTTATCGGCCTCAAATGGAAACGCTTTTACAGTCGGCGTCATTCCTGTTTCCTCCTGAATCCGCCGCGTTTTCTATCTTCGTCCTGAGGGGCGGGGGAAACGCTCCAACGGTAGCCGGGAGCGACGGTGTTTAATTGCCTGATAGCAGCGGCTGCGCTTATCCGCTCTGAAACCGCCCAAACGGTCAGCGCGATATGGGCGAATTCTTCACCAATAAACCCTCGGGGGAAATTGATGGTGGCGATTCCCGTTGCGACGTAGCGAAACGCCTTCAACCCCTGCTTTGATAGCGCGGAAAACGCCTCGCCGAGTCCCGGAGCGACAACAGAAAACGGCTCGCGGTCGCGTTTCCGTGCCAAATCACCGGAAACACCTGAAAAACCTATCTTTACTTGTGCAGAGGGGGGCATTTTCTATGGCCCGCGACCCGTAACTAGCTCAAATTCTGCTTTTGTCTTAAACTGTTGATATTAAGCGTGTTAAGTAAACAGCGCACAATAATTATTATGTCTAATCAAGATTGTGGCGGCGATTCCCCTTTGTTTTCATGGTTGGGCCATCGCTCCACGGGTGTGTTGCTGCACCCTACCTCATTCCCCGGTGATCAAGGTGTTGGTGTGCTTGATGAGTCTGTCGACCGTCTGTTCTCCTTCCTGAATGCCGCCGGCATACGGCAGTGGCAATTCTGCCCGCTCGGGCCCACTGGCTACGGCGACTCGCCCTACCAATGCTTTTCCTCGTTTGCCGGCAATCCCTACCTGATCGATCTGCGGGCTCTTGTGCGTGCCGGTTTGCTTGCCGATTTCGACCTGGCGGGCCTTCACGAGCTTCCACAACATCAGGTCGACTTTGGCTGGCTCTATGTGACCAAGTGGCCGGTTCTTTTCCGGGCTTATCAAAATTTCAAAACTCGGGGCGGCTCAGGACTTCCCTATGGCGATTTCACCCGCTTTCGGGCCGAGCACCAGGCATGGCTTGAACCCTATGCCTTGTTCCTGGCGCTCAAGGACCACTTCAAGGGCGAGCCTTGGTGGAACTGGCCTGTGGATGTTCGCTTTTTCACGCAGGCCAAACTCTCACCGCTTGCCAAGACCTTGTCCGAGCGCGCCGAGGCTCATGCATTTTTCCAGTATCTCTTCTTCGGCCAGTGGATGGAGGTCCGTGCCAAGGCCCGCGCAGCCAACATTGAATTGATCGGCGACGCGCCTATTTTTGTCGCCCGCGACAGCGCCGATGCCTGGAGCCACCCGCATCTTTTCCAGCTTGATCCAAAAACAGGCGCCCCGCTCTTCGTCGCCGGCGTGCCGCCCGATTATTTTTCCGCTGACGGCCAGCTTTGGGGAAATCCGCTCTATGCATGGGAGGTTCACAAGGCCGAAAACTACGCGTGGTGGATCGACCGCCTGCGCGCCAATTTCAAGCTGTGCGACATTGTGCGCATCGATCATTTCCGCGCCTTCGACACCTATTGGTCCATTCCGGCCTCGGCGAAAACCGCCAAGACGGGTGAATGGCAACAAGGACCCGGTCTCGCCTTTTTCAAGGCGATCAAGAAAGCCCTGCCCGACGCCCGCCTCATCGCCGAAGACCTCGGTGAATTGCTTCCCAGCGTGATCGAACTTCGTGACGCGACCGGCCTGCCCGGCATGAGCATCCTGCAGTTCGCCTTTGGTGGCGACGCCTCGAATCTTTATCTGCCTCACAATCTGAGTCACAACAGCGTGGTTTATCCCGGCACCCACGACAATGACACCACCCTTGGCTGGTATCGTTCGTCGGACGATAAAACCCGCGATCATGTGCGCAGCTACTTCCGCATCAGCGGCCAGGAGATCAGCTGGGATTTCATCCGCGTCGCCTACGCCTCGGTGAGCAATCTCGCCGTGATTCCAATGCAGGATTTCATGAGCCTTGGGGCCGAAGCCCGCTTCAACACGCCAGGCGTCGCCGCCGGCAACTGGCAATGGCGCTACTCCCAGTCGCAGCTTGATCGCCTGCTGCACGAGAGCGCGCCCTATCTTAAAAAGATCGCCGGTCTCTACGGACGCGGCTGAAGTCCGCCCGGTGCCGTCAGTCACCCGCGCAGAAACATCGCGATGCGCGGCACCGCTTCGGAAGCGGCGTCGGCGAGCACATAGTGCCCCGCGTCATCGAGATAATACGTCTGCGCCTGCGGAAGCCGTTTGCGCCACTCCGCGTAGAAGTGGTCGTTGAAACAAAAATCGCGGCCGCCCCACACGATCATCGCAGGATTTTGCGCGAAGTGTTTCAGGCCCGCCGCGGTCGCCGTGAGCGTGCGCCAGGTCGGATGCGACGGCGTCATCGGGATGTCTTTCACGAAGGCGTCCACCGCCACGCGATTTGCCCACGAGTCATACGGGAGGAGAAACGCACGCTTCTCGTCGCTCGTCAGTTTCCGGCGGTGCATCGACATCCAGGTCGCCGGCCAAGCGAAGCCGTTAAGACCTCGCACGAGCGCCGTGCCGGGAAATCGTGTCTTGCACATACCAATGCGCCGCGGGATGTGCGGCGACGGAAACGCCCCGGTGTTGAGAACCACGATACGGCCGATTTTTTGAGGATAGCGTGATGCAAATCCAAACCCGATCGCCCCGCCCCAGTCATGGACGACCAAATGGATGCGTTGGAGTCCAAGATGGGTGACGAGCGCGTCCACATCGGTGATGCGTGACTCCAGCGTATAAGGATAGCCCTCTGGTTTTTCCGACAGGCCCATCCCGATATGATCCGGCACAATGCAGCGCAAATGCGGTGCCACGGCCTTCACCAATTCGCGGTAGTAGAACGACCACGTCGGATTGCCGTGCAACATGAGCACGGCCTCGGTGCCGTCACCGCCTTCGTCGAGGTAGCTCATGCGCGCGCCCTGCGGCGTCGTGAAGCTTTTCGGCGTGAAAGGATAAAGCGGCCGGAGCCAGTCGGGAATCGTTACCATTCGAGAGCGAGCATCAGACAATTTAAGCCGCTGCCGATGCCGAGCAAGGCGACCTTTGTTCCCTCACGCACCGCGCCGGCGTCGACTGCCTTGGCCAGCGTGGCAGGCAGCGCCACCGAGCCCGTGTTGCCGAGGGTTTCAAATGTGGAAAAATCTTTCGTCAGGTCGAGGCCCAGCGCTTCGTAGAGTTTTCGCCGGTGGGTGCTGCCCACCTGATGACAAATAAAACGGTCAGCCGTGGAGGCATCGTAACCGGTCTCCGTCGTGAATGCCCGCCAGGTATCCTGCGCGAGCGCCAGACCGGCGATGAGCAGAGCCTCGCTGTCGGTCTGCATCGCAAGCGCGTCGGCGCCATGCGTGTCGCCTTTGCAAAGTTCGCTGTGGGCCGTGGCTGCACGGGCGATGCCGCCGAGCAACCGATGCGGCCGTGTGCCGGCCGGTAAAAGGGACTCATGGCATATCACTGCTCCGACCGCGCCGGAACCAATCGTGAGGTTGGCGAAGTAGGGCTTGATGCCGTTGCGGTCCAGCGGTTGCTCCAAAAGTGTTTTAAGTGTCTGCCGCACCAGGGGTCCCCCATCCTCGCCGGAGACAATGAGCGCGCATCTGATTTGTCCCGACTCAATCATGCCCGCTGCCACCGTGAGCGAGTTCAGGAAGCCGAGACATGCATTCGACACATCGAAGATCTGCGCGGACGCCGGCAATCCGATCTTGCGGTGGGCAAACGACGCCGTCGCCGGCTCCATCATGTCGCGACACACGGCACTGTGAATGAAGAGTTCCACCTGCTCCGCGCGCAGGCCGGACTTGGCAAGAGCGGCCTTGCCGGCGGCGGCGCTGGCATCAGACGGACGCGTTCCGGCAGGCCAGACACGGCGTTCGCGGATGCCGGTCATGAGCTCAAGCCTTCCAAAGGGAAGCTTCAGTCGCTCGTAAAGTGGGCGCAGCGTTTCCTCCACCTGCGTGGTGGTGAGGATTTCGTCCGGCAACGCGACGGCCAGCGATTCGATACAAGTGTGGGCGAAGCGCATCAGGCCTTGTGTTCCGGACGCATCGCCAGCCGCACGATTTCCTTGTCGAAGAAATTGGAGCCCAAACCGGCGTCCACCGTGATGGTTGCTCCGTTGAGTCCGCTGCTGCGCTCGCTCAATAAAAACACGGCGGTGTTGGCGACTTCCTGGGTGCTCAGGTTGCGCTTACGAAACGTGAGTTTCTCCGCGTAAAGATAGCTTTCCAGGTAACCGGGAATACCGGCTGAGGCGCTCGTCTTGAGCGGGCCGGAGCCAACGACATTAAACCGCACCTCGCTGTCGGCGCTGAATGACTTGGCGAGAAAACGGGAAGCTGAATCGAGGGCGGCTTTGATAGGCCCCATGTAGCCGTAATTGTCGGGCGTTACCTGAAGCGATGAAATGCCGATGGTGACGACGGAGGCGTTTTTCACGAGCAACGGCTTGAAGGCGCTGGCCACTTCGACGAGCGAAAAGGCGGAGATGGCGGTCGCCTGCAGGAAGTCATTCCGTTTGGTCTCGTGGAATGGCTTGAACCCTTCGCTGTAGTTGGCGAAGGCGATTGAGTGAACAATGCCGTGCACTTGTCCGTAGCCGGCGGCGGCGACTTCGGCGGCGAGCAGCGCCGGCGCCCCTTCCGCTTCCACGTCGCATACAAAAACGGATTTATTCCCGAGTATGGCTTCGAGTGAAGCTTTCCGTGCGGGTGAACGCACACTGTAAAGCACCGTGGCCCCCTGCTCTTCCAGGGTCTTCGCGGTGAACCACGCCACGCTTTTTTTATTGGCGACGCCAAGGACGACGAAGGTCTTGCCGGCAAAATTGAGGAAATCAGGCATGGCCGTGATAGGCTTATTGCTGTTGCTGGGCCTGTTGGGCGGCAGGCGAACCTTCGGGCGTTTTCCAGGCGACGGCGAAATCAACCGTGAGCACGCGGGTGCCGTCGGCTTTTTTGATCGAGCCTCCCATCATGGTGAAGCCGCCCATGACTTCCTTTTTCTTTACCTCGATGACGATGGTGTCTCCGGGATAGATCGGGTTGCGAAAACGAACATCGGCGATCTTGGCGAGCAATGGCACGCCTTCGCCGGGTTTGGCTCCGGCGGCAAGTGCCTGCCGGGCCATAAAAAGTGCGCCCGTCTGGAAAACCGCTTCGCACAGGAGCACGCCTGGCGTGATGGGGGCGTTGGGATAGTGGCCTTTGTAGAAATCCTCCTCGGCTCTCCAAGTGCGGCGGGCGGTCAGACTGTCGGCGGTTTCAGAGACGATTTCGTCGACAAAAAGAAAAGGAGGCCGGTGCGGGATGAGGTCGGTGACGGCGGTGGACATGGGAGTGGTAAAACACACCGCGCCAGCCCCTTTCCCGCAAGGCTGGAAATTGGCTTCTATCTCGCGCCTTCTTCAGAGACCGCCAGTCATGGCGTTTCACCAAGTTCGCGTTCGATCGCCTCCAAGATGGCGTGGCTTGCCGAGGGTTTTTTCAAAATATGGGTGACTCCGAGGGCGGCGAGCTCCCGGTTCATCTCGTCAGGGATCATGCCCGTGGTGGCGATGATGCGCAGATGGGAATGACGGCGTCTCAGTTCTAAGATGAGGGTGATTCCGTTCATGTCCGCCATCATGATATCCGTGATCACAAGTGCAGTTTCTGGATTTGCGGCCAGACAGAGCAGAGCCTCGGCCCCGCTCTCGGCGGTAAGAACGGAAAAGCCCTTGTTTTCCAAAATGAATTTTGTCGCCGTGCAAATGGCCGGTTCATCGTCCACCACCAGGATTTTTTTTCCGGCACCGGCACGGGGAACCGATGGATCCATCGAGGAATCGGCCGCCAATTCATAACCCGACGCAGGGAGGTGAATGCTAAAAACGGAGCCGCGGCCGGGGAAGCTTTTGACGGTCACAAAACCGCCGTGTCCGCGCGTGATACCGAGCACTGTTGATAAGCCCAGACCGGTCCCTTTGCCGATGGGTTTTGTGGTGAAGAAAGGGTCGAAAATACGCTCGATGACATCCGCGGAGATGCCAATGCCGGTGTCGGCCACGTCAAACTTGACGTAATTACCGGGCAGGGCTCCGGGGTGCAGACGCAGCGCCTTTTCATCCAATGCAATATTCGAGGCTGACAGCGTAAGTTTGCCCCCCATCGGCATGGCGTCGCGTGCATTGACACAGAGATTCAACAACACTTGGTGCAACTGGGTGGAATCGGCCAGAAGTGTGTGGGCGACTACGGTGTCATGCGTCGTCTCACACGCAATTTCACGGGGGAAAGTTTCGCGCACGATGTTCGCGACCTCCTCGATGAGCTCAGTTGGTTTGATGAGTGAAAGTGTGCCGGCCGAACCACGGCTGAAGGTCAGCAATTGACGGATTATCTCCGCGCCGCGCTGGGCATTTTGTTCAAGCATGGCCATGAGCTTTCGGTTGCGCTCGTCGGTCATGGTGAGCTTGAGCGTTGATGAAAGCATCAAAACCGGGGCGAAGATGTTATTGAGATCATGAGCGATGCCTCCGACCAGGGAGCCCATGGCGTCCATCCGTTGTGAGCGCAAAAGCTGTTCTTCGAGCTCCTTTCTTTCGGTGATATCACGGGCGGTGCCAACCGTGCGTATGACCGCTCCCGATGCATCTTTGACCGGAAACACCTGTGCATAGATCCACCGCACCCCGCCGTCCGGGCGGACAATACGGTAAGTGTTGCTTCTGGCTTCATCATGCGAAGCGGACTCGGCCATTTTCACGACACGCTCGCGATCGGCTTCATGAATGCTTTCCAGCCATGATTCACAGAACGAGTCCAGGGGCCGTCCCCATATCTTTTCATACGCCGGGCTAACATAAAGCACCCTGTTATCCGAATCCGACACCCAGAAGACCTCCTGGATGTTTTCAACCACTTCACGGAAGCGCTCCTCACTATCGCGCAGAGTGGCTTCCGCCTGTCTTCGTTCGGTGATGTCCACGCCCACCCCCACGACGAATTCGGGGTGCCCGTGTGAGTCGAAAAGAACGGTGTTGAACCAGTCGAACAGGCGTCGTTCCCCTGATTTGCTCACCCAATAATTGGTATAGCGGCCCGTCTTTGAAAGGGGCGCATCCTTCCATATTTTTAAAAAAGCCTCCTTGTAAATGGCCTCCGCTTCGTCGGACGGGAGCAGCCCCGTTTCCCATATGCGACGTCCCTCCACTTCGCGAAAATGATACCCGCTGAGCTGCTCGGCGGTGTGGTTGAAACGGCATATTTTCCCTTCGGGACCGAGAACGACCACGACCACGCCGGCATTTTCAAGAACCGCATCGATGAAGTTTCGCTGTGACGAGAGGTTTGCCTCGCTCTCCCGAAGCGAACGGGTCCGGCGATTCACCTGCCGGCTGAGCATCCAGTTCCAGCCGGCAAGTCCTGCGATGATCACCCCGGCCAGGCCCGCGCCGTAGATTATCATTTTCCACACCGGCCCTCTGCCGACGGTGGTGCCCAGCCATTTGTCGTTTATATGCTCTAGCTCATCGGACGTGATCGCGGCAAAGCCGGCGTCTACGGCCTTCAACAAGGCCATATTCCCCTTTTTCACGGCACGCGAGAGCTGGCCCTCATTTACCGGAGCAGAGGCCCTGAATTCGTCCTGAATTCCGAACTTGTTGAGAAAGTAATACGCGGAGGGGGCGTCCACTACGAACACATTGACCTTATGTTCGGCCGCAGCACGCATAAGGGGTTCGTAGCCGGAGTAAAGTTGCAGGCTGGTAATGCCGTTCTGGCGCAATTGCTCGACGGCGTTATCCCCCTTTTTGGCGGCGACCGTGAATCCCTTCAACGAAGCCAATCCCGTGATGCCGGATATGCGGCGATCAAAAAAAATGGGGACCTGTATTCGCGCATAGGATGCGCTGAAATCGAGCCAGTCTGTGCGCTCCGATGTCTTGAAGATCGTATCGATCACATCGAATTCCCCCGTTTTCATGCGCCGAATGGCCTCCCCCCAGTCCATCGCATGGATGTCGGCCTTTATGCCGGTTTTCGATTCCCAGAGACGCCATTGGTCGATCAAGATGCCCTGCGCTTGACCTTCGTTATCCAAAAAAACGTAGGGAGGATAATTATTATCCATGACCACGTGAATGACCTTGGACTGTTGATCACCGGCATAAAGTTGCCCGGCCACGAAACACGCGACAAACAGTGACAAGCCACAAAGAGTCTGCCTGAGGCCGCCAAACAAATCGCGGCCTTTTCTCCGGGGAATTTTTTTGGGGACGTAAAAACCGGTGGTTCTCACAGGCGTATGAGACATACGCATTTTGTGCATCATGCAGGCCCCAAGGCAACGTTGGTTATGGCCTCGGAGTGAATGATGATTTGATGCAAACCTGAGGCGATCAATCAAATGATCTTCGGCAACTGGATCTGCGCCTGCCGGAGCGCGAAGAGATGCTTGTCGATTTTGTTGGCCGTAATGACGCCGTAATTGATGGTGCCCAGCCAGCCCGACATGATGATGCCTACGCTGCCAGCGTGGAAGAGGCCGGGGAGCTTTTCCGACAGGTTCATCGACACGGGCAGGCCTTCGAACTTGGTGCCGAACGACGTGCCGTTCATGTGCGTGGTGTATCGCTCGATGGTGCGCGGCGTCGCGGCTTCCTTCCAGTCGATCTTCGCGCGGACGTCTGGAATGTATTTTTCAAGGGCCACGATGCTTTCCTCGATCATGCGCTCCTTGTGTTTCTCGTAGTCTTCCTCGGAGAGATCGTTCCAGTCGGGATACTGGCCGTTGAGCGACGCCACCACCGTGTAGCGGTCGGTGCCCGGACGCGTTTCCGGATAATAAACCGAAAACGTGCGACTGGTCGTGTGCAGCGAGGTGAGTTCCTGCGGACTGTATGTTGGCGCCTCTGAAGTAAATACCAGATCGCCGATGTGCGGGATGCTCTCGCCCTTGCGGATACCGAGATAGACTTGGCAGGAGCTGCTGTTGATACGCACCGCCCTCGCCTGTTCGACGAAGTCGGCGGGAAAGTTTTTCTCTCCGGCGAGACGGAAGATCGTGTTCTTGATATTCGCGTTCGAGAGCACCGCCTTGGCGCGAATCACACGTCCGCTCTTGGCGACGATGCCGCAGGCGACTTTCTGGCCGTCGCGCTCTTCGACGAGGATGCGGTCCACGAGGACTTTCTTGCGCAGCTCGACGCCGTTCTTCTGAAGCTCGGCGACCATCTTCTCGATGAGCAGGTCGGAGCCGCCCTGAAACGTGAAGACACCCGCGCCCATGAAGTTGGAGAACACGATGCCGAAGGTGATCGCCGGATCGTCGAAGGTAGACCCGTTGGCGTAGGAAATCGGCTCCATCAGCAGGCGGTGCACATCGGCCCGCCCCGGGAAGAACCGCTCGAACATCTGCCCCGTGGTCTCGGGGTTGTTGTCGTAGTAATTCATCGCCCGCAGGTAGTCGTAGAACGACTCGACCTGCTCGCGGGGCAGCTTGAACTGCTCGACCAGCACCCGCGTGTAATCCTCGCGGGTAAACGTGGTCCACACGTCCATCTGCGGATTCACGAAGCGCACGTCCTTGAGCTGGTGGATCGAGTCGGCGATTTCCTTCGTCCAGTAGCGGCGGCAACTCTTGATCATGCCGCTCGGGAAACCGTGCAACGAGATGTCGAAGATATGACCGCCCTTGCGCGTGAACCACGTGGCGAGTCCGCCGTATTGGTAGTGGTGCTCGACGAGCAGGACCTTGTGCCCCGCCTTCGCGAGCACGTTCGCGCCGGTGAGTCCGCCAAGGCCGGAGCCAATGACGATCACGTCGTATTCATCTGCGACACCTTTGAGCCAGTCGTAAGCCATGCGGGTAAAGGACAGGAAGTGAAGGCGCGCAACGCGTGGGCGCAAGGGACTTTTCGCACTCGCGACCGGTTGGGGCCGGATCTCTTAAGGTCCCGCCACCGCACGGATATGAGCCAGCTTCGTGTCCATCACCAGCCATTGACCCGACCGGCGCACGCGGCCCGTCACTTCCACCGGCTCCGCCACCCGTTCCAAAAGCCCGGTGGTCTCACCGTCCGGCACAGTCAACGCCACATGGATTTCTTTGCCTGCCCGATCGCGGACGACCAGCAACGGCGGAATGCCGCCGCGCAGACACAGGATCGCGCACGCCCGATGCAGCCGTCCTTCGCCCGGATTCATCACGCCGAAATAACACTTCGGATCGACGATTTCGCCCTTCAACGTGAATTCCCCCAGCGCCGCATCCGGCTTCGGTTCGTGCACCCCGCCCTCTTCGATTTTTAGCGATCCTGGCACTACTTCCAACGCCTCCGCTCCATCTCGCGCGATTCGCGTCGCCTCCACGGTTACGCGTTGTCCGGCGGCTCCGCACACCTCGAGCGGCGCGCCGTGCTTGCCCGGACCGACCAACAAATAATCCACTTCTTCCGACGACAGCCGCGCCATGCCGTCGCATAGCACATCACCGCGATACACTCGCGGATGTCCGAATTCAAAAATCCCCTCCCCGTAAAACGGCAAAACCGCCGCCAAGAGTCCGCCGAGGACCATCGCCCCCGCCACCACGCCGATCACCACCCGCCGCGTGAAGCGTCCCGTGTCCGCCGGCGCCTTCGGCAGATAACCGATATAAAACTCGTCGTCGGGCTTCATGCTTCGATCAACGCCGGTTCGACCGGCGTGCCCGCCGGCAGCGGCCGGGGATGCAACCGCACGCGCCCCTCGCGCACGGCCACCCAGAAAGTCGGGATCTTCTCCGTGAACGGCGGCGGCGACGAGCCGGTGTCCGGCAGGTATTGATAACCGTGCCACGGACACGTGATGCAGCCGTCGATCACCCTCCCCTCGCCCAGCGGCCCGTTCTGATGCTGGCACACCGACGATACTGCGCTGATCTTCCCCGCGTAGCGGAAGATCGCCACGCGCTCGCCGGACACCACGAGCACCTTCGCCCGGTTCTCCGGGATCGCGTCCACCGGCCCCGCATCGACCCAGCCGTCAGCTGCCGACACCGCGCCCGCCCGGTCGATGACCGCGCCTTTGAGCGCCGCAAATACATGCAGTCCGACCACCGCCACCGCGCCTGCCGTCGTGAGAGCGAGAATCACTCTGCCCTGCGGCGCCTGCCCCGCGCCAAACGCCACATGCGCGACCAACAGCGCATAGGCCGCGTAGACGAGCATGTGCAGCGCCTTCCACACCGGCGCCGTCAGGTTTGCCAGCCAGAAATCGTGACTCGTCGCCGCCATGAGCACCAGAATCACCAGCGCGAAAAATCCGAAGACCTGAAAAGGAAACAACGACACCCTCGCCCAGTCGCCCTCGCCCGCCAGCACATTCGCCAGCGGATCGACCACCCCGAGCGTGTGAAACTGGATCATGCCCACCGCCGCATGCGCGACCGCCAGCAGGCACATCGTCACCCCGAGATGGCGCCGGTTGTAGAGCAGCGGCAGGAACCGCGCGTCCAGCCGCGCCAACGGCCCGATGCACAAAATGACGTGCAATAAAATGAACGCCGCCGACCCGCACGCGCGGATGATCAACATCTCCGGCGTGGCCCCGCCATGGAGCAGCGCCCCCACCCCGCAAAACACCGCCACATACGCGGCGACTCCGCCCGCCAGCGTGACGTCGTAGAGCTTCTTCTGCCGGTTCCAGCCCACTGCCTGATAACCCACGCTCATGGCTTGGCCTCCGGTTTCTCCGACCCTAACGCCGCCGGAATCGCGTCCATCGTCGCAGCCGGCCGCCGCGCCCGCCAGGCCGCGCACAACACGACCGGAATCAAGATCGCCAGCATGACAAAAACCACCCGATGCGCCCGTCGTTGCGGCCGGATCATGACGCGCCCTCCGTGTGGTTACACTCGGCCGACGCACACCGATGCGCATTGCGCTCCGCGCGCGGATGCCCGCGATTGACCCGCGCCGCCTTGAGCATCCACGGCCAGAGCAGGACAAGCCCCGGCGTGATCAACAACCGGAACCCCCACGGCCCGCGCGCGGCGGTTTCGTCCACCCGCCGCAGCCCGCCCAGCACTTGCAGCCAGATCGCCACGCCCGCGCCTACGAGCAGATAAAGGTAGATGCCTCGCGCGATCAAACTGGCGGTATCGATGGTCATGGCCGGTTCGGTGGGAGCCAGCGTCACCGGAATTATTCCCACGACAACGCGAAAAATGCCTGCGACCTCTTACCCAAGAATCGTCAGCACGATGCCGCCGACGATGCCGAGCACCGCCCACAGTTTCGCCCGGCTGTAGTGTTCGCCAAAAAGCAGCAGTCCGCCCGCGAAGGCCACCAGCGTGCTGCCGCGACGGAAACTCGACACGAGCGATACGAGCGCATCCGGTGAACGCAGCGCATCGAAATACAGAAAGTCGGCCACCAGCAGAGCAAACGAAATGCCCACGATGCTCCAGCGCCAGTGAAACACGTTGCGCGGCCACCAGCGTAGTTTCCACCCGATGGCCAGCGGCAGAAACAACAGCGCAAGGTAGATGGAAAACCAGCATTGCACCGTCGCGGCAGTGAACCCCGAGCGCCCCAGCAGGAACTTGTCGTAGAGCCCGCTCACTGCGCCGATCAACGTGCCGCCCAAAAGAAACCATATCCACTTGTTGCGATGGAAATGAATGCCTTCACGCGCCCCCGCCAGTGAGAGTCCGATAAACGCAACGAGGGTGATCATGACGCCCGTAATTTCCAGCCAGCTGGGCCGCTCGGCCAGGACGATCAACGCGCCGAACAACGTCCACATCGGCCCCGTTGCACGCACGGGTGCCGCGATCGACACAGGCAGGTTTTTAACCGCGAAGTAGCTGCACACCCACGAAGCCGCGACGATGGCTGACTTGAGCAGTAACTGGAAGTGCTGGACTGGTGTGAGTGGATCAACGTGCAAGGAAACAGGCATTCCGCCCGGAAACGCGGCGTTGGCCGCGAGAATCGACAGCCAGACGGCCGCGCTGCACACGTTGGCCCAAAACAACACCGGCAGGACGGCGTTGTCGCGCACCGCGTGCTTGGTGCTCAGGTCGTAGAGCCCGAGGAAAAAAGCGGAAACCAGAGTGGCGGCGACCCAGGGGATCACGGAGAGGGATGGAAGTGTTAAAGCATCCGTCAGGCGCGCGCCTGGAGGATGTGAAAATTGGCCATCGAGATGCCGCTCAACATGGCGCCGACGATCCCAAGGAATCCCTGGTCCGTGCCCGCGAGATAGAGGTTGGCGAGCGAGGTGCGACCGTCGCGGATTTTTACCGGCGAGCCGTAGATTGCACCGCCGGCATGGCCGGTGAATTTGGTGATGGTGCGCGGGGTAAACATGTCAGTCGCGAGCGTGGCGGAGGCGAGTGCGTCCGGTGCCGTAAGCGGTGGCAGAAAGCGTTGGGCGCTGCGCTGGATGTCGGCATACCAACGGACTTTGTCGACGCGATAGATGTCTTCGGGCAAGTGCGCCCACTGGTCGTAGCTGGCGAGGCAGGTGCAGCGGAAAAGTCCCTCGGGCAGCTCGCGGCCGGCGCCGAAGTCGAAGTTGTTGGGCATGCAGATGACGCCGCTGCGCACATCGACCTGCGCCTCGCTGCGGGCATAGGTGAACTTTTCCGAGTCGTTGAAGAAAACGATGGTGTCGTCGCCCCAGCCGAGGGCGGACGGCTGGCGGTCGAGCACGGTGATCGTCTCGCAGTAGCTCAAGGCGCCGTCCGGCGCCCGGCTTGAGGCGATGGGCGAAAGGCGATGGGCAGGCAGAAGGCGCTCGGTTTCCGGGGCGCCAATGGTGCTGATGACATGCGAGGCGGTGACCTCGGTGCCGTCGTCGAGCAAAAGCGCGGATGCCCTGCCCTCGCGCGCGATGATTTGCTTAACACCGCACTTCATGCGCCGTTCGCCGCCGGCCTCGCGGTATTTCTCCAGGAGGATTCGCAGGATCACGCGGACACCGTCGAACGGACGGGCGAAGCCTTCGAGGAAGAGCGCCTTGAACATGATGACGAACTGGCCGAACTCCATGTCGTGCTCGGTGGCGCTGCCGTAATACATGACCGGACAGAACAGCATGTCTTCCAGCAACGGATCGGTCACATGGCGTCGCACGACGGCGCGGGCCGACTCGGGCTGGGCGTCGAGCGAGACGTCGTCGTATGTCTTGATCCACGCGACCAAGCGGCGGAAGCCGTCGATCTGGGCGGGAAACTTTTGGGCGACCTCGGATTCGAAGACAGCGAAATCGTTGGTAAAGGTGAGCGACGTCTCTCCGCGCGGGCCGAAGGCGACGCGGGAGCGCTTCTGCTCGCACAAGGCGAACTCGTCGCGGTCGATGCGGAGCTGGCGGAGGAGTTTCCCCAGCGGCGTGCCTTTCACGCCGGGCCGCACGAAGTTGGTCATGGCGTGCAGGCCCACGTCGTATTTGCGTCCCTCGATGCTGTAGAAACCGTTGAGCCCGCCGACTGCGTTGTGCCGTTCGAAGATACACACCTTCTTGCCGAAGTGCGCGAGGCGGATGCCGGCGGCAAGGCCGGCCATGCCTGCGCCGATGACGGCAACGTCGTAGTGGGTGGTGGTGTTCACGCGGGGCGCAAAAAAGGCCTGACATGCGGTCAGGCCGGAAAGGTTGGGTTGCGATGAAGCGCTTACTTGCCGAGTGCGGCGAACTTCGGGGTCAGGTAGTCGGCGCAGCTGTCGAGCGTGGCCAACTGCATGTAATCAGCCTCGGGGACCTCGATGTTGTGGCGTTTGCGGAGCTCCATCACGATGTCGAGAAAGTCCATCGAATCCAACTGCATCTGATCACGCAGGCGAATGTCGCCCTTGAGATTGGAAATGTCTTCGTCGGGCGCGATGTCGGCGATGATTTCGAGGACTACCTTCTTGGTTTCGTCTTTGGTCATGGAGCGTGTGTAAAGGGTAAGAGTTAGGGCACAAAGCGTTTCACAATCAACGTGGAATTTATGCCTAGCATACCGAACGAGTTATTGAGGATGGCGTCAACCCGACCGACCTTTTTTGGCTGGTTGAGCACGAGGCCGGGCAGCGCGCACTGCGGGTCGAGGTTGTCGACGTTGATCGTCGGGTGAACGACGAGGTCGTCGAAGGACGGCAGGTTGCCCGCGAGCTCAAGCGCGCCGGCCGCACCCATGCAGTGGCCGATGAAGCTCTTGGTGTTGTTGATGTAAGTATCGGGGCAGCCGTCGCCGAAGACCGCACGGATGGCCTCGCACTCCTGGATGTCGCCCATCGGGGTCGCGGTGGCGTGGGTGTTGACGATATGGATGTCGGACGCGACGAGACCGGCGGACGCAAGAGCCTTGCGCACGCACTCGGCCTGGCGGCCGGGGTTCGGGAGGACGTAGTCGCTCGCGTCGGAATTCACGCAATAGCCGCCGATCTCCCCGTAGATTTTAGCGCCGCGCGCGAGGGCGTCGTCGAGGCGTTCGAGCGTGTAAAGCGCGCCGCCTTCGGAGATGACGATGCCGTTGCGATCACGGTCGAAGGGACGCGAGGCCTTCAGCGGATCGGGATGGTGCGCGAGGGCGTTCTGGGACTTGAAGCCGGCGAAAATACCGAAGGTGTGGATCGACTCGCTGACACCGCCGCAAATCGCGAAATCCACTTCGCCGAGACGAAGCATCTGCGCGGCGTGAATGAGCCCCATGTTGCCGGCGGCGCAGGCGGCGCCGATCGTGTAGGCGGGACCGGTGATCCCGAGATTGAGCGAGACTTCCCCGGCCGGGTTGTTGGAGACGGTGCGCGGGTTATGGTAATGCGACCAATACTTCGTGTCGTAGCCGAACTTCGAGATGGCGTAGACCTCGTTCTCCGTCTCCACGTTGCCGTGCTCGGTGGTGCCCACGTAGATGCCGATGCGATCCTTCGGCATGGCCTCAAAATTGACTCCGCTGTCGGCCACGGCTTCGCGGGCGCAATAAATCGAAATGGACCCTGCGCGCGTGCCCACGCGAAGTTCTTTTTTCTTTTGGTATTTGAGCGGATCGTAGTGGCAGACGCCGGCCAGACACTCGCCCATGTAGCGCACGTCCAGCTTCTCGATACCCGCCACACCGTTGAGGAGGTTTTGGCGGAATTCGGACAGGGTATTGCCGTTGGGCGCGGTCAGACCGACTCCGGTGATGACGATGCGGGCGGGTTTATAAGCCATGGGAAAGGAAATCGCTAGCCAACCACGCCTTAAAAGCAATACAACGCTCGCTTCCCTATGAACGTTCTTGTCGTCGGAGGAGCCGGATATATTGGCAGTCACTGTGTCAGGCAATTGATTGCCGCGGGCCACAACCCGGTCGTGCTCGACAATCTGGTCTTCGGCCACCGGGCGGCCGTCGATGCGGACGTGCCCTTCTATTCCGTCAATCTCGGCAATGAGAGCGAAGTGGGCAAAATCCTCAAAAAGGAGAAGATAGACATCGTCATGCATTTCGCCGCCTACGCCTATGTCGGCGAAAGCGTCACCGATCCGCTCAAATACTATTTCAACAACGTCGCCGCCACGCTTCACCTCCTGCGTTGCATGATGGGCTGCGGCGTGAAGAAGTTCGTCTTTTCCTCGACCTGCGCGACTTACGGCATTCCTGAAAAAATGCCGCTCGTCGAAACGATGCCGCAGGCCCCCATCAATCCCTACGGCCAGACCAAGCTCGACATCGAAAACGCGCTCAAGGCCTTCGCCAGCGCCTACGGCCTGAGTTTCGCCGCCTTCCGTTACTTCAACGCCGCCGGCGCTTCCGAGGACGGCACGATCGGCGAGCAGCACAATCCCGAGACGCATCTCATCCCGCTCCTCATCGACGCCGCCGTGGGCAAACGCGAGAACGTCCAGATTTTTGGCACCGACTACCCCACCCCGGACGGCACCTGCCTCCGCGATTATGTCCATGTGGACGACCTCAGCCGCGCCCACATCGCGGCGTTCGACAAATTGGACAAGCCCGGCACCGCACTCTTTTATAATCTCGGCACCGGCACGCCCACCTCCGTCCTCGAAGTCATCAAAGCCGTTGAGAATGTCACCGGCAAAAAAGTGCCCACCGTGGTCGCGCCGCGCCGCGCCGGTGATCCTCCCGCCCTCTACGCCGACTCGTCGAAGGCGATCAACGAACTTGGCTGGGAAATCAAATACAAGACCATCGAGCCCATTGTGGCGACGGCGTGGAACTGGCATTCCCGGAATCCCGACGGATTCAAAAAGTAAACGGCCGGCATTTTTGTTACTCCTGAAAACAAAGGCGCGGCAAAAACCGCGCCCTTGTTGTTTTTAAACCGTCGAATCCCGAACGAAGGAGAACCTTCAGTTCTTTAACCCAAGTTCGTCGACGCGCTTGCGAAGGGTCGCGCGCGTCATGCCGAGTTTTTCAGAGGCCTTGAGCAAGTTGCCATCAGTGGCGGTCAGCACGCGGACGATCATTTCCCGCTCAAGGCGTTCCATGATCGGTTCCTCTTCTTCGCTGAGCTGGCCATGCAAAAAGTCCAGGGCACGCTCGACACTCAACGCGGGCCCGCCCGAGGCGATGCTTTCCGCCGCGACCTGTGCGGTCGCAAGCGTGACGCTCTCCATCGCCATGGTGCGCGCAGCCTCGAAAGGCGCGGCCGTGCCGCCGGTGGGAATGGAGAGGGGCGGCACACCGGACGCGTCGCGAACTTCGATCGGAAGATCCTTGAGGAGAATGGTGTCACCCTGCGCGATGACCGCGCTGCGGTAGACCACGTTTTCCAACTCGCGCACGTTGCCAGGCCAGCGGTAGCGCGTGAGCACGCTGAGGGCCTCGGGCGAGACTTTGCTCACGCGGGCCTTCTTGTGTTTCACGAGATTCTGGATGCAGAAATCGACGATCTGCGGGACGTCGTCCACGCGCTCGCGAAGGGCGGGCATTTTGATGCGCACCACGTTCAGCCGGTAATAAAGATCTTCGCGGAAGGTCTTGGCCTTCACCATCTCTTCGAGATCCTTGTTGGTGGCGGCGATGATACGCACGTCGACCTTGATGGTGTCGGTGCCGCCCACACGCTGGATTTCCCCCTGCTGGAGAACCCGCAGGATCTTCGTCTGCGTGGCGAGGGCCATGTCGCCGATTTCATCCAAAAAAATGGTGCCGCCGTCGCACAACTCAAACTTGCCGAGACGCTGGCCGGTGGCGCCGGTGAACGAGCCTTTCTCGTGACCGAAGAGTTCGCTTTCGATGAGATTGTCGGGGATGGCCGCGCAGTTGACCGCAATGAAGGGTTTGGAGGCGCGATGGGAGTGCTTCCAGATGGAGCGGGCGACCAGTTCCTTGCCTGTGCCGCTCTCGCCGGTGATCATCACGGTGACATCACTGGCGGTCACCTGTCCGATGATCTTGAAGACATCCTGCATGACGGGAGAAGAGCCCACGATGCCTTCCTTGTAATCATCGCTGTTGATGGTGGGCTTGTAGTTGCTCACCGCGCGCATGTCGGCGTGGGCCTTGAGCGCGTTTTCCGCAATCGCCAGCACCTTCGCCGGATCGAAGGGCTTCATGATGTAGTCGAAGGCGCCGTATTTCATCGCTTCGATGGCGGTCTGGGCGGTGCCAAACGCGGTCATGAGGACGACGAGCTGCTTCGCATTGACGGAGCGGATGTGCTGGAGGGCTTCGATGCCGCTCATCCCGCTCATGCGAATATCCAAAAAAATCAAATCCGGGGCCGGTCCTTTTTTAACAAGGGCGACACCCTGCTCGCCGCTGGGGGCCTCAATCACCTGATATTTTTTCGATGAAAGCACGCGGCTAAGCGAATAACGCACCTCGGCGTCGTCATCGATGATCAGGATGGTGGGCGATTTTACGGCGATATCGGGCATGGGAACAGGAAAGGCGCCTCGCGGTCAGCAAGCGTGGCAACGCAGTTACTCACACAAAGCTCGTTTTCACTAAGTCATATGCTCGGTTGGTCAATGAACTTGTTCCGCATCCGTGGAATCCGGCTCGCGATTCACGCAAGCTTTTTGCCTTTGCTGGCCTGTGTGGCCTACGAAGGATGGACGGCCGCGGCGGGCATGAGTCATGCCGCGCATTGGATCGAGATGGGATGGAGTCTGGCCTACGTATGCCTGCTCTTTGTGTGTGTGACCCTGCATGAATTGGGACACTGTTTCATGGCTCGTCGGTTCGGCGTGACGGTCCCGCGTATTCTTTTGCTGCCGATAGGGGGCATGGCCGAATTCAGCTCGATTCCCAAACGCCCCCGAAGCGAGATCCTTATCGCCCTGGCTGGTCCAGCGACCAATTTTTTAGTGGCCAGCATTCTGATGATTTTTGCGCTGCACACGACAAACTGGAATCCGGAAGACTTCCCGGATCACGGCGTCGAGCTTCTGCAACATCTTGTGATCATGAATATTGTCATGGGTTGCTTTAATCTTTTGCCGGTTTTTCCCATGGATGGGGGGCGTATTTTGAGGGCCTTGTTTGCGACGCGCCTGCCCTACCGTAAAGCGACCCGCATCGCGGTGAGAACAGGGGAAGTTCTTTCGATATTGGGTGCCTTTACGATGGTGTTCTATTTCAAAAACTACCTCGGCGGTGTCCTCTTCGCCTTTGTTTTTATGGCGGGTGAACTTGAATGGAGGGCGTTCAAGCAAGCGGATCGTGACGAGTGTGAGTGGGAGGACACTCCGGTTATGATTCACTCGATGGCCAGCGAGCCCACCCGGCATCAATAAACCTGATATTTTCATCAGAAGGATTGGCCTTTGGCTCCAAGGCGCATTTGGTGCGGGCCATGTCACGCGACCCCGCCACGGTCCTTAAGGCCGAAGCTGTTATCAAAAACTATGGCGCGCGCCGCGTGCTTGATGCGGTTTCATTTTCGGTCGAGGCGGGCGAGCGTGTCGCCCTGACCGGACCTTCCGGCAGCGGCAAGACAACCCTTCTCAACTGTCTGGGCGGGGTGGACCGTCCGGACTCTGGAAGTATTTCGCTGCACAATTTGCGCATCGACCAACTTGACAGCAACGGCCTCGCCCGGTTGCGCCGTGAACGCGTGGGCACCGTTTTTCAGTTTTTTCATCTTCTTCCCACGCTGAGCGCGGCCGAAAACATCGGGCTTCCGCTCCAGCTGATCGGCCTGGGCGCCGATGAGCGCCGTGCGCGGGTTGACCATTTTCTCACGCGTGTCGGCCTCGTTCATCGCGCCGCCGCCCTGCCCTCGCAGCTTTCGGGCGGTGAACAGCAACGCATCGCCATCGCGCGCGCCCTTGCCCATCGGCCCGATTTGATTCTGGCCGACGAGCCGACCGGCAACCTCGATTCGGCCAATGGCGCCAACATCCTCGCCCTGTTGCGCGAGCTCACCGACGAAACCCGCACCGCCCTCGTGCTCGTGACCCATAGCGAGGAAGCCGCCGCCATCTGTCACCGGCGCATTCACCTGCTCGACGGGCGCGTGACCGACGCTTCATGAGCACCCCGTTGATCGCGCTTTTGCTTCGCCGTATCACGTTGCGGCACTGGCGGGTAGCGCCGCGGCAAAGTGCGCTGCTGGTTGTGATCCTCTCGCTCGGCGTCGCGGTATTTGTTTCCATCCGCCTCGCCAACCACGCCGCTGTCGCCAGCTTCGCCAACTTCACCGACACGCTCACCGGCCAGAGCGACTGGATCATCAAAGCCCCGGCGGGCACATTGCCGGAAAGCGTCCTGCCCGAATTGCGCGGCGCCCTGGGCGGCAGGCCGGTGAACATCATTCCCGTGGTCGAAGCGAGCGCTTCGCCGCCGCCGTCCACGGACAATGAAAACAAATTCGGTCGCCCGACTTATACGTTGCTCGGGGTTGATTTGATCGCGGTTTCCAATCTGGCACGCGCGCAGGACAAACCCTTTTTCGGTCAAACCATCGACACCCGCACGGGCACCGAAAAGGGCGGCGATTTCTGGAAAACGTTCGAGGCGGGGCCTCAAGTCTGGGTGAGTCGTGATTTCGCATCCACTCCGCCGAAGACAGTCCAACTCGTGATCGATGAAACCGTGCGCACAATCCCCGTCGCCGGCATCATACCCAGCGCGCCGGATGCTCCCCGGGCGCCGGCGGACTTGTTCATCCTCGGTCTCGCCCAGCTCCAGAAAATCACCGGCAAAACCGGCTTCGTTGACCGCGTGGAATTCGTGGTCGAGCCCGGACCACGCATCGAACAACGGCGCGCCGAACTCCTGCAGATTCTCCAGACTGCGGGCCGCAACGGCGAACGCTGGAACGTCACCGCGCCCGGCGCCCGGCGGGAAGCGGCCGAGACCATGACGCGGGCCTTTCGTCTTAATCTCACCATTCTCTCGCTCATCGCGTTGCTCGTCGGGCTCTATTTGATTTTCCAAGCGCTCGACGGCGCGGTCGTGCGGAGACGTCCGGAAATCGCCATCCTGCGCTCGCTCGGCGTCGAGGAATCCACCATCCGACGCACCTGGCTCGCCGAATCGGCCCTGCTCGGTCTTGCCGGCGGTGCGCTCGGTTTGTTGCTGGGTTGGGTGGGCGCCCAGGCGTCAGTGCGTGCGGTCGGGCAGACGGTCAACGCACTTTACTACGCCACCACGGTGAAATCGGCCAACCTTACACCGGTCGAGGCCGGCATCGGATTGGGCATCGGCCTGCTCGCCGCGCTCATCGCCGGCTGGTGGCCGGCACGCGAAGCGGCGCGCACACCGCCCGCCCAGATTCTCCAACGGGGAGCCGCCCCGGCCGTCGGCACGCGGGTGATGCGCAGTTTCGTCACCGGTGCAGTCTGCGTGCTTGCGGGTGTGCTTTGCACCCGTCTCCCGCCGGTTCAATTTGGCGGCGGCAGCCGGTTTCCTTTTGCGGGTTATGCGGCGGCATTCTTGTGGATATTTGGCGGCGGAGTGTTGTGCGCGTTTTTGCTTCCGCCGCTGGCGCATTGCGCGCGGGTGTTTGGCGAACGCAGCGCGCCCGTGCGCGTCGCATTGAGTCATTTGCGCAAACCATCCGGGCGTCACCGCTTGGCGACAGCGGCACTCCTCTGCGCCATCGGCATGACCGCAGGCATGGCGATCCTGGTCGCGAGTTTTGACCACACCATGAAAGGCTGGGTGCGGCGAACCTTGCAGGCGGATCTCTATATCTCAAGTGGAGGAGCCCAGAGTGCTTCCGCGCAGAACCGTATTTCAGCGCGGGCGGCCGATGCCATCGCCCGCCATCCGGCGGTCGCCCACACCGGGATGCTCACCGCATGGCCCATCGAGATCGGGGGAGTTTCCACCCTGCTCAGCGGCGTCGATCTGGCCAATCCCGCCACGCGACCCGACCTGCCGTGGGTAAACGCGCCGGGCGATGACGCCGTGTTTGATTCGGCTCGCAACGCCTCCCTCGCCCTCGTGAGCGAGAGTTTCACCATGCGTTTTGCCGTTAAGATCGGCGATCAGGTGCAGGTGCCCTCGCCGGCCGGCGTCCACGCCATGACCATCGCCGGAGTGTTTGCCGATTATGGCAACGAGCGCGGCTCGATCCTGGTCGACCGGCGTCTTGCACAGACTTGGTTTGGTGACACCTCCGTCACCAACATCTCGCTCTACACCAAGCCCGGCATCGATCCCGGCGCATTGCGCGCGGAGCTTCTCAAGACCTACCCCGGTCTAGCCATTTTCACCAACACGAAGCTGCGAGCCGAAGTGCTGCGGATTTTCCGCCAGACGTTTTCCATTACCTATGCACTTGAAGTGATCGGCGTGATCGTCGCCGTCACCGGGCTTGGCCTCACGTTGGTAAGCGTGCTGTTGGATCGGCGGGACGAACTCACCACCCTGCGTGCGTTGGGATTTGCGCGCCGGGAAATCGCCCTTGCCTCCTCCATCGAGGGCCTCGCCGTCGCCGTATGTGCGGTCATCGGCGGCCTGCTACTCAGCCTCGCGCTGGGCTGGCTGCTCATTCACGTCATCAACAAACAATCCTTCGGCTGGACGCTAAGCTACGCCCTGCCCTCCGGCCAACTCGCCGCCCTCGCCGCGCTCGTGATCGCGACGGGCTGGATCGTGAGCTACGCTGTCGGCTGGTGGGGCGCCGATCTGCCGGCCGACCGCAAGGAATAAGCCATGAATGCGCGCACGATCCCGAGCCTTGTTTCCGTTTGCATCTTCGCGGTTTTGGCGCGGAGCCAGACGCCGCTCACCACCGCCGACGGATTTGCGGTGCCGCAGCCCGGACACGTGTTTTCATTTCCCCGGGATTACGGCTCACACCCGGACTTCAAACTTGAGTGGTGGTATCTCACCGGCCATCTCTTCGAGAAGGACGGCCGCCGCTTTGGATATCAGGCGACATTCTTTCGCAGCGCGGCTCCCGACAAATCCACGCAACTCTACCTCGCGCACATGGCGTTGGTGGATGTGAAAACGGGGAAGTTTTATTATCAGGAAAGACTTAACCGCGAAGGCTGGGACGCCTCGGCCTCGACGACGATTCTCGATGTGCACAACGGTCCGTGGTCGCTGCGCATGACCGATCCCGCGACCGCGCACATGGAATTGAACGGCGGCGTGCAGGCCGAGGCGGCGTTCGCGCTTACCCTCGCGCCTGAAAAACCTTTGGTGATTTTCGGCGACGGCGGCGTTTCACGCAAAGGAGCCGAATCGACCGCCGCAAGCTACTATCTCACGTTTACCCGTTTGCGCACCGCCGGCACCGTCACGCTCGGCGGTTCGGCGTTGGAAGTGACCGGGGAAAGCTGGATGGATCATGAAATCAGCAGCAGTCAGCTCGGCGCGAAACAGGTCGGCTGGGACTGGTTGAGTATTCAATTCAACGATGATCGGGAAATCATGTTCTACCGTCTGCGATTGCGCGACGGCACGGCCGATCCGGCATCGTCACTCACTTGGGTGGACGCCGCGGGCCGCACGCAAAAAAGCGATTTCAAGTGGGAGGTCATCGATTCCTGGAAGAGCCCGTCCACCGGCGCCGTCTATCCCTCGCGTGTGCGCCTCACCACCACCGATCCTGCGACACATCACCTGGCCAGCTTTACACTTGAGCCGCTCGTCCAGGATCAGGAGTTGGCCGGACGGCTCGGCGGCATTCCTTATTGGGAAGGCGCCTGCCGCGTGCTCGACGAGAGTGGCCGGGCCGTCGGTTCCGCTTATCTTGAGCTCACCGGCTACGCCAAGGATCTGAAACTGTGAGTTGCCTTGGCCCGAGGTAGAACCGCCGTCGGTGGTATTTACAGGGAGGCAGACAATCGGCTTGCACCGCCGGTTTCCAAGCTTCTACGTTCTCACCCTCGGACGAGTCGGTCGGCCATCCTTGCGGGTGGCTTAGGTTTCCTCCGGCAATAAGTGTGCGGGGCAGTAGCTCAGTTGATAGAGCGCGTCGTTCGCAACGACGAGGTCGCCAGTTTGATCCTGGTCTGCTCCACCACTCGTTACACAGTCTGTAAACGTTCGGCCGCATAGGCCTGGGCCAGTAGAACAATCGGATGACTCACCCCGGTTTTAACATCTCCGCGCGCGGCAAGCCCGTTTTGAATCTGCAGATGGCAGCCAGGGTTGGCGGTGGCTACAACATCCGCACCGGTGCTCGCAAGATTCCCCAGCTTCCGTTCCTGCAGCCAGTCGGATGTATCGGGGTGCGTTAGATTATATATGCCCGCACTCCCGCAACACCAGGTGGCCTCCGGACACTCCCGCAACTCCACTCCGGGGATCGATTCAAGGATATCGCGGGGCTGGCGGGAAACTTTCTGCCCATGGCAAAGGTGACAGGATTCGTGATAGGTCACCGTCGTCGCGGGCGCATCATGGTTGGCAGGTTTCCTGAAACCGATCTCAACCAGCCACTCATGAATGTCGCGTAGTTTCGACGACCATGCTTTCGCCCGCGCGGCATAGGCCGGATCATCCTCAAGCAAATGCCCGTAGGAACGCAGATGTGATCCACATCCCCCGGCATTCGAGATGATCGCATCGACTGAAAGCGGATCGATCAGGTCTATCTGGCGCCTGGCGAGTTCCCGCGCGGCATCCATTTTGCCATTATGCGAATGAAGCGCCCCGCAGCACGGCTGTGCCGGTGGAGTGAGCACTTCGCATCCGTTTTCCACCAACACATCCACCGTCGCCCGGTTGATATCTGAAAATACCATATCCTGAATACAGCCGGTCAACATCGCCACGCGATGTTTGCGTCTGTTCACAGGCGCTTCGACGAAGGAGATCAAACCGTTTGAGAAATGCCTGCGAATCACCGGTGTCTGCATCTCCAGACTGCGCATGCGTGCCGGCAGCAACGCGGTGAGCTTTGTTTTCCGGGCCGCCTTGATGATGCCCGAAGCCTGAAGAATCCACAGCATTCGTCCTGCCAGCCGCAATAGCCGGGGCCGCATAAAGAGCCCGTCTAGCATCATCGCACGCATGGCGTTTCTAGTCGGAGATGCAAGTATGCCAACGCGCTCCACTTCGGCACGCGCGGTTTCGATCAATTCGGAATAATTCACGCCGGCGGGGCATGCCGTGGTGCAGGCCAGGCAGCCGAGGCAGTGATACATTTCCTCCCCGAAAGCTCGGGTGACCGGTAACTCCTCATCGGCCACGGCGCGCATCAACGCAATGCGTCCACGCGGCGAATTCCGCTCCTTCCCGGTCTCCGCATACGTTGGACAGGACGGCAGGCACATGCCGCAGTGCATGCATTGTTGGAGCACGGAGTAATCGAGCGACTTCAGCAGATTCGGAGTTTCCGTAGCGCTCATGACTCTTGGTCCGCGGGGAAAATTTTCCCGGGATTCAACAGGTTGTCCGGATCCAAAGTGTGCTTGATCGACTTCAGCAAGGCATAGCTGGCATCGCCCAACTGTTGTTGTAAAAACGCCCGCTTGGCCAAACCCACTCCGTGCTCTCCCGTGATGGTGCCGCCTCGCGCAAGTGTCGCCGCGAAGATCTCGGCCAGTGCCAGCTCGACACGATGCATCTCCTCCTTGTCGCGCTCGTCGGTCAGGATGGTCGGATGCATGTTTCCATCCCCAAAATGCCCGAAGGTCGCGATGGTGAGACGATGGCGGTCCGCGATGACCGCGATTTTCGCGACCATCCCGGCGAGCTCGCTGCGCGGCACGGTGACATCCTCCAGGATCGTCGTGGGGCGCAAGCGGGCGAGCGCGCTGAAGGCACTGCGCCGGGCCGACGCCAGCAAGGCCATCTCGGCGGCGTCGCGTGCACGACGCACATTTACCGCACGGTGGGTGCGACAGATTGCTTCGATTTTTTCAGCCTCGTCGTTCACGGCGGTGGTGTGACCGTCTGTTTCGATCAGCAGGATTGCTTCCGCGTCGCGCGGCAGTCCCACCTTGCTGTAATCCTCGACACATTGGATGGTTTTTCGATCAAGGAACTCCAGCGTGCACGGGATGATTTTGGCCGCGATGATGGCGGATACGGTCTCTGCGGCGGAGGCCATCGAGTCGAACGTGGCGAGCAACGTCTGGCGTGCGGCGGGTTTGGGCAGGAGTTTGAGAAGAACCTTGGTCACCACACCGAGTGTGCCCTCGCTGCCGATGAAGAGATCACGCAGATTGTAACCGGCGACATCCTTCACACACTTGCTGCCCAGCCAACAGATGGAACCGTCGGCGAGCACGACTTCCATGCCCATGACGTAGTCACGGGTAACGCCGTATTTAAGGCCGCGCAGGCCGCCGGAGTTTTCGGCGACGTTGCCTCCGATAGTGCTGATTTTCATCGAACCGGGATCGGGCGGATAAAACAATCCGACGGCATCTGCCGCATCGTAGATTTTCTGCGTAATGACCCCGGCTTCGGTTAGCAGCGTCAGGTTTTGAGTATCGAGTTCGAGAATCCGATCCAGCTTAAGGAGGCAAAGGACAATGGCTCCTGCAACCGGAACGCTGCCTCCTGAAAGCCCGGTGCCGCTGCCACGCGCGACCACCGGAATCCGCAGGATGCGGGTGGATTTAAGAACAAAAGAAACCTCCTCCGCGTCGCGCACAAACACCACCGCACGCGGCAACTGGCTTAGGGCGGCAGTGCCATCAAACCCGTAAGGAATTATATCCTCGCGCTCGGTTAGAACGTTGGTTGCGCCGAGTCTGCCGATAAGCTGGGAGATGATGTCGTCCACTTGAATTCACCATGACCGTTTTTAACGAGCGGGAGAAAGCGGCAAATGTCAGCCTGCCGCCTTTGCCCGATCCCTACTCCTCTTCCACCAGACCCGCAAAAACCATCTTGCCGGCGGAAGACGGCAGCACGCTGGTGATCTCCACGGTAACAATACGGCCGATGTGGGCACGTCCGCCGGTTACGACCACCAGGGAGTTGTCATCGAGATAGCCGATGGCTTGTCCTTCCTCCTTCCCTGCTTTTACGAGTTCAACCTCGATAACTTCTCCGATCACTAGCTCGGGACGCATGGCCTTGCCGAGTTGGTTCAAATTGAGCCAGTGCACGCCATGAAACTCCGCCAGCTTGGACAAGTTGTAATCGGTCGTTAGCAATTTGGCGCGCATGGACTGCGCCAGGAAAACCAGCTTGGCGTCGATGTCCTGGCGGTTGGACAGTTCGCTTTCGTGAATGCGCAGATCGATGTTTTTGATTTTCTTCAACTCACCGAGCATTTCCAGCCCGCGACGCCCGCGCATTTGTCTTTGTGCATCATTTGAGTCGGCGATGGCTTGCAACTCGCCCAGGACAAACCGCGGAACGACCAGGGCGAAGCTTAAAAAGCCGCTCTGGCATATTCGCACGATGCGCCCGTCAATGAGGGCGCTTGCGTCCACCACCACCAAGGGAACGTCAACTTCATGCGGGACAAAGCGCACATACGGAATAACGAGATTGAACTCATCCTTCCCGCGCAGCGCGATCACCGTGCACAGATAAGTAACGATGATAAACAGAGCCAGCTGGACCAGATAGATAACCTGCGGGTCGCCTTCCTTTAAAAGCGGAGACCGGCTGATCATGAAGGAAATCAAAGTGCCGGTCGCCAAACCGAAGGTGATGGCCGAAAGACCGCGCAGGGAAAATCCCCGTAACATAATATCTACGAGCACGACCAAAACACCGATGGCCAGACCGATGAAAACAGCCAATCCCCGGTATTCATCCCAATCACGAATGGAGTAACAAACCAGCCAGCCACATGCCGCACTCAACAGCACAAAAATCAGGCGGATAGGGAGTAGGGTTTGGTTCATGGGGAAACGCGTCAACGAAGCATTAAAAACAGGACTATGGGCAGCACTATTCCCACCGCTGTGCATACTTTTACAATCCGCAGATTGCGGCGGGCTTTTGCCTTTTCAGCATTGCTGGGCTCCATGTAATCACAGTGCATATCGCGAGCATTCAATGACAACCCAATATTGGTTAGTTAAAACAGAACCCGAAGCCTATTCATGGGAAACTTTCGTCAAAGATAAACGAACCGATTGGACCGGGGTTCGTAACTATCAGGCCAGAAATCATCTGAAATCCATGCGCAAGGGTGATCGGGTGCTTTTTTACGCCAGCGTCACCACCAAGGCCGTGCTTGGGACGGCCACGGTTACCAAATCCTCATTTCCTGATCCCACGACGGATGAAGACAACTGGGTTGCGGTTGAGCTTAAAGCCTCCGAAACCTTGTCACGACCTGTTTCCCTTCAGGACATCAAGAATGAACCTTCACTAAAGGAAATCGCCCTCCTGCGTCAAAGCCGGCTATCTGTGATGCCACTCACGGATAAAGAGTTTTCGAAAATAATCGCACTGGGCTCGACCTGAACGCGGGCTGGCCGCTCATGGCGGCGTCTGGTCGACCACGACGCGAAATCCAACCTGGCGGGCGCGATCGCTTCTGGATCGGGCCTCCGAAGGCACCTTGGACAAGACATCCGGTGCATCCAGATAGCTGCCGCCAAAAACAAACGCAGTATCGTCGTCAGCAGGGGTTCCTGTCCATTCGGCAACGTTGCCGAGTAGATCATAAAAGCCCGTGCCATTGGCGGTGCCGCGGCCAACTTCCTGACTGTGGCCATCGCTGTTTGTTTGGTTCCAGCACGCGGATTGTCCATCGCCCAGTGCCACGCGAAATTCATCCATGGTCGGCAACCGCACCGTGGTGCCGAGCAGCCAGCTTAGCCGCGCGCAGAACTCACGGGCATCATTCCAGTTGACGGAGTCTACGGGAAGTCCGCGTCCGGGATTCCGGCTTGGATTGGTGTTCATCACCAAAAGGTAGAGTTCCTGTGAGACCTCTGTTTTGAGAAGCAGGCGGTCCGGCACCCCAGGCATGGGAAGTAGCCGCTCATAAACCTGATCCTGCAGGGATCGCAGGCTGGAGCGTTTCAGTGCAAGATAGGACAGTTTGAGTTTCAGGCCACCGTCAATCCGCCGGCTTTTCGGGTAGTCGGAAAAAAGTTTATCCACCAATACAATGGCCTGGCCGATTTTTTGATCAGCCAAAACCACCTGTCGTTTTTTCAGATGCTCCCCGATGGCCCGATCAAGTTCCGCCAGTGCGTCAGCCGTGTTGGCCGACATTGCCGTCTGTTTTTTGATTTCCAGCGCTTCGATGCGATCGGAGGAAACAAAGCGGCTTTTGGGGAATTTTTGGTTGATCTGAAGCTGCATGTCGCCGGCTGTGGCGAAATACGTCACTGCGGCCGCCGGATCGCCCTTTGCGATCGCGTCGTCACCCGCCTTTTCCTTTGCATCAATGTCGGCGGCGATGCCGGCCGCATTCAACGACTCGATTTCCGAGTCGAGATCATCCACGCGTGAAAGGTCGGAGAAAACAGTGCGGCCGTAGTCACGGTTAATGCGGTCCTGGATGTCGCGAGCCTGCGTATACGAGGTCAGGGCGTCGCCCCATCGCTTCTCGTCGACCGCCTTGTGGGCGGCTGCGATGAGTTCCTTCACTTCCTTTTGAAGCGGGGCCGCCTCAAGCCTCGCCAACTGCTGTGAAATTGCAGTCTCCCTCACATAGTTTTTATAACGGGAACTGGCTGAACTGGTGTTGATTTCTCGCTGCAACCGGAGGGCTTCGGTGAATTTTGCGGACGCCAGATCGGCATCGGCGTTCTCCAAGGCATCGGCTCCGTCTTTCTCCAGAAGATCAATGGAGGCCATTTTAAGCTTGGCCTGCGCGTTCCCCAATTCGGTGTCCAGTCGCATCAGCCGCGTCGACTGGTCCAGGCCGGCCGCCGGGTAGATGCGCACGAGCTCCTTTTGTTTGTCGAGCGCCTGGGACAGCTTGTCGATGCTCTCAGACGTCACCAGATTGGCGTCTGCCGCCTTGTTGTATTGCTTCTCCAGATTGGTGATCTCGGCGGACAGTTTCGACACCGCCGGATCATCAAATGTTTTCACCTCAACAGGTGCGCCGCTGTCCACGCGCCGGGGCCCGAGCGTGGCGAGAAAATAGAAAAACCAACCAAGCGCGGCGAGGCCTATCGCGACCAGAATCCATGGACGGGCCGAGCGCAATAAAGGGATGAAGCGGCGTTTTTTCCAAGTGACCTGCATAGGGGGTAAAAAACGATCAAAGAGCGCCTGTCATAAAATGCAATGCGATCTCTGTCCTTAACCGATAAACTCGACATTGGCCTCTCATTGACGTTTTCACAGCATGTGATCGAAAATCTCGTCATCCTTGCCCCCGGCCTGCTTGGCGGCTCGGTCGCCAAGACCGTTCATGCGCGCGGCCTCGCCCGCCGCATCACCGTATGGGCGCGCCGGCCCGAAGTCCGGCTCAAGTTGCGCGACCAGCCATGGTGCAATGCTGTGGCAGATACGCCCGTGGACGCCGTGCGTGAAGCCTCACTCGTGGTGCTCGCCGCCCCTGTTGAAAAAATCATCGAACTCGCCCGTCTGATCGCCCCTCATCTTCCGGCAGGTGTGATCGTCACCGATGTCGGCAGCGTGAAAGGCGACCTTTGTCGCGCTTGCGATGCGGCCATCCCGACCGGCCGTCATTTTGTCGGTTCGCATCCCATGGCTGGTGGTGAAAAGACCGGCTGGGAAAACGCCAGCGACGCGCTTTTCGAACACCGGGTATGTTTCGTCACTCCATTTGAAAAAACGGATGCCGCCGCAACTGAAACCGTCGTTCGCTTCTGGCATGATCTCGGCAGCGAGGTCACCACGGTTACACCGGATCAACACGACGAAGTCGTCGCCCATATCAGTCATTTGCCGCAGACGATCGCCACCACCCTAGCCACTTTCCTCGCCGGAAAAAATCCCGGTTGGCGCAACCTTGCCGGCAACGGACTCCGTGATACCACCCGCATTGCCGCGAGCGACAGCACCATGTGGATCGAGATTTTCCAGCAAAACCGCGACGAAATCCTCCGCTCATTGCGCCAATTCCAAGACGAACTCCAGGGCTTTCAATCCGCCTTGGCCAACAAGGACTGGGCCGAGCTCAAGACACGTCTTGAGAGGGGCAAGGTCTGGCGCGACGGCTTCCGCCCGTAAGCATTTTTCAAAATCGCCTTGGCGGTTTCCTGCCTTTGCGTGAACGTCATCCCTTCATGCCGCTGCCTCTTCCCGACCTTCTTCCGATCACGCCCTTCACCTGCCCGGTGCGCGGCGCGGTGACGCTGCCCGGCTCGAAAAGTCTTACCAACCGCGCTCTGCTGCTCGCCGCCCTGTGCGACAAAAAAGTCACCCTCACCGGTGCACTTTTCAGCGAGGATACGCATTTGATGGGTGAAGCACTAAAAGCTCTCGGCTTCACCATCGCGGCGAACGAAGCCACCCACACGATCGAAGTCTCCGGCCAACCCAACGGTTTCAAAAACGAGCAGCCGGTTGATCTCTTCGTCGGCCTAGCCGGCACCGCCGCTCGTTTTTTAACCGCACTCTGCGCCGCCGCACCCCGCGGGATTTATCGCATCGACGGCATCCCTCAGATGCGCAAACGCCCGATGAAAGGATTGATCGACGCCCTGCGCACACTGGGTGCGGACATTCGCTGCACCGGAGCCGAAGGCTTTTTCCCGATTGAGATTCACGCGCACGGATTACGCGGCGGGCTCGTGGAGATAGACGCCTCGGAAAGCAGCCAGATGCTGTCGGCGCTTCTGATGGTCGCACCATTAGCCAAAGAGTCTATTCAAGTGACCACTGTCGGCGGCGTTCGCTGGCCGTTCGTTCAGATGACAGCGCGACTCATGCAAGACTTCGGTCAGCCTGGAATTTCTAGGCATGCCACAATCATCAATGTGGCCGCTCAACATCCGTATCTGCTGGTTGGAAGAACCAATGCCATATTCGCGATTGAACCCGATGCCACAGCTGCGAGCTATTTCTTGGCGCTTCCACTCGTAGTTGGTGGCGACCTTGGATTACCTTTGCTAAACCTCCGTAAAGACAGCCTGCAAGGTGACACTCGATTTGCGGATGTGTTAGAAAAAGCCGGGGCAGCCCTTGCTGAATTGCACCATGTCCCTGGGATTAAGACATCGTTCGCTTTGGGTAGCACTCGCCATGGCGTGATCGAAAACTTCAACGAGTTTTCCGACACCTTCCTCACCCTGGCCGCGATTTCCCCACTACTCTCAGGCCCGACCCGCATCACCGGCATCGCCCACTCACGCAAACAAGAGACCGACCGGGTTGCCGGCATGGTGCGTGAACTGCGCAAACTCGGGCAGGACGTGGACGAACACGAGGATGGCGACGGTCTCACCATCACGCCACGTCCACTCAAAGCCGGCGTTGAGATCGAGACCTACGGCGACCATCGCTTCGCGATGAGTTTCGGTATCCTTGGCTGCCACGATCTTCATGGCGATGGCCGTCCGTGGCTTTCCATCAAAAACCCCGTGTGCTGCGCGAAGACTTTCCCCAATTTCTTCGAGTTACTCGAGTCGCTGCGCCTTAATTCCCTTTCCGTCTGATGTCCTCTTTTCTCATCGTAGCTGTCGACGGCGGCGCCGCCTCCGGCAAATCTTCCACTTCCCGCGCCGTCAGCGAGCGTTTTAATCTGCTGCACGTCGACACCGGTTCCTATTACCGCGCAATCACCGCACAGTTGCTTCGTCAGGGACTGGGAGTGGGCGATGTCGCGGCGGTCTCTGCCGCCCTGCCTTTCCTAAGGCTCGGCACGCAAATCGACGGCCGCTCCGCCCGCATGGAAATCGACGGTCGCATCATTCCCGAGACCGAGATACGTGGCCCCGAAGTGACGGCGGCGGTCTCTCATTTTGCCGCGATTCCCGAGGTGCGCGCAGCCCTGCTCGCCTACCAACGTGGTCAGGCCGACGTCGCCCGTGCGCACGGGTTTCGCGGCCTTATCATGGAAGGCCGCGACATCGGCTCCGTGATTTTCCCCAACGCCGATCTGCGTTTCTTCCTGCATGCCGACGTCGAGGCGCGCGCCCGCCGCCGCGAGCTTGAAGGCCGGGCAGATGCCGTCGCCGAGCGTGACCGGCTCGACACCTCCCGCAAGACCGCTCCGCTCACCCTCCCCGCCGGAGCCATCGCCATCGACAGCACTTATCTCACGCTTGAGCAGGTTGTGGATAAAATCTCCGATCTGGTCGCGACCAAACTTGCCTGATTCGCACCCATGAACCGTCGTTACGACCACGCTTTGATGGATTGGCTCTACGGACTCTGCCATTACATCATCATCGGTTTTTATGACGCCGCTTTTCGCGGTGAGGTGTCCGGCTTGGAACATATTCCCCGCACCGGTCCGTTTCTCATCGCGGGTAACCACGCAAGCCACCTTGATCCTCCGATCATCGGCTCGCAGGTTCCCCGGCAGATAGCCTTTTTTGCACGAAAAACCCTCTGGAAACCCGGTTTCGGCAGTTGGTGGATGGATGGGGTCGGTTGCATCCCCGTGGATCGTGACGGATCGGACTTGGCCGCTATCAAGCGTGTCCTGCAGACCTTAAAAACAGGCAAGGCCCTCATCCTTTTCCCCGAGGGCACGCGCTCACCCGACGGCACGCTTCAACCGCCCAAGGGAGGCGTGGGGCTCATCGCGGCAAAGACGCAGGTGCCCGTGCTGCCCGTGCGCATTTTCAATTCACACATCGCCTTTGGGCGCGACGGGAAACTACGTCTTGGCACGCCTGTTTCGGTGACTTTTGGGCCGCTGCTTTACCCGCAGGACTACGATTTCCCCGAAGCCGGCAAAGAGCGTTACCAGCTCACCTCGGAGAAAATCATGGCGGCCATCGCCGCACTGAAACAGCACCCGACCACAGTCGTGTGAGGATGGTGCCCGAGCGAGCCCGACCCCAAAACGCTCAGGCCAGTCCGCTGGCCTTGCGGGCACGACCGAGCACATCGCTCGCGACCGCCCGTGCGCGCGCCGCGCCATCGCGCAATACGCCGTGCACGTAGCCGGGATTCGCAGCGAGCTCCGCGCGCTTGGCGCGATACGGCGCGAAAAACGTCCAATAATGCTCAAAGAGCGCCTTCTTTAAATCACCATAGCCGAGGCCGCCGGCCCGCAGGCGGTTTTCGTAGTCCGCCGCCACATCCGCCGGAGCGACGAGCTTGAGAAGTTGAATGGCGATATTTTTTTCGGCGTCGGGCTTGGGCTCGGCCGGGGTGCGCGAGTCCATCACGATGCCCATGATTTTCTTTCGCGCGGCTTTTTCCTCTCCGAAAATTTCCAGCGTGTTGCCGTAGCTTTTGCTCATCTTCTGGCCGTCGAGACCGGGGACGACGGCGGTCTCGTCGCGGATTTCGGGATCGGGGACAACGAACGTCTCCCCGTAGGTGTGGTTGAACTTGATGGCGATGTCCCTGGTCATCTCGACGTGTTGCTTCTGGTCGCGGCCCACGGGGACGACGTTGCTGTCGTAGAGCAGAATATCGGCGGCCATCAGCACGGGATAGGCGAAAAGACCGAAGTTGGGAGAGAGACCTTTGGCCGTCTTGTCCTTGTAGCTGTGGGCGCGCTCGAGCAGGCCCATCGGCGTCAAGGTGCCGAGCATCCACATGAGCTCGCATACTTCGGAAACATCGCTCTGACGGAAGAGCACGTTCTTCTGCGGATCGAGACCGCAGGCCAGCCAGTCAAGGGCGACGTCGAAGGTGTTTTTGCGGCGCGCGCCGGCGTCGGTGAGCGACGTCATCGAGTGGTAGTCGGCGATGAAATAAATGCAATCACCGCGCGACTGGAGATCGACGGCGGGTTTGATCGCACCGAAATAGTTGCCGATGTGAAGCTGGCCGGAGGGCTGGATGCCGGTGAGGATGCGCATGACGAAAACGTGAAGGGTGCCGAGTCCGCCCGTGCGGCGTCAATCCCGACGGGGGATTTGGGTGATCGTGCCGCGGATGCGCGCCATGGTGTTGGCCGGCAGATAACCGGTGAAGGCAACCGTGGGCATGACCAGCGCGCGTTTGCCGAGAAGCGTGCCGGGATTAAGCACGGCGTTGCAACCGACCTCGGCTCCGTCGCCGAGGATCGCTCCGAACTTCCGCAGGCCGGTGTCAAACTGCCGCCCGTCGATTCGCAGCGTTACGGGTTGTTGATCGAGGCGAAGATTGGAGCATATCACGCCCGCGCCGAGATGCGCGCCGTTGCCGAGAATAGAATCGCCCACGTAGCTGAAGTGCGGCACCTGCACACCGTCCATCAGCAGACAGTTTTTAAATTCGCAGGCATTACCGAGCACGCAGCCTTCGCCAACGATGACATTGCCACGAATAAAGGCACCAGGACGAATCTCTGTTTTTGCACCGATCCACGCCGGTCCGATGATCGTCGCGTAAGCCGGCAATTTGACCGAAGGGTCGATCCACACCGCGCCTTCGATGTGCACTCCGGGCGGTATCGGACGGGTGAGCGCAGGCGTGTCGTTAAGCGCCGGCCCTATTTGCCGAAGCCATTCCCACGGGGCTGCGTCGGAACGAAAATGAACAGAAAACCGGGCGAGCGATGTCGGCAGCGTAAAAAAATCGTCGGATTTCACTGGGGTCGACGCTGTTTGGCCTGACAGCCAAGCGCAAGCCGACGATGACAGAGGGCCAAACATTCACGCGTCGGCACGGCCCCACGCCGGATATGGAAATCCGGTGCGTCATGCTTGACGCCCCCTGTTACTCCCCGCGAAATTGCTTCCGTCCGTCTTGCTTGCGTGCGGAACCCATGGCGCGCCGACCGTGTCACGACTTCCCTGAAATCCGTCCAGCACGCAACCATGTGCGCAGGGCTTTTCATTCGTCCATCCGGCGTCACTTTCATTTTTTACCCATGCACCCGATATCCCTACACCGCCTCGCGCTAGGTTCAGCGCTGCTGCTGTCTGCCGCGCTCCCGTCCATTCATGCCGACGTAAAACTACCAGCCATCTTCGGCGATCACATGGTGCTCCAGCAGGGCTCAAAAATTCCCGTTTGGGGCTGGGCCTCTCCGGGTGAACAGGTCTCGGTCACGCTCCGTCAGCAAACCTCCCGCACCACCGCAGCCCCCGATGGCAAATGGCGCGTTGATCTCCCCCCAGTCACACCAAGCGGCCAGGGCGAAACCCTCGTCGTCAAAGGAACCAACACCCTCACGCTTCAAGACGTGTTGGTGGGCGATGTCTGGATCGCCTCCGGTCAGTCCAATATGGAATACGGCATCCAGACCGACAGTCGCGGCGCCGATGCCATCGCCAAGGCCAACGATCCCCAGCTCCGCCTCTTCTTCGTTCCGTGGAAAACCGCGCTGGAGCCACAAGAGGATCTCGCCTCCGCTTCCGCCACCTCTCTGAACGGCAAATGGCAGGTCTGCACACCCGAGGTCATGAAAGCCAACTGGGCGTGGCACGGGTTCTCCTCGGTCGGCTATTTTTTCGCGCGTGATCTGCGGCACGCCGCCGGCCATCCGGTCGGTATGATCGCCACCTACAAAGGCGGCACTCCCGCCGAAGCGTGGACCAGTCTGACCGGTCTCGAAAAAGATCCCTCGTTGGCCAACTACGTCGCCGAGCGCAAAAAGATCGCGGACAACTACGAGCAAGCCACGAAAGATTATCCCGCCAAGATGGAAGAATATAAGACCGCCGTGGCCGCGTGGAAAAAAGACGGCTCTCCGGCTAATAAGCAGCCGCGCTCGCCATCCTCTCCGGACGGCGGTTTCGGCACCCCTGCCAATAATTTCAACGCGATGGTCGCCCCGCTCATTCCGTTCAGCATCAAGGGCGTCATCTGGTATCAGGGCGAAAGTAACGGCGACAACCTTCAGGAATCCCAGCAATACTCCGTCCTCTTCCCTCGCATGATCACCGACTGGCGTGAAAAGTGGGGCCAGGGAGATTTCCCTTTCCTCTTCGTCGAGCTGGCTAATTTCAAAGCCGCACCCAAGACCCCGTCCGAAGGCAACTGGGCCTGGGTCCGCGACGCGCAGCTGAAGACACTTTCTCTACCCAACACCGGCATGGCCTCCGCCACCGATGTCGGCGACGCCACCAATATCCATCCGCCCAGCAAGGTCGATGTCGGCCAGCGTCTCGCGCTCGTCGCCCGTCACGTCGCCTACGGTGAAAACATCGTTTACTCCGGCCCGCTGTATCGCGCCATGAAAGTTCAGGGCAACAAGATCCTGATAGCCTTCACCGAGTGTGGCTCCGGCCTGACGCTCGGCACGCCACCTTGGACGGCCGACGGGAAAACCCCGCCCACACCCAAGGCCCTCACCGGCTTCGGTATCGCCGGCGAAGACAAGAAATTCGTCTGGGCCGACGCGGTCATCAAAGGAAACTACATCGAAGTCTCCAGTCCGGAGGTTCCCCATCCCGTGGCCGTCCGCTACGGTTGGGCCGACAATCCCCAGATCAATCTCTACAACAAAGAAGGCCTTCCCGCCTCTCCGTTTCGCACCGACGACTGGCAGTAATTATTGCGTATTTTAAACGTCATGTGAGCGCCCAATCCAATCCAATGAAATACCCCGCATTAATCGCACTCACCTCCGCCCTGCTGCTTGGTCTCCAGGCACAGGCGGAGACTATCGAAGTCTACCTCGTTGGAGGCCAATCCAACTGCAGCGGACATGCTCCCGCCAAGGATCTCAGTGCCAAATGGCAGGCCCCTCAGGCCGATGTTTTCTACAGTTTCAAAGACGACACCGGTCCGCTCACTCCGCGCGAGACCTTCGGCCCCGAGGTTTCCTTCGGCCGATCAATGGCTGATTACTTCAAGGCGTCCGGCAAGAAAGTCGCCCTCCTCCAATACGCCATCGGCGGCACCAATCTCTACGCGCACTGGAAAGGTGGCGGTAACGCCACGACCGCCGGCGACGGTAACGTCTACCGCGACTTCCAGGCTTCCGTCGCACACGGCATGGCCGAGCTCAAGAAAACCCATCCCGGAGCCACCATCGTGCTCGCCGGCATGATCTGGATGCAGGGTGAGGCCGACGCCTTCGTCGGCCGCACGGATTACGTTCCCAATCTGACCGCCTTCATCGGCGACATTCGCAAGACCTACGGTTCCTCGCTGCCCTTCTTCATCGGCCAGCTTTCACCGAGCCAGACCGCCATTCCAAAAGAAAAACTGGAAGTCGTCCGCAAGGCGCAGGCCACCGTGTCATCGACCGTTCCCCACACTTATTTGGTAAAGACCGGCGAACTGCCCACCATCGATCATCTGCACTTCACCGCAGCCGGCCAGATCACTTTGGGTGAAGATTTCGCCAAGGTCGTTCAGCAAAACACACCAGCCCGATAAAAATAAAAAGGCTGCCGGAACCATTCCGGCAGCCTTTTTATTGGACTCAAAACACGCTGCTTATTCCGCCGAAGCGGCGAGCAGGTGCGTGATCATATTGGTGAACAAACGGCGCGCGATAGGATCGGCCTCACCTGCGGAGATCATGAGCTCACTGGCGATGATACCGCCCTTGCCCACCTTGGCTTCCAATAAGGCCGTGCCGGTGTATTGGAGAACATCCGCGGGCTTTTGCAGATAGGCGTGGATTTCACAGAAATCGGCGAGATCGGTGATGTCCGTGTCAGCGCGATCCAAGACGTAGACGCCGGCGGTCGCATAGGCCTGCCTGCCTGGCTCGACTTGGAACCAACTCATATCCAAAGGCTCGATGCCATCGAAGACACTGGAGCCGGGACGATTCATGCTGACGATTTCACCTTTGACCGGGCGGAACGATTTCACGCCCTTGGGCAGGACATCGATCAACGCCTTGCCAGGATTCAATAGCAGAACGCGCCCTCCCGCTTCGGCGTATGATTGGATCTGCTTGATCCCATCCGCATCAAGCGCGTGGGCACCGCCGACCACGAGAACCTTGGGCGAGATCTTCGCAAGATCATCCAGTGAAGAAAGCTTGGTCATCGACGGAGTGATCAATGCCGACGGCACGGCGTTCGCACGATCATAGAGCGCAATCGAGCCATGCCCGGCCTGGACAGCAGATGCGGCCCACTCGTGATTCGTCAGCGTGATGTCATAGGCGTTTTCAGAAAGCACCTTTCCGTCAGCCACCAAGCGCAGCTTTAGCTTTGCCTCGGTGCGTGGAGACGGCAGTTGGGCCGGCATGGTGATCGTGATTCGGTGTTCTTTTACCTGATAATACGGCACTTCTTTGAAAGACTGCCCTCCTTCGGCGAGAATGATATTACCGCTTTCGACCGACCACTCCAGTTTGCCGGCGGGCAAAGCGGCGGCATCGCTGGCGTCATTCACGACAAACACGCGGGGCTTGATCGTCGCACCGGCGAAGTAGTGCCAGCCATAAAGCTTGGCACTCACGAGCACGGGGTTCATCGCCGACTGCATCGCGTAATAGGTCGGCCATGGCGCGATCGTGTCCTTGTCGAACTGATCTTTGAACCACGTCAGATAGGCAAACATCATGACACCGGAACTGTTGTCGTGATTCGTGCGACGAATGACCTCGACCTGTTGCTTGGTCATGAACGCCTGCCGCGTCAGGAAATACGCCGGGTTGTTGTGCTCGTAAGCGTATTGTCCCACGAGCGCCTGCGGCGTGTAGTGTTTGAACAGGTAATAGCGCGTCGGCAGCCCGTCGTCGCTGCGCGGGTAGCCGGTGGACATTTCCTGGCTGATCAACGGACGGTCGGGCAATGACGCTCCTTTTGCATAGCCCTCGTTATACAGGGTCATGAACGTCGGGTTATACCAATTGTAGTAGCGGTGGGCGTCGTCGATGTCGCCGTCGTCAAAACCGTTTGGTTTCACGATCTTGTCGTAGTCCGCCTGATTCTCGCGGCGCATGTAGCCTGAATCGGCGACGACGGGACGGCTTGGGTCGATGCTGCGCAGGGTCTTGATCATGTCCGAAACCACCGCCCACTTCTTCGTGAGAAGTTCGGGTTTCTCGCGGTCAAAGATGTAGAACTTCATCTCGTTGTTGATCGTCCACATCACGACCGACGGATGGTTGCGGTATTTGTGGATGAGCGAGGAGAAGTCGTCTTTCCACGCCTTGAGCAGCTCGGGAGCCGGCACATTTCCATCCAGCATCAACCACGGCCAGATGCCCTCGAAGGAAACCATCATGCCGAGACGGTCCGTGGCTTCCGCCCACGTCTCGGTCAGGGGGCCGACATGGGTGCGGGTGATTTCGATGTTACCCGCCTTGGCGAGGCGGATGAATTTATCGGCGAGGGCGGCGTCATTGGGCTTGAGTGGGATCGGGAGATGATCGCCACCGCGCAGCCAGTAGGGTTTTCCGTTCAACAGGAATTTATTCCCCTCCACTACAAACGTGCGGAAGCCAAACTTTGTGGTCTCGCGGTCGATGATTTTGCCGCCCTGGGAAACCTGGATCTCGATCGCGTAGAGATTGGGCGAGGACGGACTCCAGAGTTTGACGGCGGCCCTGGCGGTCGAGAAATCGATGGTCTTGGTTCCGCCGGCGGGCACATCGGTATGGGCCACCTTCGGGTTGGCTTGCAGCACCGAGCCGTCTTCGACCGAGCGGATCACATAGCCGACATCGACGGATTGCGAGGCGGACTGATTGTTGGACAGTTCGAGCTCGATCTTCGCGTCATCAAGGCTGGGACGGATGTATACGTCCGTCACGGAGACGGGGTTGGTGATGACCAGTTTGACGGGCTGCCAGATGCCGGCCGGGTCGAAGTCATACATGCCATGCGGAAGCGAATTGAGCATCGCTTCGGTAATCGGAACGGTCACCGCCACACCGACGATCTTGTCGCTGTTTTTTTTAGCCGACTTGAAATTCCGCAGCACATGCACGGCGATAATGTTTTTGCCGGGCTGCACCAACTGGCTGACGTCACACTTGATCTCGCCAAACATGCCGACGTGCGAACCCACCGCCACGCCGTTGAAGAACACCTCGGAGACCTTCGCGATGGCATCGAAGTCCAGTTCAACCTTCCGGCCTTTGATGTCGGCAGGCAGGTCGAGATAGTGTCGATACCAACCACCTTCTGTCTTGTTCCAGTCGAAGGTGTAGCTGTTTAGACGATCCATCTCCTGAAGGTAGGCTTTGTCACTCACGCCTTTCATCGCCGAAATCCCCTTTAGTTTGAAACCGCTCTCGCCGTGCAGCCAGGCCAGCACCGGAGTCCACATGTTGGGCACATCAAGCAAATGCCAACTTTGGTCAGCGGTCGTAAGAGTGACCGGAGATGCGCCCTTCTTCAACGACTGCTCCGGCATAAAGAGCCAGTTGCCGTTCAACGACACCTCGGTGCGGTCGGGTGTCAGTGACTCGACGACCGCGTCCTTGTAGGTTGCACGCTCTTCCATCCGGCGGGCTTCCTTGTCTACGGCAGGGGCTTCCCACGTGAGGTCTTTCACCGCCTTGAACGCATCCTTCATTTCATCGGTCAAAGCCTCGACCTTGACGGAGCTGAATTCGGCAGGCAGGTAGCCGCCGCCCAATGCCACGCCGCCCGTTGTCCACAGCGGAGAGGGATCTTCGACATTGATGCGAGGCAGCTTTTCATCGCCCAGATAAACCTGGATGCGCTTCCCCATGGTCACGACGCGCAGATCATACCAAGTCCCAACCGCAGGCTTAAAATCAAGCGGGGCGATACCGAGAAACACCGCGTTGGCGTCGGGCGCATAACGCGCCAGGTAGAGCTGATTGTTATTTCCGCCGCGCAGACCGACCGCATAGCGGCGGTCTTCATCGGCCACACGAAAACCGGCCCAGACCTGCACTTCGGCCGCCGTTTGTGGCGCGCGTAGGCGAAAATCAATCTCCGCGTCCTCGTATTTTTCCGAAGACATGACGAAGCCATTGGCCACTGTGACCGTATCGGCCGAGCACGCGACCTCCGCGCGTTCACACGTTGTCCATTCGCCGGGGAAGTTTTCGGGAAGCTTTATACTTCCCGCTTCTTGAGCCTTTGCCGTGCTGACACAGGCAAGGGAAACAGCGAAGAGAGTCCGTGTAACAAGTGATCTTATCATGATTTTGAAGGCTTTGACTGACGGGCCGGCGTGCAACGCGTGCCGGGAAAATACAGATGAGCAGGAGGAGTCCCGCCATCGGTCGAAATTCATGATGAACCAAGGGGTCGCAGTGTAAGCGAAACAAGGGGTAACCACGAAAGATCGGTTAAACGTTTTCGATTCTCTCCGGTCAACCCACAAAGAGATTGCGAGTTTGGTGTTGAACCATGCTGGTGCGGTGCTCAGCGATATGTCTTTCATTGCACGCGCGGACCGTGCCTCTCTCGACGACTCAAGAACTTCCCGTTACCCCATGGAATCCTCACCTGCCTCCTTGCAACAAAGCCTGGGCCGCCATCGCTGGATGATTTGCGGGCTGCTGTTCGCGGCCACGACCATCAATTACATGGACCGGCAGCTCCTGTCGCTGCTCAAACCACTTCTGGACGACCAGCTCCACTGGACCAATGAGCAGTTCGGCTGGATCAACTCTCTCTTCCAAGGCGCCTACGCGGCGAGCTACCTGGCCTTTGGGTGGTTCATCGACAAATACGGCACCAAGATCGGCTACGCGGTTTCCATCGGCGCGTGGAGTCTTGCCGCGGCCGGGCATGCTTTGGTCACGACTGTCGGCGGTTTCGGGATTGCCCGTGTCGCGCTCGGTATCGGCGAAGGCGGCAACTTCCCCGCCGCCATCAAGGTGGTCGCCCAGTGGTTCCCCAAAAAGGAACGCGCCTTCGCCACTTCGCTCTTTAATTCCGGGGCAAACGTCGGCGCATTGCTGGCTCCCGCCATCATCCCTCCCCTTGCCCTCGCCTTCGGCTGGCATGGCGCCTTCATCATCGCCGGTCTCGCCGGTCTCGTCTGGCTGGTTCTTTGGATCTGCTTCTACGAACTCCCCCGCCAGTCCAAAAAGCTTCGCCCCACTGAACTTGCCTATATCGAAAGCGATAATGACAAGGACCAGGGCGTCACTCCGATGTCGTGGCGTGCCATCCTCGGCTACCGGCAGACATGGGCCTACCTTCTGGCCAAAATCCTCACCGATCCCGTCTGGTGGTTCTTTCTCATCTGGCTGCCGGACTATTTCAAAAAGACCCGTGGTCTCGATTTGAAAACCATGAGCCTGCCTCTGGTTGCCATCTACGCCATCGTGACGGTGCTTAGTATCGGCGGAGGCTGGATGACCAAGCGCCTAGCGGACATCGGATGGAACGTCACCCGCACCCGCCGCACCTGTCTGTTTATTTTCGCATGCGCCGTTCTTCCCGTGGCGTTTGCCACCCAACTGCCCATATGGGGTGCAGTTATCTTGATCGGTCTCGCCGGCGGCGCCCACCAAGCTTGGTCGGCCACGCTTTTCACCACGGTTTCAGATGTCTTTCCCAAGCGCGCCATCGCTTCGGTCATCGGTCTCGCCGGTATGGCCGGCTCACTGAGCGGCATGGTGTTCCCTATCGTCTGTGGACGCGTGCTCGATCATCTCGGCGGCGCCGGCTACGCGGTGCTCTTCGGGTATTGCAGTTTCGCCTACCTGATCGCCTTTGCGCTTAACCGGATGCTCTGCCCTCGTTTCGAGCCGATCCAAACGGCTTAATCCACTCATCCGGCCAGCAGTGGCGCCCCACACGAAAAAGCCCCGTCACTACGACGGGGCTTTTTGTTGGATTGATTACTGCGAAGGCGTCGCGCCCCAGTGGAGCATGTTGCAGAATATCTTCCTCGGCACCGCCGCCGCCTTGTCGTCCAGCAGAAGGTTTGGCGCAAGGTCGAGACAGGAGAACGCAATCTGGCCCTTCCCATAAGGCACGATGCCCACCGAGGTGGCCACGAGATGGGAGACGCCGCCCACCAGCGACACGATGGCCTCTTCACCCTTCATGTCGTAGAGCCCAAAGTGGCTGGGACCATCATAGACCACGAGACGCTGGTATTCCCAATTCATGCCTTCATTCACCGGCAGACCGGCAAAGAACGGGTGTTCACGGACGAAGAAATTGCTGCCAACCCAAGTCTTCGACGGATGGAAGACCTTGAAGTCAGGAAAGGCGCCCATGCTCTTCAACTTCTTCACCCAGTCCTCGCCGCCTTCCAAGACGAGCAGTTTCGTGCCGTCTTCGCGGACGCGCTTGAGGAGGCGCTGCATATCCACCGGCTTAACAACGATGGGTTGTTTCCACTTAAGGGAGAACTCCCAGCCGCCGCCGTCCTGATAGGCTTCCATCTTGAGTGAGCAGGGCTTCCCCGCCTGCAGATTGGCTTCGAACGAATACTTCTTCGAAGGCCCGCCGTGCCATTCGTCAACCACCAGCTTGCCATCCAGCCATACGCGCGCGCCATCGTCGGCCGTAAGCTCGAACTTCGTGGGCCCGCTCACCTCGGGCACCAGATAACCCTGCCAGCGCAACGAATAGTTCGATTCGGTCAGGATATCGTAGCCGGGGATCAGCTTGCTCTTCGAATCGAAGTCGACCGGCGCCGTGCTGACGCGCTTGTCGATCTGCGTGTCGAAGGATTTCCCGCGATAGTAGTCGAGGTCGAGACCGACCGTCTTGCCATCCATCGTGCGGGTGTCGAAGGGCGAGATCTTCGTAAACGAATCGCCGCGGTCGGTCGGGCCAACGATCACATAATCGAGACGCGGCAGGTTATCGTCATATGGCAGGATCGGAGCCTTTTTGACCTCGCGGGCAAAGCGCAGCATGTCCGGATTGCCGCCGAGCACGGCGCCGCGCCCGCCAATCGCATCAGACTTCCAGTCCACGGCGAAAATCTCGTCGTGGCCCGTGGCCAGCTTTTTTCCGGATGTGTCGGTGAGCTCGGCGAGTATCTTGTAGTAGCCGGTGCCACCATCCAACACCACGGGGACCTTTTCAGTCACGAGATCGCTGAACTTGTCGCCGCCGGAAACATGAGCCTTTCCGGAAAAAGCCGCCACCTTGCTGCCGTCCGGTTTGATCACGATGGATTTCACGATGTAGTCGCCGGCAGGAATCGCCTGCTCGTTGAGCACGTAAAGATCGAAGAGATTGGTTTCACCCACCTGGCCTACCTTATCCCGCGCCTTCACGGCCACGAGCAGCGGACGCATGTATTGGTTGATGAGCGCAGGGTCGCCCTTGAGATTGCGGAAGATGTCGACCGCACCGGACATGTTGTCGAATTTCATGTCTTCGTAGCCGTTGAGCACATTCAAATCGGCTCCGTCGGCGATGCGCACGTTTTCGACCAGGCGCCCGTGCTCGTAATACATGATGTCGCCGAGCGAGGTGATGAGCTTCGTGAGCGACGGATAGTATTTCTCCAGACCTTTGTCGTGCATGTAGTCGACGTAGGCCTGATACCATTCCTTATAATCGGCACCGTCCCAACCATCACGACCCGCTTTCGCGATATCCTGCTGGATGAGCTCCAGCTGCGGAGGCGACGCCACCGCGCCTTCCTCGCCCCACACGAAAATCTCTTTCTCGTCACGCTCATCGCGACGGAAGTTTTCCGGCGAACTATACATCGAATCCGTGTAGACGCCCGGAGAATTGCCGGCGTTGTGAACATCCGTGAAGCCGAGCGTGTGTTGGGTCTGATCGTAGGGAAACATGTGTAGCTTCGACGGCTCATCCTGACGCGGATTCATGAAACCGGAGCCGTAGGTGATCATGCGCGTCGGATCCAGCAGGTGCGCCGACGCCATGTCTTTCTTCGTCTGCTCGTCGGGCTTCCAGCCCGGCTCGTTCACCATGTTGTAGATGACCAGCGACGGATGACTGCGGTCGCGTTTCACCATGCGCAGCAGACGCTGGCGGTTCAGTTGCACGGCTAGATCGAAGTCCTGAACTTTTTTCACCACGGGATTGCTGTCCTTTGTGCGGGAGCTGCTGTAGCCGCCCACTTCCTCGTAGTAGAGCATGCCCATCTCGTCGGCCGTATTCAGCACAAGGGTGTTTCCCTCGCAGCGGTGAAAGTTGAGCATGTTCTGACCGAGCGCCTGCGCGGAAGCGATGTGGCGGCGAGCCAACTCCGGCGTCGGGAAAATACCGTTGGTGGGCCAGAAACCCCAACTGATGGCCGAGAGAAAAAAGGTGCGCTTGCCGTTCAGGTAAAGACGGGCATCCGTGCCGACACCTTCAACACTCAGGAAGCGAAACCCAAATCGCTGGGTCGCCTGGTCAATAACCTTCCCCTGCGCATCGCGCAGCGTCACCACGAGATTGTAGAGATTGCCGTCACGAATAGCCCACAACTTCGCCTGCGGCACGGAAGCCGAAAAAGAAACCGTCGAGGACGCACCGGGAGCCGCCGTAAATTCGCCGGCGGATTTGCTCGTGAAGACGGTCTGTGGCTTTTCCACCGGACTGCCATGCTGCCACGCCTCGACGATCTCTGCACTGAGAGTGCCCTTGAGCGGAGCCGTTCCGTCGTTGGCGATCTCGATCTCCGCATCGATGTCCGTCAGGCTCGGCTTGTTCTTCACAAAAATATCCGCGACGTGGACGGGTTCCACGACTTTCAAAACCACCGGGCCAAGAATGCCGCCAAATCCATGCGACAACGGGAAATAATATTTGCCCCATGCCACGCCGGTGTAGTCACCCCAACTGAAGTTCCCATTCGGGTCCGTGATGCGCACGGCGAGTTTGTTGGCGCCGCCAAAGTTGACCGCATCGGTCACGTCGATCTCGAACGGCGTCTGGTGCACCAGTTCATAGCCCACGAGCTTTTCGTTGACGAATACCTCCGCGCGCTGGCGGATGCCTTCACTGAAAAACAACTTCACGCGCTTGCCCTTGGCGTTGGCCGGCACGCTGAAATCACGGCCCCACCAGCTCACGCCGACATAGTTGCCGCTGGAACCAAGGCCCTTTTGATTTCCGGAAAGCGCATTCCAGCAAAACTCCTCGACCGTGCCCGGCACCTGCACATCGAGCGAAAGTGACTTGTCGGCGACTGTTTTGGCTACGTCGGCTTCGGGGACATCCTTGGCGAAAAGCTGGCTCCAGCCACCGGTCGGTGGATTGACCGGCAGCTTGGAAATATCCGCCGGTGGCAAAAACAACGGATCATTCTGCCAATCCGCCTTGGTATCGAGCCAGAGCTTCCAACCATTTGCGTCCAGAGCCGAGACTTGGCGGCTTTCGGCGCGGGCAAGGGGTGTCAGTGCCAGCCCAAGAAGGACAACCGCTGAAATACGTCGGAATATGGGGGTGTAGTTCATTTTGGAAAAAATCGCATGCTGGATTTTGAATGAGAAGCCATTAAAATCTTCCATCGGGGTAAGGAAAGCCGGGGAACCCCGTCCTTTCTTATTTTCAAAACACAAGGGCGTCAGTCACTCGGCTTTGTCGATCATCCTACCTTCATTGTGCGGTGATTTTATGTGATAAAACCGCCAATTTTTATCAAGAATCACTCCTTGGCGGCAGAGTGCGGGCATTAATGCCTTAACGACCGCCGGTATCTGACCGGATGGCACTTTGCGCAAGCTCAACCGCGAGCAGCTTTGTGTTCATCGGATGAAACACCCGCACATGTGTCCGAGGTTGATCAGGCCACGCATCCCGAAGTTCCGTCTTCATGGCGTTGGCAACATCACCGGAATCCGCCTGAAAAAGCACGAGATTGGTATTGGCCTGATCGCTCACTGCAACTCGCCGCCAAGTCGTGATGCGCCCGCCAAGGGCGGCGGCATCGGCCTTGTTTCCGAGCGTTCCGCGAGGCATGGACCACAAAATTCCCCGAACAGGGAACGGAGAAACGGCCAGAATATCGACTGGCGGGAGCTCACTCCGGGAGCCGGTATATTCAATCACGCCAATCGGTGCGGATTTCTTGATCCAAAGCTGCTGTGCAAAAAAGAAATCGAGCGGATTAATTCCACCCGACACTTGATTCCCGCATGGCAGCCATTGCACGGCAAGACGATCGGCGCTGGAATCGTCGCGACCATCCGCGGGCCGTGGGAGATGACGCATCCGTATGAGCGTATTGACGAAGGGGGCCGCAGGCTCGCCGTCGGATTCCCCGATCGGTGTTCCGCCGGAAATCCAAACATCACCAACCACCAGATTGATAAATTTTTTGGCGCATGTGTCGCAGCCGGTGGAAACAAGCAGTGTCCCGGGACGGGGCGAAGGCTGGAGCGGATCAAGATTGGCAGCCCAGCATCCGCGCTCATCCGAAACCACCGTTTTGGTCTGCCCGGAAAACGTCACCGTGATTTGCGTGTTCGGCTCCGATGTTCCCGCAAGCGGAATGGAGACGCCCTGCTGCAGGACCATGTTGTCCGTCCAGCAATCGGCCATTTCTATGGCCTGATCCGCACGAGCCGCTGCGGCAAACATGACAACCACGGCGATGCAATATGAACGGTTAAAACGCATGGTCTGAGATACGAGGATTCGTCACATATCCCCGCAGGCCAATCCCGTAATTTTCCCGTGTCGTGCCGCGCCCTGCTGCCACCCGGCCGTTTTCACCCCCGGGGAAGATCGTCGGCCTCGACCGGTTGGTGGCGGCTTTGACGGCGGAAGGCGGCCGGACTCATGTGCTGCTGTTTTTTGAAAATGCGGGAAAAATGAAACCGGTCGCAAAACCCTGTCTCCGTGGCGATGGCCTCCATGCTTGCGGAACCATGTTGCAGAAGCATGCAGGCTCGCTCAATGCGCAGTCTCAGCAGATATTCATGCGGCGCGTAACCGGTCGATTGCCTGAACAAACGCGTAAACGTATTGACGTTCACGCGCGCCTCACAGGCCAGCTCCGCATTGCTCACGGCCAGCGGAAAGGTCGCTTTGATGCGGCGCAACGCCCGTTCGATGCGGGGATCCGACACGCTCCCATCCCAATACCCCGCCGGCACTGCCGCCAAGGCCAGCCCGACCAAGGCCTGGGCAAGAAACGAAATGTCCAGTCGTATGCCCCGGTCCGGACCCGTCATCGCTTTGATAAGCTTGTTGATGGCGTTTTTTTCCGCGGCGCTCGGGGTATGAAAATGCACAATCCCAGGCAAACCCGCGCGATCCAACCCCAGAGAGAAGTGAAGATAAAGGTGGCCGACAACGCAGGTCGTCGCAGAGGAAAAAGCCGTTTGGGGCGGAATAAGCACAACTTTATCCGGCGTGAGCCCCATGCGTTTCCCGTCCACGACGATAAACGCCCCGGGTCTGTCATTAAAATAAAGCCGCCAAAAAGGAGCCGTTAAGTCTTTGAAATCCCACGTTTTAATATGGGAAAACGTGCACGATAGCAGTTGGGCCTCTGCAAAAGTGAGCGTCTCGTAGAAATCCTCATGGATTACCGTTCCTCTGGGCATTGTTGCTTTTGTGCATAAAACATCCACGGACGTCCACCGTTTAAACCCGCCGCTCCCGGTCACTCCAACGGGCACAAAAAAGCGCCCCGTGTCGTTTCGGGGCGCTTATCTAAAATGGAGCAGGCGAAGAGACTCGAACTCTCGACGTCCACCTTGGCAAGGTGGTGCTCTACCAACTGAGCTACGCCTGCGTGAGAGAGGCGAGAGCACAAGGTCAGTGCCCCTCGCCGTCAATAGATTTTTTAGAGAACTTCCAAATCAAAGATCTGCTGGTTGCGGGCCTGGATGGGCAGCGGCATCAACCCGGCATTTCTCCAGAGAGGAACCGCGTCTTCACTCAGCAAATAGCGAAGCACAAGCTGCAGTTGTTTGGCCGAGCTTTTCTTGAAAACCAGAAACACGGGCAGCCGGATCGGGTAGTCGCCGGAATAGACATTGTCCTCGGTCGGGCCGAAGGCGACGTCATTGGGTCCGCGCGCAACCAACAACGCCTTGAGTCCGGGTTGCTTGCTCGGAAGCAATGCCATGATGGCAATGCCGCCTTCATCCTCGGTGATCCGACTCAGGGCTTCGTCAGCATTTTGTTGCACGGCGACGGTCGGCCTGAGGTCGGGTGAGCTCAACACCGTGTAACGAAAAAGATCATAGCTGAGCCCCCTGCCTGGACCGGTGATGTTGGGCAAAATATTCCGATTGGACCACACTCCCGTGACTCCCAGGTCGCCCCAGCGCTTGATCGTGGATTCCGCCTTGTCCGAGTATATGCTGTTGAGCTGGTCAAAGGTGATCTGCGTGAGCGACAGAGCGGCTGGCACGACCACGGCCGCCGTCTGATAGGCCGCCGGTATGGCAACAAATGGCGCCTCCGGCTTGGTTTCGTTCGGCGCGAGCACAACGATGCCGAGATCGGCGGTGCCGGCGCGCAGTTGTTCCAATCCTGATTCGCTGCCGGTAAAATTGAGCGAAAGCCCCAGGTCGTTGCGCTTCGAATATACCGCCAGTGCATCAACAAAGTCCTTGCCCAAAATATCAGAACCGACGATGCGGACTTCGGCGCGCAGGACGGAAAGCGACAGGCTTATCGTCAGAAAAAACAAGGTGGCAAAACGCATGGGGTGATCCCTCTAGCAAATGCCGCTCCAATCGCGAGGCAACCCCTAAGACCGGCAGGCCCGCTCAGCGGTCGATCACATCCAGCTCGGACCACTGGGCCAACTTGCGATGAAGCGTGCGCCGGCTGATGCCCATGAGTTGCGCGGCCTTGGTGCGGTTGCCCCGGGATTTGATCAAGGCCTCGCGCAACAAGCGTTTTTCGTTTTCCTCGACCGAGAGCGAGCCGGCGCCCGGCGAGGCCGGTGCCGAACGATCATTGCCCGCCGGCGGCGCGGAACCATCACCCGACGGCAGGGCGAGCACTTCGCCGCGAAATTTCGACTCCAGATCGTATTCCGTGAGCTTGCCGCCGCGGTGCATCACCACGGCGTTTTCGGCGAAATTGCGCAGCTCGCGAATATTGCCCGGCCAGCGATAGGCCTGGAGATAGCGCAGCGCGCCCGGCTCGATCGACAGGGCCGGCAGGCCGTTTTCCTTGGCGAAAACCTGGATGTAATGCGCCAGCAGCACCGGAATATCCTCCGTGCGCTCGCGCAACGGCGGCAGCGTGATGCGCACGACGTTGAGACGAAAAAAGAGATCCTCGCGGAATTTCCCTTCGCGCACCTGTTGCTCAAGATTCCGATTCGTTGCCGCGACAAGACGCACATCTAGATCGATAGGCTTTGAACCGCCGACACGCTCGATGGATTTCGTCTCCAGAAAGCGCAGCAGCTTCACCTGGGTGGACGGCGTGATCTCGCCGATCTCGTCCAGAAACAGTGTGCCGGTGTCGGCCGCCTCGAAGCGCCCGATGCGCTTCTCCATCGCTCCGGTAAACGCGCCGCGCTCGTGGCCGAAGATTTCGCTCTCGAGAAGGTTTTCCGAGAGCGCCGCGCAATGCACCGCGATGAACGGCGCACGTGCACGAGGGCTGGCTTGGTGGATCGCCTGCGCAATCAATTCTTTGCCCGTGCCTGATTCGCCGTCGATCAGGATGGTGGCTTTCGATGGCGCCACGAGTTTCACGCGGTCGATCACTTCCTGCAATCGGCCGGAGTGTCCGACGATGCCGTTGAAATTGAATTTATCATCCAGCCGTTCGTGAAGCTGCTTCACCTCGACCTCCAGCGTCTTGGTCTTGAGCGCTCGCTGGATCAGCACTTCCAGACGCTCGATGTTGACCGGCTTGGTGAGAAAATCGACCGCGCCGCGCTTCATCGCCTCAACCGCCGAGTCGATGCTTCCGTAGGCCGTCATCATGATGACGGCGGGCTTGTTGGACAGTGCGAGAGCCTTGTCGATGATCTTGAGTCCGGACTTACCCGGCATGCGCAGGTCGGTGAGAATCACGTCGAATTCCTGAGCTTCGAGCTGATTGAACGCCTCCTCGGCGTTGGCCGCCACGGACACGTCATAATCATCCTCCAGGGCCTGCCTCAGGCCGTCACGGGTGTGTTTTTCGTCATCAACGATGAGCACGCTGGGGATCATGGAACTATGAATCACGCCGCTCGCCGCCGAGGGTCAATGGGAAATTATGTCACACCTCTATTCCTTTCCCGATAGAGGATAGTCCGCGAGTCACTCGCGCGCGCGTTCCGCATCAATCGTCCGACGACGCCTGCACGGGTAACGCGCTCCAAATGGGGCCGTCCTTCATGATCGATGCGCCGTTGGATGTTCCCGTCTCCACATTGGAGATTCGGAAAACAGGGAGAAAGGGCGAGCCCAGCTCATCTTTTTCATAATTTATTCCGTCTTTTTGATAGAACAAACACGCCTGCGATTTCCCTCCGGGCCCCTCTCCGATTAGAATTTTGATGTCGTAGAAGGTGCCTTTTTTCAGGGCCATCTGATTTCCGACCAAAAGCCCGCGTGGCAGGTTGATTTTGTTTTTATAACTGGCCGGCTGGGGATTGTCCGAATGGAACTGGCTGCGCAGTCGTGTGCTCCAATACAAACAGCCGTCCAACACCAACCGGCCGTCGAGCGCGACCATCATGATATCATCGGCCGCGCCGACAAAGCGGTAGGTGCCTGTTTCCGGCGGAGAAACTCGGCCTTCATAAAGCACGATAAATCCTCGCGGCTTGATCTCTCCTTCCACACCAAATGCTTTGGGACCCTCGCTGGCGTTGATTTGCGGGATGATGATCTGCGAGGCGTAAAGTTTTTGCGGACTCTTGTAATATTTATAGAGAATGGATTTTGCCCATCCGGAGTTAACGAACTTGAACGTCGTCTGATAGGCCAGCTGCTCGGCGTTGTCGTTCAGCGCGGCCAATTCCGGGTTGGGCTTTCTACCTCTCAGTTGCTTGAAATCATAGAGCGTGCCCACGAGGGTGCCGTTTTTTTGCGGCTCCTTAAACCCGAATATGGGCATCAACGGCCCCGCGAGTCCTCCGCCCGCCCCACCGGGCGATCCGATCGCCGGGGCGAGCGACGGACTGCTGATTCCAGCATCCTGGCTGTCCGGAAGATCCGGCAATGCCACGACAGAATCCGGAGTATCCACGGAAATACGTTTCGTGAGTGTATCGAGATTGGGCTGCGTATTGGACATCTTCACCGGATGTCGGATTTCAGGAGCCGCATTTTCACCGCCATTGAAAAGGGCTTTTCGCTGGGGCTGAATCGAGCTGACCACCCAAACAGTCGCGCCGCCAATAATGAAGACGTGCACGATGATGCTGATCAGCATCGATCCGGCGCCCACACGCTTCGCGTAGCGGGTTAAACTATTTCTAAAACGGGACACGCGAATGGATGTCATTTACGCCCAAGCCGGCCGAATGATCTCCGGCCGCTTGGGACACACGTAGGAACCTGCATTACGGCGTCGCGGAAGAACCCGGAATCCGTTCATAAAGTCCGACGTCGATGTATTGTCCGCCGGCTTTCTGATGACAGTGGACCGCGATGAGATTTTCGGCATCCGGCGCGATGGCGGCACGCGCCTCCGGCTTGATGCCGCGATATTCATACTGGCCGATGAAATGACCGTCCGAGAACGCGCTGACTCCGTTGATGAACACATCGATGCCGTCGTCATGGAGATCCTTCACCACCAGAGAGTCGATTTGCTTAGGCGTCAGACTGCCCGGGTTGAACGACTTTCGCATCCAGATGTCGCTGGTTTTCCAAGGCGTATTTCCCATCCGTCCGATCTTGCCAAAGCCCGCCTTTCCCTCGCTCCACGTGGAGTCGTCGAAGTTCTTCTTGTTCCAGTTACCCGCGGGTTTTTCCGTCGTGAATTTCCATGTCTGCGCATCCGTTTCCGAAGTAGGTAACACCGCACGGTAGGTCGGTTCAGAAAACTCGAAGCGGTTGATACGTGCGATGTCGGCGAAGTTGACCTTGGGAACACGATCGTAGGTCAGAAAGCCGTTCAACTCCGTCATGACATCCGTCAACTCGGTGTAGATGACCGCACTCAGCCCCTGTTCATCACGGAATTTTTTAACCAAGGTATAAAAATCCGCATAGAGATAGACGAGATCGTCGCCGCTGTAGACTCCCGTGTAGCCGCCGCCTCGGTTGGTCCAAGTATGGCCTTTGACGAAATAGCCGATGCCGCCGTATTCACCACAAACGAGCGCCTGAGTCGCAGACGGCGCGGGGCAAGCAGGCGGCGGATAGGAGTGCCGGTCGAGAATGTCGCCAACTCCGAAGTAGCTTCCGCCGCTGGCCTGATTTACCAGGCGTGTCGGGTCCAGTTGCTTCACGATGCCCACCAGACGCTGGGTATCGAACTGCCCCTGACCTTCGTTGAAAACCACCCACATGATGATCGACGGCACGTTCTGAAGCGTCGCGACCAAACCCCGCAACTCTGTTTCATATTCCTCTTTGTCGACCGGAGGCACCGGCACTTTTTGTTCGCCGGTGTATGAGTTGGCCGAGGGCATATCCTGCCACACGAGGACGCCAAGTTTGTCGGTCCAGTAATACCAGCGCGCCGGCTCCACTTTGATGTGCTTGCGCACCATGTTGAAACCAAGCGCCTTGATCTGCTCGATATCGGACTTCATCGCGGCCTCGGTCGGCGCGGTGTAGATGCCATCCGGCCAGAATCCCTGATCGAGCGGACCGGCCTCGAAGACGAATTTGTTGTTGAGGAAAATCTTTTTGATCCCGTCGACGTCTGCGATCGCGATCTTCCGCATGCCGAAGTAGCTGGTCACTTGGTCGATCGGCCGGGCGCCCTGCGTTAAGGTCACATCAAGGTCATAGAGAAACGGACTCTCCGGCGACCACAGCTTCGCATTGCTGATGGGGATATCGAGCTCGGCCCCGGGTTTACCGGAAAAGGTCCGGATCACCCTGCCCGAGTCCTTCACATGAATTTCAACCTCGCTGCCCTTCGCATCACCCGAGGTGTTCACGGTCAGCTTCAACATCCCCGCGTCCACATCGGGAACGATTTTCAAATTGGCGATGGACAGACTGGCGACCGGTTCCAGCCACACCGTCTGCCAGATGCCCGTGGTCGGCGTATACATGATGCCGCCCGGCGTGGTGACCTGCTTGCCGCGAGGCTGACCACCCGATTCGGTCGGGTCATACACCCGCACGATGATTTCCTGCGGTCCCGCGCCATGAAGTTCCCCCGTGATATCGTAGCTGAACGGCAGATATCCGCCTTTGTGAATCCCCAGGCTTTTCCCGTTCAAGAAAACCTCGGTCTCATAATCCACCGCACCGAAGTTCAGAAGAATGTTTTTGCCACGCCATCCGGCCGGCACGGTAAACATGCGCCGATACCAAAGACGGTCATGGTGCTCCATCACTCCGGAAATCGCCGACTCAACCGGGAACGGCACAAGAATATCTCCGCTCAGGGTCTTCCCAACCGGCACGCCGTCATCGGCCGCCCCACTTTGATATTCCCAGACTCCGTTAAGGTTCATCCAGTCCGGGCGAGTCATCTGCGGCCGCGGATAGTCGGGCAATGGATTCTTTGGGTCCACTTGCGAAGCCCATGGCGTCATGATCGGCGCCTGCTTCATCTCGTAGGCATGAACACCTTGGGCGCATGTCAAAGCCGCGAACAGCGCGGCCACTAGTTCTTTTCTCATAAATGGGGCAACAAAGGACTGGGATTAATCGCCTCCGAAACGGGGCGAGCGAGAGATCATCATACCAGCAGGGCACTCATTGGGGAATGATTGAAACCCAATCAAACCTTCGCAAAATCCAACCGCACGCCAGCTTACTTCAGCATCTTGACCCGGCGGTTTTTCTGAGGGAACTGCAGCGTGACCAGCGTTCCCACGCCTTCCTTGCTCTCGATGCCCACCTGTCCGCCATGCTCGCGGAGGATGCGCTGCACGATCATAAGACCGAGACCGTGACCGCCCGTTTTCGTCGTGTGGTAGGGCTGAAAAAGTTTCACGAGATCCTCCTGCTTGATGCCGGCGCCTGTATCGCCGAAGAGCAGGTAAACATTGTCGTCGTCGGTGCGGGTGCGGATGCGCAGGCGGCCGCCGGGACTCATGGCCTCCATCGCATTTTTGGTGATGTTGAAAAACACCTGCTTGAGTTGATTCCGGTCCGCCATGACCACTGGAAGATCGTCCGCTGTCTCCACCTCGACCTTGATGCCTCGATCGGCCAGCTCACGGCGTTGAAAGCTCAACACCTCGGTCAGCACGTCGGTCAGATTCGTTTCAGCGAGATCGGGTGGACGCGGACGGATGGCTTCGAGGAAATTGGTGATGATCCCGTCGAGCCTTGAAACCTCCTCCTGGCACACGCGAATCGACTCGGTGAGCGAAGCGGCCTCCTTGTCCTTCGTCGCCTTCAGTTTCTTGAGTTTTCGCTCGATGAGCTGCAGGTGAATCGTGAGAGAGTTGAGTGGGTTTCCCAGTTCGTGGGCGACGCCGGCGGCGAGCAAAAGGATCGACGATGTTCGTTCGCTTTCGATGCGCTCCTCTGTGTTTTGTTTCTCGCTGGTGATATCGGTGAGAATGACCGCAAAACGTCGTTCGGCACCGCTTCCCTCACCCTTGAACGGAACCATGTAGAGGCGGACGACACGCGGCTCCGGATAGCTGAGCTGGATCTCCCGGGCCACGACCGGAAGCACCGGTGCGGCGGCGTCAAGCGACGCCTCCAACGAAGGCCGCAGCCCCGGCACCAGCCGCCAAAGAATCGAGCCGGTGAGATCGTCCGTTTTCAGGCCGATGAGCGTATGGGCGGCTTGGTTGGCGTATTCGATTTCGCCGTCGGAACTGATGACCAGAATCCCCTCCTGAAGCGTATTGAAAATATCCTCGAACAGCCCGTGTTCGCGCACGAGGCGCTGAACAAGGTTGGCCATGTTGACCGGATCAAGCGTGTTGAGTCGTCCGAGAACGCGGTCGAGCGAGGTATGTTTCTTGCCAGCCATGGATCAGTTACAAAGCGCACCCACGTGCGGGAGGCAATCCGACGTTCATTCTGTTTGGTCCCCCAGAAAGTCCATTTGCGCGGGATCGACCCGGGCCGCGAGCAGCTTGCGCAAAAACAACTCGCGGTGCTGCGGGCTCCGCCCGAGCCGGAGCACCGCGTCGCGATGCTCCTCGGTGCCATAGCCCTTGTGTTGGGCGAAACCATAACCGGGGAACTGCCCGTCGAGATCGTTCATCAGGCGGTCCCGTGTCACCTTCGCGATGATTGAAGCCATCGCGATGCAGAGTGACCGCCCGTCCCCCTTGACCACGCCGGTGTGAGGATACGGAAAATGTTTCAACTTCAGCCCGTCCACGATGATCCGGCAGGACACCTGAGGTTGAAACGCAGCGATCTCCTCCGGCGACGCAAACAAGTCCGGCTCAGCCGCCGGTTTTTCAAACGCGCCCGGCGGATGAATGCCCTCCAGTGCGCGACGCATGGCGAGCTTGGTGGCGCCAAGAATATTGAGCTGCTCGATCTCGGTCACATCGGCCACGCCGAAGTTGGCATGAATCTGTCCCTCCGCGACGAGCGCCTCAAAATCCAACCAAAGCGCGTCGCGCTCGGCCGAGGTGAGCTGCTTGGAATCGTTGATGCGGTTCGCATTCGTCCCGGCCCAGCGGCCGTCGAGAAACGTGCGCGTGACCAGCACGGCGCCCGCCACCACCGGACCGGCCAGCGCGCCCCGGCCCGCCTCATCCACGCCGATGAGTTCGGAAACACCTTCGATCTGCTTGAGATCAAAACCGCGAAGCTGGCGGCGTTTGGTCGTGGCCATGCGTCCGGATAAAATCAGCCGCGACCGAAGCCGAAGCGTTCCTTTGGCTCGGGCAGTGGAAGTTCGTCGAGTTTGCCCGCGTCCTTCACGACCTCGTAGGCGGTGCGGAAATGAAGCTTGGCGAAATCACCCAGCGCATGGATGCCAAACTTCTCGATGATCTGGTGCGCCTGCGTCTTCACCTGCGCGCTTGCGCCTTTCTGCAGCGGCTCGCCGAAGCGGCGCGAAAGATCGCGCATCAACCGCACGTATTCGGCGCGCGCCACGATGGAGGCGGCGGCCACGACCGGATCGGACTCCGCCTTGGTGCGCATGCGCAGTTCGAAGTTCTCCACCTTCTTTTTGGCCAGCTCGCGCTGCACGAGCGGTTGCTCGGTAAATTGGTCGAGCAGGCCCCACTTCACCGGTTTCTCGATGAGCGCCTGCGAGAGCGCCGTCGCATGCTGCCAGGCGAGCAGAAGATTCAGGTTGGCGCGCGGACGACGCATGAGCTCGTTGTATTTCGGCATCGAGCAGTGGCAGGTTTTTACAACCACCCACGGCGTCTCGCGGATGATCTTGTCCAGCTGGAGAATCTTCGTCTCGGCGATTTTCTTGGAATCCTGCACGCCGGCCTCGCGCCACTTGAGGATGGCGGATTTTTCCGCGATGACCGTCGCGGCCACGACCGGACCGAAGAAGTCACCCTTGCCGCTTTCATCCAGACCGGCGTGTGCCTCGAACCAGTCGGGGTTCAACACTTCATCGTAGCCGAGTTTGGCGAGCTTGGTGACTTCCGGCTCAAGCACGTCGCGCACGAAGTCCTCGGTGCCCTTTCCGGCGATCACGACCTTGCCGCTCGTGTAGGCGGACAAGTTGATCTTCGCCGATTCGGCCTTGTAGGCGAACCGCGTGTAGGCGACCTCGAACGGCTCCCAGTGGCGCGCCTTGCAGATCGCGTGCAACGCCTCCATCTGCCCGTCGTCGAGCTTGATGGTGTAGCTGCTGAGCTTCTTGGGGGCCTCGTCGTCGGAGGTCGGCTTCTTGGGCATTGAACCATTGGCCACAAAAAGCACCGAAAGCACAAAAAGAATCTTCATTGGCTTCGCGGAGAAATTTGCGCCTTGTGGGGCTTTCCGTGGCCAAAACGCTCATCGCCCAAAAGACCGCCTTCCAGCACGCCTTGCTCGCGTGGTATCGCACGCATCAACGCACGTTGCCGTGGCGCACCGCGCCATCGCTCTACAAAACGGTGGTGAGCGAGCTCATGCTTCAGCAGACGCAGGTCAAAACCGTCCTGCCCTACTTCGCCCGCTGGCTGGAGGCGTTCCCCGATTTTGCATCCCTCGCCGCCGCATCCGAAGACCGCGTGCTCAAGCTCTGGGAAGGCCTCGGCTACTACTCGCGCGCCCGCAACCTCCACAAGGTCGCGCAAGCCGTCGCCGCGTGGCCCGCGCCGCGCCGCACGACCGCGGACTGGCTTGAGCTGCCCGGCATCGGCCCCTACACCGCCGCCGCGATCACGAGCATCTCCTTTGGCACGCCCGCCGCCGTGGTCGACGGCAATGTCGTCCGCATCCTCGCCCGCCTCACCGCCGACGACACTGCCTACCGCGACAGCGCGAGCGCCGCGAAAGTCTACACCCCGCTCGCCGACGCGTTGCTGAATCACGCCCATCCCGGCGATCACAACCAGGCCATGATGGAGCTGGGCGCGACCATCTGCTTCCGCCAAAACCCGCTCTGCACCGTGTGCCCCGTGCGGGAATTTTGTGCCGCCGCCCGCCGCGGCGACCCCGAGTCTTATCCGAAACTCGCCGCGA
>DATJHQ010000032.1:0-97484 GCA_035493815.1 Rariglobus sp.
GACGATCTGGTGGCCTCGGCGGTGAAAGCCATCGTCGCGAAAGCGAAGACGGGCAAGATCGGCGACGGCAAGGTGTTCGTCCTGCCGGTCGAACAGGCGATCCGTATCCGCACCGACGAGTCCGGCGACGTCGCCCTCTAATCTAAGGCGAAAAAGCCAGTCCCAGTAGGATTCCGGCGGCCCACGGGAGATCTCTCCCTGGGCCGCCTTTTTTGCGGCTACTGGTTAGAGTTGAGCGCTTTCAAAACGATCGAGGGCGAGAGGATCTCAGGCAGGAGGATGGGGTCGGGGCGACCGGGCAGGTAGAGCAAGTCGAAGGGCACGGCGCTGCGGTTCCATCTGGCTAGCTCGGCGGTGATCAGCGGATCGTCGTTGGTCCAGTCGGCGCGGAGCGTGACCACGCCTTTGTCGTGGAACTGCCGGAGCACTTCGGACGAGCTGAACACGACTTTTTTGTTGGTCTGGCAGGTGAAGCACCAGCGCGCGGTGAAATCGACGTAGATGGGTTTCCCTTCCGCGCGGAGCTGGTTCACCCGCTCGGTGCTCCACGGTTCCCAGGTGACGGCGCTGGGAGCGGGGGCCTTGGGCCAGCCGAGCCAGCCGCCGATGGCGAGGAGGGCGAGTCCACCGATGAGACCGAAGCGGGCGCGTGCGGGTTTGACGCCGGGGGCGTTGTAGCGGCCATACAGCCACACGCCCATTGCGATGACCGTGAGGCCGAGCAACACGAAGAGGAGCGACTGCTCGGCGGTCTGTCCGGCGAGCACCCAGATCAGGTAACCCACCGTGGCGTAAAGCGGGAACGCCATGACTTGTTTAAAAGTTTCCATCCACGCGCCGGGCCGGGGCAGGGCTTTGACGGCTTGGGGGAAAATCGAGAGCAACAAGTAAGGCAGCGCGAGGCCGACCGCGATGGCGGTGAACACCACGAAGGATGCGAAGGTCGGCAGTGCCAGCGCGGCTCCGAGGGCGGGCGCGAGAAACGGTGCGCTGCACGGAGTCGCTACAACGGTCGCGAGCACACCCGTGAAAAACGAGCCGGCGTAGCCGTGCTTTTGTTGCAGGCCGGCGCCCACGCCGGTCGCGCGCAGGCCAAACTCGAATACGCCGCTCATGCTGAGTGCGAAGACGAGCATGACTGCCGCGAGCACGAAGACGAAGCCGGTGGACTGGAGTTGAAAGCCCCAGCCGAGCTGGTCGCCGCCCGCGCGCAGGATCGCGAGCACGCCGGCCAGCGCCCAGAAGGAGAGCAAGACGCCGAGTGCGAAGATGAGGCCGTGCAAGGTGACTTTGCGGCGGTCGGCGCCGGCTTGGTTGACGAAGCCGAGGATCTTGATGCCGAGCACGGGAAACACGCACGGCATGAGGTTCAGGATCAGGCCGCCGATAAACGCCAACACGAGCGTGCCGGCGAGGCTGTTGACGGCCACGGTGCTGGCGGGAGTTGCGCGGGTGATGCCAACGGGAATCGTGGCGGTGTCGCTGGTGTTGGCTGGAGGTGTGGCGGCGGCGGTCGAGAGAGGGACATCGACTGCCATACCTGGGATTTGGGTATTTTGAATCGGCCAGCCGTTTGCGGAGCGGAGCACGCCGACGAGGTGATCGGGAATGGTGTCCGCAACAGGCGAAAGGGGGAGAGTGATGAGCAGTTCACCGTTGCTCCCCGTCGTTACGGTCTGCGGTTGGTCAAAGGCGATGAAGTTGTCCTGTGCGAAGAAATGGAGATCGGCTGGTTTGGGGAGGATCGCGTCGGCCGGACCGGTGAGGTGGAGCGTGACGGCGCCGTCGGCGCGGGTGGCGCTCACTTGCCAGCCGGGGATGTCGCGCGGAAGCGACGCCAGGGTGGCGGCGATGAGCACACCATCTTTGGAGGCGGGAGCCGGTGCTTCGGATGAGGTCGGCAAAGTGAGGCTGACGTCGGCCTTGCCGGGCACGCAGACATCTTTGCACATAAGCCATTTTGCGAGGCCTTTGAGCGTGATGGATTCGCCCGGTTTCAGATCGGCGGGCGGAGTGAGTGTGACCGGCAGATAGACAGTATTTTCGTAGCCGTTGCCGATAATGGCGCCCTTGTCGTCGAGAATGGTTTGTGGGGCGGGCCATTGGATCGGGCCGGCGGTCCAGCCGTCGGGAAGCTCCCATTTGATCGATGTGGGATAGCCGGTGCCGGGGTTGATCCAGTAAGTGTGCCAGTGCTCGTCGTGGGTGAGACGAAGCGCGACTGTGAACGCATGGCCAGGCTGGATCGACTGGTCGGAGGCGGTGAGGGTGGCCTGCACTTGGGCGCGTGCGGCGGGCGCGGCGGCCATCAGCAGAAAAAAACAAAAGGAAAGAAAACGCGGCAGCATGGGCATGGAATAACGAAACCGATAAGAGCGAAAAGTGCCGCAGGTTATTCCCGAAAGCGAGCGCGCGGGCGCGTTCGGACTACGTGATGTTGGCCGCCGGCTGGCGCTTGGAAATGTGCGCGAGGAGCAGCGTGAAGAAACATAAGACGAGATTCTGAAGAGGGAGCTGAAGCGCGGTTGGCAGGGCGTAGATGATGCACACAGCGGGGACCCAGACGCCGAGATTTGAAATCAACATCGGCAGCACGCGCTGCGCATACCATCCCCGCGCGCGCACCTCGGCGGCCAGAGCCGCGCCCGAAAATTGGTGCTCGCACCAGTCGTAGACGAGCACCGTCAGCGGCACGGCGAGGAGCGGGCAGTAGACGAACTGGTCGAGGAACATCTTGGTGGCGACCGTGCCGGGGCTGTTGCCCTCGCCCACGCTCCACGCGAGGAAGCGATACCACAGGCCGATCTCGAATCCCTTGTAGGCCCAGAAAGCCGTGATCGCTCCGCCTTGCGCCCATGTATAGCGGGAGCGCGTGGCCGGCATGGCTTTGAGATAGAGAAAGGGAAGCAGCCCGCCGCACAGGCCCGTGGACAGAATGCCGAAGAGCACGCCCATCCGCCCGCGCAGATCGGCGAGTTGATTGACCGCATCGCGCGTCGGCGCGTGGCGATAATACGCCAGCACCAGCACGAGCGCAAAAAGCTGGAGCGCGAGCCCGGGCAGCAGGTTGGCGCGGGCGCCGCGCAGGCCGGCGTGCCAGGGTGCTTCACGGATGATCGGGGCGGTGGCCATAAAAGCCGCCAGCGTGTCGCAAGTCCTTGTTCTAGCCAGAATGAAGTAGGCGATGAAAGGTGCTTATGATTGCAACTCGGGCTGGCGCGCGCCGTCCGAATAGCCACTGTGGCGGCATGTTTGTCGATTTTTCCACGCTTCCTCCCCGCGACGCCTACGGCTGGATGGCCGGCCTGATCACCCCGCGCCCGATCGCCTGGGTTTCCACGATTTCGGCGGATGGCCGCACGAATCTCGCGCCGTTTTCATTTTTTAACGGCGTGACCTCGAATCCGCCCACACTGCTGTTTTCCGCGGTCAACGGACGCGGCGGCACCAAGAAGGACACGGTGCTCAACATCGAGGCGGTTCCCGAGTTCGTGGTTAACATCGTGCCGTATTCGCTGGCCGAACCGATGAACGACTGCGCCTCGCTGCTCCCGCATGGCGAGAGCGAGTTCGACGCGTTTGGCATCGTGCCGGCCGCCAGCACACGCGTGCGGCCGCCCCGCGTGGCGCTGGCGCCGGCGGCGTTCGAGTGTGTGCTGCACCAAGTCGTCCATGTCGGCGAAGGCGCGGGCGGGGCCAATCTCATCATCGGCCGCATCGTCGCGTTGCATGTGGACGAAGCCATCCTCGGGGCAAACGGCGCCATCGAACACGCGAAGCTCGACACCATCGGCCGTCTCGGCGGCGACGACTATGTGACCACGCGCGAGCGCTTCAGGGTGAAGCGACCAGATCGTTAAAGGGGTGGCTTGGCCGGGGAGGTGGATGTGGCCTGCAGTTTTTCCAGCATAGCGACGGCTTCGGGGTATTCGGCTTCGTCTCTGGAGTATTGGACGTAGGTGGTCAGCGACTGACGAGCGGCGTCGGTTTGTCCGGCTCGGAACTGGGAGGCCCCGAGATACCAATTGAAACGGTAATAGGTGGGGTAGGTTTTCAGTTCGAGGGAGGCTTCATGGGCGGCGGCAACCCAATCTTTGCGCAGCCAGGCGGCGATCATGCGGATGCGGCCTTGGTCCATCGGATCGGCCGACTTGGCGACTACGGTGTCGATCCAGCCGGGAGGGAAGGGCGCCGGATCGCCGAGGACTTCGGCCAGATCAAGTGCTTGATCGATTTCCGACGCATCGCCATCTGCCCAAGCCATGAGGAGGGCGGCATGCAGTTCGCGTCGAGCGGTTTCCCGGGCAAGGGTTGCCTCGGATTTCATGCCGAGGAGGTCTAGTGCGGGGATCGTCTGTTTCAGCAGTCTAGGATTGAGCAGGCGGGTGACAGTCATGGCGTTGATAAGGCGTTTTAGCGAAGCAAGATCATGCGTCTGGGTGTAGTGGCGCAAGGAGAGGGAGGCGCGCATGTAGTCGAGGTTGGGGTCGCGCAGACGGTCGAAGGCTTCATCGGGGTTGATCGTCTGGCCGAGGCGAAGGGCTTCGCTGATATGCAACATACCGAGCCGTTCGTGGGTGAGCGGGGCTTCCACGGGGGAGTCGTAGGGAGCAAACAGGGCGGTGATGCGCTTGCGCACGGAGTCGTCGTCGCCATCCATGGCCGTGGCCAGGGACATGACGACGGCGGCGCGGGTTTCGTCGTCTGGTGCCTTGGCGAGGGCCGCCTCAATGAGTTCGAAGCACAGGGGTTTGTTTTTCGCATCGGAGGCGAGCGCGTTGATGAAGGTGTGCCAGAACTGGAAGTTTTCTCGGACGAAGCGCCGGTGGCCGATGAGGTAGAGGGCGGTGTCTCGGGTGTCCTGAAGAGAAAGTTTAGGGAGGGCCTCAAGGTCGCGGCGGTCGCCGGCGACGGCGGGGGCGTGAGCGGGAGGCGACGGGAAGTGTGCGAGCGTTATCCGGATGAGGGCGTCGTGCACGGGCGCGAGGGCTTCGGCGGCGGTGATGAGTTTGAGGAAACCGAGCTGGATGTTTTCCCTGGGCGTGGTCACGTCGGAAGCGAAGTTCCATTGGGCGACGCCTTCGTAAATGTGACGGACCGCACCCGTCTGGCCGAGGCGGAGGAGCTGGGCGAAAATATCCTGAACCACGCCCACATCGATGGCGGCCATTTCGGGGCGGGCGGTGGTTTTGTCGGCGAGTGCAGTGAGCGCGGCGGGGGAGGTTTTATCCGCGTCCATGTAGCTTGTGAACGAAGGCAGAAGCTTGCTGCGGGCATCCCCCAGCTTGAGGGCGAGGGGTTTGTCGCGCAGGCGGTGGTAGGTTTCAGTCTGGTCGTGGATGTAGGCGTCGATGATCGCCGACCAGAGCGCGGCGGCGCGCACGGACTCGTCGAGAGAGGCATCGTCGATCACGGTGGCGACGAGGTGGTCGGCCTCCTTCTGACTGTGGGTGAGGCGGAGAAGGCCTTCGAAGGCGTTGATGAAGGCGGTCTGCTGCTGCTCCATGGCACCGTCGCCATCTTGGGCGACGAGAAGGTTGAGCTTCACGGTTTCGGCGGCGTTGAACTGGCGGCCGGGGTCTTTGAGGACTTCGTCCAGGTTGCGCAGACGGGGATCCTGTAGATTCGCGGGCGCGGCGAAATCATACCATGGAAGTGGGTTGGTCACGAGCCAGGTAGCGACTTCCTTTGCGAAGCGGATGCTGCCGCCGAGCTCTTCGTAGCGTTGGTTGAACCGACTGGTGGTGTTGGTGTCGGCCGTGATGAAGGGGCTGGCGAGTTCCCTTTTGAGCAGGGCGGCCTCGTCGTCGATGCGGTGCTGGGCGCGGTAGAGATTGGCGAGCAGTTCGATGCTGTAGGCGCGCGAGTCGGCGATGCTGGGATCGTCAAAGTCCGCGGCGATCGCCGCGGACGCTTCCTTGAGCTGGAGGTGCGAGATGCTGGCCGCGATGCCCCAGACGCGGTGCATGGCGCGGGTGATTTCATCGCCGGGCTGGGGGACAGACTGGAAGGCGGCGATGACGGCAAGGGCGTCCTTGCCGCGGCCGGCGTCTTGGAGCTGGGCGGCGAGGTGAAGCTGGCGAAGACGCATGTTGTCGGGCGCGACGGCGGGAACCTCGAGGGCGGCGATGGCGAGGTTGCGGAAGTCCGTGATGTCGGCGGGAAGGGTCCGGCCGGTAAGGTCGATGAGGCCGGCGATCTCGACGGCCATGGAGGGCAGCCAACGGGCTGCGCTGATCAACCGGCGGTAGTTTTCCAGGTAGGCTGCGGTGTCCTTGTCCCGTTGGGCCTGGCCCATCATGCGGCCGAGGTAGGCCAGGTCCGGGATCACCGGCACGATGGTTTCCTGGCCGGCGGGTGGCAGGTGGAGCCTGGCCTCAAGCGCCTGCCAACGCGGCCACCACCGGGTCTGACCGGACCAGAAGAGAGCGGCCTTCCCGGTGCGGCGCAGGGCGATGAGCTCGCGCATGTTGTATTCGCCGGTGGCCTTGAGGAGGGTGTCATTCGAGGCTTTTTCAAGAAGACCGATGATGCGGAGAGCCTCGTCCTGGCGGCCGAGTTGGAGGTTGATGAAGACGGCGTGAAGGAGACAGTCGGCGTTTTTCGCGCTGCTGGCGCCGGGTTTTTCGAGTTCGGCATAGGCGGCGAGCGCACCGGCGTAATCACCGATGTGCTCGCAGCTCCCGCCGAGACGGCCATAGGTGCTTTCGTTGTAATCAGAAGAGCGCTTCGGGTCGGCGGCGAGGGATGCGTAAAGCGCGTGTTCGGCGGCGTAGTCCTTGTGGCGGGCGAGCCAGGCTCCGCGCTGGAATCGGCCTTCATAATAGCCGTCCTCGGTCTTGGGGAGCTGGTCGCAGAGATCCAGGAGCAGCGGCAGGATGGGGTATGGTTTCGCGATGCCGACGAGGTCTTCCTGCCAGTTGGCGTTGGAGGCGGCGAGCCAGAGCTTTTTGGAAAAGTCGGCGCCGGGGGGAAGGTTGATCAATGCGCACACGCTGAGCCGGGTGCACCGGTCGCCGTCCTTGTTGTCCTCGGCGGTCTGGATGGCTTTTTTATACTGGTCAGCGGTGGTGAATTCCGTGGTGGATGGGTTGCCATACCAGGCGGCGAGGGGCGGGTTTTTTACGCTTTCGCCCAGTTCGCGGCGGATTTTTTCGAAGCTGAGACGGGTGGTCTGGCGTGTGGTTGCCTCGTCGAGCGCGGCCTTGAGTCCGGCCCCGGGGCGGGGGAGGAGGGTGGTCGCCATCTCCAGCAACGTTGCCTGGGCGGAGCCATCCGCCGGGTCGTTCCATTGGGCGGTGTCCTTCACGATGCCCTTGAACACGTCTTCAACGGCGTCGGGCTGGGAGTGGACGAATTGGGTCAACTGCTCGCGGAGGGCGTCGGCCCGGTTGTTTTGCAGTTCGAGGCGTGCTAGCAGGCTGTAGATGTCGGGCAGCCAGGAGGATGGGAGGCGGGCGGTTTCGAGGAGGAGAGTGACGGCGTCGTCGGGGGCGCGGGTCTTGAGCATGTGGGCCGCATCGACGGCCGCTTCCGCACGGCGGTCGGCGGAGAGTCTCGGGTCGCGGGCGATGCGGAGAAGGATGGTCTCGGCTTCGGCGGTGCGCTTGAGATCGCGGAGGGCGAGGGCCTCGGTGGTTTCGGCCCAGCTGTAGAGTTCCGGGGTGACGTCGTGTCCGTAGCCTTTGAGCAGGGCGTCGAGGCGGTCGAAGGCCTCCTGGTTTTTGTCGGCGTTCCAATCGAGCCAGGCAAGGCGGGTGGTGGCGCGAAAGATGGCGTTTTTGTCGTTGGGGAAATATTGAAGCGTGCGTTGCAAGGCGGCGCGGCGGCGAGCGATATCGCCATCGGTGGGGTAGAGCCGGTCAACGAGGTCGATCTGGCCGTCGCCGCTGGGCATGAGCGGCAGGTCGAGTTCGGCGGCGGGTTTGTCGGACGCAGGCGCCGGCGATGTCGTCGAGGCGGAGAGCGAGAGCGGTTGGTTGAGCCAGGTGTGAAGCGACAGCATGGCCTGGTAAAACCGGGCGAATTCCGAGGCGGGAATGGTGGGCTGGTGGATTTGTATGCGCAGTCGGGCCGTGAGCACGCCGCCGGCGCTGGTCCAGCGGCTTTCGGCGGTGCCGGTGGGGGTCTCGACTTGATAGGCCGGGGGCAGGGACTTGGGGGCGATGCCGGCCGGCAGGGCGATTCGGGCGTTTACTACGGTGTCGTCCTGATAGAGGAAGTAGGCGGAGTCGCGTTCGTTGCTGGTGCCCAGATCGAGAAAGAGCTCCGGACTTTGGGGGAATCCGAGCGTGAGCGTCCCGCCTTGGGGCGACACCACGAAGTAGGCCTTCATGGTGTCTGGCAGTCCGGCGACAAAGGGCGCTGGCGCGGTCACGTCGATCACGTCGGCGCCGGAGTAAAAGCCGCGCACCGTGTCGGACATGGTCCGCCTGCGTTCGACGCTGTCGAGGTTGCGGAAGCGTTCGCGCTGGCCGGCGCCGTAATAGCCTTCGGCGGTCAGGCTGAGCCAGCCGGACAGCGCACCGGAGGAGTCCAGTTTGAGGTCGAAGTCGTAGGTGAGAGTGCCCGCGGTTTGCGCAGGGGTGTGCGCCCACCGGGCGTGATCGCCGTCGATGACCAGCACGTCACGATCGGCGTCGCCGGGGCTGAGCATGCCGGGCTCGGCCCAAGTGATCGTCGGATCATAAAAACGCAGGCCGCTATGGTCGTCCTCGACGGCGACGATAGCGTGCGTGAAGACCTTGTAATCGGGCGCGCGGCGGTCGATACGACCCACGTGGTAAGTGTTGAGCAGTGTCACGTGTGCGGTGATGCCTTTCGCGCGCAGAAAGGAGACGAGGAGGGACGCCTTGTCCTTGCAGTCGCCGTAGCGCTTGGTCCAGACCTCCTCGCATGGATACGGCTGGTAGTCGGAGTCGCCGAGGTCCAGGCCGGTGTAGCGGACGTCGTTGGCGACTTTGGTGAACAGCACATGGATGATCGCGTCGCGATCCGCGAGGCCCTTGGTCCACTCTTCGACCTGGGCGGTGAGCGCGGGGGAGAGCCGGTCGCGGTCCTTGACCATGCCCGTGAACCAAGTGGCGATCTTGTCCCAGGAGTCCAGGGTGGTGAGGTGCACGAGAGGTCCATTCTGGGAGAGGGGGGCGCGCGCCACCTCGCGACGGCGAAGCGACTGGGCGGTTTTGCTCCAGGTCAGGCGCATGCCGCCGTCGGCCAAGGTTTCGCGGGTTGGCTCGGGAGAGCCTGAGCCGAGGGTCACGGTGTTCAGTTTTGCCGCCAGATTTTTCGGGAGACTTACGACGAGGCGTTCGAGCGAGGTCGGCCAGCCCGAGCCCCAGATGAAGGTGTAACTGTAGGTGCCGGGCATGCGGGCCACCTGATCATCGGTTACGAAGATCGCATGGGTGATGCTGCCGGTTTTGACGTTGGGATAGATGACCCGGACCTCCGCTTGGTCGTCGTAAAGTGCGTAGTCGGCCTGACGCTGGGGAGACTGCACCAGCACGGCCTCGCGAGTCACGGCATCGATCCTGCCGTCGGGCTGGATTGTCTCGGCACGCACCAGACGAAACGTCTGCTGTTTGTGTCGGTATCCAAAGACGTCCTCGTTGAGTGTCTTGGCGCCTGCGTCGGTCAGGGCCTTGTAGGCGACTTGGTGGATGTGCAGGGTCCGGCCGTCTTTACTGATATATTGCACGACTTCGTCCAGCAGCACAATGCCGGACGGATCGCCATCCTGCGGGCCGGGCTTGGTGGCAATGATGGTTGCGGTCGGTGTGAGCAGTGCCTCGATTTGTTTTTCGTTGGAAGGCGAGGGTCCGAAAAAATAATCACCGGTGGCCTGTCCCGTCTGGCCGGAGGCGGCGTTGCCCGCGGCGGCGAAGGCTAGGATCCAGACTGAAACAACAAGGTGCGCCCGGAGTATGATTTTTGGGAAAAGACGATGATTCATGTAAGGACTTGGGGGATGGCGGTCCGGGATGAAAGAGCGTGGAAGGGGTTAACGGGGAAAGGGCGGTCCGGGCAAGCGGTATCCATACGCCGCGCCTGCGGGCTTCCCATTCGGCGGCGCTTCGCTCTAGTTTTCTCACCATGGCGAAAGCCCGCGCTGCGGAGCCCCTTACTCTTCGTTCGTTCAAACCCGAAACCGTGCGGGGAACCGCCGGTTTTTTCCGGGTCGGCCAGACACCCGGCGGCCAATGGTGGCTCCTCGATCCGCATGGCCAGCCCTTCTTCGCCAAGAGCGTGGCGGCGGTCAACCGCTACGGGCGTGCCGGTCCGCCCTCCGCGCATCGGGGAGCCTATGCCGTCGCGGTCGACCAGCTTTACGGCTACGAAAACTCCGACGAGTTTGCGCGCGTGGTGCTCCAGCGCTTGCGTCGCTGGCAGGTCAACACCCTTGGTCCGTGGGCGGAGCCGGTGCTCGCCGGTTCCGGTTTGTATGCGACGGCGCTGGCGGATTTCCGCCATGCGGGCGGGCCGGTCATTCATGCGCATGGCGTGAGTTTGCCCGACGTGTTTGATTCCGGCTGGGGCGCGTTGTGCGATCTGCATGCGCAAAAAACCACCGCCGCATGGGCGGCCCGCCCCGGCTTTATCGGCACGTTTACGGACGATGCCCTTGGCTGGGGGCCGCCCCGCTCCGACCGCCCTTCGCTGCTGCAAGTTTGCCTGAGCCTCGAGCCCGGTCTCGCCGCCTATCATGCCGCGTGGGAATTTGTGCTCGCGCCGCATGCGGGCAACCTGGCCGCGCTGGGGCGCGCCTGGAGCATCGATCTGCCCAACAAGGAAGTGATCCGTCAACGCACGCTGGAGGAACGGCCTCTCGCCACGGCGGGCTACCTGCGCGACCACGAACGGTTCGCGCGCGAGGCGGCGCATCGTTATTTCAAGGCCACGGCGGCGGCGCTGCGGCGGCACGATCCGCATCACCTCGTGCTTGGCTGCCGTTTCGCGGAGCCGCCGGGCGCGACCGTGCTCGCCGAGTGTGTCTATCCGCAGGTCGATGTGGTGTCGTGGCACTGTCACGGACCGGACTTCGCGCTGCATGCCGAGATCTATGCGAGCGCCGCCGGCATGCCGCTGATCCTCACGTCGTTCGGTCTGTCCAACGAACGCTTCCGCACCGCGCCTTTTAAAATCCTTTCCGGTCCCACGCGACTTGAGCGCATGTTGCGCGACGGCCGTCAGGCGCTGGCCGCCGCGTGCGGTCATCCCGCCGTGATCGGCTACGAATGGGCGCGCTGGGCCGACGAAGCGGATGAAACGCCGCCCTTCGGCGCGGGGCTTGTCCACGTCGACGACCGTGAGGCGGTCGAGCACACGGAGCTCTTTGCGCAGATCAACGCGCGGGCCGAGCGCCTGCGCGAAAAGGCCCGCCGCACCTGATGCAACCTTGGGCTTGCGCCTGCCGCGGCGTGCGCCGTCATTCCCTTCATCTACCATGAGCACCGCCGATCACGCCGATTACCTGAAATCAAAGATCCGCACCGTGCGCGACTGGCCGAAGCCGGGGATCAACTTCCGCGACGTGACCACGCTCTTTCAGGATCCCGAGGCGTTTCGCGTGATGGTCGAGGCGTTTTCCCTCGATTGCCGCCGGCACAACATCAACCTCATCGCGGCGGTCGATGCGCGCGGTTTCATCATCGGCGGCGCGCTCGCCTACCAGCTTCACCAGCCGTTCATGCTCGTGCGCAAGAAGGGCAAGCTTCCCTTTCGCACCGTCTCGGCCGACTACGATCTCGAATACGGCAGCGCCACCATCGAAATCCACGCCGACGCCTGCAAAGTCGGCGACCGCGTGCTCATCGTCGATGACCTGATCGCCACCGGCGGCACCGTGCTCGCCGCGACGAAACTCATCCGCGCACTCGGCGCCGAAGTGGTGGGCGTGGCCGCGATCATCGACCTGCCGGAGCTCGGCGGCTCCAAAAAACTCCGCGAGGCCGGACTCAACGTCCACGCCTTGTGCGAGTTCAACGAGACGGAGTGAACCGCACGTTTTGCCGATGAGCCTCACGATTTGGTGCAACGCCGCGTTGTCCGGTCCCGCCGAGCGGCTGCTCGCCGCCGGACTGGGCGACCACCGGCTGGCCTTCGCGGAAAAACGCTCGGCCTCGGTGCTCGTCGCCGGTCCGGTTGATCCCGCGATGGCGGAGGCCGACATTCTTTTCGGCCAACCTGACGCCGCCGAGTGCCTCCGTCGCAAGCGCATCAAGTGGGTCGCCGTCACCAGCGCGGGCTACGGGCGTTACGAGACGCCGGAGTTTCTGGAGACATTTCGTGCGCGCGGATCGGCCTTCACCACGAGTTCGACCGTCTTCGCCGAGCCGTGCGCGCAGCATGTGCTGGCGATGATGCTCGCGCTGGGCCGCCAGCTGCTCGCCTCGCATGCGGAGCAGTTGGGCGAGCGGCAGTGGAAGTTTTTCGAGCATCGCGCGGCGTCGGTTCTCCTCAATGGTCAGACCGTGTTGCTGCTCGGTTACGGCACGATCGCGCGCCGGCTCACGGAGCTCCTCGCGCCCTTCGGCGTGAAACTCTACGCGGTGCGTCGCAAGACGCACAGCGAGCGCGGCGTGCATATTATCGCCGAGGACCGCGTGACGGCGGTGCTGGCGGAGGCCGACCACATCGTGAATCTGCTTCCGGACAACGAAGCCTCACGCAACTACGTCAACGCCCGCCGCCTCGGCGCATGCAAGCCCGGCGCACGTTTCTACAACATCGGTCGCGGCACCACGGTGGACGAGCGCGCGCTCGTGCAGGCGCTCGAGAGCGGGCGACTGGGCGCGGCGTATCTCGATGTGTTCGCCGAGGAACCGCTGCCGCCGTCGAATCCGTTATGGACGGCGCCCAACTGCTTCATCACTCCGCACACGGCGGGTGGACGCAGTGATCAGGACGTCGCGCTGGTGAAACATTTTCTGGCCAATCTCGCGGCCTTCGAAAAAGGCGGCGAGGGAATGATCGACCGCGTGGTGTAGGCGCAGTGCAGTCGGAGGTAAGCGGGCCGAAGGCTTAAAAATGCCAGTAGCCCTCGGTGAACATGTTGTTGCCGTTGCGCACGCTCCAGTGTGGCGGCTCATAGACGGCGTGGGGCTTTGGCGGGATGGCCCAATGCCCCGGTATCCAGACATACTCGCCGCTGTAATAGCGCCAGTTGCCTTCCAGCCAGACGGCATCTTTCGCCGGAAGCTTGGGCTGCTGTTCGATCTTCGGTGCAGGCGGAGATTGGTTGACGCTCACCACGCAGGCCGCAGGTGGTGACATGCCGGCCTTCAGGATGATCTCACGAGGAGAAGGCGTTTCCTGAAGCACTTGAACCGTTCCGCTGCCGCCACCGCCGAGTGCGCAGCCCGACATGAAAAGAAGACCGGCGAAGGATGCCGGGACGGCGAACGTTCGGATGAAAGGAGCGGCGGCGGATTTGCGGATGGTGCCGGTGAGCGCGGAGTTGATCATGAGAGAGAGGAGACTTTTGCCGATATCAGTTGTTCCGGAGCCGGCGATGGTTGGCCGGTTGATAAAGTTTGCGACGCAGGTGTCGGCTTGGATGCGCTGAAACATCTTGGGCGCGTGCGAGATAAATGGAATATCCCAGTTCGGCCGACTTGGCCGCGCAACGCAAGCCCCGCTCATTCGTCGTCGCGGTGCTGGCGGTGGCGGAAGGGCTGGTTGCCGGCGGATTTGTTGCGCCAGCCGGGGTTGTTGGCGTGGGCGCTGGGCTTGCGCTGCTTTGGCGCCTTGGCGGCCTGCTCGGCCTTGAGCTTGCGGTAGCTCTCCAGGCGCGAAGCGGGCAACGCGCCGCTTTCGATCGCGGGACGCACGGCGCAACCGGGCTCGTCGTGGTGTTTGCAGCTGGTGAAACGGCAGCGCACGGCAAGTTCGAGAATATCGGGGTAGGCGTCTTCGACGGCCTCCTTGGCGTCCCAGAGCTGGAATTCGCGCATGCCGGGCGTGTCGATCACGAGGGCGCCGGTGGGCGTGCTCATGAGTTCGCGACGCGTGGTCGTGTGGCGACCCTTCGCGTCCTTCTCGCGGACCTCGCCGGTGGGCATGGCCTCGGCGTCCTTGAGCAGGCGGTTGATAAGGGTGGATTTCCCGGCGCCGGAAGAGCCGACAAATGCGAGCGTGCGGCCGGGGAGCGCGTAGGTCTCGGCAAGGGCTTTGAGGCCTTTGCGCGTGAAGGTGCTCGTGATAACGACCGGGATGCCGGGCACGAGGAGTTCGATCTCTTTGCGCACGGTGTCGGGGTCGTCGCAGAGGTCGGACTTGTTGAGGATGATGACGGGCTGGGCACCGCTGTCGCGCGCCGCGACGAAGAAGCGCTGGATGCGCTTCGGGTTGTAGTTGGCGTCGAGGCCGCTCACGAGGAAGACGGTGTCGATGTTGGTGGCGACGATCTGCTCGACCTGGCGTTCGCCGGCGGCCTGACGGGAGAAGCACGAGCGGCGAGGAAGGAGGGCGTGGATCTGCGCGCGGCGTCCGTCGGAAGAGACCTGCACGACGACCCAGTCGCCCACGGCGGGATAGGACTGCGCTTCACGGTCGGCGGCGTGGTGAAACTTGCCGGTGAGTTCGCCCAGGAATTCACCGCTCGCGGTCTGCACCGCGTAGTAGTGACGGCGCAACTCCACGACGACGCGCGCCGGCTCCACACCGGGGGTGGCGTGTTTGGCGAAGGCTTTGGCGAGGGTGTCGGTCCACCCGAGTTCGGCGAGGGTCATGGAAAGGCGAAGGCGCTCTGGCGTTCGTTCATGAACACGATAGCGTTCCGGCATGCAACTCCCTCTCGCGCTGCTCGAACGTCCGATCCAAGGCCTGCGCCTGCGCGGAACGACATTGGGCGAACAACTCGGCGGGCGTCCGGCGGTGCTGGTTTTTCTGCGGCACTTCGGGTGTTTGTTCTGCCGCGAGATGGTGCGCGACGTGCGGCGCGAGGCGGAGGCCAATCCGGATTATCCGCCGGTGATCTTTTTCTTTCAGGGCACGGTGGCGCAGGGCGCGGAGTTTTTCGGGAAATTTTATCCCGAAGCGGTGGCGGTGGAAGACAGCACGCTGACCTTTTATCGTGCGTTTGGACTGAAGGGCGGCTCCGCGGGGCAATTGCTCGGGCTGCGGGCGGTGGGGGCGGCATTGCGCGCGCTGGCAAAGGGTAACTTTGTGGGCCGCTGGGTGGGCGACGTGACGGTGATGCCCGGCGTATTTGCAGTCGCGGCCGATGGACGCGTGATCTGGTCGTATGCGGCGGCGCACGCGGGCGACCATCCGGACTTCGCCCTGCTGCCGGCGAAGATCAACCCAGGTCGATGACGCGGCGGGCGGGATCGGCGTTCTGGCGGTAAACGAGTGCGGTCATGCCGACGACACCGGCGACGACGCAGCGACCCTGATCGGCGATCTGCTCGATGAGGGCGGCGCGTTCGTGGCGGTCGGCGCCGAGGAAGCGGAGTTTCACCAGTTCACGGGCGTTGAGGTGGTTCTGAAGCTCCTTGAAAAATTCGTCGGTGAGGCCGCCTTTGCCCACCTTGAGGGCGGGCTCCATCGTCTGGCCGAGGCTACGGAGAAACGTCTTCTGCGCACCGGTGAGGGGAAAGTCATACATGTGGCGACGAGGCAACGCGGGCTGGCGGGTGGAGGCAAAGGGAAAGTATGGAGGGGCTATTGTGTGACTGCAGTTCCAAGAAGCTCGGGGTGGCCAGCGCGCGCGGCGTGCTCTTGCAAAATAGCTTTGGCTTCCGACGAGCCGTCGTAAGCTAGGATACGGGCTGATAGGATACGGGCGTGGGACAGATCGCCGGAGCCGGCCAGCACCTCGACGTAGGAGGCGGTGGTTTTGACGATTTCGGTGCGCTGTGTTTGACGAATTAGAGCGGCGTTTGGGCCTGAAGTGTCGGTGAGTGCTTCGAGCATGGAGCTCATTGATGCGTAGGGTTTCGCCTGGATCGCCTCGCGGTAGCGACGAGCGGTCGTCAACGCGTCGTAAACCATCATGCCCAAGGCGGCCTTTCGGGGATCGTTGGGTTCCAATTGGTCGTAAAGCTCCATGTTGCGAGCGTCCTCTTTGAGGTAGTGGTTGATGCTCGAAAAACTCATCGTGGCATCAAAATCATTGGGGCTGGCCAGAATTCGTTGTTCGGCCTTGTCGCGGCGTTCGCGCATCGCGGTGATGGCGTGAGGATAGGTTTCCCCCAGCTTGGCGATCATCTGCAAAAGATAGCTGTAGCGCACGCCACCATAACCGGCGATGGGCGGCATGCCTTCGTCGTAGCACCAGAGAAATTCCCGCAAGGCGTCTTCGTTGCTGCCGGCTTTGGCGAGTTCCTGGGCGCGGTTGTAGCGTGCTTCGACGTAATCGTAGGTGATCGGCACGCGGACAGTGCCGGTGGCCGTGTTGGCGGTGGCGTTTTCGATGACGCCGAGGAGCTTGGCGTTGTCATCTTCGGAGGCTTTCAGCCGGGTGTTGGCGGTAGCTAGGCTGCTTTCCAATCCGTGAACTTTGGAGAGTAATTCTGTTCGTTGCTTTTGAGCCATAGCCAGTGCGTCGCGGGCCTTTTGAGTTTCGCTAACTTGATGAAGGAGGGCAGTGCCCAAGGCCAAGACGGCGATGCCGGTGAGGATTTTTCCAGTGGTCATAAAAACAAGAGTGCCAAGTCCGGTGGTGGCGCTGGCAGTCGTATGCATGGCCAAAGCGGTTGAGGTGATCTTGGCGGCCATGCCTGCTGGCACGGCCGCGCCAGCTTGATCCGCTAGCGCCACGGAGAGGACGGCGGAGGTCGAGGTGATGCCGCGTTGCGCGAGCAGCTTCCGGATTTTTTCGAGAGCGCGGTCTACACGCATCCGCGCAGCGGCTTCGGTCAGAGCTAGTTTGGCGCCGATTTCCGAGAACGGGCGGCCTTCGAGGAAGCGGAGCAACACTGCATCGCGATCACGTTCATCCAGTTCGTGTAGAATATCATCGAGCAAGGGGCGCAGGCGAGTCCAGTCGGTTTCGAAAGAGGAGATTTGCGGATGCAGCAGATCATTCATGGCATAGGCCTTTTGTTCGCGGATTTTGCGGCGGCGTTCAGTGCGCCGAGCGTGGGCCGCAGCGTAACGTGTGCTGGTGTAAAGCCAGCCGACCAGTGAAGGGCGCTCGGCAAGTATAGCTGCCTTACGGGCGAGATCTGTGAACACTGTTTGCGCTACTTCTTCAGCGCGCTGCGAATCTCCCATTTGTCTCAGTGCCACATGATAGACGAGCCCGAGGTGTTGGCGAACTAACTTGGCGAAGGCCTCCTCGGAGCGGTCTTCGGCATAGCGGCGGAGCAATTGGGAATCATCACTCATGTTTATACCTATTAACTGCCGCCGTTCTTAAAACCGAACAAAGAATCGGGGGTGAGTGGGTGTGGTGCATGAAAAGCGCCACTGGAACACTACCACGTCCACCGCACGCCGCCGCGGACGGTGCGTGGCGGGGCGATGCTGACGACGCCGGCGGACGGAAGGCCGGTTTCCACGGTGGCGTTGAAGAGGTTGTCGATGGCGGCGAAGACTTCCCAGCCGTGGGCGAACTGGCGCGAGACTCCGAGATCGACCGTGGTCGCGGAGGCCAGGCGGAGGGTGTTGGCATCGTCGTCATATTGGGCGCTTACCCAGCGGAGATTGGCGGTGATTTGGATATCGCCGGGTGCCCACCAGCGCATGCCGGCGGTGAGGGTGTGGCGCGGGACTTCGGCGAGTTGTTTGCCGTCGAGGGAGGAGGCGGCGGCGCCACCGTCGATCACGCGGGCGTCGCTGAGGAGGTAGTCGGTTTCGAGACGGAGGGTGGGGAGCGCTTGCCAATGGGCGCCGGCTTCGAGGCCGAGGACGCGCACGAGATCGAGATTCTGGCGCTGGCGGGTGGTGGGTGTGAGGGTGACGTTGGCGACGGAGTCGCGGATTTCGTTGGCAAAGGCGGTGAGCGAGAAGCCGGCGCGGGGATCGCCGAAGTCCACGCCGAGTTCACCGCCGGTGAGTTTCTCGGGCTTCAGGCCGGGGTTCGCGTCGGTGGTGATGCTGCCGACGCGGAAGGGGCGGTAGTATTCGTTGAGCGTGGGAACGCGGAAGGCTTCGTAAACAGAAGTGCGCGCGCGGATGGAGGGTGCGGCTTGCCAGACGAGGCCGGCGTTGGGGCTGAAGGCGAAGCCGTCTTCGTTGGCGTAATGGTCGTCGCGGGTGACCGTGCCGGTGGAGGGATCGAATTCGTGGCGGTGACCATCGGTGTTTTGCCAGGTGTCGAGGCGGGCGCCGAGCGAGCCGTGCCAGTCGGGGATGAGCACGCGTTCGTGAGTGACGAAGGCGCCGAGAAACGTCTGGTCGCCACCGGCGTAACGGCGGCGGGTGAATTGATTGAGCGGGACGCTCCACGAATAATCTTCGCGGGTCTCGCCGGTGACCCAGCGGGCGTCGGCCCCGGCGGTCGTGGTGGCGTCGGGGTCGTGCGCCCAAGTCGCGGTAAACGCACCGCCGGCGGCGGTGGCGGGGACGTCGTATTGGTTGTTGGCGGGCGTCTCGGCGGTGCGGGTGGTGTTGACGGAACTGAAGAAGGAGGAGAACGACTGTTGCTGGCCGTAGAGCACGGCGGACCATGCGGTGGGGCCGAGGCTGGCGGCGGGCGTGCCGGCGAGCGTGGCCGAGAGGAAGGCTTCGTGGGAGGCGTTGCGCTGGAGCGGGGTGCCGTTGCCGCGATCCTCGGCGTAGGCGCGGGTGTCGACGGTGAGAGTGGTGGTGGGGTTGAGCTTGGTGAGAAATGTTACCTGGGCTCGTTGGGTATCGAGGTCGGCGGGGCGGTCGATGCGGCCGGAGGTTTGCACGAGGTCGGTGCCGTCGGTGTGAAAGGCGGCGGCGTCCACGCGGACGGCGCTCGTGCCGCTGGCGGAGGCGTAGGTGGCGGCGGCTTCACCGCCGAGTGTGCCGTGATCGCCGGCGAAGGCTTCGGTTTTCGTGAGGGTGGTGTCGAGCGGTGCGGTGAAGAGTTGCACGGTGCCGCCGAGCGCGGCGTTGCCCCAGGCGGTCGAGCCACCGCCGCGCACGATCTCGACGTGATCGAGGGAGAGCTTGGGGGGTTTCGTCCATGCGATCCAGCCGCCGAAGGGATCGTTGAGCGGGACGCCGTCGAGGAGGACGAGCGAGCGGCTCGCGCCGCTGGGGCCGAGGCCGCGCAACGAGACACCTTGCGCGGTGGGATTCGCGGTGAGGCTGCTGCTGCGGCGGAAAAGCGAAAAGGCGGCGGACTGGCGCAACGCGTCGTCGATGGTCGCGGCGGGGGAGGCTTGCAGATCATCCGCTGAGAAGAGATCGACGCTGACCGGCAGCGTGTCGGCCGGCTGCGGCGTGCGCGTGGCGGTGACGATCATCGGTGCCAACGTGATGACAGGCGGCGGCGCGGCTTCCTGGGCAACCAACGTTCCGGCCAGCAGCGGGCCGGAGAATGAAAAAAGGGCGCGCTTAAATTTCATCTTCGCCCACGAGACGAAATGAGCCCGGTGCGAGATCACCGAGGGTGAGGCGGCCGAATTGCACGCGGTGCAGTGTCAGCACGGTCGCGCCGATGGCGGCGAACATGCGTCGCACCTGATGATATTTCCCCTCGGTGAGGACGAGGTCGGCGGTGCGGGGCGCGTCGGGAAACAGGCGGAGTTCAGCAGGGGCGCAGGGAGCCTCTTCACCATCGAGAACAATCGTGCCGGCGGCGAAGAGCGGGATGAGATCGGGCGACAGATCGCGGTCGGCCGTGGCGCGGTAGAGTTTGGGGACCTTGTGCTTGGGCGAGGTGTATTTGTGGACGAGCTCGGTGCGGTCGGTGAGCAGGATCAGGCCGGAGGTTTCCTTGTCGAGACGGCCGATGCTGGTGACCTGTGGATTGCGCGCGCGCCAGCGTTCGGGGAGCAGGTCGTAAACGCGCGGGCCTTCGCGTTCGTCGTGCGAACAGACCAGGCCGAGCGGTTTGTTGAGCACCAAAAGCAATCCGTCGGGATGGTCGAGCGGTTCGCCGTCGATGCGGACATCGTCTGCAAGAACTTTGCCCGCGGGATCGCGCACGGGTGCCCCGCGCACGGTGACGGCGTGTTGCTTGAGAAAATCACGGGCTTCGCGGCGTGAGCAGTAGCCGAGGTTGGCGAGCAGTTGGTCGAGACGGCGCATGGCGGGGGCGCACCAGTGGCCGAAAAAATCGGAGGAAACACAAAATCTTTTGCACCTGTTCCGCCTTTTTGCGGTTTATAAACGTATAACCCCCATGATCCGCTGGTTTCTCCTCATTCTAACCCTGTCGGTGATGGCGGCGGCTTCGTTCACGGTTCTCAAGCCGCCGACGTTGTTTTTGTGGAAAGTCGCCATCTTGGTTGGCGAATACGGTTATCTGCTGGTGGTCGTGCCGCTGCTGCTCATCTGGGTGGCGTGGTTTCATGGGCAGCGACTGGCGGCGCCTATTTTATTTCTGAGCCTGCTGGCCATTGGTTTGTTGCTAAGGCCGGTGGTGCAGGCGGCGTTCATGGGTGAAAAGCTGCCCGCGCAACTCACCCGCGCCTTCGGAAAAGCGGAATTGAAGCGGGCGCCGTTTTCCTGGGCAACGCTCACGCAGATTGTGCCGGATCAAGTCGAGGTGGAGACGATGGAGTTTTCCCATGCCGCCGGGCATGAGGCGCTGTCGCTCGATTTTTATCCGGCGGCCGGCCGCAAGCCATCCGCGCCGTGCGTCGTGGTGATCCATGGCGGCGGTTGGGACAACGGCGACCGCACGCAGCTCGCGGGCATGAACCATTATCTCGCGCAACGCGGCTACGCGGTTGCGGCGATCTCCTATGAATTGGCGCCGGCACATGTCTGGCCGGCGCAGGCCGATGACATCGGGGCGGCGATCACCTATCTGAAAAAGAACGCGACACCGCTTCACATCGATCCCGAGCGGTTTGTGCTCCTTGGTCGATCGGCGGGCGGACAGCTCGCCACGGCCTTCGCCTATGGCCGGCCCGACCCGGCGGTGCGCGGGGTGATCTCGCTCTACGGTCCGCAGGATCAGGTCTTCGCATGGAAATATTCCCGCGAAGACGACATCCTCAACGCGACGAAGCTTCTGCGTCAGTTTCTCGGCGGCACGCCGGAAACGGCGGCGGAGGCCTACACCTCGGCGTCGGCCTATCTCATCGCGACGAAAAACGCGCCGCCGACCCTGCTCGTTCATGGTGCCAACGACGCACTCGTGTGGCACAAGCAGAGCGAACGTATGCACGCAAAGCTCGACGAACTGGGCGTGCCCAACGCCTTCGTCTCGCTGCCATGGGCGACGCACGCGCTGGACTTCAATCTCTACGGTCCGTCGGGCCAGCTCACGACCTACTCAATCGAGTGGTTCTTGGCGGCAGTGACGAAGTAAGAACCCATAAATAGCCGATTGTTTGCATGAGTGATTGCCTGTGGATGGTGAAGTTGTCCTGTTGGGGTCATCCTTTTTGAGTGTTGGCCAACCCCCTGTCTTCTCCTGCTTATGACAGCTTTTATCGTGAACGCTCCTGTGGCTGGTGTTCGTGCCCGTATGTCTGCCGGATTTATCATCCGTTTGAGTTGCGTCGGTTTACTAACGGCTGGTTTGGCTTCGTTGAGTCGGGCGGCTGATGGCGTGGCACCCGATGGAATTCCGGACGCGGTGCGATCTGCGTTGGGATGGCAAATGCCTGCGGCGCCAAGTGCCCGGTCCGCTGAGATGGGCGCGATTTTCAACGTCCGCAGCGCGCCGGAAAACTGGTCGCGTGCGCGCACGTCGGCCGCTGCTTGGTTTGGCGCCGCGCCGAAGTTTTCGGAAAATCCCGGAGAAAATCTTTTTCGTCGGCTCACGTTAATCGAGGCATTGACGCTGAATGCAACCGATCCGGCGGTGCATGATGAGCTGGAGGCTCAGCGAGCAGAGCTGCTTGCGCTGGTGCTGCAAGTTAAGACTGCGAAGCCTGCGGCATTGCAGGATTGGCAGGCCCAGTCGCTCGTATCCGATTTGCGGGATTTGGATCAACAACTCGGCACCTGGCTGGCCGATTCGCCGGAGGAGCGGCTGGCGGTTTTTCGAGATCAACTCGCGGCGTTTCAGCCGCCGGACCGCACGAGTATCGCCGCCCGCTACGGTGGTGAGGAAAAATTGGCGGCACTGATCAAGGAAGCTGGCGAATACCATCGTCTTGTCGCCGCAATACAGGCGGTGATGGCCGACAAGGCGCTGAAGGAGGAAGACAAGCGGCAGGCATTGGCAAAGGCCTCGGCGGCCTTGGGATTTTTTCAAGGCTATCATTGGGAGGACAAGCAGCTTTATGCGGTGTTGAGAGATCCCGATCTTGCCGCGGAATTCAGCGGAGAGGATATCAGCTCCAGTTTTCCGACGCTTGATATTCCGGACTTGGTTGAATGGGCAGGCGCGGCCGGAGCCGAGCCGCTGTTGAAAGAGGCCTTTTCCCTGCCGGTGAGGATTGAGCTAAGGGACGACAACCGCACCCGAAAACTTGCGCTTACCTTGATCAAAACGGGCAAGATCACGCTCAAGACCGTGCCGTGGACGTTAATTGAATGGCCTGAAAATAATGTGGGGGCCGACGATGCCCGTGAGTTGGTGGCGCTGTATGACGTTTTTCACGCGCAGCTGGGTGATCTGACCAAGCAAGCCAAGTCCGATTGGAATGGTAAAGCCGGGCTGGCCCGGTTGGCCGTCGCGCTGGGAACTCAGGGGCGCACGGAGGAGGCGACCATCCTTATCAAAGCTGCGGGACAGACGGACCCGGGATTTCCCTACCATGGTTCGGTGAACAAGGCGTTTGCCGCGACGGTCTGGGATTTTCTGCTCAAGGTATCCGATGCGGAAAACACGACGGAGAGCTGGACTACGTTGAGCAACCTGGCCTCGCAGGCGGGCCGAGGGAAGGAGTTGATCGCGTGGGCCGATCAACAGGTGAAGGCCGCCCCCGCTGACTCTGTGCTCGCGAAAACGTGGCGCATGAGAAAAGGCTGGGCACTCGTTGCCGCTGGCCAGGCTGACGAAGCATTGGCGATGCTCATGCCTGCGTTCGAGGAGGGACCCGGGGCCGAGGATGATCCCTTGGTTCAGGAATGGACGGAGTCGGCCGTGCGCTTGCTAAAACTGACCGCCGTGCTTGATCGCTCCGAGCTGAGTGCAAAGCTTCACGAACGATTAGCGGTCGATTTCAAGGATGCTCACAGCCCGCTATGGAAAACAAACGATCTGTTTACGGAGTTTGCCCGACAAGACATGGCCGCGGCCCGCTTTGCGCCGATTGAAGCGCTCGTGCGCAATCGCCTGACCGCCAAACCGCAGCCGAAGCAGCCGGGCGATGATGCCTACGATGGATCACGCGATTTCGATGCAAAAACCTACAGTATGTGGCTGGCGGACTTGCTGGCTCGCGAAGGCCGCTATGAAGAGGTCGTGCAGTTGCTGGCCAACTCGCCGGACTGGAGCGCTCCCGATCTTTCCCAAATGTTGGATGCCGGCGGCGGTGACGGATGGCGCCCGTTGGCGTTGATCGTGGCGGAAACGCTTCATGTCACCGGACGTGATCCTCAGGCGATCGCGATTCTGGAGGCGTATCTGGTGAGTCATGCGGCTTCCGATCCGGCGTATGAACTCTACACTTCCATTCGTGGAATCGAAGCGGTCGCGTTTCTGGAGAAGCTGCGCGCGATGGATCACTACGAGGAGCGGCCGCTTATTTGGAAGGCGCAGCTTTTAGTTTCAGCGGGTCGAGTGGACGAAGCGGAGATGGTGATCAAGCAGGCCATCGCGATTGATCCGTCCGATGGCGGAGAACCCCATGGAGATCGTATGCGGGCCTATGCCGTGGCCCGGCAGATCGCGTTGAAAAAAGGCGACACCGCCCATGCGGAATTTCTTGGCAGTGTGGTCACGGCCATTCGCATGGCCGAGGCGGCTGACGATGTGGCCGACGCGGGCCTCATCGGGCGGGCGATTCTGGAATATCAGGAAGCGCTCAACTCCTTTTCCGATGCCTACTGCATACAGTCGCGGCTGGCCATCCGCCTGGCTGGGGAAAACCGCATGGATGAGGCTATCGAGCACTATAAGCGCGCGTATGAATTGATGCCCGACAGCTTTGGGCGAGTGGAGAGCCATTGTTTTGGATGCGAGCGCGCCTTTGCGGGAGAACAGCCGCAGGCCATCGCCGAGCGCGTGTTTATGGCGCTCATCGCCAAGCCGCCGGTGAAGCTGCAGGCATTTTACCTGATGGGATATTTGCGACAGGAACAGGAGCGATGGGAGGAGGCCGCGGATTATTTCTCCAAGGCGGTGTCTGCCGATCCGGAATATTTAAACGCTTGGAAAAAACTGGCCGGTGTTTTGCCGCATACCACACGTCCGCGGGCGGAACGGGACAAAGTGGCCTTCAAGCAATTCGCGCTCGATCCGTATCAACATCATAGCTCTTCCGGATTGGACGTGGTGCGGGATATTCCCGCACTGTGGAACGCCGCCGCCGCCGTGGATCAGAGCGCAAACAAGATGCCCGACACGCTGTATCCACTGGGCGACAAGGCGGGCGGTTCGGAGCACAGGCAGGTCAATGGTTATGTCCGTTCGGGAGATCTGGATTCGTCGCCGGACGGGCTTTTGGCCAGGCATGATGTATTGCAGATGGTGGTGAGGCAGCTGAGCAGCTGCTATTCTTGGAAACAGCAAAACCAGTAATCGCGAACGACGGGATGCGTTGTGCCTGACTCCGTTTGTCTCGGACAGAGTCAGGTGGCGTCACTTAGCGGCGCGGCGCTGCGATGAAAGCTGGATCATAATTCTTGCGATCTCCAAGAGCGCGAGCGGGATGAAGATCCACAGCACCTGCACGGGAAACAGTTTTCGTGCGGCGGCTTGATGGTAGGCCGCAAGTCCGGCGGCGACGTAGGCCAAGCGGTGCAGCCATTTCCAGTGCTTCGCGCCGAGCGCGCGCACGAGGCGGTGCAGGCTTGTGACGGCCAGCACGAGCAGAATGGCAAACGCGATCAGGCCGGTGAGCAGAAACGGCTTTTTCACGTCGCTCGCGAGCACGTGGAAACCGCCTTCGTAGACGAGATGAGTGGCGAGATGCAGCGCGGCGTAAACAAATGCGCCCACGCCGACGAGGCGGCGGTGGCGGTTGAGCGCGAGGGCGAGTTTTGACTTCGGAAAAATCACGCGCAGCGGTGTGAACGACAGCACGGTGGCGAGCAGGATGCACGCGACGAAACCGAGGTGATGCAGGATGTATTTGAGCGGGTCGGCGCCTACGGTGGGATCTTGCCGCAGGAGCGGCACGAGGGGCCACAGACCGGGCAGGACGAGGAGCGTCCAAACAAAGACCTTGGAGCGGAGAAGTTTTTCCAACGGAGAGTTCAATGCCGGATTTTTAAGAATGGCTTCCGCTTAAAAGAATTTCCGCAAGTCGAGCCCCTTGTAGAGGCCGGCGACTTGTTTCTCGTAGCCGTTGAACATGAGAGTGTCTTTGCGTCCGGCGAAGAGGCCGGCGCCGATCACACGCTCGCTGGCCTGCGACCAGCGGGGATGGTCGACCTTGGGGTTCACGTTGGCGTAGAAGCCGTATTCGTTGGGCGCGAGGCGTTGCCAGGTGTTGTAGGGCTCCTTATCAGTGAACTCGATCTTCACGATGGATTTGATGCCTTTGAAACCATACTTCCACGGTGTGACGAGGCGGAGCGGAGCGCCGTTTTGGTTTGGGATGGGTTTGCCGTAGATGCCGGTGGCGATGAAGGCGAGTTCGTTGGTCGCTTCGTCCATGCGCAGGCCTTCGACGTAGGGCCAGCCGAGGTAGCTGTCCTGCTGACCGACGGCATTCTTCGGATCGAGAAACGAGGTGAACTTCAGGTATTTTGCCTCGGGTTTCGGATCGGCGAGGGCGACGAGTTTGGCGAGCGCGAAGCCGTCCCACGGAACGACCATCGACCACGCTTCGACGCAGCGGTGGCGGTAAACGCGTTGTTCGATGCCCCCGGTTTTGGCCACGAGATCGTTCACGTCGAACTTGCCCGGCGAGCGGATCAAGCCGGTCAGCTCGACCGTCCACGGATCGGTTTTCCAACCCTTGTTGGCATACTCGGCGGGGTCGTCCTTGCCGGTGCCGAACTCATAAAAATTGTTGTAGCTCGTGATGTATTCGTAGGCGGTGGGCTTGAGCGCCGCCGCCGGGTAGAGCGGGTTTTCCTTGTCGGGGAAGCCGGCGGTCGCGGCGAAAAGTCCCCTCGGGGCGAGGGCGGCGCCCGCGAGGCCGGCGCCGAGAGTCCGGAGGAAATCACGGCGGTTTCGCAGGCGATACATGGACTCGTTGGTGACGGCGGCTTCAGGGAGCTCCCAGTCTTTCGGCGTGCGGATGTTCATGGCGTGCGGGGTGCGTTGGAAAGGGTTACGAGTTGGGAGCCGCGCAGGATGTTCCTTATTCCGGGAATTTGCGTAAATTAGCCGCGCATCGGACGGGGGCAACCCTTCCGGCGCGTCCGGCCAGATTAGGCTCGGCAATTGCGGGGGCATTTGGGATGCGTTAACCCGCTACCCCGCAACACCACTTTTATGTCACTTTGGGAATACAAGCATATCACCAGCGGCCCTCATGGTTTCGCGACGCCCGCGCTGCTGGAATCCTATCTCAACCAGCTCGGCAAGGACGAGTGGGAGATCATCAGTTTCCAGTCTTCGCCGACCAACGCCCTCGCTTTCAACGGCGTCGCCCGCCGCACCACGCTGCGCGACTGGACGCTCGAATCCGCCGCCGCGGCCGCCGCGAAGATCGAAGCCGATAAAATCCGCGCCGAATTTGCCGCCAAATTTCAGGGCAACGCTCCCGTCGCCGATGCGGCCGCGGAGAAACCCACCTCACTCGTCGCCGACACCGCCGCGCCCGAGGACGGTTTTCGCAAGCTCCGTGACACCACCCGCGACGACGATCCCGACGCGCCCGAAGAGGGCGACGATTGGGACAACTGGGAAAATCTCGACGACGATCTCCCCACGCTTTTCGAAGCGATCAAACCGCACCTCCGCAAAAACCAACGCGGTCCCGGCCAGTCCGTCGGCATTCTGTTCCTTTCGAAACGCTGGGAGCAGACCGAAGCCGACCTCGTCGGCGCACTCAAGGAATGCGGCTTCATCGTGCCTGAGTCCGAGGACACGCCGCCAGAATATCTGGAGTTCGAGGGCGAGCTTTACTGGCTGAATCTCAACAACCGTCACGAACTCTTCCTCAACACCCGCGAGAAGCCTCGTCCGGTTTTTCGCGCCGTTGCCGCCAAGAAACTCGATCCCGCCGATCCGGTGAACGGGATTCTCGCCGATGAAGCCGCCGCCGAGCAGGCCGAGAAAGCCCGTCGCGACGCCGAACGCCTTGCCCGCGAGGCCGAACATGCCGCCCGTCGTGCCGAACGCGAAGCCCAGCGGCTCGCCGAAATCGAAAAACGGAAAGCGCAAATTCCGGTCGCCGCATCCGCTGAAAAGTCGGATGCCCCGAATCCCAAATCCGAAATCCCCCCGGCGCCCCTGCCGCAAGGCGAAGACCTGCTCGCGGCGATCCGCCCGCAGATGCGTCGCAACCGTCGCGGCCCCGGATATTCCGGCAGCACGACTTATCTCTCCCGCGCCTTCAAATGCACCGAAGCCGACCTGGTGACCGCGCTTGCGGCCATCGGCCTCAAGGTTCCCGAGGCCGCCACCGACAAGCCGGTGCCCTCCACGATCGGTGCGCATGTTTACTGGCTCAACAAAGACAGCCGCGGCGGCATCTGGATCAATGGCGACGAAGCCGCGGATCCGCAGGCGCCTGCGAGCGCCACCGTTGGGGACGGAAAACCAGCCGAAGCCTTTCCGTTGGAAGCTGCCGCCGAATCCACGCCCAAGCTTGAGGCCGATGCGCCCAAACCGGTGCCGGCGGACTCGCCCGTATCACCACTCGCAGCGCTCCGCCTGCTCCTCAAGCCCAACAAGCGCGGCACCGGTGTTTCCGCCGAGATCGGCGCACTCGCCCGCACGTTGGAAAAAGACGAAGTCGCCTTTTATGCCGATCTCATCGAGCTCGGCCTCGCGCTGCCCGCGACCGACGACGACAAACCCGCTTTTGTCGAACACGCCGGCGAAGTCTATTGGCTCAACAAAAACGCCAAGGACATGTCCGTCTGGCTCAATGCCAAGACCTCCAAGGCGGCCGCCAAAAAAGCTCCTCCCACCGGAAAGCCTCGCGCCAAGAAATCCGCTAAAAAAGATGAGTGAGCGCCGGTAATCGCGGCGATCTTTCCAGGGTCGACCGCGATCGGGCTCAGCGCGAGATGTCGCCTTGCGTGAGAATCTTGTAGCCCCGGCTGCCCAACGACTGGGCGGCGACATCCGCGTCCTCAATGTTGAGGGCGAGCGCGGACCGGCCTTCGGGTCGTTTGATGAAGCTGTAGATATAGTGGATGTTGATCTCGGCTTCGAGCAGCGCGGCGAGCACGCCCTTCAGGTCGCCCTCGTCGTTGATCTCCACCACGAGCACGTCCACCTCGGTGTAGGGAAAATCATTGTTGATCATCAGCTCGCGGGCCTTGTCGGGATCGTCGACGATCACGCGCAGGATGGAGCTGTCCGTCGTATCGAGCACCGTGAGGGCCATGACATGGACGTTGTTGTCCTTGAGCAGGGCGGTGAGGTCATAGAGACGACCGACGCGGTTTTCCGCAAAAACGGAAAACTGTTTAACAGGATCGGTGCCGATGGAAATGTTCGTGGACGCCATGGTGGGTCGGTGATGGCACGCTGAACCCGCCGCCGAAACCGGTCAACCCCCGCATCGCGGCGACATCGTGGAAATGGCGCGGCACAAGTTTCTTAGCCTAGGCTAAACGCCTTGCGCCGTCGCGTCCGCTGAAATGGCATGCGCGTGACACCAGCCATGCCTCGCTCTTCCCCTGCCGCCCTTCATTTTGAAACCCAACGTCGCGCCCGCGGAAGCGCACGGCTGGTGCTGCGCGGCATCTGGCTCAATATTGTGCTCGCGGTCGTGAAGCTGGCCGGCGGGATTTTCGGGCACACGTATGCGTTGATCGCGGACGGCATGGAATCGTTGATGGATGTGTTTTCGTCCGCGCTGGTGTGGGCGGGCTTTCGCGTGGCCGCCCGGCCGCCCGACGAAAATCATCCCTACGGTCACGGCAAGGCCGAGCCGCTCGCGGCGCTGGCGGTGGCGCTTTTTATTTTCGCGGCGGCGGCTTGGATCGGCACGCACGCGGTGCGCGAGATTCTCGCGCCCCACCAGAAGCCCCATTGGGCGACGCTGCCGCTGCTCGCGGTGATCGTAGTGGTGAAATACTGGTTTTCCCGTCGCATGCATCGCGCCGGCGAGAGTGAGGGCAGCACCGCGCTGGGTGCCGAGGCGTGGCACCACTATGCCGATGCGCTCACCTCGGCGGCGGCGTTTGTGGGCATCTCACTGGTCGTGTTTGGCGGCGACCGCTTCATCGGCGCCGACTCCTGGGCGGCGTTGCTCGCGTGCGTGGTCATCGTTTTCAACGGCGTGCATATCTTTAACCGCGCGCTGGCCGACGTCATGGACACCGCCGTGCCCGTGGCGTTTGAAAACGAGGTCCGTGCCGTCGCGCTTGCGGTGGACGGCGTGCTCAGTCTCGACAAATGCCGCGTGCGCAAGAGCGGTCTCATTCATCTCGTGGACATTCATGTGGTGGTGAACCCTGAGATCACCGTTTATGACGGCCATGAAATCGCGCATGCGGTGAAAGATGCGCTCGAGCATTCGGCGCTGCACATCGCCGATGTTTCCGTGCACATCGAGCCGGCCCGTCCGCTGGCGTAAGCAGGCGCGGGGGGCGGGGCGGATGACAAGTTTTCATCCCGCAAATTCTGCGCAGGGATGTGCATAGCATGCGGAGCAACGCTCGGGCATTTGCGGTTTACTCGGCATCGTTGGTCCAATTCGTTTACCCAATGAAAGCACGTCCGTCCTCAAAGCCGCTCAGCACCAACCCGAATCTTCTGAAATGGGTCGCCAAGATTGCAGAGCTCACCAAACCAGCGGCGATCCACTGGGTTGATGGCTCTCAGGCGGAAAATGACGCGCTGTGCGCGCAGATGGTCGAGGCGGGCACGTTCATCAAGTTGAACGAGAAACTCTGGCCCGGCTGCTATTACGCACGTTCCGATGCGAGCGACGTGGCTCGCGTCGAAGATCGCACCTTCATTTGTTCGCTTTCCAGGGACAACGCCGGCCCGACCAACAACTGGGTCGATCCGTTTGCGATGCGCAAAACCCTCAAGGGCGTTTTTGCCGGCTGCATGACCGGGCGCACGATGTATGTGCTGCCTTTCAGCATGGGACCGCTTGGCTCCCCCATTTCGCAGCTGGGCGTCGAGATTACCGACTCGCCTTACGTCGTGGTCAACATGAGCATCATGGCCCGCATCGGCCTGCCTGTTTTCAAGGAGATCGACAAAAACGAAAAACGCGTCGTCCCCTGCGTCCACTCCGTTGGCGCCCCGCTTGCTTCCGGTGCGAAGGACGTCGTCTGGCCCTGCAACAAGGAAAAATACATCGTCCACTTCCCCGAGACCCGCGAGATCTGGTCATACGGTTCTGGATACGGCGGCAACGCCCTGCTCGGGAAAAAATGCTTCGCGCTCCGCATCGCCTCCAACATGGCCCGCGACGAAGGTTGGATGGCCGAGCACATGCTCATCCTTGGAGTCGAGGATCCCAGAGGGGAGAAAACCTACGTTGCCGCCGCTTTCCCGTCGGCTTGCGGAAAAACCAACTTCGCCATGCTCATCCCGCCCGCGCCGCTCCGCGACAAGGGCTGGAAGGTTTGGACCGTCGGCGACGACATCGCGTGGATCAAACCCGACGCGAACGGCCGCCTGCACGCCATCAATCCCGAGGCCGGCTTCTTCGGCGTCGCCCCCGGCACGTCGAACAAGACCAACCCGAACGCGATGGCCTCGCTCGCGAAGAACACCATTTTCACCAACGTCGCGCTCACGCCCGACGGCGGCGTCTGGTGGGAAGGCATGACCGACGCTCCGCCCGCCGAATGTATCGACTGGCAGGGCAAGAAATGGACACCCGCCATTGCCAGGGAAACCGGCGCCAAGGCGGCCCATCCCAACGCGCGCTTCACCGCCCCCGCTTCGCAGTGCCCGACGATCGATCCCGATTGGGAAAAACCCGAGGGCGTGCCGATCTCCGCGATCATTTTTGGCGGCCGCCGTGCCACCACCATGCCGCTCGTCTATCAGGCGTTCAACTGGAGCGCGGGAGTCTACACCGGCGCGACGATGGGCTCCGAGATGACTGCCGCCGCCGCCGGCACCATCGGCAAGGTCCGCCGCGATCCCTTCGCCATGCTGCCCTTCTGCGGCTATCACATGGGCGACTATTTCCGCCACTGGATCATGATGCAGAAGACGCTCAGCGAAACGCCGCGCATTTTCCATGTGAACTGGTTCCGGAAGGATGCCGACGGCAATTTCATCTGGCCCGGCTTCGGCGACAACATGCGTATCCTGAAATGGATCGTCGACCGCGCACGCGGTCGCGCTCTTTCAAAGGAGACGCCCATCGGCTGGCAGCCCCGCTATGACGACATCGACTGGACCGGGTGCAATTTCTCCCGCGAACAGTTCGACGCCCTCCAGGCGGTGGACCGCAAAGCCTGGCGCGCGGAGGTCATGGGGCACGAGGAGCTTTTCCTCGATCTGCACGACCACCTGCCGAAGGAAATGGTCTACGAGCGCGAATTGCTCATCTGCCGCCTATGACGGGCTGCAACTAACACTTCACACACGTCAAGTGGGGCGTGTGTGTCTGGACGAACGCCGCCGGGCGGGCCATGGGGTCCGCCCGGCTTTCCTTTAAGGCTGCCCCAGCGTCGCCCAAAGAAACAACGCGATCATCGCAAAGGCGCACGCCAGACGGCCGGCGGTGGACAACAAAAATCCGACGGTCGCGCCCACGCCTGCACGCAAAGAGTCACGCCCCGTTTTTTTAGCGGCGAATTTTTCCGCCGCCGCCGCTCCCAGAAACGTGCCCAGCAACAGTGCGGGCAGTGAAAAAAACATGCCGATGAACGCGCCGCCGCCGGCTCCGGCCATGCCCCATTTGCTCCCGCCAAAAAGCCGCGTGCCCAGAATCACCCCGATAAAATCAACCACCACTGAGACGGCCCAAATGCAGGCGATCCAGCCGATGACCGCCCACGAAAGAGCATCGGGCAGCAGGAGCTTGTGGATTATCATGGCCAAAAGGATGAGTGTCGTGCCCGGCAGCAATGGCACCACTACGCCGGCGAAGCCCGCGAGCAGAAGGGTGGTGGTGAGGGTCCAGACCAGGGCTGTATCCACGTCGGTTTATCCCGTCTGTCCGTCGCCCTCGACGAATCAATGGAGGTTTTTCTCGATCGCCTCGTAGAGAGCGCGTGAGTTGCCCTTGCTGCCGACCGCGCCCCAGCGGATTTTGATCATGGTCTGGCGGCTGTTTACCTCCTTGATGGAGATGTAGACCTTCTTGTCGTCGCGTGAGCGCGCGTTGACTTGGGCTTCAAAAGTGTAGAGGTCGGCCTTGGTCTGGTAGAGGTCGAGATCCTTAAGCGCCTTTTGCGTCGCGCTAAAAGTGAGCGGAGCGGTGGAGTTCACGAGCATCTCGAACTGGCCGAATTCGTAAACAGCCTGGGTATCCCCGCTGTCGTCCAGATTGACCGTGCTGCAGCCGGAAAAAAAACAGACGGATGACAGGAGAAAGAATGACGACAGGGCCGGGAGGGAGGGGAGCTTCATGGTAGGGAAAAGGTCTTTTTGAGACCGCAGAGTAGCCTTTGGGTTCGGGGTGTCACCGTGAAAACATTCCGTGGGCCGGTTTCCGGTTTGCCGTGGACGGGCTCTTGCGTCTATCGCTTGGGTCTATGGCAAAGCCACTTGTCGGCGTCATCATGGGCAGCACATCCGATTGGGATACGATGCAACATGCCGCGCAAACCCTCAAAACGCTCGGCATCGCCTCCGAACACCACGTCGTGAGCGCGCACCGCACGCCGGAAAAAATGTATACCTACGCCCAGTCCGCCGAGAAGCGAGGGCTGAAGGTCATCATCGCGGGTGCCGGCGGGGCCGCCCATCTGCCCGGCATGACGGCCGCGCTCACCCCGCTGCCGGTCCTCGGCGTGCCGGTGGAGTCGCACACGTTGAAGGGAGTCGATTCGCTTTATTCCATCGTGCAGATGCCGGGCGGGGTGCCCGTGGCGACGTTTGCCATTGGCAAGGCCGGTGCGATCAACGCCGCGCTCTTCGCCGCGGCCATTCTGGCCACCGGCGGTGACACGAAGGTGAAAAAAGCCCTCGATGCCTACCGGGCCAACCAGACGGCCAAGGTCTTGGACGCGAAGCTGCCGTGATTGAGTCAGCCGAGGGCAAAGCCTGGGCTGGACTCTGTGCTTTCAGCTCTTAGCTCTCAGCTCCCTGCATGATTCCTCCCGGCAAAACCATCGGTGTCCTTGGCGGCGGCCAGCTCGGCCGCATGTTTGCCCACGCGGCCGAACGTCTTGGCTATCGTGTGCATATTTACGAACCCGAGGCCAACGGCCCGGCTGGGGAGGTCTCCGCCCACGAGGTCAACCAGCCTTACACGAATGTAGAGGCGCTGGCCGGCTTCGTGCGGGCCTGCGATGTGGTGACCTACGAGTTTGAGAACATCCCGGTCGCGCCGCTTTGGGAGGTTGAGAAGCTCGCCACGCTGCATCCGCACTGGAGCGTGTTGGAAACCTGCCAGAATCGCATGCGCGAGAAGACCTGGCTGCGCAAAAACGACTTTCCGCATGTGCCCTTTGCCGAAGTCGAGGCCGGTGATGATCTTGCCGCCGCCATCCGTCGTATCGGGCTGCCGTGTGTCGTGAAGACCGCCGATTTCGGCTACGACGGCAAAGGCCAGATCAAGGTTTCCGACGATGCTTCTCTCGCCAAGGCGGTCGCCTCGTTCACGAAGCAACGCTGCGTCATCGAGAAGTTCATCGATTTTAAGTGCGAGCTGTCCGTCCTCGTGGCGCGAAGCAGCACGGGAGAGGTGAAGGTGTTTCCAGTCGCGGAAAACATCCACACGAAGCACATCCTCGATTTTTCCATCGTGCCCGCGCGCGTATCCGACGCGATCCGCACCGAGGCGGAAAAGCTCGCCCTCGCCATAGTCGAAAAACTCGACGTTGTCGGCCTGCTGGCCATCGAGCTGTTTCTCACTGATCGCGGCGAAATCCTCGTCAACGAGCTCGCCCCGCGTCCGCACAACAGCGGCCACTGGTCGCTCGATGCCTGTGTGACCTCGCAGTTTGAACAGCATGTGCGCGCCGTGTGCGGCCTGCCGTTGGGCGACGTCTCGGTCGTGGCGCCGGTGGTGATGGTCAACATCCTCGGCGATGCTTGGAAATGGCAGGGCGGCACGATTACCGGGGAACCGGATTGGCGGGCTGTCCTGACCAATCCCCGGGCCAAGCTGCATCTTTATGGCAAGCGCGAGCCGCGGATCGGACGGAAAATGGGACATTTCACCGTGACGGCGGTGACGGCCGATGCGGCCCTTGAAGCGGCACGGGAATTAAAAAACCGGCTGTAAAATCGGAGGCGGGGTTACTGATCGGGAAAAGACGGGTCTGTGTCTTGCGCATGGTTGCGCCGGATACATTTCGGGTTAGGATTTCGTCATGAAAGCGAACGATTCCCGTTCCTCTGATTCGCCGTTCAATCCGCCGGCGGTCATCAAAGCACGGGCGCTTTTTGTCATTCAATTTTTTGCGTTGATCGGCTGCCTTGGCTTTTTCGCGGCGGCGTTGGCGGAGCAGGACTGGTGGTTTGTCGTGCCGGGGGCGTTGTGCTTTGCATTGATGGCCGTCATCCGGTTGAACCTCAAGCGCAGCGGCCAGTGGCAGATGTGTGTGGATGGTCTTAACGAGGCTTACACGCGGCCCGATCCGCTGCCGAATCATGAGGATGGAAGCATGCGGCTGATGGATTTGATCGATCGTCGTGACGAAATCGAGAGCCGGCGGGGCGGGCCCAAGTTTGATCCTTGGGCCTTGCAAGAGGTGCGGCATAAAATCGCCGTTCTCGTTAAAAATGACGAGGCGTTGCAATCGCTGCTGGACGACGACCGCTGATACGGTTGTCGCTCAGACAAAATGGAGAGGAAGCTCGTCGCGATTCCGATCAAGATGCAGGTCGGGCAATCCTTGGGCGGGTGCGGGTGCACCGAGCCGGTGGCGTGTGCGCGGGGCGAGGTCCCTCGGCTGAAGGGTCTTCACGCCATCGGTCAGGGTGATGTGGCTCACGGCGGTTTCCCCCACGCCGCGCAGCGCGATGCGAAGTGGCCGCCGGACGTCGTCCACGGAAACGGAAAACTCGCGGCGGATATTGGCCGCGTGCGGGCGCGCGGCCTGGGCGCGGAATTCGATGGTGAAACGCTCCGCGAGTGTCGCCCATGCGCCGTCGGCGGACTGTTGTTCGACGAGGATTTTTTGGAGGGCCGGCGCGAAGTTGTGGACGATGAAGGTGAGTTGCCAACGGCCGTGCACGGGCGAGGCGGTGAAGGCATGTGCGGGTTTTTTGGCGACGGCGGCGAGCCAGCGTCGCCAGTCGCGCAGACGTTCGGTGTCGCGCTGAAGGATGAGTTCGTTGGGTGAGACGACCTTGGGATCGCGTGTGCGCCGCCACATCACGTGCGCGGCGGCGCGCGCGGTTGTCAGCTGATTGGAGAAACGGGCTGCGTCTTCGCGGGCTTGGGCGACTGCATCGGCGATTTTGTTTTTCGAGGCGACAGTGTGGGCGTGGCGGAGTCGGCGAACGGCGCGGGTGGCGGTGCGCAGGAAGGCTTCGCGGGCGGAAAGGTAGGCGTTGAAGGCGGCGCTGGCGGCAAGAGGCGCGGGGATTTTTTTCTGAAGGGAGAGCCGGTTGAAAAAACGGGCGCCACGCGCGGCACGGGCTGGGCCTTCGGGACCGCCGGCGGCGTCCCAGCGGTCGTTGAGTTCCCATTTGGCGTAGCCGGCGAAGGCGTGTTCATCGCAGCGGAGTGCGGCGCGGGCGGCTTCGCGAGAGCCGCTTTTGCCGAAGACGCGTTCAAAGCCTTTGGTGAGCATGCCGACGTTGTCGTCTGTCTGCGGATCGAGCCAAAGACTTGCGGCGGCGGCATCGACGACGGTGGTCATTTCGAGGGCGAGGCGGTTGGGCTCCCAGCTGGTGACGAGAAAGCCTTCCGCGCCGGTCTGGCGACAGCGTTTCCACCAGGAGCGGAGATTGGCGAGGCGGTCGGCGAAAACGGGGAGCGGCTCGTAGCGGAAGCTGCCGTTCATCGGACAACCCCAGTAGGCGATGCCTTGGGTCGCGAAGGCGGGCGCGAGGTCGCATTCGGCGAAGTTGAACAACTCGACGCGCGGGTGACGGGCGAATGGATAATAATACCAGTCGTAGGCGACGAGGCCGCGCGGGAGCTGCGGAATGGCTTCGGGGATGAAGGCGAGCATGTCGGCCCAGATGCCCATGCGCAGGCCGCGCGGTTGGATGAGCGTGTGCAGGCGATCAATGTAGCCGGCGAAATGCGCGGCGAGGCCGATGCGCGCGATCTCGGCGCGGGAGAGCGGGTGTTTGCCGAGGTGAAATGATTCGTCGAGGCCGACATGGACTTTGCCGGCGGTGCAGAAGGGTGCCATGTCGCCCAGCAGCTTGTCGGCGATTTCGAGGGTGCGCGGATGCAGCGGACAGATCTGGCCGCGGGCGAGCGGGGTGCCGTCGGGTGCGCGGAGTTCGTTGAGGGCGCGCAGCTCGGGGGTTTTGACGAGGTATTGGGTGTGGCCGAGGAGATTGACGATGGGGACGACTTTGATGCCGGCGCGGGTGGCGGCGTTGACGAGTTTCTCGAAGTCTCGGGTCGAGTAGGCATCGGAGCGGGCGACTCCAGGAAGACTGGGGTAGGCGACGGCGTCCTCCAGATGGAGGCAAAGTTCCTGATAGCCCCAGTTGGCGTAGCGGGGTAGCTGCGCGAGAAGGAAGTCGAGGCGCTCGACCTGGCGGGCGAGGTCCCATTGGAAGGCACGGATCATCGGAATGGTATGGCTCAGGGTGAAGCGGCCGGCGTTTTTACGGCGGAGCGGAAGCGGGTGAGCTCGGCGATAAGGAGCGTGGCCGCCGGCTGGACTTGGCCGTCCTTCAGGCGAATCTGGTAAGGCGTGCCGCTGATGCTGGATTGTGTGGCGCAGAGCTCGATAAATTTCTCGGCACTGGAGATTTTAGAGCGTTGTTTTTCCCACTTCATGCGCAAATGGGCTTCGGCGGCGATGGCCGTGTGTTCGCTGCCGTTGCGGATGAAGACGGCGCCGTCGATGGTTTTGACGTAAGAGAGGAGGTGTTCGATTTCGATGGTGGCGGCCGAGGTGTCGGTGCTGGCGGCCATCAGCGGTAGCAAGAAGAGTCCTAACAGGGGGAATAGGCGCAGGAGGATTTTCATGCTGAGTTCGCAGTGTGGGGATAAATCGTGTGAGGCAGAAGGCGCAAAAAAGCCCGGCGCCCAAAATTGGGGCCGGGCTTTGATGGAGCAAGCGATAGAAGTCGACGCTCAGCCGCGCTTTTGGGCGATGAGTTGTTCGAGTTTCACAATGTCGGCCGAGAAGAGGCGGATGCCTTCGGCGGTCTTTTCGGTGGCCATCGCGTCGTCGTTGAGGGCGAAGCGGAATGCTTTTTCGTCGAAGATGGTCTTCTTGAGATCGGCGGAGAAGGCCTTGGCCGGATCGAGCTTGCGCACGAGCGGGGTGGTGGTGGCCTTGAGTTCGGCGAGGAGGGTGGGGGCGATGGTGAGCAGGTCGCAGCCGGCGAGCTCGGTGATTTCACCGGTGTTGCGGAAGGAGGCGCCCATGACCTCGGTCTTGTAGCCGAATTTCTTGTAGTAGGTGTAGATGTGGGTGACGGAGATCACGCCGGGGTCGGCGGCGCCGGCGAAGTTGGCATCAGGTTTCTTGGCCTTGTGCCAGTCGAGGATGCGGCCGACGAAAGGGGAGATGAGGGTGATGCCGGCTTCGGCGCAGGCGACGGCTTGGGCAAACGAGAAGAGGAGGGTGAGATTGCAGTGGATGCCTTCCTTTTCGAGGATCTCGGCGGCTTTGATGCCTTCCCACGTGGAGGCGATCTTGATGAGGATGCGTTTACGGTCGATGCCGGCCTTTTCGTAGAGGGCGATGATTTCGCGGGCCTTGGCGACGGTGCCGGTGGTGTCGAAGGAGAGACGTGCGTCTACTTCGGTGGAGACGCGGCCGGGGACGATCTTGAGGATTTCGAGGCCGAAATTCACGAGCAGGCGGTCGATCACGTCGGGCAGGCTGGCGGAGGGGCCGGTGTCCTTGATGGCTTGATCCACGAGAGGGGCATAAGCCGGCATGGCGGCGGCCTTCAGGATGAGGGAGGGGTTGGTAGTCGCGTCGCGGGGCGCGAATTCCTTCATGCTGGCGAAGTCGCCGGTATCGGCGACCACGACGGTGAGTTGTTTCAGCTGATCGAGTTGGTTGGACATGGATGGACGAGGATTGAGTGATGATGCTGACAACAGGGCGGAGGTTTTGTCACTGTTTTGTCAGGTTGTGAGCCTTCAAATAATTTCTCAACCAGATGAGGGCGGTTGATTCATCAAGGAAGGCGCCGTCGAGCTGGGCTTCAAAAGCGGCGTCGAGGACGGGTTTGAAGGTCGGACCGGCGGTGAGTCCTGCGGCGATCAGGTGGCGTCCGAGCAAGATTGGACGAGGGGCGCCGGTTTGCAGGTCGAGCGAATGAGACCGGGCGCGAAGTTTTTCGATCAACGCAAGGGTGTCGGGCGAATGAAGCGGCGGGCGACCGAGATTGTCGGCCATCATGACGGTGCAGAGGTCGTCGATGGTGGATGGGTGCAGCTTGCGTGCGAGGCGGCGAACCATGGAATCCCCGAATTCGCCGTTTCCGCTGTGATGGACCATATGGAGGACGACCAGCGGACGCACGGTCTCGATGAGGGCATGCGGCGCGCCGATGCGTTGGAGAAAGGTTTCGGCGAGCGGTCCGCCGGCGGATTCGTGGCCGGGACTTATCCAACGGAGCCGGCCGTGTTTTTCGGCCTGATGGGTGGTGGCTGGTTTGCCGAAATCATGGGCCAGCACGGCAAACAGCAGGGTGCGCCGTCGATGGGCGTCGGCTTTTTGCCAGACAGGCAGTTGGACGAGTGCATCGCAGCAGTGGGCGGTGTGGGCAAAGACATCGCCTTCGGGGTGCCATTCCGGGTCTTGAGGCGTGCCGTGCAGGGAGGCGAGTTCGGGGAAATGCACGAGCCAGCCGGTTTCCGCGAGCACGGCGAGGCCCTGGGAAGGCTTGGTGGCTTGAGTCGCCCATTTATCCCATTCACCCCAGATGCGTTCTACGGGCAGTTCGGAGAAAGTGCCGGCCATGCTGCGGCAGAGCGCGACGGTTTCGGGGGCGAGGGTGAAGTCGAAGCGCGCGGCAAATTGAAACGCCCGCAACACGCGCAACGGGTCTTCGATGAAGGCAGGGCTGGTATGCCTGAGGACACGGACCGACAGGTCGCGTTGGCCGCCGTGCGGATCAAAAAACTCGCCGGTAAACGGATCATAAGTGATGGCATTGATCGTAAAATCTCGTCGGGCGGCAGCTTCCGTGTCGCTTAAGTGGGGATCGGGGGCGATTTTGAAGCCACGATGGCCGGCGCCGACCTTGGATTCACGACGGGGCAGGCTGAAATCGTATTCGATGGAGCCGAGGCGCAGTTTGATCACGCCGAAGCTTTGGCCGACTACATCAGTTGCGCCGAAAGGAGCTAAAATGTTTCTTAATTGCTCAAAATCAACGTTCTGCACCTCAATATCGAAATCTTTAGGGGTGCGCCCCATCAGACTGTCACGGACGCACCCTCCGGCAAGCCGTGGCCTGCCTATGCGTCGCACGGCATCAAGAACCAGACGTAAATCGCTGGGTATATCCATGAAGTCTGTTTATATCTTATTATCCGACAGTGATTTGAGCGCAAAAATTAAAACACAGATCCATCCGGCCAATAAAAATATTCCACCCGCTGGAGTGACCGGACCGAGCCATTTGGGGCCACCCAAAGCCAGAAGGTAGAGTGAACCGGAAAACAGGCTGACACCAATCAGCCAAGCCGTGCTGGCGCGGGCGGCCCATTTGGTTGCAGCGGGGGATGACGCAAGAAGGGGAATATTGGCCCAAAGAATTGCCACAGAGTGGATAAGTTGATATAAAACAGCCGTTTCCCATATGATGACGGTGCCTTTTCCGACCAAGGTTTCCTTAAGGACATGTGCGCCAAAAGCACCTAATATAACACCGGTAAGGCCGGATATTCCCGCACAGAACAGACCTTTTTTCATATCGGTGAAGACTGGGATGGTTTTTGAGGGAACACCACTGAGTTTTAAATGACAGGATGCTCGGTATGTTCGGGAAGTTGCCAGGTTACATTTGAGTAAAGACTTGAACTCTACCTAGCAATTCTTTGCATACCACACCGCCGAACCTGTTCGGCAAACGTTAGGAACTACAGAACTACAAGAACTACCATGAAAAAGATCGCCATCACCCTCGCCGTTCTCTCGGCGGGTTTCTCGGCTCATGCTGCTGACGCCACCGTCGCCGCTTCGACGCCTGCTTACACCGTTACTACCGACTTCACGTATGCCAGCGAATACGTGTTCCGCGGCCAGAAGAACAGCAATGCTGCCTTCCAGGCTTCGGCTGAAGTGGGCTACAAGGAAATCTACGGCGGCGTCTGGACCAACCAGCCCCTCCGCAGCTCCGAAAACAACGAAGTCGACCTCTACATCGGCTACGGTTTCCCCCTCCAGAATGACTGGAAGATCGACACCGGTCTGACCTCCTACAACTACCCCGAGAGCACGACTCTTGGCGGTAAGAAGGGTCTGTCCACCTACGAGAGCTACATCGGTTTGACCGGTGGTAACTTCTCCGGCTTCACGCCTTCCGTCTATGCTTACTACGATTGGAAGCTCGATACCTACACCCTCCAAGGTTCTGTTGGTTACAGCCTCCCGATCAAGCAGATCGGCACTTCGTTGGACTTCGCTGTGACCTATGGTTACGCCGCCAACACCGGTTCCTACGGCAGCAACCATCCCGCCAGCTCCTACTGGGGCGCCGGCGTGACCGTTCCTTACAAGCTTGCTCCTAACGCCACCCTTACCGGCGGCCTGCAGTATGCCGGCAACGACGAAGACCTCACGGGCTACGGCGAGAGCTACAAGCTTTACTACACGGTTGGCCTGACCCTCGGCTTCTAAGCTGAGTCAGACAAATCTGCATTAAAACCTTCGAGCCCGTCTCCGCTGTCACAGCGGGGACGGGTTTTTTATTCACAAAACAAAACAGGGGTTGACAGCCACCGGTCAAACCCTAGCAATTCGACCCCTTTTCCCATGAAAACGTTCCTCGCCAAAAAAGAGACCGTGCAAGCCAAGTGGCATCTTATCGATGCCGAAGGCGTGGTCCTTGGCCGTCTCGCTGTCAAAGCAGCCAATCTGATCCGCGGTCGCCATAAAGCTTCCTACACCCCGAGCGTCGATACCGGCGACTTCGTTGTCGTCATCAATGCCGAGAAGGTCGTCCTCACCGGCAAAAAAGAAGAGCAGAACAAGTTCATGTTCTTCTCCGGCTTCGTCGGTGGCGAGAGCTACAAGACGATGCAGCAGATGCGCGAGAAGAACCCCGCGTTCATCATCGAGCACGCCGTCAAAGGCATGCTGCCCAAGAACCGCATCGCCCGTCAGATGTTGACGAAGCTCCGCGTGTTCGCCGGCCCGACCCACACCCACGAGGCCCAGAATCCCGTCAAGACCACCGTCTGATCACCATGAGCGTCGAAAAAGTCATTTTCCTCGGCACCGGTCGCCGCAAGTCCTCCACCGCCCGCGTTCGCCTTTCCGAAGGCAGCGGCAAGCTCGTTGCCAATGGCAGCGACTTCGAGAGCTATTTCTCCCACGAGAATTTTGCCAAGCAGGCTTTCCGTCCTCTTCTCACCGTTGAGCTCCGCGACAAGGTTGACGTTGAAGTCAACGTGTCCGGCGGCGGTGTTTCCGGCCAGGCCGGTGCAACCGCCCACGGCATCGCCCGCGCCCTTCAGAAGCTCAATCCCGAGCTTCGCGCCGCCCTCAAGAAGGCCGGCCATCTGATGCGCGATCCTCGTGAAAAAGAGCGCAAGAAGCCCGGTCAGCCCGGCGCCCGCAAGCGCTTCCAGTTCTCGAAGCGCTAAGCTGTTCGGAACGTTTTCATCAAAAAGCCGCCCTCCAAAAGGGCGGCTTTTTTGTGGCCTGAAAAACGCTCGGTTGAATTTTCAGCTCCGATAATCCGCATTCTCGCTCACGTATTCGTGGGTGAGATCGCCGCCGAAGATGATCGCTTCCGCCGAGCCGCTGCCGAGGACTACTTCGATTTCCACGCAACGTTCGTGCGGCGGATAATCCACCGGCGCGGCGAAGACGCCATCGGCGGTGGGCTGGCTCGTATAGAGTTCCGCGCCTTTCAGGTGGGCGACGAGTGCGGTTTCTTTTTCGGGATTCAGCTGGAATGCCCCGTTGGCGAAAATCTCGATGCCGCCGATGCTTGCGCGGAGTTTTGACAAGTCGGTGCCCGGTGCGTGTGCGCCCACATGCTTGCCGATAGCCTGAACGAGACGGCCGACATTCGGGTCGTTACCTGCGACAGCGCATTTGAATAGTGGCGCGTTGACGATCGCCTTGCCGAGTGCACAGGCCAGGCCTGCACTCGCTGCGTTTTTCGCCTGCACGCGGATCACGTGGCGCACGCCTTCGCCGTTGCGCACGACATCTTCGGCAAGATCGCGGCACACTTGGGCGAGCGCTTGTTCAAACGCGCCGAGGTCGGGACAGTCGACCTGGCTTGATGATACGAGCGCGACGGTGTCCGAGGTGCTCGTATCGCTGTCCACGCTGATCCGGTTGAAGCTCGTATCGACGGCGCGTTTGAGGATCGCGCGCAGCTCGTCACGAGGAACAACGAGATCCGTCAAAATATAAACCAACATCGTGGCCATATTCGGTTCGATCATGCCGGCACCCTTGGCGATGCCCACGATCCGACCCGCGCCCACGGTCGCACTGCGCACTTTTGGATAAAGATCAGTTGTTACGATCCCCTCGGCGGCGGGAAGCACGGAGCCGACGGTGAGTGCGGTGGTCACCTGTGGCAGGTGGGTGAGCATCGCATCCACCGGCAGACCCCAGCCGATCACGCCGGTCGAGCTCGGTAGCACAGCGGTCACGGGCAAGCCCAGCAGGCGGGCGGTTTCGGCGCAGATTTTTTCGGAGGCTTCGACGCCGCCGGGCGCGCAGACGTTGGAGATTTTGTTGTTAACGATGATCGCGCCGAGAACCGCCTCGTTCAGGCGTTTACGACCGACGATCACAGGGGCGCCGGGAAAGGCGTTGTTTGTGAACATCGCGGCGAAGTCGCCCGTCGGCTTATCCAGCGCGATGAGGGTGAGCGTCATCTTCGCGGGCTTGGGCGCCTCCTTGGGCATGAAGTCGAAGCGCGTCGTGCCGACGCGAAAGCCGCGCGGCAGCGCGGCCTGAGAGGCGAGCCATGCGCGGTGTTCCGCGCGGGAGGAAAACGTAAGGGCGGTGCTGGGCACGGATTCACAAGTGAAGGAGTGCCGCGCGGAGTGAAGCCGATTCTTCGGGCGACGCGTGACGGTTGAGCGAATTCGTGGCCGGAACGTGAAATAAGATGGAAATGCCGCGGTTGCGTGATTTACCCCTTGTTACCCAATATCGCCTAGTGAACGTCACAGAAATCACCACCAAGGCCAAGGTGCTGCTCGAAGCCCTGCCTTACATTCAAGATTTTCGCGGTTCCACCTTCGTCGTGAAATACGGCGGAAGCTTCATGGATGATCCCGATCCGGCGGTGCGCAACCGCGTCGCCTACGATATCGCGTTCCTGGCTGCCGTGGGGATCAACGTCGTCGTGGTTCATGGCGGCGGCAAGGCGATCACCAAGGCCATGGAACAGTCGGGCCTGAAATCGCAATTCGCGCCGAACGGCATGCGCATTACCGACGAAGCCACCGTTAATATCGTCAAGAAGACGCTCGACGAGATCGTGAACAAGGACGTGTGTGACGCCGTCTCCCTCGCCAAGGGCAAACCGAAAGGACTCGCGGGCGACAGTGTGCTCGTTTGCGAAAAGCTGTTGGTTGACGACAACGGCGCGCCGGTCGATCTCGGTTACGTGGGTGAAGTCACCGAGGTGAAGGTGAAGCTCATCAAAAAAGAAATTTCAGATGGAAACATCCCTGTGATCTCGCCGGTGGCAGAGGGGCTCGACGGCAAGCCTTACAACGTCAACGCCGACCTCGTCGCCGGTCGCGTGGCCAGTGCACTGCGCGCCCGCCGTCTTGTTTATATGAGCGATGTTCCCGGATTGCTTTCCAATCCGGCCGATGCCGGGTCGCTTATCTCCACGCTCAAGATTTCCCAAGTCGATGACTTGAAGAAAAAGGGCATCATCGACAAGGGGATGCGGCCGAAAGTCATGAGCGCCGTTCGCGCGCTTCAAGAAGGCGTGCAGCGCGTGCATTTCATCGACGGGCGGCTGCCGCATTCGTTGTTGATGGAAATTTTCACCGACAAGGGCATCGGCACGGAAATCGTGCACGGTTGAACCGCGCCTGAAATGAGCCTTCACGAAATGACCCGCACGAGCACGGCCGATCTTTACGACGCGCATGTGTTGAAAAACTACGGCCGTCCCTCCCTTACGCTGGTAAGGGGTCGCGGTGCGTTGGTTTGGGATGATACCGGCCGCCAGTATCTCGATTTTACCTCGGGTATCGCGGTGAGTGCGCTTGGTCACTGCCACCCGCACTGGGTCGCCGCCGTCCAGAGGCAGGCGGGCGAACTCATTCACACGAGCAACCTTTTCCGGAATCCCAACCAGGCTGAGCTCGCTCGCCGTCTCGTCGGCTATGCGGGGCCGGGCCGGGTGTTTTTTTGCAACAGCGGGGCCGAGGCCAACGAGGGTCTGCTCAAGCTCGCGCGGCTCCACGGCATGAAGAAAGCCGGCGGCGAAGAAGGAAAAATCTATAAAGTTATCTGCGCGAAGAACGCGTTTCACGGACGCACTTTCGGCGGCATGAGCGCGACGCCGCAGGAAAAAATCCAAAAGGGCTTCCGTCCGCTTGTGCCGGGCTTTGCATTCGGGGAACTCAACAACCTTGCCTCTTTCGAGGCATTGATCGACGACACGACGGCGGCGATTTTCGTTGAGACGATTCAGGGAGAGGGCGGGGTGAATCCTGCGACGCCGGAATTTCTTCTCGGTCTGCGTGAGCTGTGCAACCGGCACAACCTTCTGCTCATGCTCGACGAAGTGCAGTGCGGTGTCGGCCGCACGGGCAAATTTTTCGCCTACGAGCATGCAGGCGTGCGTGCAGATGCCATCGGCATGGCCAAGGGCCTCGGAGGCGGGTTTCCCATCGGGGCGATTTGGATCGGCGAAAAAGCCGCGGATCTTTTCCAGCCGGGCATGCATGGGACCACATTTGGGGGAACGCCGCTCGCGTGTGCGGCTGCGCTTGCGGTTCTCGACGTTCTTGAAAAAGAGCGCCTCATGGAAAAGGTCACGTTGAACAGCGTGCCGTGGATCGCTGCCCTTACACAGCTGACCAAGGATTTTCCCGCGCAGGTGCTCGCGGTGCGCGGGCGCGGCTATATGGTGGGACTGCAACTTGCCGGCGATCCGGCTCCTGTCGTTGCGGCCTTGCGCGAGGCGGGATTGTTGGTGCCGTCCGCCGGCGGTAACGTGATTCGTCTGCTCCCGCCGCTTACGGCGACTCCCGATGAGTTGTCGCGATCGGTCGAAATCATCCGCTCCGTGCTGGTCGCAAAAGCGTAACTTGCGCGGACGTATTTTGCTCTCGTAGGAGGGCGACGGATCACCTACGCATAGACGCTTCATTTTCCATGAAGCACTTCCTCAAAGAGACGGACTTCAAGCCACATGAAGTGGCCGAAGTGTTCGCGTTGGCCCGCGATCTCAAGCAGAAGCGCGGCCGGCATACGCCTCCCGTGCTTCAGCATCAGACGTGGGCGCTTATTTTTTCCAAGTCCAGCACCCGCACGCGTGTCTCGTTCGAGGTCGGCGTCCACGAGCTCGGCGGCAATCCGCTTTTCCTCAATAAAAACGACATCCAGCTCGGCCGCGGGGAATCGGTCGAGGATACCGCCAAGGTTCTCTCGCGTTTTGTGCATGGTCTCATCGTCCGCACCTACGATCACAGCGAGGTTGAGCGGCTGGCTGCATCGGGCACGGTTCCGGTGATCAATGCGCTGACCGATTTTTTGCATCCCTGCCAGATATACACGGACGCCTTCACGATGGCCGAGCGCTGGGCTCCGAAAGGCGGCGACCTGCTTGCTTCGCTGAAGGGCCGCAAGATCGCTTTCCTTGGCGACACCGCCTGCAACATGGCCAACTCGTGGATTCTCGGCGCGGCGCTCTTCGGCATGAAGATTTCGCTCTCGGGACCGAAAGGGTTCGAGCCCTCGGCGGATATCGATGCGCTTCTCAAGCAGGAAGGATTTGCCAAGGATTACCACTTCACCACCGACCCGATGGAAGCGGTCAAGGACGCCGATGTCGTTTATACCGACGTATGGGTGAGCATGGGCAAAGAAGAGGAGACCAAGCAGCGCATCGCCCAGATGTCTCCTTACGCCGTTACAGGAAAACTGTTCGCCGCGGCGAAGCCCGACGCGTGGTTCATGCACTGTCTGCCCGCCCATCCTGGCGAGGAAGTCAGCCAGGAGGTTCTCGATAATCCTCGTTCGATTATCTTCGATCAGGCCGAAAACCGTCTCCATGTGCAAAAGGCCATCATGGCCGTGCTCGCGCAGCAGCCCCGCGCCTGAACTTTTCTTCGCCTACACTTTCAATCCATTCATCTCCTATGAAAATCGTCCTCGCATACTCGGGTGGTCTCGACACCTCCGTCATCGTCAAATGGCTCAAGGAAAAATACGACGCTGAGATCATCACCTTTGCCGCCGACGTTGGTCAGGAAGAAGAGCTCAACGGCCTTGAAAAAAAGGCCAAGGCTACCGGTGCCTCCAAGCACTACACCCTCGATCTCGTCGAGGAGTTTGCGAAGAATTACATTTATCCGATGATCCGCGCCAATGCGGTCTACGAAGGCCAATATTACCTTGGCACTTCCATCGCCCGTCCGTTGATCGCCAAGGCGCAGGTGGATATCGCCAAAAAAGAAAAGGCCGACACCGTCGCCCATGGTGCCACCGGCAAGGGCAACGACCAATGCCGCTTCGAGCTCACCTACATGGCGCTCGCCCCCCACCTCGCCATCATCGCTCCTTGGAAAATGGAGGAATACCGCGAGCTGTTCCCTGGCCGTGCCGAGATGATCGCCTACTGCGCCAAGCATAAGATCCCCGTCGAGGCTTCACTCAAGAAGCCTTATTCGATGGATCGCAACCTTCTCCATATTTCCTACGAAGCCGGCATTCTTGAGGATCCGTGGTTTGATCCGACGACCAAAGCCAACAAGGCGATGTTCAAACTTTCCGTTTCGCCGGAAGATGCTCCGAACAAGGCTGAATACGTCGAGATCGACTTCGTTAAGGGCAACGCCGTTGCGGTGAACGGAAAGAAGCTCACGCCCGGCCAGGTCCTCAAGACCCTCAACAAGCTCGGCGGCAAGCACGGCATTGGCCGCGTCGACCTCGTCGAGAACCGTTTTGTCGGCATGAAGAGCCGCGGTGTCTACGAGACTCCGGGCGGCACCATTTTGATGCAGGCGCACAAACAGATCGAGAGCCTCACGCTCGACCGCGAGGTTGAGCATTTGCGCGACAGCCTCATTCCGAAATACGCCGAGCTCGTCTACAACGGCTTCTGGTTCGCCCCCGAGCGTGAGGCCCTGCAGGCCCTCGTTGATGAAACCCAGAAATACGTCACCGGCACCGTGCGGTTGAAGCTCTACAAGGGCAATATCATCACCGTGGGGCGCAAATCGAAGTATTCCCTCTACGACGATAAGATCGCCTCCATGGAGGGCGTGAAGAGCTGGTATAACCAGAGCGATGCCACGGGCTTTATCCGCCTGAACGGTCTCCGTCTCCGCGCGCGCAGCCTCTCGCAGGGCGGCCCGAAAGTCTGACTAGGCGTCTCCTCCGTGACTGTTTGATGCAAAGGCGCTTTCCTTTTTGGGAAGCGCCTTTTTAAGTTCCTGTTTCCTCATGCCCTCCGCCGCCTCTTTTTTGCACGACGATTTTCTTTTGAACAGCGCGTGGGCGCGCCTGCTTTACCACCAATACGCGAAGCCGCAGCCGATCTACGACTACCATTGCCACCTGCCGCCCGACCAGATCGCGGCGGATCGCCGGTTCGAAAATCTCACACAGGTCTGGCTGGCCGGGGATCACTACAAGTGGCGCGCACTCCGCACCGCCGGCGTCGATGAGGATTTTATCACCGGTGCGAACACATCCGACTACGATAAGTTTTTGGTCTACTGCCGTGTAGTGCCTTCGCTTGTGCGCAATCCTCTGCACCATTGGTCGCATTTGGAGTTGCGGCGTTATTTCGGCATCGATCTTCCGATCAACGAAGCCAACGCCCCTAAAATCTGGGAACTGGCCAATGCCGTCCTCGCCACGCCCGCCCTTTCGACGCATGGCATGCTGACCGCGAACAAGGTCGCTGTCGTGTGCACGACCGACGATCCGGCCGATTCACTGGAGCATCATGTGGCTATCGCGCGATCAGGTTTGAAGACGCGTGTTTATCCGACCTTCCGCGCCGACAAGCTCATGGCGGTGTCATCGCCGGGAGTTTTCAACTCATGGGCGGATGCGCTTGCGGCTCGCGCTGATGTTGAGATCAACACGCTCGCCGGGCTCCTCGACGCCCTCGACAAACGGCACGCGTTTTTTCACTCGATTGGCGGGCGTCTCTCCGATCATGGCCTCGAGAATCTGCCCGAGACCGACTGCTCACGCGTCGAGGCCGAGGCGATTTTCAGCGCCGTGCGCGCCGGTCGCTCGGCCACGCCGGGGCAGACCGCAAAGTGGATCTGGTTCGTCATGATTTATCTTGGTCAGCTCGACGCGAAGCGCGGTTGGACGAAGCAGCTGCACCTCGGTGCGCTGCGCAACAACAACAGCCGGCTGCTCAAACGCATTGGTGCAGACGCCGGTGTGGACTCGATCGGCGACTTCTCGCAGGCCCGCGCGCTTTCGCGCTACCTCGACGCGCTCGATTGCGACAACCAGCTTCCGAAGGTCGTGCTCTACAATCTCAATCCGGCCGATAACTATGTTTTTGCGACGATGGCCGGCAACTTTCAGGACGGCGTCACCCCGGGCAAAATCCAGTTCGGCAGCGGCTGGTGGTTTCTTGATCAAAAGGAAGGCATGGAGATGCAGCTCAACGCGCTTTCACAACTCGGATTGCTCTCCAAATTTGTTGGCATGCTGACGGATTCACGCAGTTTCCTGAGTTATCCGCGGCATGAGTATTTCCGTCGCATCCTCTGCAATTTGATCGGTGCCGACGTCGAGGCGGGGCTCGTCCCGGCTGATGAGGCCGCGCTGGGCGGGTTGATAGGGGATATCTGCTATCGGAACGCCGAGCGTTACTTTGGTCTTCAAGCCGGCCGTTTTAACTGACCTGTTTTTAACCTTAACTCATAGGTAAAGAGTTTGTTATTCGTATCCTTGCGTGTCCGCCATGCGTAGGATACGGTCGGCTTTTATTGTATGTTGCGTTTCCTCGGCCACTACACCCTCGCTATTGTCCGTGAACTCGGCGACTTCGGCGTGTTTACCGGCCGGTCGTTCAGTGCGGCGGTGGGTTCGCGCAAGCTTGGCCGGCGTGTGGTCCGATCGATTTACGAGCAAGGTGTGCGATGTGTGCCGGTCATTGTGATCGTGGGGCTTTTCACGGGTTTGGTGCTCGGGCTGCAAGGTTACTACGTGTTGAACAAGTTCGGTTCTGCCGGACTGCTCGGCACACTCGTTTCACTGACTCTGATCCGCGAACTGGCGCCTGTGCTTGCCGCCCTGATGCTTGTGGGACAGGCTGGATCGGCTCTTGCGGCCGAGCTCGGCATCCAGCGCAACAGCGAGCAGATAGACGCCTTGGAGACAATGGGGGCCGATGTTCACGCCTACTTGATTTCCCCCCGCTTGATCGCTGCCGTGCTGGTATTTCCGATCCAGACTACATTTTTCAGTCTCATCGGGCTTTTTGGCGGTTACCTGTCCGGCACCGTGGTGCTGGCGCTCCAGCCAGGCGTTTATTGGTCGGCGGTTTTTCACGCGGTGCATCCGCGTGATGTGCGCGAATGCCTCATCAAGGCGGCGGTTTTCGGTTTTCTGACCATAGCCATCTGCGCGTATAACGGCTTCAATGCGCACCGGCGCAAATCCGCCTCTGGTGCGCGCGCGGTGAGCGCATCCACGACGCGGGCGGTCGTCATTTCAAGCATCGTTGTGCTCGCGGCCGATTACGTCATCACCTCCTTTCTCGTCTGAGCCATGACCACCGAGACAACCACCGATCTCTTTCTCGATGTCCGCGGCGTTGCCAAACGCTTCGGCGATAATGTCGTGTTGTCCGGTGTGGATCTGGCCGTGCCGCGTGGCAGTGTGGTCACGGTGCTGGGCAAGAGCGGCACGGGTAAATCCGTATTTCTTAAATGCCTCGCCGGCATCGTGAGGCCGGATGCAGGGGAGATTCGTTTCGAAGGACACCCGTTGAATGCCGGCGATGCGGATTGTCGGGCGGAGTTTCGCCGTCGTTGCAGTTACCTTTTCCAAAGCAACGCATTGCTGGACTCGCTCACGGTGCTGGAGAATGTGGCGCTGCCGCTGGAATCGACGACGCAGATTCCCAACCGTGAGATTCGCGAGCGTTGTCTCGAGGCGCTGCGTCAGCTCGATCTCGAAAAACACAGCGATCGTTATCCGGGACAATTATCCGGTGGCATGCAAAAGCGCCTCGCCCTGGCCCGCGCCATCGTCACACGACCCGAACTCGTGCTTTTCGACGAGCCCACGGCCGGTCTGGATCCGCTGCGACGCAACGCGGTCTTTGAGATGATCGTGAAATACCAGCGCCAGTTTGGGTTCACCGCCGTGCTCGTCACACACGACCTTCCCGAGGCGCTTGCCGCAAGCGACCAAGTGGCGTTGCTGGACGGCGGCCGCATGTGTTTTCAAGGAACGCCGGCCGATTTCAATGCGTCGGACAATCCGACCGTGTGCTCCTTCCGTGACAGCTCCGGCGAGCTGCGCGAGACCATCGCCGCCTTGCGCCGGGGTGAAACCATTCAAAACAGAAACGATTTATGAAACAGTCCAAACTCGAACTGATTGTCGGTGTGTTCGTGCTCGCCGGTCTGCTCGCGGTGGCCTACCTCGCGCTCAAGGTGGGCGCGGGCTCTCTGGTGGGGACCGAGACCTACTCCGTGCACGCCCGCTTCACCAACAGCGGCGGACTCAATCCGGGCAGCAATGTCCTTATCGCCGGCGTGCCGGTCGGTCGGGTGGGCGTGATCACGCTCAACCCCACGGATTTCAGTGCACTCGTTGAGTTGAAGCTCAATAAAAACGTCAAGTTGCCCGCCGATACCATCGCCTCCATCAAGACCACCGGGCTGATCGGTGATAAATACGTGGGCTTATCGCCGGGGGGGGATTCGACCAATCTTACCGCTGGCAGCACGATCACGGATACGGAATCGGCGGTTGATATCGAATCACTTATCAGTCGTTTTGCATTTGGCAACGTGGAGAAAAAAGACAGCAAGTAATCAATCACCATGCGTCCGGCCCGTCTTTTTCTGGCATTTATCATCAGTCTCGCGGCTTTTTCCGCAGTTGCCTCTGCGCAAACCGATCCGCGCGAGGTGCTCCGTGGAGCGGTCGATGAAGTGCTCGCGATTGCCTATGATGGCAAAACGGCTGCACAGCCACTGTCGGTCCGGGTGCGGCCGTTACTGGAGAAGTATTTCAATTTTGATTCGATCACGCGCCGTGCGGTCGGTCCCGGCTGGCGCCAGTTTACGCCCGCTCAGCAGCAGCGCACCACGACGCTTTTCACCGAGCTCGTGATCCGCACCTATGCGGACCGTTTTGAGATCGGCGATCGCCCCGGGATTACCTACGCGGCTCCGGTAGAGCTTTCTCCGACCAAGCGCGAACTCCCCACCACGATCGACTACGCCGGCAAAAAATACACGGTCTCCTATCGCATGGAGCTGGTTGGAGGAAAGTGGAGCATTTATGATGTGATTATCGAGGGGGTGAGCATGATTGCCAATTATCGCTCCCAGTTCGATGCGCTGTTTCAGCAGGGAGGCGCCGATGCGATCATCCATGCCCTCCAGGAAAACCTGTCGAAGGTTGCCGTCGCCAAATGAAAATGCATCCGTCCAAAATTTTGCTCTGGATAGCATTGGGTCTGTTTCTCTCATCACTTGCGCGTGCCCAGCAAAACCAGCCGCCTGACGCCGCGTCCATGGCATTGGCCGATGACGACGAGTATGCGGTTGTGAAAGTCTACGACCCGCTGGAGCCCTTCAACCGGGCGATGTTCAAGTTCAACAACGGCGTTTACGATTATGTGTTTCGCCCGGTCTCCAAGGGTTACGTCAAGGTGATGCCCACTCCGGCCCGGCATGGGTTGAGCAATTTCTTCGCAAATCTGCGTTTTCCGATCCGCTTTGTGAGCGACGTGCTGCAATTCAAGTTCAAGCGCGCCGGGCTTGAGACCAAGAAATTCTATGTGAACACGATCGCCGGTTTGGGCGGCTTCATCCGGATCTCCGATGACGTGCCGTCGCTCGCGAATTTACCGCACGAGGATTTGGGGCAGACGTTTGGTGTGTGGGGTATTCACAAGGGCCCTTATTTGGTTTTGCCGGTGCTGGGGCCGGCCACCACACGTGATGCGGTGGGCTTGGTCGGGGATTATTTCCTGAATCCGCTGCATTGGAATCAACTCCAGTATGTTGATGGCCACCGCTGGTGGTGGGACACGGCCATCCAGACGACCGACACCGTCAACTCGCTGCCCGATCTGCTCAAACTTTACGACGAGGAGAAACAGGCCGCCCTTGATCCCTATATCGCCGTGCGCAGTGCCTATACCCAGTATCGGGATGCGGCGGTGAAGCAGTAGGCGAGAGAGCCCGGTCAGCTTGCGCTGACGGTCGTCGTGTAGGCGCTTTCGCCGGGGGGTAGTGCGCGAAAGACATCAGGTGCCATGCCTGCTTCGATGAGGGCGGCGGCCAGTTCTTTCGGCGGTGCTTCGCGGGCTTCGTCCGTGAGTTGAAAAGTGCCCCAATGCATCGCCAGGCTTAGGCGAGCTCCAAGATCGAGGTGGATTTGCGCGGCCTCCTTTGGGTCGCAGTGCTGGCCGGACATAAACCAGCGCGGTTCGTAGGCTCCGATGGGAATCATCGCGAGATCAGGCGCACCGAGGCGGGCGCGGATATCCATGAAGAGCGTTTTGTCATATCCCGTATCGCCGACGAAATGCGCCGTGGTGCCGGCCACTTCCACAAAAAAACCTCCCCATAAGCGACCGTTGCGCGGTCCGCGCAGACGGTTGCTCCAGTGAAGGCTGGGCGTGAGGGTTATGCGAAGTTCGGATGTCAGGACTTGCGACTGCCACCAGTCGAGCTCGGTGATTTTATCCGCGCGCCAGCCGGCTGCCCGCAGGAGAGATCCATTGCCCAGTGGCGTGATGGCGGCGGGTGAGTGGATTTTGAAAAGCCGCGCCAGGGTCGGCAGATCGCAGTGGTCGTAGTGATCATGGCTGAGCAGCACGAGGTCGATGCGGGGCAGGTCGGCGAAAGCGATGCCGGGGGCATGAGTGCGACGAGGTCCGATCAAGCCGCCGGGGCCTACGCGTTCACCGTAGACGGGATCCGTGAGAATGTTCCCCAGCGGTGTTTGCAGGAGGAAGGTTGAATGGTTGATCCACGTTGCCGTGATGCCGCCGGTATGAATGGGCGGCTTGGAGGAAACCACGGGCACGATCGCCGGCCAGCGGGCGGCCTTGGAGCCCAGTTTCCAGCGCATGAGTTCGGTTAACGTGCGGTTAACATTTCTCCGCGGATTAAAAAAGAGCCTGCCGTCGCAATGGTCGGAAACGGGATGGAGGGAGGCGGATGGCATGGCGATCGAAGAACGGTGTGCGAAGGTTTCACGTTTGCCAACTGGCGCGCGGGATTTTGTGTCGGTTCATGCGAATCAGCGGAGGAGCAGCGCGGGGGGTCCCGCTACAAGTGCCGAAGGGCGACGAGGTGAGGCCGGCGACCGACGGAATGCGGCAGGCCGTGTTCTCTAGTCTCGCCGCACGTGTGGCGGGTGCGCGCTTCGCCGATCTCTTTGCGGGCAGTGGTGCTTACGGGCTTGAAGCCTTCAGCCGCGGGGCGGAGGGCGGTGTGTTTGTGGAAAAAAATGCCAAGGCGGCTGCGTGCATCCGTCAAAATATGGCGGGGGTCATAAAGAGCACGGGGAGGGCGGAGCAGGCGTTGAAACTGATGACAGCCGATGCACTCGCCTGGACACCTGCGCCGGGAGAGGCGCCGGATCTGGTGTTTGTTGACCCTCCTTACGAAATCATTGCCGAGGTGGGGCCGGCGATTTTCACACGGCTGGCTGGAGTGCTCTCGGCAAAAGACGACCCGATTATTGTTTTTGAAATGCCAGGCGAACTGACTCTTGAGCCGCCGGCAGGTTGGGTGTGCGTGAAGCGCTTGGGGAAAGGCGTCCGTCAACCGACCGTGGCGTTTTTCAAGCGTGCGTGATCAGGCCGCAGGCGCTCAGGGTGTGACGAAGGTTTTCCACGCTTGAGCGGTCGGCTCATCGGGAAGCCAGACGCTGTGTTCGCGCGGAGAGCCGGCGGATGTTTTCAGGGTGCGGGTGGAGATGTCACCGAACCAGCCGGTGTCGGCCGGCGCGGAAACAAGCGATGATCCGGACAGCCGTTTCGTGAGCACGGCGGAGAGGAAGGGACGGATGAGATCGTTGGACTTGCCGACGTCGTGACCGTGCCCCGGTTCGGTCGCGACACACCAAAGGGCGCCGGCGCGGCGGTTTTCGGTGAAGAGTTTCGTGATATTGTCGATGCGGTAGCGTTCGTCTTTTTCGCCGATGATGAATACTGCGGGGATCTGGCGGACGAGCGGGTTGAACTTGGAATCGTAGTAGCCGCCTTTGATCGCGGCGAAGGCGATGACGCGGTTTGGGCGGAAGCAGGCGAAGCCGTAGTTGAACTGTCCGCCTGCAGAGTGCCCCCACATGAGGAGCGGAGCGTTGGCAATTTCCGGGTGTTTGCTCTCGGTGGCCAGCTCGGTGAGGGCTTTGAGCAAAGCTTGGCCGCTGCCGGCTTCGACGATGTGGTAGGGCGTGGTTTTGTCGGAGCTTTGGAACTGAAGGGCGACGATGGCGAGCTGGCGTTCGTGCGCAAAATCCTGCCACGCGTGATCGCCGGCCATGCCTCGGCCGTCGCCATTCCAGCCCGGAGCAAGTAAGAGGATTGCGCGCGCGGGTTTTCCGGAGTCGTCGAGCCAGAGACGGAAACCGGCCTTGGTGAAATTGTCTTTGGCCGAGGGTTTGATTTCGCAGTCGAAGGTGCCGGCGCGAGCGGCGATGGCCCCCAGCGTGAATAGCAGACACAAGCGCAGGAAACGGAGTGAGAAGTCCATGGGAGGCCGCGTGTTTATTGATTAATTACATCAGGCCGAGCCGGCTGCGGACAATCGAAAGGGAAGCAACGGCCGCGGTTTCCGTGCGCAGAACACGTGAGCCGAGATGGGCGAGGGTAAAGCGGCTGGCTCTTAGGGTTCCCCTGTCTTTGTCGCCCCAGCCGCGCTCGGGGCCGAGCGCGAGCACGAGTGGTGTGGGTTTGGCGGTTTTTGATGCAGCAACGACATCGCCGATGGCGAGTGTGGCTTCGTAGTTGTCGAGCGCGAGGCGTGCGGTGTCTGTGGGTAGCAGATTTATGCTGTCTGCGAGGGTGCGTGTCCAAGTGATCTCCGGGATGCGTGTGTCGAAGGCTTGGGCGGCCCCCGCGAGACAGTGGCGGCGCCATTCATCCGTCGTCCAAAGTGAGCTGGTGGCGTAGTTGGGGTCGGTCCGCTCCGTGGTGACAAAGTGGATGGATGTTGCTCCGAGCGTGGTGGCGTCTCGCAAAATATCGCGCGCGGTCTGGGGGCGGGGCAGACCGATCAACAATGTGATCGGATGCAGCGGAGCGAGCGGAGTGTTCCAAGCGAATGTCAGTGCGATGGCGTCTGGATTGATCGCTGCGAGCGTAGCCTTGCCGATGGGTCCATTGACGAGCCCGACATCAAAAGTGTCGCCTTCGCGGCGGCGCAGCACGGTGAGAATGTGCTGCCCGCGCGCATCGGTGCGCAGCAGTGGCGCGTTCAGTTCGTTCGGTTCGAAGAGGACCAAGTTCACGCGAGGATCGCGTCGATACCGGCCAGTTCGTCCGATGTGAAGTCGAGGGTCTTGAGAGCGGCGAGATTGTCTTCGAGCTGGCTGACTTTGCTGGCGCCGATGAGTGCGGTGGTCACGCGTTTATCACGCAGGGTCCATGCGAGAGCCATCTGGGCGAGGGATTGGCCGCGAGCCTGGGCGATGGCGTTGAGTTTTTTAACCTTGGCGAGTGTTTCCGGGGTGATGCGATCGGCCTTGAGGAAACCGTGGGACTTGGCGGCGCGCGCATCCTCGGGAATGCCGTTGAGGTAACGATTGGTGAGCAGTCCCTGGGCCAGCGGAGAGAAGGGGATGCAGCCCATGCCTTCTTTTTCGAGAACGCCGAGGAGCTCGGGTTCGATCCAGCGGTTGAACATGTTGTAGACCGGCTGGTGGATGAGCGCGGGCACGCCGAGATCGCGCAGGATCTGCGCGGCGCGGGCGGTTTGCTCGGGCTTATAATTGGAAACGCCCGCATAGAGGGCCTTGCCGCTGCGCACGGCGTGGGCAAGCGCGCCCATGGACTCTTCGAGCGGAGTGTCGGGATCCGGACGATGGTGGTAGAAAATATCGACGTAGTCTAGGCCCAGGCGCTTGAGTGATTGGTCGAGGGAGGAGAGTATGTATTTGCGCGAGCCCCAGTCGCCGTAAGGGCCTGACCACATGAGGTAACCGGCTTTGGTGGAAATGATCAGTTCGTCGCGATGGGCGGCGAGATCGGCGTGCAGTATCTTGCCGAAATTCTCCTCGGCGGAGCCGGGGGGCGGTCCGTAGTTGTTGGCGAGATCGAAATGGGTGATGCCAAGATCGAAGGCGCGACGCACGATGGCGCGGCCGTTTTCGTAAACATCGACGCCTCCAAAATTATGCCAGAGCCCGAGCGATATCAGGGGGAGTTTAATGCCGGACCGGCCGCAGCGGCGGTAAAGCGTAGGGTTGTCGTAACGGGTGGGGGCGGGCGAATACATAGGAAACTTAAGGAGCATAACCGTCCGATACGGGGAACGGCGGCAGAGACTGGTGCGGTCGCCGGGAATCGAACCCGGGACACCTACTTGGAAGGAAGGAGTTTTACCTCTAAACTACGACCGCGTGCAGTGCGTTGCAGAGCTTCATCAGACCTCCCTATGGGTCAAGCTTCGCCTCTTGTCGGGAATTCTGAGGAGTTTTTTACGATAAGCCTCAGGGAATGGGATTGCGACTATTCGCCGGGTGATTTTGCTCAAGGGGCATGGCTTTCATAACATCGGCACCTTCGGGGCAGGCTGGATCTCTTCGGCCGGCGGGTTCGGCGCAAAAGCGGCCCAATCTTCAGGCGGCCCAAGCACTCGCGAAACAAAAGTCGCTCGAAAAGAAATCCCATAAATACAAGCTGCCGCTCGGCGAGCTCGCGATTTTCACCCAGCAGTTGTCGTCCTTGTTGAATGCGGGCCTTCCCCTGGTCCAATGCCTTGAGGCTTTGCAGGATCAGACCGAGGATCCGGTTTTCCGTATCATCATCCGGGATGTGCGTTTGGATATTTCATCCGGCAATTCCTTTTCTTCCGCTGTCAAAAAATTCCCCCGATCGTTTAATTCACTCTTCATCTCGATGATCGAGGCGGGTGAGGCGTCGGGTGCCTTGGCTGAAATTTTGGCGAAGGTGGCGGTCTACTTTGAATCCAGCGTCAAGCTGACCAAGAAGGTGAAGTCGGCCATGACCTATCCCATCGCGGTCATTGGTCTGGCGATTGCGTTGGTAAACGTCCTTTTGATTTTCGTGATTCCGGTGTTTGCCGCGATGTTCAAGGACTTCGGTGCGAAGCTGCCCGCCCCAACCCAGATGCTCATCGATCTGAGCGATTTCCTTAAGCACAACTTCTTTTATCTGCTGATCGCGGCCTACGCTGCTTATTGGTTGATCAGCAAATTCATCTCTACTCCGCGCGGCCGCCGGATGAAGGATCTCGGACTCGTGCGTGCGCCGATTTTTGGAAACCTGATTCATAAGATCGCGCTGTCGCGTTTTTGTCGCACCTATGCCACGCTGATGCGCTCCGGCGTGCCCATCCTGCGCACACTCGAGATCGTGTCTTCTGCGAGCAACAAGGTGCAGGTTGAGGAAGCCTGCGTGGAGATTGCCAAGCATGTGAGCCAGGGCGGACAGGTGTCCGACGTGCTCTCCACCAACCCGTTCTTCCCGCCGATGATGAAGCACATGGTCAAGGCGGGTGAATCAACCGGCAATGTTGACGGCATGATGAACAAGATCGCCGATTTTTATGACACGGAGAGCGAGGCGACCGTAGCTTCGCTGACCTCGCTGATCGAGCCCCTGCTCATTGTCTTCCTTGGCGTGGTCGTGGGTGGCATCGTCATGGCGATGTTTCTCCCCATTTTCCAACTCGGCGCGGTCGCAGGCGGCTTGAAATAATTCCCAGTCCTTGCGTTTCCCCGTGCTTTCCGCTCATTGAACGGACCCATCTAGTTACATGCCTTCCGTTCTTATTGTCGACGACCTCCTCTCCATCCACGAGATGCTCGATGCGGTGATCCAGCCCACTGGGTTTACCACCGCGTTTGCAACAGATGGCGAAAAGGCACTTGTGCGCTACAAGGCCGACAAATTCGACCTGGTTCTGGCCGACATCGACATGAAGCCGATGGACGGCATCACGCTTTTAAAGCAGCTGAAGGTTTACGACCCGGGCGCGATCATCGTTATCATGACCGCCTACGCCAGCACCGAGAGCGCGGTTCAGGCCCTGAAGTTCGGTGCGTTTGATTATCTCCAAAAACCATTCCGCGTCGACGAGCTGATCGCGACACTCAAGCGAGGGATGGAATTCAAGCAGTTCAACGCCGAGCGGGCCAATGCGGCCGCGTCCCCCGAGGTCAAGGAGACTGATGTCGACGGCCGTCTCGTTGGTGAAAGCGCGCAGAACAAAAAACTCGTTCAACAGGTCAAGAAACTCGCCACGGTGCGCACCCCCGTCCTGCTGCAGGGCGAAAGCGGCACGGGCAAGACCACGGTTGCTGAAATCCTCCATGCCGGCAGTGCGCCGTCGGATTCCCCTCTGGTGAGAATTGACTGTGCGCTCAGTTCGGCGGCCGATTTTCACGAAGGTCTGGTGGGGCACAACGGTGTCGGGGGTGCTTGGGTGCAGCAGGCTCGCGGCGGCACGCTTTTGCTTCAGAATCTTCAGTGTCTGGCGCTGCCTACTCAGCAGGAACTGGTGGGGGTGTTGCGTAACACCGCACACGGATTCCGTCTGATCTGCACCACCACCGAGGATCTCGAAAAACTCACGGATGAGGGCCGGTTTAACGACGAACTCTTTTACCGTGTGGCTTCGCTGCCGGTGACGCTTTCTCGCCTTAGCGAGCGCTCCGAGGATATTCCGGCGTTGCTGAAGTATTTTCTGGGGAAGGCGGTCAATCCCTACTTCGACGCCAATCTCATCGAGTTTACCGAAGACGCCATCGATACGCTCAAAGCCTATCACTGGCCGGGGAATCTCTCCGAACTCGGACAGGTTGCCACCAAGATCGCCACGACCACGGATACCCGTTTGGTGACTTCCGCCCAGCTTCCCTTGCGACTGAAGGAAGTCAAAGACTGGCCTAAGTTGGCCGACTATCTGGCCGGGCAGGAAAAGCAGTATATAGAGATGGTTCTTAACGCGTGCCGCGGGGACAAAATTGCCGCCGCCAAGGTCCTTGGCGCGGACATGGCTAAAATTTTGAAGTAAGCACTTTCGCCGAGTGGCGATACGCCGCCGCGCGCAGGTGCATGGAGGGGATCTGGCTGCGATAGGTCTTGGCTGGCTCGGCCCGTGTAAATCTTAGGATTTGATGCTGCCTTTCCGCTTGCCCCGTTGCATGAGCGTCCCAACCGTCTCGGACACTCACGTCCATGCCCAAACGCACCGATCTCAAATCCATTCTCATCATCGGCGCCGGCCCCATTGTGATCGGCCAGGCCTGCGAGTTTGATTACTCAGGCACACAAGCCTGCAAGGCCCTGAAGGAGGAGGGTTACCGTGTCATTCTGGTCAACTCCAACCCGGCCACGATCATGACGGATCCGGAGTTCGCCGATGTGACCTACATCGAGCCCCTGAACGTCGAAAGTCTCGAAAAAATAATCGAGGCGGAGAAGCCTTCCGCGCTGCTTCCCACTCTTGGCGGCCAAACCGCCCTCAATCTCTCGATGGAGCTGTTCAAGGCCGGCGTCCTCGCCAAGCACGGCGTGGAAATGATCGGCGCCAAACCTGACGCCATCAACAAGGGTGAGGATCGCGAGCTCTTCAAGCAGGCCATGGTCAAGATCGGCCTCGACGTCGCCCGCTCCAAGACCGTCAAGACGATGGACGAGGCCCGCGCCGCTGCTGAGACCATCGGTAATTTTCCTTTGATCATCCGTCCGTCCTTCACCCTCGGCGGACAGGGTGGTGGCATTGCCTACAACAAGGAAGAGTTTGAGCGCATCACCGCCAACGGCCTCGATCTTTCGCCGGTTCACGAGGTTCTTGTCGAGGAATGTCTCCTTGGCTGGAAGGAATACGAGATGGAGGTCATGCGTGATCACAAGGACCAGTGCGTGGTCATCTGTGCCATCGAGAACTTTGATCCGATGGGCGTGCATACCGGTGACTCGATCACCGTCGCTCCGGCAATGACCCTGACCGATAAGGAATACCAGGTCATGCGCGACGCCTCTTTTGCCGTTATCCGCGAGATCGGTGTCGAAACCGGTGGTTCCAACATCCAGTTTTCCCTCGATCCGCAGACCGGTCGCCAAGTTGTCATCGAGATGAATCCCCGCGTGTCGCGTTCCTCTGCGCTCGCCTCCAAGGCCACCGGATTCCCCATCGCTAAAATCGCGGCCAAACTCGCCGTTGGCTACACGCTCGACGAACTGCGCAACGACATCACGCGCCTTACGCCCGCCAGCTTCGAGCCGACCATTGACTATGTGGTCACGAAGATGCCGCGTTTCACCTTCGAGAAATTCCCCGATGCAGACTCGACGCTCACTTCCGCGATGAAGTCTGTCGGCGAGGCCATGGCAATCGGCCGCACCTTCAAGGAATCTTTCCAGAAGTGCCTGCGTTCCTTGGAAACCGGAGCACGCGGCTTTGGTGGTGGCGGTGGCAAGTGGGGTGGCGACGAGCTGCCCGATGACAAGACCATCCGTAGCAAACTCGCCACGCCCAACGCTGAACGCGTTTACTACATCCGTTACGCTTTCCTCGCCGGCTACTCTGTCTCGCAGATATTCGACCTCACCAAGATAGATCCTTGGTTTCTGACCCAACTTCATGAAATCTTCGAGATGGAGCAGGCTCTGAAGAAAGAGACGCTCGCTTCGGTGAGCGTCGAGGCCTTCCGCCGCGCCAAGCAGTTCGGCTTCTCGGACGTGCAGCTCGCCCACTTCTTCAAGAGCGATCTCGCCACGGTTCGCGCCGAGCGGAAAAAACGCGCCATCAATACGACTTACCGCCTGGTGGACACCTGCGCGGCCGAGTTCGAGGCGTTTACGCCCTACTATTATTCCTCCTATGGCGACGAGAACGAGGTCATGGCGCCTTCGGGCAAGAAGAAGATCATGATTCTCGGTGGCGGCCCCAACCGCATCGGCCAGGGCATCGAGTTCGACTACTGCTGCGTCCACGCGTCCTTCGCTCTGCGCGAGATCGGCTTCGAGACCGTCATGGTCAACTCCAATCCCGAAACCGTCTCGACTGACTACGACACTTCCGACCGCCTTTATTTCGAACCGCTCACGCTCGAGGACGTCCTCGAAATCTATCAACAAGAAAAGTGTGACGGCGTGATCGTGCAGTTCGGCGGCCAGACCCCGCTCAATCTCGCCACCCAGCTGAAGGCCAACGGCGTGAACATTATCGGAACCTCGCCTGAATCGATCGAGGCCGCCGAGGATCGCAAATTGTTCTCCGCCATCCTGGACAAGACCGGTCTAAAGTCTCCCGCGCACCGCACCGCTCTTAACGAAGCCGACGCCCTCGCTTCCGCCCACGAGATCGGCTTCCCCGTGTTGCTCCGCCCATCGTTCGTTCTCGGTGGCCGCGGCATGTTCATTGTTTACAGCGAGCAGGAGTTCCGCGACGTCGTTCGTCAGGCCTTCGATGTCATGCCCGGCAAGCCGGTGCTCATTGACAAGTTCCTTGAGGACGCCATCGAGCTCGACGTGGACTGCATCAGCGACGGCGAGACATCTGTCATTGGCGGCATGCTGGAACACATCGAATTCGCCGGCGTGCACTCTGGTGACGCTTCGATGGTGATGCCTCCGCACACGCTGTCGAAGGACATGCTCAATACCGTTCGTCAGGCCACCTATGCGCTCGCCAGGGAGCTGAAAGTGGTCGGCCTCATGAACGTCCAGTTCGCGATCAAGGACAACCAGCTCTACATCCTTGAGGTCAACCCGCGTGCCTCCCGCACCGTGCCGTTTGTGGCGAAAGCCATCGGCGTGCCTCTCGCCAAACTCGCTGCCAAGGTTATGACCGGCAAGAAGCTCAAGGAACTCGGCTTCACCCGCGAGCAGACGCCCAAGCACTGGTGCGTAAAGGAAGCGGTGTTCCCTTTCGTTCGTTTCCCTGGTGCCGCCATCGTGCTCAGCCCGGAGATGCGTTCCACCGGCGAAGTCATGGGGCTCGACGAAGATCTCGGCATCGCTTTTGCGAAGGCGCAGGCCGCCGCCAAGCCCGGGCTGCCCATCAAGGGCAACGTATTCTTGTCGGTTAAGGACTCGGATAAAAACCGCGTTGTCGATATCGCACGCCAGCTCGAATCGCTCGGCTTTGCCATCTACTCGACAAGCGGCACCGCCGATCATCTGGCCGCCAGCGGCGTCCAGGTTAACCGTCTCTGCAAGATCGACGAAGGCCGCCCCACCGCGGTCGACATGATCAAGAACGGCCAGATCCATCTCATCATCAACACGCCTGGCGGCATGATTCCGCGCAAGGACGAGAACAAGATCCGCCAGGCCGCCTACGCCCACAGCGTGTGCATCATGACGACGATCACCGGCGCTCTGGCGGCGTTGCAGGGCATTCAGGCGCTCAAAAACAAACGCGTTGGCGTGCGCCCCATTCAAAAATACGTCGGCAACGTGGCCGTCGTTTAATCCATGTCGTCCGCCACGCTCGTCGCTCTGCTTCACGGTCCCGATCAGCCCGGGATCGTGGCGCGTGTGGCCGGGTGGATTTTTGAGCGCGGCGGCAATATCCTTCATGCCGATCAACATCGCGACATGGAGGCGGGGGTGTTCTTCCAGCGCATCGAGTGGGTGCCTGCGAAGGGAGCAGCTTCCGCCGACACCGAGGGCTTTCTCTCCTTCGCGGCGTCGCTCGGTATGCAGGCCCGCGTCACATCCTCCGCGCATCGCCCGCGTATGGCGGTCTTCGTTTCAAAGTTTGACCACTGCTTTCACGATCTGGCTCTTCGCTGGAAATCAGGCGAATACGCCTGCGATCTCGTCGCTGTCGTTTCCAACCATTCGGATCTCGAAGCCGCTGCGCGCGGCTACGGACTGCCTTATCATGTGATTCCGGTGACCGCCGCGACGAAGGCCGCCGGCGAGGTCGCGCAGCTCGAACTCCTGCGCACGCTCGATGTCGAACTGGTTGTTCTCGCCCGATACATGCAGGTGCTTTCGGACGATTTCCTCACGAAATTCGGACGGCCGGTGATCAATATCCATCACTCGTTTCTGCCGGCGTTTGCCGGCGGCAAGCCCTACCATCAGGCTGCCGAGCGTGGCGTGAAATTAATCGGTGCGACCGCGCACTACGCGACCGCCGTGCTTGATGATGGCCCCATCATTCAACAGGACGTGACTCGTGTGACCCATCGACATGGCGTCGAGGATCTTGTCCGCAAGGGGCGCGATCTGGAGAAGATCGTGCTTGCCCAAGCCGTGCGCTGGCACCTTGAAAATCGCGTGCTGGTTTACGGTAACAAAACCGTGGTGTTTGATTGAGTTTTGCTGGCGCCATGTCGGAACTCCCTGCTTTACGCCATCCGGCCGATCTGTTTCGGTGACAGTTTACCAACGCCCAAGCCATGTCTACGACCCCGACCCACGACTCCACTCCTTCTTCCGCCGGTGATGACCGCAACCTCGTGCCGGTTGATGAGAACTATCTCGCCCCGAGCTTGGAAGACCGTCTCGCCATTTTCTGGTCTAAGCATTCCAAGAGCGTCATAATCGCTTTGGTTGTCGTGGTTCTGGCGGTAGTCGCCAAGGGCGGTTACGACATCTTTGCCGCGCAACGCGAAAAAGCCGTTGATGCTGCCTACGCTGCCGCCACGACTAACGCCCAGCTGAAAGCGTTCGTTGCCGATCATCCGACTCATGCCTTGGCTGGTATCGCCGAGCTCCGCCTTGCGGACGATGCTTATACGGCCGGTAACTATGCCGACGCTCAGGCTGGTTACATCAAGGCTGGCGATACGCTTGGCAAATCTCCCTTTGGTCAGCGTGCCCGGCTTGGCGTTGCCAATACGCTTATCCAGTCCGGCAAAACTGCTGATGGTGAAGTCGCATTGAAGCAACTCGTCGCCGATCTGAGCGTCGCAAAGGCGCTTCGTGCCGAGGCTGCCTATCAACTGGCTGCGCTTGCCGCCGATGCCGGGCAGACCGACGAAGCCGCCAAGTTTATTACGCAAGTTGAGGCCATTGATCCTTCGGGGCAATGGAGCCAGCGCGCCACGCTCCTGCGTGCCCGGCTCCCTTCGTCGTCTGTTGTGGCTTCGGGTGGCGACAAAGGTTCCGTCGCCCCCGCCCCTTCTGTAAATTTTAAGACCACTCCGTAAGTCTACGGTCTCTGCTTCGGAGGCTTTTTGGAGGCGGATACCCATAGGGTTTTCGTGCAAATAGTGGTCGTTGAAGCCATCGGTTTTGCCATCACCGGCTTGCATCCGTCGTTTATAACCATGAATCTAGATGACGTTTCGTCTGTTGTTTCCCGACTGTGATTCTCCCCGATTAAACCTTTCATGAGCCTCAAGATCAAATCCGCTTCCGACTGTCACTACGACCAGCTTTCACTGGGCGAAGTCATGCTCCGCCTTGATCCCGGCGAGGGCCGTGTGCGCACCGCACGCTCCTTCACGGCTTGGGAGGGTGGTGGCGAATACAACACATCCCGGGGACTTCGGAAATGCTTCAATCTGAAGACGGCTGTCTGCACCGCTTTCGTGGACAATGAGGTCGGGCATCTCGTCGAGGACTTTATCATGCAGGGTGGCGTTTCCACCGACTTCATCAAATGGCGCGAGGACGACGGCATCGGCCGCACCGTGCGCAACGGCCTGAATTTCACCGAGCGGGGCTTTGGCATCCGCGGCGCCGTTGGCGTGCCTGATCGTGGCAACACTGCGGCCTCCCAGCTCAAGCCGGGCGATTTCGATTGGGATCACATCTTCGGCAAGCTCGGGGTGCGCTGGTTTCACACCGGCGGCATTTTTGCGGCGCTTTCCGAAAGCACCGCTGCGCTTACCATCGAAGCGGTCAAGGCTGCCAATAAATACGGCACCATTGTTTCCTATGATCTCAACTACCGTCCTTCGCTCTGGAAGACCATCGGCGGCCTCAAAAAGGCCCAGGAGGTCAATCGCGAGATTGCCAAGTCTGTCGATGTGATGATCGGCAACGAAGAAGACTTTACCGCATCACTGGGCTTTGAGGTGAAAGGAGCCGAAAATCTCGCGCATATCGAGACAGATGCATTCAAGGCCATGATCGAAACCGCCGTGAAGGAATTTCCCAACTTCAAGGTTGCCGCGACCACGCTTCGCCACGTCATCACCGCGACCGTCAACGATTGGAGTGCGATTCTCTGGCACGACGGTAAATTCCACGAAAGCCGCAAATATCCCGGCCTTGAAATCCTTGACCGGGTAGGTGGCGGCGATTCGTTTGCCTCCGGGCTTCAGTTTGGCTTTCTTTCCAAGAATGACGCGCAGCTCGCGGTTGATTATGGTGCCGCCCATGGCGCTTTTGCCTCGACGACACCGGGTGACACGTCGATGGCTACGCAGAAAGAAATCGAAAAACTCATGAAGGGTGGAAGCGCCCGAGTTGTTCGCTAAACGTAAAATCACACAAATCCTTGTTTAAGTGTGATTTCAGATTAAAGCTCCAAGTCCGAATCCAGCGCAAATGCGGTTTATGCCGTTAAACGGCCGTCACTATTGCCCCGCTCTTCATCCTCTGGTCGGGGCGATAGGATTCGAACCTACGACCTCCTGGTCCCAAACCAGGCGCTCTACCAGACTAAGCTACACCCCGCGACAAGAAGAGGGATGGAGGCTTTCGTCTTCGGCTCCAGTGTCAACGTAATCTATTACGGATGACGATGACGTAAAGCTGCTCACACTCTCTGCTTGCTTAGCATTCAGTTTCCGAGCAATCCTCAGGTTCAAATCTTTTTTATCTAAATGGATACTATCTCTCGTGAGAATAACAGCTATCTGCCGGTCGCTGGCGTGATCGTCGGTGTGCTCGCCATCGTCCTTTCGGCCGTGGCTCTGGCTAAAATTTCTTCGGTCAAAAAAGACCTGAGCGCCCAGATCGAGCCCATGGCTGCGAAGGTCGACGATGCAGACGGCAAGGCGACCAATGCCGCCGCCGCCGCCGACAAGGCCAATGCCGGTATCAACAAGCTCGCGAGTGATACACAGGCTGCTTTTACATCCGTTGCCCAGGAAATGGGTAATATCCGTGGTGAGATCACCAAGGTTCAGGAAGCCGCCAAGCCTGCCGCCAAGGCATCCAAGGCCGGCGCCTCCAAGGAGCCCGTCGTTGCCGGTCCCGATGAGTATGTAATCAAATCTGGAGACACTTTTGCCAAGATCGCCCGCGCCAACGGCGTTTCGCTCGCCGACATTGTTGCCGTCAATCCTGGCGTAAATGCCTCGAAGCTTCACGTCGGCCAGAAGATCAAGCTGCCCGCCAAGAAGTAAACAGCCGTTGATCCTTTGATTCTTTAACCTCCCCGCCTTTACCGGTCGGGAGGTTTTTTTTGCCCATGAATTCCGACTCCACGCAGCCCTCTCGTTGGGAAAAAGGTAACGCGCGATTGCTGGTGCGCACCCGTGTTTTCGATGTGCAGGGAGTGGGCTACCGGCATCCGGTGCGGACCAGTGAACGTGAATTCGTGGTCATCGATGCGCCGGATTGGGCGAATGTGATCGCGCTCACGCCCGATCACCGGCTCGTGCTCGTGAATCAGTTTCGCTTTGGCATCGATGCTTTCTCTTTGGAAATTCCGGGCGGGGTGATCGAGCGCGGCGAAGATCCGGTCGCCGCCGCGTTGCGGGAGCTGGAGGAAGAAACGGGTTTCACCGGTTCGTCGGCGAGACTGCTCGGACGGGTGAATCCCAATCCGGCGATTCAGAACAACGCCTGCCATCTTATATTGGTCGAGGGAGCCGTTCGCACGGCGGCGCAGGCATGGGACACGGATGAAGAAATCGCGGTCAGCACGCTGCCGGTTGATGATGTCTATGCCTTGGCGCAGGCCGGACGCATCACCCACTCGCTTGTGCTCAACGCCTTGTTGCTGTTCGCTCCGCGTTGGGCTGAATTGAAGTCGGGTCGATGACAGGACGGGCGGGGCCGTGTCAGGTTTAATCCGCGTGTCATTTGACAGGCTGGGATGACGGACTACGGTCAGGGCCTCAAGCAATGTCGTCCGCGCCCACTTTTGCCAATCATCCCGCCGTGCTGGATCCGCCCCTTGGGGATCACCTGCCCGCCGCCTTGGAATCAGAGGTTCGCAAGATCTACGAGCGCAGCCCTCTTTATGCGCAGCGTTTCCCTCTTCACTCCGAGCCGCTGCAGTGGTCGTGCTATCGGGAAATCCCCGCGCTTTCAAAAAAAGAGATCGTCGAGCGCGGACATCAGGCGTTTTTCACGGATTACGCGGTGATCGAGCGCGGGCTTGTGGATCGGAAGTTTGAATACGAGTCCACCGGTGGCACGACCCAGTCGCCGATGACGGTGATCATGGAGGATGGTTGGTGGAATGCCCAGACGGCGCGTGCTTACCGTGCGCATCCCTTGCTCGCGCCTTACGCAGACCGGCCATACCGCAAGTGCGTCCTCGCCCCCGTAGGCTGTTCAAGCAACATCTGCCCCTACGAGGATCATCCGTTTCCCCACCGGTATTTTGACGGCACCGTCTACCTGAATCTCACGAGCGACCCTTTCGTGTTTCCCGAGAGTGAATGGGATCGTATCGTTCTTGAACTTCAGGCGACCAAGCCCGAGGTGATCGAGGGCGAGCCGGTTTATCTTTCATTGCTGGCCCGCGCGGTAAAAAAGCGCGGCGTCATCGTGCCGAGCGTCAAGGTGGTCATCCTGACCTACGGCAAGGCGAGCCTGCAACACAGCCGCCGGATCGCCGAGGTGTTCCCGGGATCATCGCAGGTGGATCTCTACGGTTCGACCGAGGCGGGCTATATTTTTATTGGCGGAGCATTCCAGGATGATTCCCGCGTGATCGACGACAATGTGTTCGTGGAACTTGCGCCTTACCGCGACCTGCCCGAGGTGTTTCAAATTTTTGTGACCACGCGGGATCGCGAAGCGATGCCGTTGCTCCGCTATCACACGGGTGACATCGTGCGCCGCACGCCGACGGGCTATCGCCTGCTTGGGCGCGAGGGCGGTCTCTATTTCAGGCCTGACGGCACGCTGGTGTCGCCGTCGGAAATTGACGCGGTGCTTCCGGCAGATTTTGCCTGTTGGCACTACAGTCTGGTTCAGACGACCGAGAATCGATGGGATTTCCATTATGTAGCGGAGGAAGTTGCGCCCAAATCCATTGAATCTGCGCTGGCCGCCGTGCTTGGTCGGGATGCGCGCGTGGTGGCGTTCCGCAAGCGTTTGATCGCACCGGCCGCGAGCGGCAAATTTGCCCTGTTGAAGCCGCTGGCCAAATAATCCTGACGGGACGCGCGGGATAGGTCTCCGTCGTTGAAAATAAAAAACCCACGGGATGAACCGTGGGTTGAAAAAAGTAGCCGGTGAACGATCAGCCTTGGGGGCGGATTTTTTTCCAGAGCCAACCCAGGGGGTCGTAGAATTCGTCGACCACGCGTTCCTTGAGCGGGATAATCGCGTTGTCCGTGATGGTGATGTGCTCGGGGCAGACATTGGTGCAGCACTTGGTGATGTTGCAGAAGCCGATGCCTTGGGACTGCTTGAGTTCCGGCAGGCGGTCCTCGGTGTCGAGCGGGTGCATTTCCAGAGCGGCGGTGTAAACGAGGAAGCGCGGGCCGATGAATTCGTCGTGCTTGTGGTGGTCACGCAGGACGTGGCAGACGTCCTGACACAGAAAGCATTCGATACACTTGCGGAATTCCTGCACGCGATCCACGTCTTCCTGCTGCATGCGCCAGGTGCCGTCCGGAGCGTCGGGAGCGCGGGGTTTGAATTTTTTGATCTTGGTTTTGACGCGGAAATTCCACGAGACGTCGGTCGCAAGGTCGCGCAGCAGGGGGAAGGCGCGCATCGGCTCGATGGTGATAGGCCTGTCGGTCGGGATCGTGTCCATGCGCGTCATGCACATGAGCTTGGGCACGCCGTTGACCTCGGCGGAGCAGGAGCCGCACTTGCCGGCCTTGCAGTTCCAGCGGACGGCCATGTCGTTGGCCTGCGTGGCCTGAATCTTGTGAACGACGTCGAGGACGACGAGGCCTTCGGTGATTTCCGTGGTGTAATCCACGAACTTCCCGCTGTTCGTGTCGCCGCGCCAGATTTTGAAGGTAACGGTCTTGTTCATTTCATCTCCTCGATTACTTGTTTCAAATTTTCAGGGATGGGCTTGATCGGTTCACGCCTCAGTTTCATGGAACCGTCCGCCGCCTTGTAGACCACGGTGTTGTATTTTGCCGCCTCGGGATCCTTGTCCGGGTAGTCCTCGCGGAAGTGCCCGCCGCGGCTTTCCTTGCGATCGAGCGAGCAGAGGGTGATGGCCTCGGAGATGGTGAGCAAGTGCTTGAGGTCGATCGCGGTGTGCCAGCCGGGGTTGTATTCGAGGTGGCCCTGCACGGCGACCTTCGAGGCGCGGTCCTTCAGTTTCTCGATGGCCGCGAGCGCACGTTCCATTTCGTTTTGGAGGCGCACGATGCCGACGAGTTCCTGCATGGTGTTTTGCAGATCATATTGCACTTGGAAGGGGCCTTCCGCATGGCCGCCGGCGGTGCGTTCGAACGGAGCCAACGCTTCGCGGTAGGCGGCTTCGATCTGGGCATCGCTAACGGTGACGGCGGGAACCTCCTTCGCATACTTCGCGGCGAATTCGCCGGCGCGTTTGCCGAAGACGAGGAGGTCTGAAAGGGAGTTGCCGCCGAGGCGGTTCGCTCCATGCAGGCCGGCTGCGCATTCGCCCGCGGCAAAAAGACCGGGGACGTTGGTGGCCTGCGTCTCGGCGTCCACGCGGATGCCGCCCATCGCATAGTGCGTGGTCGGGCCGATTTCCATGGGCTCCTTGGTGATGTCGAGATTCGCCAGTTGCTTGAACTGGTGATACATGGACGGGAGCTTCTTCTTGATGTGCTCTTCGGCGTTGGGGAGCTTTTCCTTGATCCAGGAAATATCGAGGAATACACCGCCGTGCGGGCTGCCGCGGCCGGCTTTGACCTCGCGGTTGATGCAGCGGGCGACGTGGTCGCGCGTCAACAGCTCCGGCGGGCGTTTGGCGGTCTTGTCGTTCTGCGTGTAACGCCAGCCTTCTTCCGGGTCGTTTGAGGTCTGTGACTTATAATTGTCCGGAATATCGTCATACATGAAGCGCTTTCCGTCCTTGTTGCGCAACACGCCACCTTCGCCACGCACGCTCTCGGTCACGAGAATGCCGCGCACGCTCGGAGGCCAGATCATGCCGGTGGGGTGGAATTGAATGAACTCCATGTCGAGCAGCTCGGCGCCGGCATGGTAGGCGAGGGAGACGCCGTCCCCGGTGCCTTCCCAGGAATTACTCGTCACGGCGTAGGCGCGGCCCAGACCGCCGGTGCAAACAACTACCGCTTTGGACTTGAACACCCGGAAGCGGCCGCGTTCGCGGTCGTAGCCGAACGCGCCGACCACGCGGTCACCGTCCTTCAGCAGGGACACGATGGTGTATTCCATGTGCACCGTGATGCCTTGGTGGATGCCGTGGTCTTGAAGGGTGCGGATCATTTCCAGTCCGGTGCGGTCACCGACGTGCGCCAACCGGGGATATTTGTGCCCGCCGAAGTTGCGCTGGGATATCTTGCCTTCCTTGGTGCGGTCGAAGACGGCGCCCCAGGCTTCGAGCTCATGAACACGAGCGGGAGCCTCCTTGGCGTGCAGTTCGGCCATGCGCCAGTTGTTGACGTATTGGCCGCCGCGCATGGTGTCTGCGAAATGAACCTTCCAGTTGTCGCGGTCGTCCACATTACCCATGGCCGCCGCCATGCCGCCCTCGGCCATAACAGTATGGGCTTTGCCGAGGAGTGATTTGCAGATGAGCCCGACTTTGACGCCGGCTGAAGAGGCTTCGATCGCCGCACGGAGGCCTGCGCCGCCTGCGCCGATGACCAGCACGTCGTATTCGTGAGTTTCGTAATTGGTGGACACGGTAAAAGGGGAGTCGGGTTTTATAATTTAAAGAAAACGATGTCGTGCAGATTGCCTGTCGCGCAGAGGCGGACATAGACATCTGTGAAGCCAACCCAGAACAAGCTGATCCACGCCCACATCATGTGCTTTTGATTGAGGCAGCTGACGCAACTGTAACCCTTGGCGCACTTGGGGGACTTGGACTTGGAATCAAGGAAGCCGCCGATGAGATGACGCAGCGAATGGCAGCCAAAAGTGTAGAGGGATAGGAAGACAGCGTTCAGCGTCAGGACGATCGTGCCCACACCGATACCGAAATGGGCTTTGCCGGTGGCGGCGTCCGTGAACCACATGCCTTTCCAGGCGTCATGGGCGAGGAGAAGGATGAAGAGGGCCGCCAGATAGAAGAAGTAGCGGTGAACGTTCTGAATCACTAGGGGGAAGTATTTTTCCCCGAGGAAGGTTTTGCGAGGTTCGCCGACAGCGCAGTTGATCGGATCCGCCCAGAAGGACTTGTAATAGGCCCCGCGGTAGTAGTAGCAGGTGAAGCGGAAGCCGGCAGGAACCCAGAGAATCAAAAACGCGGGCGAGAAAGGTGCCCACGAGGGGAACCAGGCCGGCAGGGTCGCGCCGAAAATCGCGTGCGGCGAAGTGCCCCAGAATTCGGGAGAGTAAAACGGCGACAGGTAATTGGCGCCATTGCCGCCAAACCAGTAGCTGCACGTGTGGTTGTGCATGTCGGTCACGCCTTGGAACGCAGCCCAAGTGGAGTAGACGATGAATGCAGAGAACCCAAGGAAGATGACCAGCGGTTTCAGCCACCAGGCATCGGGGCGGTTGGTTTGACCGAAGGAGCGTTGCTTCGGGAGGGTGTCGGCGTAATCCATAAAAGAGGGTAGCTTGGTAGTTGTGACGCATCCGAGCGTCAACGGATCATCATTGGCCAACTTAATGAATAAGGCGTGCTTCGGCTAGGCTTATTACGGCCTTATCGAGGCATTTTTTGTCGGATACGCGGTGCGAATCGGGCTTGTTCGCATCTGCTGGTGGAGGGAATGCGAGCTGTAGCGCTTTGCTGATTCTTAAGCGAGGGCCCAGTGACTGATATCGAATCTTTGTCTTCGTGCGTGAGACACCGCAGAGATTTTCATGATGCGGGGCATTGTAAGCTGGCAACGGTTTGCGTTTCCTAATCTTTAAATGGGTCCCGCTCTGGGGCGCATTTTTTGTGTCCAAATGGTCCTGACAAAATTTCACGTTCTTGGCGTCCGACTTGCGCTAGGTTGGCTCCTTGGTCTGATCGGCTTTACCAACGCATTTGCGGCGGTTGTGACCGAGGCGATAGATCCCGCCTCGCTGGTGGTGTCGACGTTGCCGACTTGGATTACACCTCCCTTGGAGGTTGATCCGGCGGCGCCGTCCATGGTGGCTGGCGCCGGATCATCGCCCACACCCACACGGCTCTGTGTGATTGAGAATCAGATGGATGTGGCCGGATCGGAAGATTTTAGACATTATGCGTATCGCATTGAAACCGAGGCCGGACTCCAGCAGGCGGGGCAGATCAGCATCGATTTCGTGCCGTCCTATCAGCAGCTGCACTGGCATTTTCTGAGAATCTGGCGCGACGGTCATGCACGTGATGTGCTGATCCCCACATCTATTCAGGTGCTGAGACAGGAGCAGGATGCGGAGAAATTTCTCTACCGTGGCTACATGACGGCGTTGGTCATTTTGCATGACCTCCGAGTGGGTGACATCGTCGAGTTTGCGTATACGCGTATCGGCCAAAATCCCGTGTTTGCGGGGCGATTCAGCACGACACTCACAGGCGCAAGCACGACGCCGGTAGACCACCTATATTATCGGATTCGTGGTGCGTCCGGACGTGCGTTGCAGATCGCCCCTTCGGGAGATTTTAAGCCCGTGCATCACGTCGAGGTGGTCGATGGTCGCGAGGATCACACTTGGACGGGGGAAGGTATCAAGGCGATCAGTCCGGTAAACGATGCACCTGCGCATGAGGGACAATTTCCGTATCTTCAGGTCACCGAATACACTTCGTGGAACGAGGTGCGCGAGTGGGCCCACGCTTTGTTCGGCGAAGATATCAAGCCGTCGCCCGAAGTCATGGCCCGGGTGGCGACGATCATCGCGGACTGCAAGACGCAGGACGCCAAGGCGAACGCGTTGCTGCGCTTTGTGCAGGATGACATTCGTTATCTGGGGATTCAGTTGCTTGAGAGCACGCACCGGCCCACGCCGCCCTTGACGGTGCTTGATCGGCGGTTTGGTGACTGCAAGGACAAGGCCTTGCTGTTTGTCGTGTTGTTGCGCGGTATCGGGATGGATGCCGACGTGGCGTTGGTTAACAGCACTTGGCAACGTGGATTGGCAAAGCTTCAGCCATCGCCACTTTCTTTTGACCACGCCATTGTGCGGGTAAGGCGAACGTTATCGGCCTCGATTTCGGCTTCAATCTCAAGGCATCCGCAGCCTGTGCTGTTTCCCTCGGGTGGCGTAACAAATGCAGGGAATGCCTTTAACAGCACCTTGATGCCCGCCGCAGATGTGACAGAGCGATCAAAGGTCAATACGGACGAAGATTCTTTTCTTTGGATTGATCCCACGATGACACTCCAGGGCGGTTCTTTTACCCGCCACCATGTGCCTCCTTATGGTTATGCATTGGTCTTGGGGAAATCGACCGATGGGCTGGTGCGTGTCGAGTCGCCGGCGGCGGCTGACTGGGTGATGGATTTTGCGGATACCTACACGGTTCCAGACTACACGTCACCCGCGCTCCTCACGGTTGTTTCCACCTATCAAGGGGCTGCGGCTGATTACTATCGTTACTACCGGCGTGTCGTGGAGCCGGAGCGTTACACCCAGCAGATCACCGGATACCTCGCGCGTTTCTATCCGAAAATCAAATCGGCCGGCCCGATCGAGTGGGATGACGACCGTGACGCAAACCTGTTGGTGACGCATGCCCGCTTTGAAGTGCCCGATTTTTGGACGACTGATGCGCAAAACAAGTTTCGCAAGATGGAGGTTTATCCTTGGGCGTTGTCGGAGCGGCTGCCGAGACCCGAGACGATGGACCGCAAGGTTTCGTTTGCACTGCCTTATCCGATGACGCTTTCACAATACACGCGGTTGATTTTACCGAAGCGCTGGCCGGATCACACCGAGGGAAAGACGATAAAAGACGATACTTTTGAGTTTACCTATGATGCGCGAGGAACCGGCAGTCAGGTGGACATTTCCTATCGATGGCAGTCGCTTGCGGATGCCGTGACGCCTGCGTTGCTGGCCGATTGGGCGAAAAAAATGAGCGAAGTGAGAGGCTCCTTGGGGTATCAACTTCAACAAAATATCCGTCTTGCAGAGGCGATGAAGCGAAAAGGCATTGTGTGGTCTTTGCTGGCGAGTGGAGTGGTCGGCCTACTTGTCGGCGCGGCTCTGGGGTGGTTGCTTTTTCGGTGGCGCCCCAGGTCGGCTTCCTTGCCGCCGCCTTTGGATAGTGAGAATTTTGATGGCATTGGCGGTTGGTTGGTATTGTTGGCGATCGCTGTGGTGTTGCGTCCCATTTTTTTACTGGTGGGGGCGAAGGATACATTTGCCATGATGGGAAACCTGCAGAACTGGACGGCTCTCACCGATTCGGATAGTGTCAGCTACAATGGAGGTTTTGCTGTGCTTGCGTGGGTAGAAACATTTGCCGAAGGCTTTTTGATTGCGTGGTCGCTGGTGGTGATCGGGCAGTTTTTTCGGCGCAAGGCCTCCCTTCCGTGGTCGCTTATTGTTATGTTGGTGATCACCTTGCTGTGGACCATCGGAGATCATTATGCCGTCGCCCAAGTGTTTCCTTCAACGAGTGTGAAATCCCAAACCAAGATAGTAGGAGCTGTTTTTGGGCAGGTGTTTTACATGGCGCTATGGGTGCCTTACCTTTTGGTCTCGCGTCGTGTGAAGATGACGTTCCGCGAGTAGCGAAACATTGTGGTGCAAAAAAGCCGCATCGTCGTGATGCGGCTTGCAGGTGAAAGTTGCGGTTTATTTCACCGCGGCCCAGACGCGCTGGACGTCGTCGTGCTCTTCGAGAGCTTGGAGGAATTCGCCGACTTCACCGCGAAATTCGTCGGTCAATTCGGGGAACATCTTGGCGACGTAACCGATTTCACTCGTGACGACCGTCCAGCCGTTGGCGGAGAGCCAGGTCGAGGCTGCGTGGACTTGCGTGCGATCGGTGTGGAAACGCGCACCGGTGGCGCCTTCGGGAATGTCGTCGTTTTGTGCGTGGCTGATCGCCTCGAAATCGTTGGCACCCGCCTCAATGGCGGCTGCCTCGAGATCGACCTCGGCGGACGGTGTGTGGGCTTCGACAATGCCCACATGGTCGAAGAGAAACTTGTTGCTGCCCGTGGTGCCCAAGATGCCCTTCTTGAAGAGCACGCGCATCTCGGGTGTCGTGCGCTGGACGTTGTCGGTGTAAACTTCGACGATGACCGGCACCTTGTGGGGCGCGTAGCCTTCGAAGACGATGTGGTCCATGACCATCTTTTCGCCGCCGATGCCGGCGCCTTTGTTGATGGCGCGTTCGATCACATCACGGGTGCAGCTCGCCTTCTTGGCCTTTTCGACGGCGGCAAAGAGCCGGGCGTTGGCCCCGAGATCGGCGCCGCCGATCTTGGCGGCGACGGTGATTTCCTTCACCAGTTTGCCGACAAGCTGACCTTTTTTGTTGTTAACGATCGCGCGTTTCGCGTGAAGCCATTGGCGTCCCATAAGGGTTCAGACTTTGGCGTTTTCAGGTGTCGTCGGCAATACGGAAGAAGCGTCAGGCCGCCAGGAGAGCCAGCCGATGAATCCCAATCCCGTCCATAACATGAGCGTGCCGACCACCTCGTGCATCGCCTCGTAGTGTCCGGGAAAAAACGGAGCGAGCTGCGTTATGGCAAGAATGCGAAGCAGGTTGATTGAAAATCCAAAAGGCAGGGCGAACAGCATCAAAAGAGAGATGATCCAGAGCGGCCGCCGGCTGATCCCGCCCGCGAGCAAGGCCAGCATTGCGCCGGACGTGATGATGCCAAAACCGTTGCACGCAGTGGCGACGCGGAAGGCCTGGTCGCCGGTTTGAAGGATGAGTTGAGGATCGTTTTCCGGACTGACGATGGTGAGGCGTGGCGCCAGCCCGAAAATATGTAGAACACGCGCGGCTTCTACACCGGCGAGCTGGCGCAATGGCCAGTCGAGCACGGGGAAAATCAAAATGATAATCATCAGCGCCGCGATGCCCGCGACGAGGGGTTGCAAAAATTTGTAGCCGGTTGACCCCATCAGGAGTTGGAGCGAACCGGCAAGGCCGATCGTCAGGCCTGGCAGCAGCAGGATGGACCAATGGGTGAATCCGGCTATTCCCACGCATGCAAATGCCCCGGCCAGCAAGCCGAGGGACCGGTTATTTAAATTGGGGACGGGTCGCAACGCCTGCGGGTTTCTCCAGATGATGAGTGCGGCGGCAGCCAGCAGAAGCACCATGCCCTGTTTGATCTGCTCGCGAGCGGCGACTTCCGTCACCATCCAGCGGGCGACCGGCCAGAACAAAAAGCCGGTGACGGCGACCAATCCCCATCCCAACCAGGGGCTTCCGGTTTCCTTGGCGGGTGGGGGCGCATCTTGGGGCATCGGGCGATGCTGGAGATACACCGGCTTTGAAACAAGGGCGTTGATGATCTTCCTGACCGGGCTTGCGGCTGGTCGCGTGGCCAGTCGTTCTATGCGCATGCTTTTGCCGCCCGCCACGTCCGCGCCTCTCGCCCCCCTGAATGGGAAACCTGACGCGGATGCCGTGCTCGACCGGTTTCTGACGGTAATCAAGGAGCGCGGCCTCGAACTCTACGCCGAGCAGGAAGAGGCGGTCATCGAGCTGTTTGCGGGGCGCAACGTGATCCTCAACACGCCGACCGGCTCCGGAAAATCGCTGGTCGCAGCGGCATTTCACTTCAAGGCGCTGTGCGCGGGCGAGCGCTCGGTTTACACGTGCCCGATCAAGGCGTTGGTGAATGAGAAGTTTCTCTCGCTCTGCCGTGACTTCGGGCCGGAGCAGGTGGGCATGATGACGGGTGATGCCAGCGTGAATCCGCAGGCACCGATCCTGTGTTGCACGGCGGAGATTTTGGCCAACATCGCGTTGGCGCGTGGCGACCGCAGCGAAATTCGTGCGGTCATCATGGACGAATTTCACTATTACTCGGATGGCGAGCGCGGCTACGCTTGGCAGGTGCCGCTTCTCACGATGCCGCAAAGCCGGTTTTTGCTGATGTCGGCGACGTTGGGCGCGACGGAGTTTTTTGAGAAGGACATGACGCGGCGCACCGGCGCACCGAGCGTGACGGTGCGCAGCGACCGGCGACCGGTGCCGCTGGAGTTCGAGTATTGCGAGACGCCGTTGGTTGAGCGGCTGGCGACGGCACTGGACGATAATCGCGCACCGATCTATCTTGTGCATTTCACGCAGCGGGCCGCGTCGGAGGCGGCGCAAGCGTTGATGAGCCTTAACGTGTGCTCAAAAGATGAAAAGGCCGTGCTCGCGAAGGCGCTGGAGGGCGTGCGATTTACAAGTCCCTATGGCAAGGAGGTGAAACGCTGGCTGCGGCATGGCATTGGCGTGCATCACGCCGGGCTCTTGCCGAAGTATCGCATCCTCGTGGAGCAGCTCGCCCAGAAGGGGTTGCTGAAATTAATTTGCGGGACAGACACGCTGGGCGTGGGCATCAACGTGCCGATTCGCACGGTGGTGTTTACGCAGCTCTGGAAATATGACGGCAAGAAGGCCGCTATCCTGAGCGTGCGGGATTTCCGCCAAGTCGCTGGACGGGCGGGACGCAAGGGCTACGACGACAAAGGCTACGTGGTGGTGCAGGCGCCGGAACACATCATCGAAAACAAGCGCGCCGAGGAAAAGGCAGCGCGCGATCCGTCGAAGAAAAAGAAGGCCGTGAAGCGCGCCGCACCCGAGGGCGAAGTGAGCTGGGATGCGAAGACGTTTGAGAAGCTGATGGTGGCCCCTTCGGAGCCGCTGGTGTCGCGGTTTGACGTGTCGCACGGGATGCTGCTGCTGGTGTTGGGACGTGAGGCGGACGGATGTAAAGCGATGCGGCAGATCATCGCGGACTGTCACGAGACGCCTCACAAAAAACGCGCGCTGAGAAAGCGGGCGTGGCAGTTGTTTCGGGCGTTGCTGGACCGGAAGATCGTCGAGTGGATTCCGCCGGAGCCGTCAGGAAGGAAGCTGCGTGTGAACGTGGCGTTGCAGGATGATTTTTCACTGCACCAGGCGCTGTCACTCTACCTGCTCGATACGGTGAAACTTCTGGACCGAGCTTCGCCGGACTACGCGTATGATGTGCTTACGTTGTGCGAGGCCATCGTCGAGGATCCCGACCAGATTCTTAGGCAGCAGGTGAGCCGCTTGAAGGGTGAGGAGATTGAGCGGCTGAAAGCGGAGGGCGTGCCCTATGAGGAACGCATGGAGAAGTTGGAGGGGATCGAGCACCCCAAGCCGTTGCGGGAATTTTTATACGACACGTTCAACGCATTTGCGGCGGCGCATCCGTGGATTGATCAGGAAAACGTGCGGCCCAAATCCATCGCGCGTGAAATGTATGAGCGGTATATGTCGTTCGCCGATTACGTGCGCGACTACGGGCTCCAGCGCGGCGAGGGACTGCTGCTGCGGCATCTGTCGCAGGTGTGGAAGGTTTTGAGCCAGACGGTGCCGGACGAGGCGAAGACGGAGGAGGTCGTGGAGATGGAAACGTATTTCAGCGAGCTGATCCGGGGGATCGATTCGAGCCTGCTGGAGGAGTGGGAGCGGTTGCGGAATCCCGACTGCGTGGTGGCGGAGCTGACGGGCGACAAGCCGGCGCGGCTGTCGAGTTACGACATCACGCGCGAGGCGGCGGGTTTCCGGCGGCTGGTGAGGACGGCGATCTTTGGGTTTTTGCAGGAGGTGGCGGCGCGCGATTGGGAGAGCGCGGCGTCGCGGCTGGCGACGGGCGAGGCGGTGGCCGAAGGCGACGGACTGATGTCGGCGGAGGCGAAGCGAGTCGAGAAGGCGTTCGCGGCATACTTCGACGCGCGCGGGCGGTTTCGACTCGATCCCGAGGGGCGCGCAGGGAAGCACACGCATTTTGCGGAGGAGCGCGACGCGGCGGACACGTTGCAATGGACGGTGGCGCAGGTGCTCGTCGATGCAGAGGATATCAACGACTGGGAGGTGAAATTTACCGTGTCGCTGACCGAGTCACGCGAACAGAACCGTGCGGTGGTGCGTTTTGAAAGCGCGGGGCCGGTGGGCGGCGATCAAGTTCCGTAAAGCCTATCGCCGAAATCACCAAGGCCTGGGAGGATGTATTTCTTGGCGTTGAGTTCGCGGTCGAGCGCGGCGGTGAAGATATGCACGGTTGGATGGGCGGCTTCGACCGCACGCACGCCTTCGGGGGAACTCACGATGCAGACTAGGGAGAGTTCGGTTGCGCCTGCGGCTCGCAGGACATCGAGTGCCTGCACGGCGGAGCCGCCGGTTGCGAGCATGGGATCGACGACGATCGCGCGTTTGCCGGCGAGCGGAGGGAGCTTTTGATAATAGCTGCGGGCGATGGCGGTGGTGTGGTCGCGTTCCAGGCCGACGTAGCCGACGCTCACATTAGGAAAAAGTTCGGTGAAGGGCTGCACCATGCCGAGGCCGGCGCGCAGGATGGGCACGATGGCTAGTGGCCGGGCGAGCACGCGACCGGTGATTTTTTCGAGTGGGGTTTCGACGATATGGTCGCGAGTGGCCAGATCGCGGGTGGCTTCAAGCGCGAGGAGCAGACTTACCTGGTGGGCGAGCGTTCGGAAGGTTGCCGGCGTCGTCGTGCGATCACGCAGATGAGTGAGGATGTGCGCACCGAGCGGATGATCAAGGACATGCAACATGGTCTGTTCAGAGCAAATCGCGCTCCACCTTTCTTTCGAGAATGTGCTCCATCCGGTGACGGAGGTCCTTGAGTTTGCCTTTGGCGCCCGGCATGAGGCCGAGCCATTGATAAACTTCCTCCCTCACATAGCGCGGCATCACCGGCTCGGTTGCCACTACTTTGTCCAAGGCACGCACACAGGCGGCGGCAATGTGTTCGCACATCGTCTGGGCGTCGGCGGTGCTGTGTTGTCCGGCGAGGCGCACGACTTCGTCTAGGGGTTTGCGGCGGGCGGCGCGGAGGCGTTGTTGCATTGATCCCTTGTAAAGCCCGATGCTGTTTACGACCACGTTGGCGGTGCGTGGGTAGAAACTCGTCATGAGGTTCCAGGGATCGCCTGTCTGATCGCCGCCGTTGCGGAAATCACTGCGGAGGATGACCGAGGGAATGTCGGCAAATTTTGCGAACATGAATTCAACCACGGTGCCCGAGTCGAGCTCGCTGCCATCATAGTTGAAGAGGCCGAGATCGCATTCCAGCAGGGTGCGGATATCGTGGTCGCGGATGGCTTTCGCGGTGGTGCGCCGTTGTTCGATATTTTGCGGCAGAACGCAGAGGTATTTGCCGTGGGATTTCTCGAAGATAGCTTCGGCAAGGTAAGCGTTGCCGATCAAATGCTTAAGACTGAAAAGTTCGCTGGCGAAATAAACGGTGTAGCTCTTCTTTTTCTTTGATTTCATGCCGTGCGGTTCCCTTTGCCGAGCAAGCGGCAGAACTGTTTGGCGCACAATGCATTTTTACGCACCGGCTCCGTAGGTGCGTTGAATAAATGCCACGATTTCTGCGGGCGATTGAGCGATGTCGACGGTGAGCGCGGAGAAGGGAACTTCAAGGGCGTCGATCTGGCTGTCGAGCATGGCGGGCTTCATAAAGTGTCCGGTGCGTCGGAGCAGGCGTTGGTGAAGAAGTTCGCGCGAGCCCCTGAGGTATATGAGTTTTACTTGGCCGGGGTCGGCCATGAGGGTGTTGCGATAGGCCTTCTTAAGAGCGGAGCAGGCCACGACGGTGTTTTCGCCGGCCGAGAGGCGGGCATCGATGTGTGCCTTCAGTGCGGCCAACCAAGGGGCGCGGTCTTCATCGGTCAAGGGAATGCCTGCGGACATTTTGGCGATGTTGGCCGGCGGGTGAAAATCATCTGCGTCTGTGAATCGCCAGCCCAACGTTTGAGAAAGAAGGGTCCCGATAGTCGTTTTGCCGCTGCCGGAGACGCCCATAAGCAGGAATATACGCGGCTCCTTGAGTTCCCAAGAGCGTGAGCCTACCGGATCGCGGTCTTCATCGACCTCGTTGATATCAAAAAACGTTTCGATGGCTTTGCCACTGTCCCGCAGTCCATAAGAGACGATACGTTCGCGTAAAACGGGCGTGCGGTCGTCGCGCCAGCCGATCTTCATCATGAAGCAGTTCCAACGATAACGATCATCGTTTGATTTCGGACCTCCCTGTTCATACGCCCAAGCGAGAATGGCTTCGTCGCAGCCGCCGGCAAGAACACGGATTTTAAGCGCTTCGTAACCAATACCTAAAAACTGGCAAGTGCGACCGTCGAAGCCGATGCCGAGATTCATATGGTAATCGGCTGGCAAAAGGCCGGCCTCATGAAGGCGAATCTTGTCGAGCATCCGACCAAAGTAAACGAGCCCGCCGACGACTGAATAACAACTGCGAAGACCGGAAACCGAAGGCATAAGTAAAGGATTTAGGGTATGAAACAATCCCTTGCCGGGGGTTCTGCAACCTTGCAGTGTTCTTGGTGTTGGAGATGTCGGCGCGGGGAAGGGTAAATGCGGATGTCTCGATTTTTCTTGCGTTTAGGGAAGATGAGGTCTTTCTGGCGGCTTCATCGTCAGAGAAACGTTAGATGACAGGAACTGGTGAGTCGTCAGTGGGGCATTGGTCCCGGGATGATTTGAAACCCGATAGTCGGGAACGGACTGGCAGCGGACGGGGATCGACGAATCATCACTATGAGTTCCAAACTCTACGTTGGCAATATGTCCTTCAAGACCTCCGAAGACGAGCTCCGCTCGGCTTTCGGTCAATTCGGTAACGTGACCGACGTTTACGTCGCCATGGACAAAATGACTGGCCGCCCCCGCGGTTTCGCTTTTGTTACCTTCAGCTCGCCCGAAGAGGCGAAGATCGCTGCTGAGAAGCTGAACGGTGCCGATCTCGGTGGCCGCGCTCTCACGGTTAACGAAGCCCGTCCGAAAGAGGAAGGCGCTGGCCGTTCCTTCGGTGGCGGCGGCGGTGGTCGCGGCGGCTTCGGCGGCGGCGAACGCCGTGGCGGTTTCGGTGGTGGCGGCCGCTCCGGCGGCGGCGATCGCCGTTACTAATCTGATTTCGGCTTAAACGGCCGATCATGATTTTCGAGGGCGAAGCGCCTAATCGCGCTTCGCCCTTTTTCATTTTTACGAATTTGCACGTTTAGGAAGCGCCCCGACTCGGGGTTTTGCTTCCGAGCGGGCCTTGGGCCGTTCGAAGACCGGCCCCTACCGACATCCGGTCGGACTCCTTCTTCGCAACGATTCATTCCCATGCCTTTTAACGCACTCAATCTTTCCGCGCCCGTGATGCGCGGTGTCGTCGCCGCCGGTTACACCGATCCGACGCCCATTCAGCTTCGCGCCATTCCTGTGGTGCTTTCCGGTCGCGATCTTATCGCTTCCGCCCAGACCGGCACCGGCAAGACCGCTGCTTTCGCACTGCCCATTCTTTCAAAACTCGGGGCCCACGGTCGCGCGCCCCGCGTGCTCATCCTCGAGCCTACCCGAGAACTTGCCGCGCAGGTTGAGACCGCATTCCGCGATTTTGCCCGCTTCACCGACATCCGCACGGTCGCCTTGTTCGGTGGCGTTGGTTACGGCGCCCAGCGCAACGAACTCAAAAAAGGCGTCGACGTGATCTCGGCCACGCCCGGCCGCCTCGTCGACTATCTCAAGAGCGGCGAACTTTCTCTAAACAGCATTGAGATTCTTGTCCTCGACGAGGTGGATCGTATGCTAGACATGGGCTTCCTGCCCGTCGTCAAAGACATCATCGCCCGCTGTCCGAAGAACCGTCAGACGCTCTTCTTCTCCGCGACGGTTCCTCCGGAGATCGCTGCCGTCGCTTCGTTCGCGCTTAAAAATCCCGAGCGTGTCGAGTGCGGTGTCAACCGCTCCGTCAATCAGTCGGTCAATCACGCGCTCTATCCGGTCGCCTGGGCGCAGAAATTCGACCTGCTGGTCGCCCTCCTCGAAAAAACCGATTTTCAAAGCGTTCTCATTTTCAGTCGCACCAAACACGGCGCCGACAAGATTGCCAGCCGCCTGAAGTCCGCCAAGCACACGGTGGCCGTTCTGCATGCGAACCGTTCGCAGAACCAGCGGATCGAGGCGCTGGCCGGCTTCAAGAGTGGAAAATACGAGGTCATGGTGGCGACCGACATTGCCGCGCGTGGCATCGACGTCGCTGGTGTCACCCATGTCATCAACTACGACGTGCCTGAGAATCCGGAGGATTATGTGCACCGCATCGGCCGCACCGGTCGTGCAATGGCGGTGGGCGATGCATTCACGCTCGTCTCGCCGGAAAATGCCGACGACATCCGTGACATCCAGCGCTTCATCGGCGCCAAAATTCCCGAACTGCGTCTCGAAGGCTTCCCTTATCAGCCGTTCGTGGTGAACCCTTCCTATCCCAAAAAAGGTCAGAACAACCAGCGTCGTGGCGGCGGTGGTGGTGGAGCCGGTGGCGGACGTCCACACCAGCAGGGCCGCCAGTTTGGTGGAGGCGGTGGTCGGAGCGGCGGTGGTTTTCGCGGTCGCTGATAATACGGTCGGCGCGGTCAAGAAGCTTTGACCGCCTTGCCTGCTCATGGAGAACTGAAAGCCGTTGTTTCGGACACATCTATCTTCATGAGCATTCTTCGCCTCTCGTTTTGGATTTTTCTTTCCATCGCGCCGCTCGCACTGCATGCGCAGCGCGAGAAGTTTCCCATGGAGGATTTGGAGGTCATCACGAAGCAGTGGCCCGGGCTGGAGCGCACGCCCACCGGTCTTCGTACTTTGGTTCTCAAGCCGGGCACGGGGGCGATTCCCAAACCGGGAGACAACGTCGCGGTGCGTTATAAGGGCTCTTTGCTCAACGGAAAGGTGTTCGATCAAAACCTTGATCGTGAGCCGTTCGTGTTTCGTGTTGGGCGGCATGAGGTCATCGAGGGATGGGATGAAGGGCTCCAATTGATGAAAGTCGGTGAAAAGCGCCTCATCATCATCCCGAGCGAACTGGCTTATGGGGCCCGCGGGAGGCCCCCGGTGATACCTCGTAGCGCGTCTTTGGTGTTCGAGGTTGAACTGATCAAGATAAAGCCCCCGCTGTCGGGGGCCGGAGGAAAATAGCACAGTTCTCCGGTTTCCGTAAAAATTTGGTTTCTCCTAGGGTGAAAGGTGTTATTGCAAGAAACCATAAATGAGCGACGAGTCCCAGCCACCTCCTTTGCGTTTGCGCCCGCGTGCGCGAGCTGAAGAAGCGGCGTCGACTCCGCCACAGACTCCGCCTGTGTCTGCCCCGGCGGATTTGCCCTCGCCGCCGGTCATGTCGTCCGAGCCAGTCGTGCCGGACGCAATGCCACGACTACGACTGAAGCCGAAATTAACGACGGAAGCGGAGCCGGAAGCGGTGATTGCACCCTCTCCATCCGAACCTATCCCGGCATTAATATCGGCGCCACCGCCGCCTCCGGCAATAGTATCTCCCCCTCCATCGCCGGGTGGAGGCGCCGAATTTCCACGTTTAAAACTAAAGCCTCTGCCGTCCGATAACGCATCGGTTTCTCCGTTGCCAATCATGCCAAAGGAGACTTCGCCTGAAGTTGTCGGGCAGTCGGAGGCTTCTGTGCCCGAGTCGCCGGGAGCGCTGCCGCCTTTAGAGGAAACTGACGCGCCTGTGCCATCCGGGCTCAAGCCCCTGCCGGTGATGAAACTGGATTCGCCGCCATCACAATCTTCCATCACCGGAGCGTTGGGAGGGGCGACTCAGGCTATTCCCTTCAGGCCTCCGGTGAAGGCCTCTCGCTTAAGTATCGGGCGGATCATGACAGTGGTTGTGTTGCTCGTGTTGCTTGCTGGCGCTGGCTACTATGCATACCGCACGTTTTTGACTGCTCCACCTGCGCCGTCGCCGGCTCCTCCGGCCATCGTAAAAGTTCCCCCTGTTCCATCGGTGGCACCTGCGCCTGCGCCGCTGCCGGTTGTGCCGGATAACACGGTCAAACCTGCTGTCGTTGAGCCGCAGGTTCCCGTTGCCGTTTTACCGAAAAAGCCTGTGTTGCCGCCGGTTCCGGTGGTGCCTTTGCCCAGTGTTGATTTTCTTACCTGGGTTGATTCCGCTAAAATCTCCGGTGTGTTTAACGGCTCCTCGCCTCGAGCGATAGTCAACGGGTTGCTCGTTCGCCCAGGGGACACTATCGACGCAAACCGTGGTATTGTTTTCGATCATCTCGATCCCGTGATGAAACAATTCTTTTTCCGTGACCGCACGGGTGCGCTGGCTAGCAAGGCATACTGACCCCATCTGGGCTGGTGGGATTACGCGCAGGCAGGAAGTTCACCATGTTTCCACTGGCCCTTTTGGCACCGGGATCGATTCGCGGGTAAAGACCGGATCATCTGGATCACGCATGAAGGATGCGACCATCGGGCCTGGACGGTATTGGGCCCGCAGTTCACCGTTAACATCGCAGAATTGGGCTCGCCATTCCACGTATTCCGCGACGGTCGCTTCGAAATCCGCGCGAGATGTGATGGTGATAATCTTTACTTTGAACGGTCGCGCAGGGCCGAATCGTTTCGCATACCACGGGGCGACTTTTCTGAAATGTTTCGCGCCGTTTTCCTCGCCGTAAAATTCGCAATACCGCTCAAAGTGCCGGCACATCACGCGCAGACGCTCCGCAAACGAAGGCTCCGGTAGCAGTTCGCCGGTGCGCAGATAATGGTCGGTGCGGCGGAATATCCACGGGTCGTAAAATGCGCCGCGCCCGATGGAGACGCCCGTGCAGCCGGTTTCGTCCCTCATGTGTTTTGCCGCCTCGGGTGTGGTGACATCTCCGTTGCCGATCACCGGAATTGTTTTCACCGCCTGAACGACCGAGCGGATGCCGGCGAGATTGACCTGCCCTGAAAATCCTTGGGCGCGCGTCCGGCCGTGAACGAAAATCGCGGCCACTCCGGCATCTTCAAGAACACGGGCGAGGTCGGGAGCGGTGAGGTTGTCATCGTCCCAGCCGAGGCGCATCTTGGCGGTGACGGGGATTTTCACGGCGGCGATCATGCCGCGCACGAGAGCGGCGGTTTTATCGAGCTCGGTCATCATCGCGGAACCGCCGCCGACTTTCACGACCTTCTTCACGGGGCAGCCCATGTTGATATCGACGGATTGCGCACCCATTGCTTCGCACATTACGGCGGCATCGCGCATTTCTTCGGGCACGGAACCGAACAGCTGGATCGCAAGGGGGCGGTCCTCCGCGCAACTCTCAATCAACTTGAGAGCGGTGCGGTTGCGTTCGATCAGGGAGCGAGCGTTGACAAGGTCGGTCGTGGCCCAGCCCAGCCCGCCCAGTTCGCGCAATGTAAGCCGCATCGGCAGGTTGGTGTAGCCTGCGAGTGGTGAAAGGAACAGATTCGAGGAAAGTGTGTGCGGGCCTAGGCGCATGAAAAGTGGGCCTTGAACGGATAGTTGCGACAAGGTGGTCCGGCAAGCGGCGATGATGCCGCACGGGGCTTGCTAATATACACACTAAACCAAAGAGTTGAATTCGTGAGTGACGCCACCCCAATCGGTAATCCGAAGCCCCTGCAGCAAGGCGGGGTTACGTGTTCAGTGCTTATAGTCGATGACGATCCCGCCATCCGTTCGATCATGAGCATGGTGCTCAAATCAGCCGGCTACGAGGTGGTGTGTGCCGTCGATGGCCAAGAGGCATTGAAAATACTGGGCGACGGGAATTTTGATCTCGTGATCACCGATATGCTCATGCCTGGCAGTGATGGGTTGGAACTGTTGTTCGCCATCAAAAAAAATCGGCCTGCGCTCCGTGTCCTGGTGATGTCAGGTGGAGGAATGATCGGCGTTGGTGATTATCTGAAAGTGGCGAAGAAGCTGGGCGCCCACGAGGTGCTCGAAAAACCTTTTACCGGCGAGACGCTGCTCGCAGCCGTGGCCAAGCTTCTTGAGCCGGGAGCCTGATCATCCGGACATAATGGCGGACTTCATCCGTCGCAACGCTTCGGACAGGGTGGCACGAGGGCACCCGAAGTTGATTCGCACATGGCGGCCGCGTGGCGAACCAAAGAACGCGCCATCGCTCAGGCCCACGCCATGTTTTTCGAAATGTGATATCGGGTCGGCCAGTTCGAGCGCGCTTATGTTAAGCCATGCGAGGTAGGTTGCCTCGATGGGGGCTTCGACAGTCACTCCGGGCAGTTCCCGTGTGATGAAATCGAGCATGAAGTCGCGATTGCTTCGCAGATAGCAGAGCAATTCCTGCCGCCATGATTCGCTGTCGCGGTAGGCGGCTTCGCAGGCGGCAAAGCCCAGTGTGGTGACTTCGGCTACGATGCCGGCGGTCGCGCGCACGAAACGGGCACGCAATGCGGCATCAGGGATGATCGCAAAAGAGGTGCCAAGGCCGGGGACATTGTAGGTCTTGCTTGGCGCCATCAGGGTGATGGTGCGTGCGGCGTGTTCGGGCGCGACAAGGGCGGTCGGCAGATGGGAAAGGGTCGGGTCGAGGATCAGATCGCAGTGGATCTCGTCGGAGCAAAGGATCAGATTATTTCGCGCGCAGAACTCCGCGAGGCGGATGAGTTCGTCGCGACGGAAAACACGGGCGAGCGGATTATGCGGGTTGCAGAGAAAGAACAGTTTGGTGCGCGGCGTGACGGCTTTTTCGAGCGCCTCCCAGTCGATCTCCCACTGGTGTTCTGTGGTGTTCAGGGTAAACGGCACGGTGACCGAGACGCGTCCACTATTCTTCGGAGCGGTCATGAACGGTGGATAGACGGGCGTGAGGCAAAGCACTTCCTCGCCGGGCTGGGCGAAGGCTTGGGAGGTGACGTTGAGGCCGCATACGAGGCCGGGCAGCCACACGATCCAAGACGGATCGACGGTCCAGCCGTAGCGCGAGGTCATGGCGTTGACCACGGCGGCGACGGTGGCCTTGGTCGGACGAGCATAGCCGAAGATACCGTGCTCCACGCGTTCGTGCAGCGCCGCAAGGATCGCGGGCGAGGAACGGAAATCCATATCGGCCACCCATAGCGGAAGGATCTCTTGGCCGGCGTATTTTTGCCACTTTTGGGAGTCTGTGCCGAGGCGCTGCGGGACGGTATCGAAGTCGAAGCTCATGGATGGGTTTGCGGACGAATGACCAAGCATGGAGCAAATTATCAAAGGAGCGCGACGGTTTTTCCCGGGTGAGACGGCACACCTGTGGACAATATTTCACACCCGCTCCGGCCCCTTATCTTATCAACCAACCGCTGTTCATGGACTTAGGCTCCGCTTGGGCATCGGCATCGTCCATGCGAAGAACAGGGCAGTCAGTCACTCAAACCCGTCAAAAGGAGATCATCATCATGAGAATCGTTCGTTACAATTATCCGTCTTATCGAAGCGTCGTCCCTTCCCGCAGTCCATGGTCCGGACTGGAGGGAGAGATTGATCGCTTGTTTAACTCCGCGCTTGGCGATTTCGCCGGTTCCTTCGCGCCAGACCGTTTCCCGGTCGATCTATATGAGGACCAGGAAAACACCTATGTCCGCGCCGAGTTGCCGGGCATTGATCGGGCCGATCTTGGCGTCGAGCTCGTCGACGGCACCCTCAACATCCGAGCGACACGCAAAACCAGCGTCGGTGAGAAAGAGGAGTCGTTTACGTTGAACCGCTCGGTGCGCGTCCCCGACGCTGCGGTCAACACTGAGAAAATCAGCGCCGCCTACGAGAATGGCGTTCTTACCGTCACTCTTCCCAAGCGTGAGGAAGCCAAGCCGCGCAAGGTCACCGTCGCGGTCAACTAAACACCCTCAACTTCAATCCAAGGAGATTATTACCATGTCACTATTAACTTCCCTCGTTCCTTCGTTTACCCGTTCCGCCGCGCCGGTCGCCCGAGAGGGCGCTCCTGTCGTGAAACCCGTCTATGATCTTGCCGAGACCGATGAAGGCTACGCGCTCACGGCGCAGTTGCCAGGCGTCTCCAAGGACGGCCTTGAGCTTACGGCCGAGACCGGCGCGATAACCATCACCGGCCGTCGCACTTGGAAACAGCCCGAGGCGTGGGCCACGCTTTACCGTGAGTCTACCGATGCCGCCTACGAACTCGTGCTCACGCACGACAACGCTGTGGACATCGACAAAATCCATGCGGAACTCCGCGACGGCGTGCTCCGTGTCGCGCTGCCGAAGGCCGAGGCGGTCAAGCCGCGCAAAATCCAGGTGGGCTGAGCGGACGTGCCGGATGGGAAACGCACCGGCATCTTCAAAGGCCGCCATCCGCACGCGGGTGGCGGCCTTTTCCTTTTGCGCGCCGGCGCACCACTGCCGACAGTGCTGCGCATCGTCTTTACACCATGAGCGCCCCTTTGACCGTCACTACCACCGAGACTCCGGGGCCAGTCTTGTTCTTTGATGCCGAGTGCGGACTGTGCAATCGCTGTGTGCGGTTGTTGCTGCGAATCGACGGACGGGCGCGTTTGCGATTCGCCCCGCTCCAAGGACCGACAGCGCAGAGTTATCTCTGTGTTCACGGACTGCCGACGGAGGACTTTGACAGCATGATGTTGGCGCCGGATTGGGCGAGACGTGACGCACTCCCGCCTCTTTTCAGAACGAACGCAGTTTTTGCAGCCCTAAGGGAAGCCGGTGGCATCGGACGATTATTCGAAGCACTGCGCCTGTTGCCGGTGGGTTTTCGGGATTCGATCTATCGTGCGATTGCGCGTTGTCGTTACGCGGTTTTCGGCCGGTGGAAACCGCAACCGTTGCCTCGCAAGGAATGGGCGGAGCGTTTTTTGCCGTAGCAGGAAAATCAGCGTTTTTTTGCCGGCTTCTTTTTGGCCATGGGCACGACGATGACGGGGCAGGGCGCTTTTTGAATGACAACGTGTGCGGTGCTGCCGACGAGAAGATCGTAGAACGCGGTGTGCCCATGCGAACCGAGAATGATATAGTCGGCCCCCACAGTGCCCGCCTGCTCAATGATATTGGTCGCGGCTTGTCCGTTGACCAGCAGGGTATCGGCGACGAGGCCCTTGGATGTGAGCAATTTCTTGAGATGCTCGAGTTGACGAACGGCGGCTTTTTCGTTGAGGGCGAGGGTTTCCTGCAGGACCTCTATGCCGATGCCGTAATCGGTAGTGATCAGCGGTGGCTGAAGACTGTGCATGAGCAAGACATGTGCTCCCAAGGGCGAAGCCAGATTGACGGTCGCCCGCACAACTTCGCGGGTGGCTTGGGAAAAATCGACTGGGGTTAGGATCGTTTTCATGGATCCAACCTATCACAAAACTCCGCGCTCCGCGTATTTTATTTTATGGCGACAACAGCTTTGCTCAAAAGAAGGTAATCAGCCGTAATAAAAACACTTAAAATCCCGCGTTTACGTCGTGCTGATGGCCGGGTTCGAGCGTGATCAGGCCGACGGCGGTGCACTCCGTTTGATCATTTTTATAGAGTTTGGCTTTGACCGGGGTGGTAGCGTCGGCGGTTTCCCAGCGCCATTTTCCAATAGATACAAATTGGAGCGGAATGCCTTTATCCCAGCTCAGGCCGGGGCCTTCGCCACGGATGAAAAGTTTATTACCGATGCCGATGTAAGCGGTGGCGATGAGCCGGGTGAAGCCGTCGGAGGAAATTGCGCTTTCAGCCTCGGGGCTTTCCACCGAAAGCCCCAAGTCGGGACCTGGATCGACGACGGACTTTGGCTGACGAATGGGTGGCTTAAGAGGGGCGGAGACCGGCACTTCGTCGAGCGAAGGCTCGGCCGGAGCGGAAAGGGTTTCTTCGGTCGCGACAGCTGGGGCTGTGGCAGGGGCAGGTGAAGACTCTTCGGGTGAGGTCGGAGTAGCTTCTAGCGCGGCAGTTGGCGGTAGCGGTTCAGGGACGGGAGATGCTTTTACGGCGGTGGTTTCGTCTGCGGCAGGAGCCTCCTCATGGGCCGGCTTGGTGCGTTTGCGACGGGATGTGTCTGCGGCGGGAGAGTGTTCGGGAGCTTGAGCGACGGCCCGGGTGACGGCGGCGATGAGGTGCAGTTCGAAATCGGCCAGTGCTTGGGTTTTGGCTTCGAGAAAAGCAGCAGTAGCGGATTCGGTGAGTTGCTTGCCGGCTTTTGAGGAGGCTTTTTCTACCAGCAGGGGCAACTGGGCGAGGGCTTCATTTGCCGTCGTGAGGTGCACGCGTGTGGCGGCTTCAAGTTTGGTGAGATCGGCGACGGTTTGTGCGATGCGATCGGCGGCCGCGTCGATGCGTGGCCCTTCGTCCTTGGCGGAAGCGGTCATCTTGGCTGTGTCCGCAAGCTGCTTTTGAAGACCTTTGATGTGCTCCTGAAGTTGGGCCGGGAGTTGTTCGATGAGTTTGAGATTGGCGGAGGAAGCTTCGGCGATGCCATGAAGGCTGGCGGCGGCGATGCTGAGTTGTTCGGCCGATTCGGAAGTGGTGCGGGCGAGGGCGGAGATCTGGTTCTGTCGCTCGGTGAGTTCGGCGTCCTGGCGTTTGGTATAGTTGACGATAAAGGGAATGGAGCAGAGCACTGCACCCAAAACCACGCATATGGTGATGGCCAGAAGCGGCCAGGGACCGATGGGGGTCTCGCAGGTTCGGCCGATAAAAACGGCGGTGGCGATGAGAACGCCGTCGCCGATGAGAAAGGGAAGGCAAGGCAACTTCGGAGCTTCTTCAGGGAGGTTCATAGGGTGAGCACCGCGACGGGGCGTTTCTGTCCTGCGCGGTGCGGTTTCTCAAGACGGAAGATGCGGATGGCGGCTGGTTGAAGGTGATTTTTTCGTTTCGTCCGGCGCGCTTTAGGCTACCTTGGGTGCACGGAAAATGGATTTCGCACACTTCATCCGAATAGAGAGGGAGGTGGACGGGAGCACGCTGCACTATGTGGTTCATACGCATGAGCCGAAGTTTTCCGTCGAACTCGCTCCGGATGGCGACGCCCCCGATCATATCGGCAAGGGTATCATCAAGGCATTGCGCCTTCCGAATTCCTGGACGGGCAACTACGCGCAGTGCGGTAAACTGGTCGCGGCTGCGCAGGAATTTTTTCGACAGTCGTTCGCCGAGCCTGCGTCAAAAGAAGAAACGCGCAGGTTTCAAGTGTGAGGGAACGCCTTCGTGATAGCGGCAAGCAGACGCGCCCATTCGACCGGGTTTAGATCGTCCTTGCGGCCGGGAGCGATCTGACGGTGGTCGGTCATCCAAGCGACAGACCAGCTGCGGCGAGCCCAGCGTGCGGAGAGCCAGTCGATGGCTGAAGCGAGCTGGGCTTCAGTGAGCGGCGCCGCGTAGGTGTCTCCGGCAAACGATACTCCTGATAAAAAATAATTACAGCGTGTGCGTCCTTGGAAAATCGATTCGCCGGCATGCCAGGCGATGTGTTCGTCGGCGACCAGGCGGGCGCGGGTGCCATCGGATGCGATGAGCACATGATAGCTCACTTTGTTTTCTGCGCTGAGCATGTGCGCGATCGTCTCTCCGAAGGGCATCACACTATGATGGAAACATACGCCCAGCTGTTCGTGAGCGAAAGCGGCGGTGAAGTTCGGCGAAGGATGCGAGACTTCGGGGAAGGGCATGGTTGCGCGGGGTCGGGAGGCCACGGTCATAGCTTTTGCCAGGCGCCCTCGATCAAGGAGATGATCATGCCTATCCGGATTGCACCTTCCAGAGTGAGAATGACGAGGATCCATTTTAAGGTGGAATTTCGGCGCAGAGAATAACCGAGCAAGGAGACGCCGAGCATGCATATGACTTGGATGCGGCCCGATTCGGGAATGAGCATGAGAACCATCCAAATCCAATAGGCAAAAATACCCGTGCTCCAGGTAAACGCGATGGCTTCCCTTGGTCCCTTGGAGCGGGGATCGACGCCCTTTTCGATCTGTTTGATGCCAAGATGACGTTCGGCGATGAACAGCTGCCAAGCCTCAAAGACAATCCACAGGGGTGAGAAATAAAGCAGAATGTCCATGATGCCGTGGGTTGGGGGATTATCAACCGGCAGGCAGGCGGGCCAATGCTGAAAATATGCGTGGAAGCCCGCGGCTTCCGCGATTGCGTAAAAGCATGGCCGCCCTATGGTGCCGAAGACATGAACCTCATCGTCGGCTGCACGCTCGCTTATGACGTGCTAACGCCAACCGCGAATTTCACTTTTAACATTCTCGCCAACCGCGACCCGCATCAGCACTTGGGCGAGGAAACGATCAGTGTTTTCCCGGAAGTGGCGCTCGAACGCACGGCGACGTCGAAGGGCAACCGGGTGTTTCGGGCGGAGGCGCTGGCGGGATCTTTCCGGGTCGAATATCGGGCGACAGTCGAGGTGTCGCGTCCGACGGCTCCGGTTGAGGTCAAGGCCGACAACCCAGGTCGTCTTCCGCTGGCCACACTCACTTATATCCTCCCAAGCCGTTACTGTGAGGGCGACCGCTTCACGCAAATTGCGTGGGATTTGTTCGGTAAAATTCCCAATCGTGCCGAGCAAGTGCGTGAGATCTGCCGCTGGGTGGACGCGACCCTCGCCTACACTCCGGGTGCGACGGATTCGCGCACTTCGGCGTGGGATGTGTGGCAGTTGAAAAAAGGTGTGTGCCGCGATTATGCGCATCTTTCCATCGCGTTGTGCCGGGCGCTTTCGATTCCGGCGCGGTATGTCGGCGGCTATGCGGTCGGGCTTGAACCGATGGATTTTCACGCCTGCTTCGAGGCTTATCTGGGCGGGCAGTGGTATCTCTTTGATCCGAGCGATGGTATTGCGCCCGACCATATCGTGGTCATCGCGCGTGGACGTGACGCGGCCAATTGCGCCCTTACGACGATTTTTGGCCGCGTGAATGCGGGGCCGGTAAAGGTTGAATGTTCACTGGTTTCCTCGACTCCGGCTGAATCGACGGAGTCACCGCCGATTCAGGCTGTTGGCTAAAGGGGCAAATTTTCCTGCACCGGCCTGACGCTGGATGTTTATTTTTTGTCCGGAATGAGCCGGGAAACACGATCGGGGAGCAGCACATAAATCGCTCCGTCCGGACCTGTGAGAACGTCGCGGATACGGCCGATGTTTTTGAAGATAATTTCCTGATGAATGACCTTGTCGTTCTTGATTTCAACGCGTCTCAGTTCTTGTGCCTTCAGCGAAGCGACGAACAGGTTTCCTTTCCACATGGGAAACAGACCGCCGGTGTAAAAGCTGGCGCCTGACACGGCGATGGACGGCGTCCATTGTTCCACGGGTGGCTCCATGCCTTCCTTGCTGGTCACGGCGGCCACGCGTTGGCCGCTGGCGTCGGTATACATGAGAGGCAGGCCGCTGTAATCGATGCCGTAGGTGACGACGGGCCAGCCGTAGTTGAGGCCTTTGCGGATGAGATTGATTTCATCTCCGCCGCGCGGGCCGTGTTCGGTTTCCCAGAGCTCGCCGTTGGTGCGGTCAAAACAGAGACCTTGGGGGTTGCGATGGCCGTAGCTCCAAATGGATGGGGCGGCGCCCGGCGTGTTGACGAAAGGATTGTCGGTCGGGACACGACCGTCGTCGTGCAGGCGATGGATTTTGCCGTTGGGAACACCGAGCTTTTGGGCATCTTCCTTGGGGCCGCGATCACCGATGGAAAAGAAAATGTAGCCTTTGTCGTCGAAGGCGATGCGTCCGCCGAACTGCACACCGCCGCCCGGGCGATAGGTTTTGAGCGGGGCCTTGAAGATGGTCTCTTGGCCGACAAAGGCGCCGTCGCGCAGGTGTCCGCGCACGATGGCGGTCATGGAGAGATTTTTGCCTTCGGCGCTTTTTTCGGGATCGGCGTAAGCGAGGTAAATCCAGCCATTGTGAATATAATCCGGATGAGGAACGACGTCGAAGAGCCCGGCTTGGCCGCTGTTTTCCACGGCAGGAATGCCGGTGACGGGCTGTTCGACCAGCTTGCCTTTTTCAATCAGGCGAAGGTTGCCGCGCTTTTCGGTAACAAGTGCGCGCCCGTCGGGCAGGAACGACATCGCCCAGGGCTCATTCAGGCCGGAGACAAAAGTCTCAAGGCGGTAGGCGTAGAGTTCGCTTTGGGCGGCAAGGTTCTCGACCGGCTTCGGAAACGAGGTGTGGCCGCGTTCGTAGGAGGCGCTTTCCTCATGAATATAAACGACCATCGCGCGCACTTCTGCATCGGAGAGCACGGCTGACCAAGCGGGCATGCCGGCCTGAGGATAGCCATCGCGAATACTTCGTGCGAGGCTGGCATCATCACCACCGTGTTTCCACTTGCCGATGACAAGAGAGGGGCCGGCGCCACCTTGGAAGTTTGCCCCGTGGCAATTCGAGCAGATTTCAGCGTAGATTTTTTTGACGTCACGCGTCTCTCCGAAAACTTGGAGAGTTGTGAGAAGACCGAAGATCAACAGGGCGGATAAACGGAAGGGGGGCATACCGTGGTGACTGTGCGCAGAGTGTCGTTGGGTGCAAGTGGTTGCCTTAAAAGGCCCGGTTCATCTGGTTTTATGTGGGATGGACCAGCGTTGACCACAGAGCGCGTGCCCGTCCAAGCTTCGTGCCGGTTTTGCCCCTGTGGTGGAATGGTAGACACTGGAGACTTAAAATCTCCTGTTCGTAAGGACGTGCCGGTTCGAGTCCGGCCGGGGGCACCACTTCAAAAGTAGTGAGCACGCGTAATATGGTCCGATGTACTTATTTTTACGCCATCATGTCTTTTTGAAAGGAGGTCTTCTTGTGTTTATGCGGGTGCAAAAAAGCCGTCCGCTATTAACGGACGGCTTGAGAGTTTTAAAACTCGGGGCCGGCTTATTGCTGGTAGGTAAGCGTGCGCTGTCCGGAAACGCTGAATACCGTGATGGCGATACCCTGGGTGTAGCTTACAGGGTAAGCTTCGTTCGCGACCGTGTTAAGGGCCTTGATGTAGAACGACGAACCGACCAGCGAGGTGATCGCGGCCGTCGACGTGCCGTTCTCGAGGAAG
>DATJHQ010000033.1:0-62948 GCA_035493815.1 Rariglobus sp.
GCTCTGGGCGCTTCTCATTTTAGGTCGTCGGACGGCACACTTCAGAATCGTGAAGCCCTCAAAATCAAACGACACGTGTCCACATGATGGTTAAAAAAGATAGAATATGATTTATTTAGATCGTTAATGATTGACCATATCACAGTAAAAAAGACGCTCCGGCCTACCCCGGCCACCCCACTGCGAAGCGAATCTGTTCGATGAACTTGTTCACTCCCTGAACAGACTCATCCCCACTGCCGAAGCATCTCTTCGGCCGTCTGATAAAAACCCTCCTCACTTCGTGATACGTCGGACCGTGGCATTCCCCAAAATCCGCCCCTGTCATGAGAATCCCCCGTCACTCCCGGCTCCTTAAAAAGGGAGCCCTTGCCATCGCCACAATCATCGCGGCCAGCGTGCCGCTTTTTGGACAAAGCAGCTTCGATCTCAACACCAGTCTCGACGCCTGCAACGTCAGCTGGACCGAGCCTGGGCCTACCTCCGCGCAGTCCATGCCTATCGGCAATGGCGACATCGGCCTTAACGTATGGGTCGAAGCCAACGGCGACCTTGATTTCTACATCGGAAAAACGGACGCCTGGTCCGACTCCGTCCAAGGCTCCAAAGGCCTCATGAAGATAGGCGCCGTAAAAGTAAGTCTTAACCCGCGCCCCGCCGTCACACCATTCACCCAAGTGCTCAAACTGCGCACCGGCGAGATCGTCATCCAGGAAAACACCACGACCCTGCGAGTCTGGGTCGACGCCAACAATCCCGTCATCCGCGTGGAAGTCTCGTCGCCGACCGCCACCACCGTGACCGCCTTGGCAAACAACTGGCGCACCGGATCTGAAGAAGTCACGCTCACCGGCCAAACCGGACGCATCGGCTGGTATCACCGGAATTCCGCAACCGCCGATTCCCATGTGGCGAACCGGACCTTCGGCGCCATCATCAAAGGCGCCGGCATGACCCGGGTAAACGACACCACCCTCTCCTCCTCGACGCCGGTCACCTCGCAGCTCATCTCCATTTATCCGCTCACTACCGCCACTGCGCCCGTCGCCCAGTGGCAGTCACAACTGGACACGCAGATCGTCCAGATCGAATCGCTCAATCTCGAAACCACCCGCACCGCGCACCAGACATGGTGGAACCAATTCTGGAATCGCAGCTGGGTGTTTGTGCACGGCGATACCGACGCCACGGCCACGACCGAGGGTTATGTGCTGCAACGCTTCGTCACCGCCTGCGGTGGCCGCGGCGCTTATCCGATCAAGTTCAACGGCTCCATTTTCGTCGTGGACAACCCCGCGCTGGCGTCGAACACCACCACGATGGCGGTCGATGCCGACTATCGCACCTGGGGCGGCCAATATTGGTTTCAAAACACGCGCGCCATGTATTGGCCGCGCTTGATGGCAGGCGACTTCGACATCATGCGACCGCTGTTCGACATGTATGCGGCGCAGGTCGCGCCCAATGCGGCCCAAGTCACCGGCTACTACGGCCACGGCGGCGCCTATTTCGCCGAGACGGCCCCCTATTGGGGCGGCTTACAGTATGCCGGACCCGACGCGCCGGAAAACTTCACGCTCCATTATTTCACGCCCACCCTGGAACTGAGCATGATGATGCTCGATTACTACGACTATACGGGCGACACCGCCTTTGCCCAACAGAAGCTTATCCCGATCATGAAAGCGGGGCTGCAGTTTTTCAACGAGCACTTCGCCCGAGACGCCCAAGGCAAACTCCTCCTAAATCCCGACAACGCCATCGAGACGTATTGGAAGGTCAACAACCCCGCGCCGGACATCGCCGGTCTGACTGCGATTCTCCAACGCGGCCTCGCGCTCCCTTCGAATATTCTGGATAGCACCACTCGTTCCGCGTGGACCGCCCTGCAGCAACAAATTCCCCCGCTGCCGATAGGGACAAACAACGGCACCCAGGTGCTGCTTCCCTACACTGGCGACCAGACCGCACCGCGGAAAAACGGCGAGAACCCCGAACTCTACGCCATTTATCCCTTCCGGCTTTATGGATTGGGTAAGGCGAATTACGAAATGGCGCTCGATTCTTTTAATGCCCGCATTGACCGACAATCCGGTTGTTGGGGCCAGGACCCGATCCATGCCGCCATGGTGGGATTGGCCGATACCGCCAAAAGCAAAATCCTCTACAATCTGACGCGCACAGATCCTCGCCAAAAATTCCAGGCGTTCTGGGCGTCCGGACATGACTACACGCCGGACGAAGACAACGGCGGCAATGGCGAAAACGGACTCCAGCAGATGATCATGCAGGTGGACGGGAAAAGCATCCTGCTCGCTCCGGCTTGGCCCAAAGGCTGGGACTGCGACTTCAAGTTGAACGCGCCCTACCAGACCACCATTCAAGGCAGCATCGTCGCGGGAAAGATCACCAATCTCGTCGTGACACCGTCATCGCGCACCGTCGATGTCCTCGACATGTCCACCCTTTCGCCCGGCTACCTGAGCGGCTACGATCTCCTCTATCAACAGGACACGATCGCGGCGGTGAAATGGACGTCTCCCGGCAGCGCCAATGTCCTCGCCGTGGTCGGCACCGATTACAGCAGCGGAGAAACCGCCGCCAAGGTCATCGATTGGAACGTAAACACCAAACACTATGACAAGGCCCAGGACGGCACCTATCCCAAGGGTGTTCACACCGGCTTCGTGGTAACGCCCAAACTCGGCTCAAGCATCGTCACCGCCATCCTCCTTGCCACCGGCAACGACATGCCCAACCGCGATCCACGCCTCATCACCATCGAAGGTTCCAACGCCGCCAACGCCGATCAGGCGGGTGGCTCGGGCTTCAGCCTCATCTACTCCGGCCCCGCCGGCCTGTTGCCCAATCAAGACCGCAAGAGCCTGGGCCTCTACGCCAGTTTCCCAAACACCACGGCCTATAAAACCTACCGCGTGCTGATCTCCAGCACCGCAGGCGGCACCAGCAGCGACGGCACCCAATACAGTGAAGCATCCTTGCTGGGCACACTGGTGAACACCCTCCCGGGTAACAACGTCCTCTCGGCGACCGATACCACCGTCGCCCTCAAGCAAACCGTGGCGGGCGGCACCAACACCCTCGCCATCAGCGGCACCGACTTCAGCACGGGCGAAACTTCCGCCAAGCTGACCGACGGCAACCTCAGCAGCAAATACTACGACAAGGCGCAGGACGGCACGAATCCGAAGGGTGTGAATACCGGCTTTGTCATCACGCCGGCCGCCGGCGCCACCGCGATAAACGGCTTCCAGCTCGCCACCGCGAACGACATGCCCGCGCGCGATCCCGTAAGCATTACCATCGAAGGCTCCAATGCATCCAATGCCACGCAAGCCGGCGCCGGAGGCTTCACCCTGCTCTACAACGGCCCCTCCGGACTTCAGCAAGGTCTCCCACGATCGACCTGGGGCTCCGTCGTCAACTTCTGGAACACCACGCCGTATGCCACCTATCGCATTCTCGTGACCGGCACAGCCGCGACCAACAGCGGCGACGGCACGCAGTATTCCGAAGTCCGACTGCTGGCGGCTCCCAGCGAAGGCGTGACCTTTTATCAAAACGCCAACTATGGCGGCACCGTGAGCCAGCCACTGGCCAAGGGCAGCTACACCCTGGCGCAACTCTCGGCCAAAGGCGTGCCCAACGACTGGGCGTCCTCGCTCAAAATCCCCGCCGGCTGGACCGCCATTCTGTATCAGGATGACAACTTCTCCGGAAACTCCTGGACCCTCACCGCCGATTCCCCGGATCTCTCCACGCTCACCCCAACCGCGGATGACAAAGTGTCGTCCTGTGTGATTCAGTAGCCGCCAACCTACGTCTTACCGGACATACGTCACACCGTGTGTTCGGTAAGCACGATCGGATCGGTCTCCACGGCCCGCACCGCCACGAGCCGATCGCCGGCACCCAGCCGCCGCACGGCCCAGACCGCATGCGCCCGCACCACGGGAGACATATGCGCTGCCAACCGCACGAGCACATCGAGACAGTCGTGTGCTCCGGTGTTGCCCGCCACCACACAGGCGTTGCGCAACAGCCCGACCAACTTCACGCGCTTGATCGCAGTCTTCCGGAAAACTTCCGCGAACCGTTCCGGCGTCAGCTCCAGAATTTCGCGAAGGGTCAGCTCCGCGAGATCGTAGCGCGCCGAAAGCAGCATCCGCCGCCCGACCTGTGCGAAACGATTCCACGGGCACACTTCCAGGCACACATCACAGCCGTAGAGATGATTACCGATGGCTTCGCGAAGTTCCCGCGGGATGATGCCCTTGTTCTCGATTGTCTGGTAGGAAATGCACCGGCGGGCATCGACTACGCCCGGCTTGGGGAGCGCCTGCGTGGGACACGCGTCCATGCACCGCGTGCACTTGCCGCAGAGTAAACCCGGTTCTGTCTCCCGACCCGTCGAGTCTTTGCGCACCGGCTCGTCCGAGTCGAAGTCGAGCGTCGTTAAAATCGCCGAGAGAAACAGCCAGTTGCCGTGCGTCCGGGAGATCAACATCGAGTTCTTCCCGATGAATCCCATCCCCGACCGCGCCGCCCACCCGCGCTCGATCACCGGCCCCGTGTCGACGTAGTAACGATACCCGGCCTGCGTAACCCCGCCGAGTTCCTCCAGCACGCGCCCCGCCTGCACAAGCGCTTCCCTGATCGTGTCGTGATAATCGGCATGCAACGCATACCGCGCCCACACGGGTTTCCCCGCCTGCTTCGCCGTCCCCGCCGGGGGCAGATAGTTGACACCGAGCACGATCACCGACCGTGCACCCGGCAGCACCAACGCAGGGTCGGCGCGTTTCTCCACGGTGCGTTCCATCCAGTTCATGTCGGCATGATAACCGGCATCCAGCCACGCGCGCAGCCCCGGACCAAAACCCGCCTCAACCCGGGCGAAACGCACCTCGTCAAATCCGAGTGCCTGCAACCGCGCCCGCACCGTCTCACGATCCACGGTCATCGTCCGGAAGCTTTCTGCGCACGAGTGAAATCCGCCGCCTCGCGCCGATAGGAACGCATGACGTGCAAGACGATGTCGGCCAGCGTGCGTCCGTCGGTGAGAATGATCGTGCCGGCCTGGTTGTAGATGGGTTCGCGTGCGGCGTAGAGCGCACGGATGCGATCCATCGGATTTTCCACATCGAGCAGCGGCCGGTTGCGATTCGTCTGCGTGCGGCGAAGAATCGTTTCAAGTGAGGCGTGCAGGCATATGACCACGCCTTTTTGTTTCAACACATCCAGCATGCCCGGTTGCACGACGAGTCCGCCTCCGCATGCGATCACCGTGCCGGTCGCCGGATGTCCGCCATCGATAAAAGCCCGCTCCATCGCACGAAACGCCGGCTCTCCCGCCGTCGCGAAAATCTCCGGGATCGTCTTACCCTGTTGTCTTTCGATCTCATGGTCGCTGTCGAGCAGGCCAAAGCCCAGCCGATGGGCCACAGCCCGACCGACCGTGGTCTTGCCCGTGCCCATGAAGCCGACAAGATAGAGATTAACACCGCCCGGTTGCATGCGTCCGCTCAGGCAATGCATCGCGCAGGCCATTGCCAAACATGAAAAAGGCTTAGCTTTGTGCCCATTACCTGTTTCCCTGCCAGTGTCGTCGCCGCCTCCTGCGGCCCGACACCTGCTAACCACCTTTTTGAATGAAGATCCACGTTTCCCACCGCACGAGCTACGCTTATGAACACGAAGTCGGCTTCTCGCCGCATCTGCTCTACCTGCGCCCCCGGGAAAATGCGCTTCTGCGTGTAAATCATTTCTCCTTCAATATCAGCCCCGAGGCCAAGGTCATCTGGACGCGCGATTACTACGACAACTGCCTCGCGTGGGCGCATTTTTGGGAACACGCCCCCACCCTGACCATTCGCACCGACTTCGAGGTCGAGACACTCGACACCAACCCTTTCGATTTCATCCTGAAGCCCTACGCCTTCAACTTTCCCTTCGAATACGAAGAGCTGCACGCGTTTAACCTCACCCCCTACCTGGCCCCGCCCTTTCCTGAAACACGCGCCGGGCTGCTCAACTGGCTCGACGAGCACTTCGTCGATCGCCCCAAGGAAACCGTCCCCTTCCTCGTCGCGCTCAACACTCTCCTCCATCAGACGCTTCGCTACCGGCGCCGCGAGGAACGCGGCATTCAGCCGTCACTCACCACGTTGCGTCTCGGCAGCGGCTCCTGCCGTGACTACGCCGTTCTTTTTATCGAACTCTGTCGCACGCTCGGCATCGCCGCACGTTTCGTAAGCGGCTACCTCTACGATCCCGAGGCCGATTCCCCCTCGGCCGGAGCGATGCACGCCTGGACCGAGGTCTACCTCCCAGGCGGCGGCTGGAAAGGTCTGGACCCCACCCACGGGATTTGGTGTGACGACGCGTTCATTCCCGTGGCCCACGCCGCCGTCGCCGAAAGCATCAACCCCATCCAGGGTTCCTACTATCATCCCACTCCCGTTCCCGTCATTTTATCCGCCAGCGTCCTCGTTGAGAAAATCACCTGATTCGCCCTCCCATGAGCGCCCCCTACCGTCCGTCAACTTGGTCTGCGATCCGCACCTGCGGTGACGCCGTCGAAGCCACTTTCGCCAAAAGCGGAGTGCTCATGACAATGGGGGGCGAGCCCACCTTCATCCCCCACGATCCCGCCGGCCCCGAGTGGAATACCGCCGCGCTCGGACCTACCAAACTCGATTACGCCCGCCGCTTCGCCCGCCAGCTCATCGAAGACGCCTACCCGGGCGCCGTCATTCTCGAAACCTCCGGCAAACACTACCCCGGCGAACCCCTTCCCCGCTGGGCCCTCCTCGTCCAATGGCGCGCCGATGGCGTCCCTCTCTGGAAAGACATCACGCGCCTGCGCGGCGACACCAAGAAAGGTCGCCACACTCTCAAACATACGCAGTCCGTCATCACCGCGCTCGCCAAAAAATTGGCCGTTCCCGTCGCCGGTATCATCCCCACGCATGATGCGGTCACGCCGGAAGCAGGCGCCGGCTTCGTTCTCCCGCTTGATCATGACGGCTCTTCCTGGATCAGCGACGACTGGCGTGCCGCGTTGAAACAAGACTCCGCCATCCTCTTTCCCGGCGACAGCCTTATCGGCCTGCGCCTCCCTCTCGGCAGCCTCGGCGAAAAAAATCTCCGCCGCGCCCTCACCGTCGAGGTCCTCAACGGCGCCGTCACCATCTTCATCCCGCCGCTCACCCTCGACGCCTACCTCCACCTCGTCGCCGCCATCGAGAGCGTGTTCGCCGCGCTCAAGCTCAAGGATGCCGTCCTCGCCGGCTACGCGCCGCCCACCGATCCACGCCTGCCCACCATCGGCTTCGCCTCCGATCCCGGCGTCATCGAAGTCAATCTCTCCATCTGCAACGACTGGACCGACTACGACCGCCAGCTCGAACGTCTCTACGTCGCCGCCGACAAAATCGGCATGACCGCGCGCAAGCACCAGTTCAACGGCCGCACCACCGGCACCGGCGGCGGCGCCCACCTCGTCTTCGGCGGACCCCTCGGCCTAGCGTCGCCCTTCTTCGCCTTCCCCGCGCTGCTGCCTTCCGCGATCCGCTACTTTCAACATCACCCGGCCCTCAGTTACACCTTCACCGGCCAATACATGGGGCCCAGCTCGCAGGCGCCGCGCATCGACGAATCCACCTTCGAAGCCCTCTACGAATTGGAAATCGCCTGCGCTGGCGCCGAGCAATTCGGCTCTCCTCAAAACTTCGCCCTCTTCGATCTTCTCTTCCGCGATTTGTTGATGGATCGCTCGGGCAACACTCACCGCGCCGAGATCAGCGTGGATAAGCTCTGGAATCCCTTCGCCGGCAACGGCCGCCTCGGTCTCGTCGAACTGCGCGCCTTTGAAACTCACCCCGACCGCGAGGCGATGTCCGTTGTCGCGCTTTTCATCCGTGCCATCTTCGCCCGTCTCGCCATCGATCCGTTCAAGACGCCTTTCATCCGCTGGGGCGGCGAGCTGCACGACAAATTCTTCCTGCCTGCCTTCGTGTGGCAGGACCTGTCCGCCATCTGCGCGGACCTCCGCGCCCACGGCATTCCCTTCGAGACCGAGTGGCTCCGCCCGCTCTGGGAATTCCGCTTCCCCAAGTGCGGCGAGTTTTCCTTCACACTCCCTGCTCCCGCCAAAACCAAGAAAGCCAAGCCCGTCACTTACACCATCGCCTTCCGCCAGGCGTTGGAAGCGTGGCCGCTCCTCGGAGAACAGCCCAACGGCGCCGGCACCTCGCGCAGTGTGGACGCCAGCATGGACCGCATCGAAGCCGTCGTGAGCGACCCCGTCGCCCTCGAAAAAGGCATCCTTCTCGTCAACGGCTACCCCTGCGAATTCCGCGCGCTCGATGCCGACTCCCCGGCGCCCGCCGCCGCGACCGGCATCCGTTATCGCGCCTTCTTCCTTAACATCGCGCTTCATCCGCATGTGCCCGTGCACGCCCCCTTGCTCATCGAATGGGTCGACAAGGAAAACCTCACGGTGATCGCCGCCGCCCGCTGGCATGTGTGGAACCCCGCCGGCACGCCTTACACCACACGCCCCGTCACTCCCGAAGACGCCGTGCAGCGTTTCACCGAACGCTGGGAATCCTGGCCGCACACGCTTGGCCAACATCGCTGGGTCCCGAAGATCGATTTCCCACCCGAGGGCCGTCACACCCTCGACCTCCGCCGCTACCCCGCGCAGACACGCTGACCGCCATGACTCCTGCACAGCTGGTCCCGGCCATTCTGGTGCCCCTCATCGCATGGCGATTTTACCGTCGTTTTCGTCAGAGCGTCGGCCGGCAAAAACTGCGGCCCATACGGATGCCAATTTCACTGGGCATCATGGCACTCGCCCTCGCGCTCGTCTCCTTTTCGGTGCTGCATAACGGTGGCTCCCTGTGGCCGCTGGCAGGCGGCTTGGTCGCCGGAGCCGCCGTCGGCCTCGTCGGACATAAACTCACCCGCTTCGAGATCACCGACGGCGAAAGGTTTTACACACCCAACGCATACCTCGGCATCGCGATTTCGATGCTCTTGATCGCCCGTGTAGCCTATCGATTTTTCACGCTCCCCTGGCCGCCCAACACGTCCCCGAACGCAGACCCCGGCATCAATTACAGTCCACTCACGCTCTTGGTATTCGGACTCACGCTGGGCTACTATCTCTGCTACATCTCAGGCGTTCTCATTTCTCTGAGAGCCCGCAAACAATCCATCGAAAGCCGCCAAAACGCATAGAAAGCATGACCGCCTTTATTCGCGGCCGTTCTCTTTCGTTTGGTAAAACCTTTGTGGGTTTTCCTCGGGCCATTCACACAGTCCACACATGCAATCGTAACGGACAATGCTTGCCCGACGAGGCGTTTTAACATCCCCCTTTAGCCGTATGAAAACCCTCCCCCTGATCGCCCTTTTGTTTTTAACCGCCGTCTTTTCTTCGACCGTGCGCGCCGAAGATGCAGCCCAGACCAAGCCGGCCAAAGCCGATTGCTCCTGCTGCTCCACCGACAAGGATGGCAACAAGACCTGCACCTGCACAAACTGCTGCGCCGGCACCAAATCTGCCGCTCCGGAAAAGGTCATGCCGAAATCATCCTACAATCGGAAAAGCTGACCGCCGCACGTATTCTTAAAACAGTTGAGCCTCCTCGAACGGGATCGGGGAGGCTCATCATTGTGCGGGTCGAACCCGCTCGCGCGGCAATGGCGCTTATCTTCGTCTTGGTTTTGGCGGAGTCTACTGAGTTTTTAACTTTTGGACTGCAACCTAACCTGTCACTGACCTGACATCTGACCTGCTATCGGACTGACCTGTCACTGGCTCTCTAACCGTAACCTGACCTAACAACCTGTCAGCTGTCATGTGGTCCCGTGACCACGACCGGAAGATACATCCGCTTGCGTGGTGATGCCAGTGGACCGTTTGTAATAGGTTACAATCCGCCCTTTGCCGCCGAGCGCAGTTCCGTCTCAAACTTGTCGAAAATTGACTCCCACGTGATGCCCTCCGCGGTCGCCCGCGCCGCTTTGCGCATCGCCGGCCATTCCGTGCGTTTCGCCATCACCTCGCGCGCGACGTTCAGAAATGCCTCACGATCATCGAACGTCGCACTGAATCCGTTCTCTCCGGACCGCACATGCTCGCGGGTGGCCGCATAGTCGTAGGCCAGCACCACGAGGCCGCTGGCCAACGCCTCGGTGACGACGTTGCCAAACGTTTCCGTGACACTCGGGAAAACAAACGCATCGGCCGACGCATAATGCGCGGCCAGCTCCTCGCCGCGCTTCATTCCCGCATAGTGAAACTGCGGATGACGCTTGGTCAGCGGCTCGCGCTCCGGCCCGTCGCCCACGAGCACAAACTTCGCACGCGGCTCCACTTGTTGCATCGTCAAAAACGCTTCCACCGCGAGCGCCAGATTTTTCTCCGCCGCGATGCGCCCCACATAAATCACCACAGGGTCATCCGGTCCCGCACCCCAGGTTGCCCTCAATTCGTCACTCCGCTTTGTCGGGGAAAATAATTTCCCGTCCACTCCCCGCGCGAGCACCTCGAGACGCTCGAAGCCGTCTTCCGCCAGCTGCGCCTTCAAGTCCGACGCCGGCACCATCGTGCAGCGCGTGCGGTTGTGAAACCACCGCATGTAGCGCAGCGCCAGATCTCGCCCGATCTGCAGGCCGTAGTGGCCGCCATATTGATGAAAATTCGTGTGAAAACTCGACGTGACCGGCAGCCCCAGCAAATGCGCGGCACGGAGCGCCGCCAGACCCAGAGGACCCTCGGTCGCCACATGCACGACATCCGGCCGGCGTGCACGCCAGCGCGTTTTTAATCGGCCGGTGACCGGCAACCCCATGCGCAGCGTGCTGTAAAACGGGATCGGCATGCCCGGCACCAACATATCATCGACTGACGGCGCACCATTCGTGCCCTTGTTTTTGATTTCTATTTTCTGACGGGGACGCACCACCTCGACATCGTGACCGCGCGATCTCATGCCGGCTACCAGCCGGCTCAACGTCATGGCAACGCCATTGACCTCCGGCGGGAATGTTTCGGTGACGAGGGCGATGTTCATGCGACGCGTTCCCTCTTGGTGACGAACTCCGCACCCGCGCGCAATCCCGCGGGTGCGGTCGCGTGTCACATTTGGGCAAAAAAACGCCCTCCGCTTTTGGCGGAGGGCGTGAATTAAAACAAATGAACCGGATTACATGCCGGCAGGGGCGGCGGCTTCGGCAGGCGCACCGGCCTCGGCAGGAGCGGCGGCGGGAGCGGGCGTCTCCTTGATGTCGAGCAGCTCGACGTCGAAGATCAGCGTGGCGGCGGGAGGGATGGTCGGCGGACGGCCCTGGTCACCGTAGGCGAGATCGGAGGGAACGTAGAGTTTGATCTTACCACCCTTGTTGATCTTTTGCAGGCCCTCGGTCCAGCCGGGGATCACGCCATTGAGAGGGAACTCGGCGGGCTCGCCACGATCAACGGAGCTGTCGAACTTTTTGCCGTCAACCAGCGTGCCGGTATAGTGAACCTTCACGGTGTCGGTGGCCTTCGGGAACGGACCGGTGCCTTCCTTGACGATCTCGTAGCACAGGCCGCTCGGGAGAGCGATGACACCCTTCTTGGCCTTGATCTCGGTGAAGAACTTGGAGCTCTCACCCTGGCTCTTGGCCTTCAGCTTGGCGGTGTATTCGGCCTGCTTGGCCTGCATGAACTTGTCGAGCTCAGGACCGACTTCCTCGATCTTGAAGGGGGATTCCTTGCCGGCGGCGGACTCCTGGATGCCTTTGATGACGGCGGCGGTCTGCTCGGGGGTGAAGCCGAGTTCGCTCATGCCGATGCGACGGCCGACAAACCAGCCGAAGGTTTCGAGGAGCTGGGCCTCGGTGAATTTGGGAGCGGCGGCTTCCGGAGCCGTGGCGGCAGGGGCGGGAGCATCCGCGGCGGAAAGAACGGCGACGGCGCCGAGGGAAAGCACGGCAGCCTTGAACGTGGAGATGAGTTTCATGCGTTGAGGTTGAGTAGAGAAACGGCCCAAGGGGATTTGTGCCGTAAAATAATAGCGATGCCGTTGGCCACAGTCGTTGGCAACCCCATACTCGTTCCTTGTGTCTGGCACGAAGTCGGCGTTGATTGTCAGTCCTCCCCACCATGCAACCCGACTCCTTTTGGACGAGCCAGGACGGACAGATTCTCGCCATCAAGCAGAAGGACGATCTCAGCCTCCGGCTGACCCTCGCCTTTTGGCCGCGCCACCCGGCGGAACTCGACTTTCTCAAGGCACGCCTGGGCTCGCTGCATTTTACCGAGCGCAGCACCCTCGCCCGCATAGGCATCGAGATGATCGTGCGCGGCGAACCCCGCGTCGATGCCTCGCGATTGGTGATGGAGGCCGACGCGTTTCTCTTCGATACCAGTTTTCCCCACGCGACCTATTGGAAAAAACTCCTGCGCATCGGCACTCCCGTGGGCCGGCTGTTCTATGCCCCCGAAAAGGCAAAACTCTCCACCGCCGAAATCTGGGACGCCATCAAAGCCAACCAGCTCAAGCTGCCCAACACCATCAGTATTGATCGCGACGGTCGCGTATTCCTCACGCCCCACCGTGTGCGCTACACGCTCAACCCCCGCCTGCAACGTCCCGAGTTCGAGCGCCTCGTGAGCGGCGACGCCGGCCGCGCCTATCTCGACAAGGTCCAGGTGCGCCATGACACCGACATGCTCACCATCCCGCCGCAATCGGGCGTCCTCACGAGCTGCTCGATGTATTTGAAGGAACACTTCGTTCTCCTCAATCGCGGCGAGGGCAACTTCGGCATCCACACCAGCGCCGTGCTGCTCGATCCGATCAAGACCTTCGGCACGAACATCATGCTGGAAATCTACAACCCCGGCGACCAGCCGGTGGTAAACCCCATGGTGTCGGTCGAGATTTTTCATGCGCCGCCGGAGGAAGACACGCGCTTCAAGAGTCTCCAAAAACGCCGCACCCGCCTGCTCTCCACCGCCCAAAACCTCTACACCTGTCTCGACGAACATCCGCACAAGACCGAGCCCGCCGCGTTGCCCCGCACCCGCATCAGCGTGAAAGGTCAGAGCGCCCAGATGGAGAACCTGAGCCTTTTCCTCGTCACCTCCGGCAAACCCGCACCCAAGGCCGACGACCTCAAGACCTGCGGCTACCGCACCGTGGTCGAAGCCCTCCACGCCGCCCCAGCCGAGGCCGACACGTTGCTCATCGATTATTTCCCGAATCTCCTCGAACACATCGAACTGCTCACCCGCCTGCCCGAACTACGACTGAAGCGAATCATCTTCCGCCAGCCTTCGCGCACCCACGGCTTTTTCCTTTCTTCCAACGCCCACGGCCGTCTCGAAACCTATCACGACATGGGCATCGAGGTTTACTGGTTCACGGTCGGCATGGGCGATCTCTACCGGCACACCTTCAAAAAGGATCACGGGTTCTTCGTGCGCGAAGAGCTCGGCCGGAAATTCCAGGAATCCACCATCCTCGCCTTCTACGGCTCCGCGGTCGGTCTCGCCCAGGAAGACACCGACCGCATCACGGGCCTCATGCAAAAACTCACCGGTTTTATCGGTCCGAATGTCGGCGTCCTCACCGGCGGCGGCGGCGGTGTCATGCGGCTCGCGACCGACCGCGCCCGCGCGCAGGGCGCGCTCACCGGCGCCTGCTTCCTCGAACTCGAAGCGCAACCACCCGAACTCGGCGTGGATTTTTTCAACACCTTTCAGGAAACCTCGCGCCACTACCGCCAAAAGTGGTTCGAAGTCGCCGATTTTTGTATCTTCAACGTCGGTGGCGTCGGCACTCTCGAAGAAATCGGCATTGAGCTGTGCAACCTCAAGCTCGGCATCCGCCCGCGCGTGCCCTACGTCTTCTTCAACGCCAAATACTGGACCGATCTGCGCCGGCAGGTTCGCGAGATGGTCCACTCCAAACGCGCCCCGGCCTGGATGCTCGACTACATCCTTTTCACCGACGATCCCGACGAAGTCGTCTCTTTCTACCGCAAGACCCTGCAGGTGCTCTAAAAAATCGTTCTCGTTCTCATTCCCGTTCTCGTTCTCTTTTTGATCCGTGTCTTCCGCGTCTTCCGTTTCATCTCAACTTCCGCGCAACATCCTCATCGTCGGCTCCGGCGGCCGCGAGCACACGCTCGTGAAGGCCTGCCTCGCCTCCCCCGCAAAGCCCCGCGTCATCGCCGCGCCCGGCAATGCAGGCATCGCCACCGAGACACCGACCTTCCCCATCGCGGCGGATAACATCCCCGGACTCGTCGCCCTCGCCCAAAGCGAAAAAATCGACTTCGTGATCGTCGGCCCCGAGGTCCCGCTCTCGCTCGGCCTCGTCGACGCGCTCGCCGCGGTCGGCATCCCCGCCTACGGTCCGAAGGCTGACGGTGCCCGTCTCGAAGCCTCCAAAATTTTCACGAAGCAAATCCTTCTCAAGCACGGCATTCCCACCGCCGCCTCCGGAGTGTTCACCGAAGTCGCTCCCGCCCTCGCCTATCTCCGCACACGCCCGATTCCCATCGTCATCAAGGCCGACGGTCTTGCCGCCGGCAAAGGCGTCATCGTGGCGCAAACCCTCGCCGAAGCCGAAGCCGCCGTGCATGACATGCTCGCGGGGAACAAATTCGGCTCCGCCGGCAGCCAGATTCTCATCGAGGACTGCCTCTACGGCGAAGAGACCTCCATCCTCGTCGTCGTCTCCGGACGCGAATACATCATCCTCCCCACTTCGCAGGACCATAAGCGCATCGGCGACGGCGACACCGGCCCGAACACCGGCGGCATGGGCACCTACTCGCCCGCCGAGGTCGTCACGCCCGCACTCCTCTCCCGCATCGAACGCGAAATCGTCAAACCGTCCGTCGACGCCATCGCCGCCGAGGGCATTGATTTCCACGGCACGCTTTTCATCGGCATCATGCTCACGTCCGACGGCCCGAGCGTGCTTGAATACAACACCCGCTTCGGCGACCCCGAGACGCAGGTCGTCATCCCGCGCCTCGACACCGATGTGCTCGCCCTCCTCTGGGCCGCCGCCCAGGGCACGCTCGGCGGCGTGCGATTCGCGATCAAGCCCGAGCACGCCATCTGCGTCGTCATCGCCGCCAAGGGTTATCCCGACGCCTACCCAAAGGGCGACGTCATCCGCTTCCCCGCGCCCCTTCCCGCCAACGTCCACATCATCCACGCCGGCACCGCGAAAAACACCGCCGGTGAAATCGTCACCGCCGGAGGCCGCGTCCTTGGTGTGACGGCGATTGCCCCCACGCTGCGTGCCGCCGCCGACTCCGCCTACGCCGTCTGCGAACAAATCGACTGTGTCAGCAAAGTTTACCGCCGCGATATCGGCGCCAAGCAACTCCACCGCAAATGAAACGCCTCCGGCCCGCCCTGCTTCTCGGTTTGATCACCCTTACCGGAAGCCTTCACGCCGCCACCACACCGGCCGGTCGCACCGAGGATCTTGGACAGGGCCTGACCTATGTGCGGCCCGCCGCCGACAACGCCGATTCGCTCGCGTTATTCACGGGCGTTTCCAACGGCCCGGCCGTGCTTGATCTGCGTTATTTTTCGTCCGGTGACCACGCGGCCGACTGGCTCGCGGCGATCAAAACATCGGCAACACGCCAGCATCTTTGCCTCGTGCTCGTCTCTCCGGAAATCGCCCCCGAGCTGGCATCCGCCCTCACCGCAGGCATCCCCGGATGCGTGACCATCGGACGGGCTTCGCCAGCGCTCAAGGCCGACATCACCGTCACCACCACTGCTGAGACCGATCGACAAGCATGGGAATCCCTCGGCAAGGGAGCCGACGTGGGGAAACTCATCACCGCCGTCATCGACAAACCCCGCTACGACGAGGCCGTGCTCGCCAAAGAGCATGCCGCGGAGATCAACGGCGATGACACCGCTTCAGCGGATGATGACGCCGCCACGCCGGAAAAGCCCGCCGACGACAAAGACACCAAGGCGCCCGAGAAGCCCAAGCCCCTCACCGACGCCGTGCTTCAGCGTGCCGTGCAAATCGACCGCGGCCTGCTCGCCCTTAAAAAAATCTGACCGGCCGCCTTTCAGCGGCCGGTCGGTTGATCATTTCTGCGCCTGCAGTTTCAGCATCGCCTTCGCGTAGCGATGGCCGAATTCGCCCTGCGCATCGGCCGTGAAGTGCAAGTGGTCACCCTTGTGCTCCAATCCCACGGAATCCGCAAAACCGGTGTGCGGCACGGTCGTGCCGACCTCCTTGATCGCCGCACGGACGACACTCGCATCGGACGTGGGCTTGGGATCGAAGAACATCCCGAGCTGCCCCACGACCACGGGGAAATCAGGATTCCCGAGATCGGCGCGCAGATCCACCAGCATCTTGGTGAGACGGGCCCTGTAGGTTTCAGCCAGGCCCGGATGTGAATCGCCTTCGCCTTGGTGCCAGATCGCGCCCTTGAGCGTGCCCTCCTTCATGGCGAGTTTGGCCCGGCTGAGCGCGCGCTCATACAAATCACCGCCCTTTTCCCACCGCGAAAGCGGCGTGCCGCCGACGGCGCACGAAATCAGGCCGACCTTCACATCGTCAGGACGCGCGGCCAAAATGTCCGCCGCAAACGAAATTCCCGGCCCCGTGCCCGAACCGCCCCAAAGCGGTTCATGCGCGACGAACCATTTGCCGTGGCCGTCCATGCTGCCGATGCGGGGATTGTCCACCTGACTGTCGAGCTTCGAGGTATCGCGGCCAAGCATGTTGGACTGGCCGATCAGCAGATAGACCTCGAACTTGCTCTTGTCCGCCGGCACCGCCAACGGGGTCGGCGCATAAACAGACGCCAGTTTGGGAACCGGCAAGGCAGTGCCCGGAGCGGGAGGCGGTGTGTTGATGGCAAACAAAACCAAACCCGATTGAAACGAACCCTTCATGGTCGCCGGTGGCGCCGGCACATAAACGAGGGAGTAAGCGATCGATTGCCCCTTGGGATTTTGCACCGAGAAGATTTCCGGCAACAGGACCGCCGTCGGATAGGCGGCGACAAACGCCGGCACATCCTTCGTGTTGAGCCCCACCACCACGGAAGTCGAACCGGGCGGCACCACCAACGCACGCGAACCACAGTTCTGCTGCGGCAAGGGAGTCGTGCCGGCAAACTTCGCCGGCACTTCGGCAAGCGCCCATTGCCCGACACGGTCGGACCAGGGAGCCGATCCATTCTGGACCGTAAAAGTCCCGGCGGGCACGGTCTGGGCCCAAAGCGCAGACACGAGTTGCGAAACAAAAAGAAACAGCACACCGGCAAGACCGGCGGCACGCATACGATTCAACGGGGGCATGGTATGGGCACGATCCTGCGGGGCGCCGTTTCGGTCAAATCTCAAGTCCCTCCTCTTTTCAGGTGATCCCCGCCCTTGCCTTTCACCACAAACGCCATTCGATGAACCACCGCTGCATGGCCACGCCCGGAATCATAGTCACTGTTTGCACCGCCAATATCTGCCGTAGTCCGATGGCGGAAGCGCTTCTCCAACACGCACTCGGTGCGCAGGCCGAACCGCTCAAATCCATCCGCGTCGTTTCAGCCGGTGTCGCCGCGCGCCCCGGCGACCGGGTTTCCGAAAACTCCGTTCAGGCCATGAAAAAGGTCGGCCTGAACATCGCCAACCACACGAGCCAGACCCTCACCCGCGATCTGCTCGACCGCGCCCTCGCGGTTTTTTGCATGACCGAGAGCCACCGCGCGATGATCCAGCTCACCTTCGATCCGGTGCCGCGCAACGTCTATCTCTTCCGCGAGTTCATGCCGCGCAAAGCCGACAAGGAAATCGCCGATCCTTACGGCGGTCCGCTCCCTCTTTACGAAGCCTGCCGCGATGAGATGGTCGAGGCCATACCCTCGCTCATGGAGTTTCTTAAAACGTTGCCGGTTAAAAAATAAGCCCGAAAACACCCTCGCATCCCAGCCCCAAGCCCGGCGGAAAGCCGGGCTTTTTGTTTTTTCGATTTGTGCCCGCGCCGTTTGCCCTTCCGTATCGTTCCTTTCAGTTTCCAAGCCACCCACCATGTCGATCAACGCCACACCGCTCAAAACCCTCGACCCCGAGATCTACTCGGCCATCGCTTCCGAGTTCGCCCGCCAGGGCAGCCACATCGAGCTCATCGCCTCGGAAAACTTCACCTACCCGGCCGTCATGGAAGCCCAGGGCAGCGTGCTCACCAACAAATACGCCGAGGGTTACCCCGCCAAGCGCTGGTATGGCGGTTGTGAATTCGTCGACAAGGTCGAGACCCTCGCCATCGAACGCGCCAAGCTCCTCTTCGGCGCCGAGCATGCCAACGTCCAGCCTCACTCCGGCTCTCAGGCCAACTTCGCCGTCTACACCGCCGTCCTTCCCCTCGGCGCGAAGATCCTTGGCATGAACCTCTCGCACGGCGGCCACCTCACGCATGGCAATCCCGCCAATTTCTCCGGCAAGCAGTATAACTTTGTTCAATACGGCGTCCGCGAGGACACCGGCCTGATCGACTACGACGAACTCGCCGCCATCGCCGAGCGCGAGAAGCCAGCCATGATCACCGTGGGCGCCTCCGCCTACTCACGCGTCATCGACTTCGCCCGCATGGGCGAGATCGCCCGCTCGGTCGGTGCGTTCCTCTTTGCCGACATCGCCCACATCGCCGGTCTTGTTGCCGCGGGCGTCCATCCCTCGCCCTTCCCCCACGCCGATTTCGTGACGACCACCACGCACAAGACCCTTCGCGGTCCCCGTGGCGGCCTCATCCTCTGCAAAGCCGCCCACGCCAAGGCCATCGACTCCGCGATGTTCCCCGGTGGACAGGGCGGCCCGCTCATGCACGTCATCGCCGCCAAGGCGGTGTGCTTCGGCGAAGCGCTCAAGCCCGACTTCAAGACCTACGCCGCCCAAGTCGTGGCCAACTCCCGCGCCCTCGCCGCCGCCTTCCTCAAGCGCGGTTACAAGATCGTCTCCGGCGGCACCGACAATCACCTCTTCCTCGTCGACCTCCGCCACAACCTGCCCGAGCTCACCGCCAAGAAGGCCCAGGAGACCCTCGACCTCGCCCACATCACGCTCAACAAAAACACCGTGCCCTTCGAGACCCGCTCGCCGTTCCAGGCGTCCGGCATCCGCATCGGCTCGCCTGCCGTCACCTCGCGCGGCCTTGTCGAGGCCGACATGGACGAAATCGCCGGCTCGATCGACCTCGTGTTGAAGGCCATCGGCACCGAAGGCGAAGCCGCCGCCATCACCGAAGCCAAGCAGCGCGTTGCCAAACTCGCCGCAAAATACCCCCTGCCTTACAAACTCTGAACGACCCAGGTCGATTCCTCAGATTTAAGCCCGCCCGGAATCCGCTCCGGGCGGGCTTTTTGTAGCCGCCTAAAATCAACACTGGCACCGGCATGCATTTTGCAATACCCCACCTTAGTTGGAGCTTATCAAAGCATGCGCCCTGTCCCCCTATCTCCCCAAAAGTTCTGGCATAGGTATCGTGGCGTGATCCTTGTGCTAGGCGCGGGAGTCATGCTCTCCATCACGCTTTATCTGTTCGTCCGTGAGACGGAAATTGCACGTTTGACGGAAGAATTCAACCGCCGCGCCGCAGGACGCCACGCTCTCATTAAAGAAGGACTGCGCGGCTACGAAGAATGCATTTATAATCTCCGCAGTCTTTTTGCCAATTCGGACGAGGTCACCCCCGAGGAGTTCAATTCCGCCGCAATCGACATCCGCAGCCGCCGGCCGGACATCCAGGCCATCGAATGGGTGCCCGTGGTGAGCAGTGCCGAACGCACAAAAATCGAACTTTTCGCGCGGCAGCAGATATCCCCCGATTTTACCGTAAAGGATCGCTCGCCCGACGGACATTGGTCGCCCGCCGCCACCCGCGACATCTATTACCCAATCCTTTACATCAACCCGATCAAGGGAAACGAAGCCGCCCTCGGCTACGACCTTGGCGTGGCGGATAACCGCCGCGATCTGGCCGCGGCCATCAAGAGCCACACGCTCACCATGACCGGGAAAGTGCGTCTCGTGCAATCGGGAGACGCCACCGATCAGTTCAGCCTCATCATGGGCTGTCCGGTCTTCCAGACCGACGAAAAAAACCGCGAGACCTTCATCGGCCTCGTGCAGATTCTTTTCCGTTTGGACGACATGATCGGCCAGTCGTGGAGAAGCTATTCATCCAATGTCATGGACACACTCATCGAGGATGTCTCCACGCAAAACCCAGCGGATCGGTTCTTGTTCAGCCGTCTGTCGGATTATCTGCCGGACCGCCCCCCGCTGCGCTCCGCCGCCGACCTCGCGCCAAGTCCCCGCCAAGAACTCACTCTTGATATCGCCGGACGCAAATGGCGCTGCCTTTATGCGCTGCCGCCCGGCTGGATCAGCCATCAGATGAGTTACACTCCGTTGCTGGTGCTTTTCGGAGGACTCGTTTTCACCCTCGTCCTCGGCGCCTATGTCCATCAAGTCCGGCGCCAGACAGAGCTTGTCACCAGTCAGGTTCACGAACGCACCGCCGAACTGCGACACACCCAGAACCTGCTCGAAACCGATATCGCCAAACGCCGCGCGACCGAGGCGGAATTGCGTGAAAGCCGCCGGCAACTTGAAAGCCTTCTTGGCCAGCTGCCCGGCATGGCCTACCGCTGCAGCAACACCAACCGCTACGCACCGATCTTCATCAGCCATGGATCCATGGACATCGTCGGGCTCCATCCTTCCGAATTGTTGACGGCCGAAACCCTGCGATTTCCGGACCTTATATTGAAGGATGATTTTCCCCGCTGCCGGTCGGCCTTTTACGAGGCCATCAAAAGCCGCCAGCCCTACGAAATCGAATACCGGGTCCATCACAAAAACGGATCGATCAAATGGGTGCTGGATCGCGGCCAGGGCATCTACTCCATCGATAACGAGCTGCTGTCCGTGGAAGGACTGGTCGTCGACATCACCGCCCGCAAAGAAGCCGAGAGGGAAAAAATATCCCTGGCTAAAAAACTTCTGGAAACCCAGAAGCTGGAAAGCCTCGGTGTGCTCGCCGGCGGTCTTGCCCACGATTTCAACAACCTGCTCATGGGCATCATGGGGAACGCCAACCTCATCAGTCTGGATATCCCCCCGCAATCCCCGCTGCTTCGCAATCTGACCCAAATCGAAACGGCGTCACAGCGCGCGGCAGAGCTCTGCCAGCAGATGCTCGCCTACGCCGGCAAGGGCCGCTTCCTGGTCCAGCCGATCGATATCGAGGACATAGTCCGCAACACCGTCCCGCTGCTCGAGCACTCGATAAGCAAACGGGCCAGCCTTCGCTTCAACTTCACGCCGGGACTTCCGTTAGTAAACGCCGACATCACCCAAATCCGCCAGATCATCATGAATCTGGTCGTGAACGCCTCGGACGCCATCGGCGATCACGACGGCTTCATCACGCTCACCACCGGACGCATCGCCAAAAACGATCCGCGCCTATGCGATGCCGTCCTTATTCCCGATTCCCCGGAATCGGAATTCATCTATCTGCAGGTGGCCGACACCGGCACCGGCATGAGCGCGGAGACAATCGACAAGATTTTCGACCCGTTCTTTACCACCAAGTTTACCGGACGAGGCCTGGGTCTGGCCGCCGTCATGGGCATCGTCCGCAGCCATCACGGTGGACTCATGGTGACAAGTCACCTCGGGCAAGGGAGCGCCTTCACCCTTCTGCTTCCCGCCGGCGAGACTCACGCGAAAAGCAAACGCTCGCGCTCGCCCTTCGAAAGCGGGATCACCCGCGAAGGCACGGTTCTCATCATCGACGATGAAGAGGCGGTGCGGACCGTCACCGCCCACATGTTCAGGATGCTGGGCATGACGCCCCTCATCGCCTGCGACGGCGTCGAAGGCCTGGAAGTTTTCCGCCGTCATCAACAAGAGATCACTTTGGTTCTTCTGGACCTTACCATGCCCCGCATGAGCGGAGAAGAAACCCTGGGCAAGCTCCGCACCCTTTCAACGATCGTGCCGGTGATCATCACCAGCGGCTACAACCGCACCACGCTCACCAGCCCTCTGGCATCGGCCCCGACGGTCACTTTCCTTCAAAAGCCTTTTGCATTGGCGGCACTCATCGAGCAGATGGAGGAAGTCATGCCGGTCTGATTGACGAACCACCTGTCCGTCAACACAGGTTCCTCTGCATACCCCAAATGAAATCGATCAATCGATTCCTGCTCGATCACGGTCTCCATATTGCGAACAACCCCTGCGTAAGCCCGGATTTTTGTCTGGATTGGGATGCACTCGCCGCGAAGGCGATCGGGCGCGCCGCACACCTGCTCACGATTTACCCGCACAGCCGCTTCGAGACGGCGTGCGGCACCTGGGAGTTATTCGAAGACGAAACCGGCGACTGCGGCTGGCGGCTGGCGCCGAACCAGCGGAACACCTCGACGGATTCCAGCGCCGGCCTGCGCGACGGTCTCAAAGTGGACGACCATTGGATTTTTCCGGCGACATTCGAAAATCTCCTCGCGCTGAAGAACCTTGTGCAGGCCCACGACTCGAGTTCGACGATTTTCCCGCTGGCCACCGCCGAATTGGGAAGGCGGTCACTCGGGATCGGCGCACGCTTCACCACCCTCCACTGGCCGGCGGTGGATTGGGCCATGGGTGCGCTCGGCCTTGGTCTCACCGCCAATCAAAACTCCATCCCCCGCGAGTTGGTTTACGACGTGGATGCGATGCTGGCCGGCCGCCTCGACACCGTGCCCTTCCCTTTTATCGGCACCAGCGTGCCCGAGGGCCATCAGGGACAAAGCGTTGAAGGCATGAGTCACGGATGCGTGCTTTCGAAACTAAAAACCGGCTTTCACCGCCGAAAAATCCCCTGGAGCTTCAACGCCGATCACCAGCCGATCGGGGGCAAGTTCGACCTGCGCGAAGCGGAACTGGTGCACGGTTGCATTCTCGCCAGTTACATAACCTTCGATCTCTCACCTGAACTGGCACTGACTCACATCCCTGCGGATGCCCGCGGATGGGTGTCCTCCCATGTGCCGGCCTTATTGGTCGAAAAGGTAAAGACCAGGATCGCCACAGCCGGTCTTCCCTTGGACGAAACCTCATTCAACCGGTTGCTCGCCTACGTTTGGCCGGCTATCGAAAAGATGAAGCGCCGCGACAAAGCCTACACCGCCGCCCGTGAGAAAATGTTCTCAACCGAAATCGGCCGCGCCTATCTGCGCGAATTGTCCATCGACGAGTTGCCCGGCCTCACGGCGCCCGAGACGACCGCCATCATGCTCGCCCTTTGCGAGGCGTTGGAAATGCCCGTCAATTTTGTGGCACCGGCATTCGGTTTCCAAAAAAACTCCCCCTACGCGGACAACGCCGCACTGCGCGTTCTGATAGAAAAACAATGGGAGGTCTGCCGGCAATTTGAAACCAGCATCGGCTTTCACTCCGGCTCCGGAAAATCCGCCGAAAACTATCGGGTGATGGGCGAAGTCACCGGAGGCCACCTGGAAATCAAAACCAGCGGACGCTACACCTACGAGATGGGACGCGCGCTGTCCGCTTCGGCGGACGCCGGGGACCGAGCGCTCTGGCTCGACTGGCACGCTTTCACACTTGATCTGGCGGTCGACGGCGCGTTCAGCGAAGACGAAACGGAAAGGAAAATGGCACGTTGTTTTGTCACCGATTCATTGATGCGGTCCGGCCTCAGCCCCGAGCCGTTCTCTTCCGCATCCGAACTAAGGAAAGCACTCAAGGCTCTGCCCCCCGATCCGGACCACATGTTTTGGTTCGAATACAACTTTCTTTATGTCCTGGCCGCCGGAGGCCGGGCGGCCAAAGCGGCGCTCGGGGACCATTCCGCCGAAGGATATCTTCAGCGGGCCCGGTTTTACTCGATCAGCGATGAAGGCCGGCTGCTTTTCTCCAAAAACGTCGCCGGTTACATTGTTTTTCTGGCCGAAAATACCGGGCTGGCGCCTGCGCATCGTTGTGCGGCCGCCCGGGCCTCGCTCAAAAATTACACGTCTCTGGACATGATGCTGAATGACATACCTCAGCCGTCCGGCGACGATCGTGACAGAGGGTAAGTTGCGCTTGGCGTCGTGACGCATACCCGTTTGCCTGTGCCTTCCGTGTCCACGCCCACCACCGCGCCATCCGCCCCCTCCCGCCCGTTGTCGCTTGGGGTGATTTTCCTCACGCTCTACATCGATCTGATCGGCTTCTCGATCATCTTCCCGTTGGTGCCGGATTTATTGAAGCACTACCTCCTTGCGGACGGTGACAGCGGATTGCTCGGCTGGTTGCTCGGCCACATGAACCATCTGGCACGGGCGCTCGGCAACGAAAGCCACCTGCCCGAGGTGCTTTTCGGCGGCGTGATCAGTTCCCTCTTTTCGATCCTGCAATTCATCTTCGCGCCGTTCTGGGGCAGCCTATCAGACAAGCATGGCCGCCGGTCCATCCTGCTCTTCACGGTCGCCGGCACGGCGTTCAGTTATTTGCTGTGGGTCGTCAGCGGCTCGTTCTGGCTCTTTCTTGTCGCCCGTCTCGTGGCCGGGGCTTTCGGCGGCAACCTCTCCGTCGCGACCGCCGCCGTGGCCGATGTGACGACGCGCGCCGAACGCTCCAAAGCCATGGGCATCGTCGGCGCAGCCTTCGGGCTCGGCCTCGTCACCGGCCCGCTCGTCGGCGCCTTCACGGCACGCATCAATCTTCTGGAGCATTACCCGTCGCTCGCGCACTGGGGCATCAATCCTTTTTCCGTGCCCGCCTTGTTTTCATTTGGTCTGGGACTCGTGAATCTCGTTTGGATCAGCCGTCGTTTCTCCGAAACCCTTCCTCCCGAAAAACGCGGCGTGACTCGCGAGACCCGTCTGCGCAATCCCATCCGCGCCATCCTCTCGCTCGACAACGCCTCCGTGCGCAGCGTCAACCTCGTCGCCTTCATCTACGCCCTCGCCTTCGTCGCCATGGAGACGTCGCTCGTCTTCGTGAGTGCGCAACGCTTCAACTACACCGCACGCGAGAATGGCATGCTCATGGGTTTTCTTGGCGTGTGCTCCATCATCACGCAGGGCTTCATCGTCCGCAAACTCCTTGCCCGCGCCACCGAAACGCGTGTGCTCGGTTTCGGCCTGATCAGCTCGACCGCCGGGTTGTTGTTCATCGGTTTCTGTCCGTCCCCGGGCTGGCTCTATGCCGGCGTCGCTCTGCTCGCCCTCGGCTCGGGGCTCGTCAACCCGTCCACCTCCGGCCTCATCTCGCTTTACGCCGGCAACGACGAACAAGGCCGCGTCCTCGGCATCTACCGTTCGCTCGGCTCTCTGGCGCGAGCCATCACGCCGATCGTAGCCGGCGTGGTCTTCTGGACCCTCGGAGCCAAGGCGGTGTTCATCGGCGGCGCCCTGCTGGCCGCGGTCGCATGGCTGGCCAGCACGCGCCTGCCACAGCCGGCTAAGTGATGCCTTTATGCCGGCCACGTCCCGGAGTGTGCTTCGTCCGCTGATCGCCAGTCTTTGCGTTCTGGCCCTCTCCGGCTGCGTCTCAACCGATTCCCGTCCGGCCGGACGCATCACCACCGTCGAACCCCCTCCTGTCATCGTGCCGGCGGAGATCATTGGCGGGCATTTTATCGTCACCCTCAAATGGGACGCAAACGGACCTTGGCGGTTTCTCGTCGACACGGGTTCCACCACGACGCTCGTTTCGGCTGAGTTTGCCCAAAAAAATCCCTCGACAAAAACCGTTCAGGATCACCCGTCGCCGGTTCTCGTCCGTTCAGGTTCGGGAGATACCATTTCGCTGCAAAGCACCACCGTCGGCCTGATTGAACTCGGCAGTGTCCGCCTGAAAAACACCCCCGCGCTGGTCTACGACTGCGACGAGCTATCCGCCCACTTCGGTCAGAAAATCGACGGAGTCCTCGGATTCCCTCTTTTCCGGCGCATCCTGCTCACGCTGGATTATCCCCACTCGCGTCTGATACTCCAATCTCCCGGTGACGCCAGCCGGCTCCCAGGCCACACCGTTCGCTTCAACAACGACAAACGCGTGCCATTCATTCCCGTGGCGCTCGACGGCCATCCCTTCATCGCCCTCGTCGATTCCGGCAGCGACGGCGCTCTTCACCTCAATCCCGCCGGCCTCCATCCTGGCTTCGCCGATGGCCCCAACCCCGGCGGCACCGTGGCGACGCTCACCGGCGATCACCCGCTCGAAGTCGGCCGGCTATCCCAAGACGTGACCATTGGCGGCTACACCCTCACCCGTCCGATCGTCGAGTTGACCGACGAACTCTCCTCGCTTGGCAGCGGCCTGTTGAAAAACTTCCGCCTCACCTTCGACCAGACGCGCAATCAAGTGACCTTCTATCGCGAAAGCGACGCTCCCATCGTCTCCGGTCCCATGCGCAGCACGGGCCTGAGTTTTCGAAAACTCCCGTCCTACTGGCGAGTGCTCGGGGTCGTGCCCGGTTCTCCCGCCGAGGAAAACGGCGTGCAGACCGGCGACCTCGTCACCCGCATCAACGGCGAGCCCGTGGCCAAGTGGCCGTTGAACCGTTACGACGAACTCGTGCGCACCACCCGGCGCATCGAGTTCACCTTCCTCGCCGGCCGCCGGGAGATGCCCGTCCCGATCGACACGTTCAATCTCGTGCCGTGAGAGCGCCCCCGCGCGGTCTGCCGGCAGCTTTGAAACTTTAGCTTTGGGCTTTTCTCAGCAGATACGCCGCCGCGCCGTCGTGACCGTCCACCCAGGGGAGACTCAGATGCTTCGCCTCGACGGTGTAGCGGCCGCGGGTCTTTTCCAAAAACAGTTTGATCACGCCCTCGTTCTCCTCGGCATCGAGACTGCACGTGCTGTAAACCAACCGGCCTCCCGGCGCCACGAAGCGTGCGGCCGAACTCAACAGGTCGCCCTGTTGCCGCGCATGTTTGGCGAAGTCCGCGATCTGCAAGCGCCACTTCACATCCACGCGATGGCGCATCACGCCTGTATTGGAACACGGCACGTCGAGCAGCACCGCATCGTAAACCTCGGGAAGATTGTGATCCTTGAAAATCCCCAGCCGCTCCGCCTGCACGAGATCGCCCTGCACCAACGCCACATCGGCCCCCTTCGCCCGTGACAGGTTTTGCGCGAGACGTTCGATCCGCGGACCGGGCAGATCGATCGCCACCACACGGCCCGAGCCCATCAAATCCGCGATGGCCAGGCTCTTGCCACCAGGGGCGGCGCACGCATCAAGCACCGTCTCGCCCGCTTTGGGCGCCAGCAGCTCGATCGCATGTCGCGTCGCGGGATCCTGCAAAAACAATGTTCCGTCGGCGATAAGCGCCTCGATACGCGGCCAGGAACCGGACTTCACCTCATAAAATCCATTCCACTGAGTCGGCACCAGCAAGGCCGCATCGTCGCCTTCCGGCACGCTGCCAGCCTTCCGCCAACGGGCGTAGACCGGCGCGGGTTTCTGATTCCAGTCCAGCAACGCCCGCGTCTCCTCGGCGCCAAATTGGGCCAGCCAGCGTTTCACCATCCACTCCGGATGCGAATAATACGCCGCCAGCTCGGTGAAATGTGCGAGCTTGCCCGGCTCTTTTTGCGCATCCAAGGCCGCGGCGATCTTGCGCACGACCGCGTTCACGAGCTTCGCTTCGGGCGCGCTCGCCAGCGTCTTGGTCTGTTCGACGGCATGATGGACCACGCGGGCCGTGTGTCCGTCCGCGCCTCCCTCGATCAGTTCATAACCGGCGATCAACAGCACCGCCTTGACCGTGGAGCGCGGCGGACGCGCCAGCAGTGGGGTGAACACCGCCTCAACGCGCCCCATATGCCGCACCGCGCCAAAAAGAAGATGCTGGCAGCGACCGCGTTCCGCTCGTCCGAGCGTGCGAGGCAGGCTGTCGAGCAGCGCGTCCACGCGCTCATGGTTGTCCAACCAGCGCACCAGCAACTGGACGGCAAGAGCCCAGGCATCGGTTGTCGCGGCCGCCTTGAAAGGTTTTGTCATGCGCCCCAAGGTCGGGCGGCGCGCCCCGCTTGCAAGCCCGAAGCCCAAGGGGTTTTGAAGGCCAAAACCCGTTGGTTGACATCCCGCCCCCCCATGCGCTCAACTCACCAATTCAGAATAGAAAAACCCATTTATGAACTCGGAAGCCGTATCTGCGCTCATCGCAAAAAATCCCACTCTAAAATCCTCCAAGGCTCAGCTCGAAGCCATGGAGCCAGGCGCCTACTGCATCCACCGCAGCTGGGGGTTCGGTCAGATCAAGTCCTACGATGACGCTTCCCAGAAGCTCATCATCGACTTCCTCAACAAGAAGGGACACCCGATGGATCCCGCCTTCTGCCTCAGCTCAATGCAGATTCTTCCGGCCAACCATCTGCTCGTCCGCAAGCAGACCGAGCCCGCCAAGATCGCCAAGCTCATCGCCGAAGACCCCGCCCAGCTCGTTGTTGAAGGTCTGCAAGCCTACCCCAACAACGCCACCACGATGATCGATCTCGAGATCACGCTCGCCGAGGTGCTGGGTGAAGACAAATTCAAGAAATGGTGGTCGTCCGCCAAAAAGGCCATCGCCAAGGACCCCCGCATCGCCGTCCCCGCCAAGAAGACCGAGTGCTACATCCTCCGCGAGACGCCCGTTTCCGCCGAAGACGAGATCATGGAGCAGTTCAACGCCACCCGCTCCGCCCGCCGCCGCATCCTCCTCGCCGAGGATCTTGTCGCCGCCGCCGGTTCCAAAGAGGTCAAAGGCGACCTCAACGCCATCCTCACCGGTGTCACCGAGTCAGTTAAGGACAGCAACCAGCTCGACGCCGCCGAGCGCCTCTACGGCGCCTACGTCCGCGACTCCCTCGCCAAGCTCGTCGGCGTCGACACCGCCACCCTCGAACCCTCGCAGGCTTCGCTGATCGCCAACGTCCGCGACCTCGTGGATATCGCCGACAAGATCCCCGTTCCCTTCCAGAGCAAGTTCCTCGATCTCGTCAAGGATACCCACCCCATCGAGTATCGCGACGCCGCCTTCACGCTGCTCAAGACCTCGCAGGGCAAGTTCACCACCGAGTGCATCAACTTCCTCGTTGAAAACGGCCATGCCGACGAACTCGCCGCCGCCCTCAAACGCTGGCAGGTCGAGCAAAACCTCCGCGCCCCCGTTCTCCTCTGGATCGTCAAGAACCGTCACTCGAAGAAATTCGCAAAACTGCTCAACGATCTCATCACCCCCCGTCTTCTCAGCGCGATTTTCTTCGCCATCGACTACGAGGCGCTTCAGGCCGCCAGCGCCCGCCGCATTCCGCTCGGCGATATCCTCTCCGAGGACACCGACCTGATCGCGGACCTTCTTTCGACCGCCGATCCCGAGACCGCCCGCGATCTCGCGAACGCCCTCATGCTCAACCAAGGCTTCGAGGAACTCACGAAGAAGTCGCTCCTCGCCCGCTTCATCAAGATCTTCCCCGGCATCCAGTCCATCGTCGCAAAGGAAGCCGAGTCCAACGAAGAACAGATCCTCGTTTCCCGCGCCAGTTACGAAGCCAAGCGCATCGAATACGAGACGATCGTCTCCAAGAAGATCCCGGAAAATTCCAAGGCCATCGCCACCGCCCGCGAACACGGCGATTTGAAGGAAAACTCCGAATACAAGATGGCCAAGCAGGACCAGACCGTCCTCATGGCGCAGAAGTCCCAGCTCGAAAAGGAACTCAGCCGCGCCCGTATCACCGACTTCAAGGAAGCCACTCCCGATCAGGTCAGCGTCGGCAGCATCGTCGAGGTCACCGTCGGCTCCTCCGGCAAATCGGCCAGCTACACGCTGCTCGGCGCCTGGGACAGCTCTCCCGAGCAAAACATCCTCGCCTACAAGACCCCGCTCGGCCTCGCCCTCCTCGGCAAAAAGGCCGGCGAGAGCATCAAGGTGAAAATCGGATCCTCCGAAGAAGCCTACACGATCAAGTCGATCGGCCGCTACATCGACACGATTTAAGCGAAGTATTCCCGCATACCCAAAGCCACCACGGTGCAAACCGTCGGTGGTTTTTTTACGGCCGCTTTTTCGATGGCCGCCCCACTTCATTCTCGTTCTCTTGATCGTTCTGGTTCTCCCTTTGCGAGACCTCCGGCAACGACCTTCAGCCAACGATCACCACCGTCTCTCGTGACGCATCTTCTCAAAGGCCTCATCATCGGTTTCGCCCTGGCGGCGGCGGTCGGCCCCATCTGCCTGCTTTGCCTTCGCCGCAGCCTGACTGATGGAAAACTGGTCGGGTTTATCTCCGGTCTGGGCGTGGCCACCGCCGACGCCCTTTATGCCGGCGTCGCCGCGCTGGGCGTCACCGCCATCACCTCGGCGCTCGATCATTATCACACCGGCCTCCAACTCGCCGCCGGCGCCATTCTGATCGGTCTCGGCATCCACACCTATCGAACCACTCCTCCCTCCACGGAAGCGCGGCCGGAGCACGCCACCAGCCTGCACACCGCTTATTTTTCCACGTTTTTACTCACTCTGGCCAATCCCGCCACCCTCCTTGCCCTCACCTTTATCCTGGCCGCCATGGGTCTCACCCCGGGCACCGACACGCTTGTCAGCACCAGCACATTGGTGCTTGGCGTTTTCCTCGGTTCCTCCGTCTGGTGGTCGCTGCTCAGCATGGGCGCCGGCTGGTTTGGTCAAAAACTTAGCGCCCGCACCCTGCGCGCCATCGCTCACATCGCGGGAATCGCCATCATCGCCTTCGGTCTTTGGGAAATCGTCACTCTCGCCCTCGCATATTTTCAGCATGCTTGATCTTCAAAGGTCTTCGCGGGGTTTTGCATTTTGCGGATTTGCCAACGCTCCCGATTTTCCCCACGGTCGCGTCCATTGAACGCTTCCTGGGACACGCTTAAGCTTTTATCCGACCCCACACGCCTGCGTTTGCTGGCCCTGCTTCTCCGCGAGGAACTCGCCGTCGCCGAGCTGCAAGAGATCCTCGGGATGGCCCAGTCTCGCATCTCCTCGCAACTCGCGCTGCTCCGCCAGTCCGACATCGTGACTGATCGCCGCGAAGGCAAAAAAGCCTTTTACTCCCTTCGCCAGGGCCTTCCTCAAAAAACGCTTTCCCTCCTGCGCGCCGCCTGCGACGCCGTCGCCGATCAACCCGAGCTCGTCGAAGACCGCACCAATCTCGAACACAGCCTTCAGAAACGCCGAGCGCACCAGGAACAGTATTTCAACCTCATCGCCGGCAAGCTTGGGAAAAATTACTGTCCCGGTCGTTCATGGGAGGCCATCGGCCATCTCGCCCTGCGCCTCGCGCCCAAGATCACCATCGCCGATCTCGGTGCCGGCGAAGGCCTGCTTTCCCAATTGCTCGCCCGCCGCGTGAACCAGGTATGGTGCATCGACAACTCACCCCGCATGGTCGAGGTCGGCACCGAGCTCGCCGCCAAAAACGGCCTCGCCAATCTCGCATATAAACTCGGCGACATCGAAAAGGTCCCCCTGCCCGATCGCTCCGTCGATCTGGCCATTCTCAGTCAGGCGCTTCATCATGCGCAGCATCCCGAGAAAGCCGTCGCCGAAGCCTTTCGCATCCTCCGTCCCGGCGGACAGGCCATCATTCTCGATCTGAAGGAACATGATTTTGAAAAGGCCCATGAACTCTACGCCGATGTCTGGCTTGGTTTCAAAGAAAGCGCGCTTCACGACTTCTTGAAAAAAGCCGGCTTCCAGCAAGTCGAGGTTTCCACGGTCGCCCGCGAACCAAACGCGCCCTATTTCGAAACCCTGCTCGCCAGCGGAAACAAGCCGGGACGCTGATCGAATCGCTCCTGACCTGAACGCAAAAAGGCGGCCTCTCACGAGGCCGCCTTTTGAGTTTTAAATCAGATCCTGCTTACTTCACCGCGGCCGCAGCCTTGATGAGGTCAACGAAACTGCGGGACTCCAACGAGGCGCCGCCGATCAGACCGCCGTCGATGTCCTTTTGCGTGAGGAGCTCGGAGGCGTTGGCGGGCTTCATCGAGCCGCCGTAGAGGATGCGGACCTTCTGCGCGACCGCATCGCCAAAGAGTTTAACGAGAAGACTGCGGATGAACGCGTGCACTTCCTGCGCCTGCTCGGTCGTGGCGACCTTGCCGGTGCCGATGGCCCACACGGGTTCGTAGGCGATGACCACGCTCGTCGCGAGATCCTTGCTCACGCCTTCGAGTCCGGCCTCTAGCTGGGTCTGCACGACCTTGAGGGTCTGCTCGCCTTCACGCTCGGCGAGGGTTTCGCCGACACAAAGGATGGGCTTGAGCTGTCCCTTGAGCGAAGCGAGAACCTTCTGGTTGATGAAGGCGTCGGTCTCCTTGAAGTAGGTGCGACGCTCGCTGTGGCCAAGGATCACGTAGTTGGTGAAGATCGCGCGGAGCATGCCGACGGAGATCTCGCCGGTGTAGGCGCCGGAAGCCTCGGGGTGAACGTTCTGGGCTCCGAGCTTGATGACTGAACCGTCAAGGGCCTTGCCGACAGCTTCAAGCGAAGTGAATGGAGGAGAGACCACGACTTCGACATCGGACTGCTTGCCGACCTCGGCTACGAGTTCCTGCACGAGCGCGACGGCGTCGGCGGAGGTCTTGTTCATCTTCCAGTTGCCGGCGATGAGTTTTTTACGAATGGACATAGTTTTAAAAAATTAGGGATGAAGCTGGAATCGAAAGAAAAGGAACGAGTCATGATGCATGACTCGTTCCCGATTGTCCGTTTTCCGTATCAGGACTCGAGGAAGGCGACTCCGGGGAGGATTTTGCCTTCGAGGAGTTCGAGGGAGGCGCCGCCGCCGGTGGAACAGTGGCTTACTTTGTCGATTACTTTGGCCTTCTTGGCCGCGGTGGCGGTGTCACCACCGCCGACGACGGTGATGGCGCCGGCCGCAGTGGCGGCGGCGATGGCGGCAGCCATGGCCTTGGTGCCCTCGGCGAACTTCTCGACTTCAAACACTCCGGGAGGTCCGTTCCAGATGATGGTCTTGGCGCGGCCGATGACCTGCGCGAAAAGCTCGCGCGACTTCGGACCGGCATCGAGGCCCATCCAACCGGCGGGAATACCCGACTTGTCGTCGGCAATCCCCGTCTGCACGGCGGCGATGTCGGCTGGCGAACCGGGGAAACGGTCGGCCGTGACGAAATCGACCGGCAGGGTGATCTTCACGCCGCGGGCCTTGGCCTTGTCAAAAAGATCCTTGGCGATCTTGGCGCCCTCGGCGTCAAACAGCGAGGTGCCAATCTCCATCCCCTCAAGAACTTTCTTGAAGGTGAAAGACATGCCTCCGCCGATGATGATCTCGTCGGCCTTGTCGAGGAGGTTGTTGATGAGCGGGATTTTGTCGGCGATCTTGGCGCCGCCGAGGATGGCGAGCAGCGGACGGGCCGGAGCGTCGATGACCTTGGCGAAGGCGACCAGTTCGGCCTCCATGAGAAAGCCGGCGGCCTTCACCGGAAGGGTGACACCAACCATCGAGCTGTGGGCGCGGTGCGCGGTGCCGAAGGCATCGTTGACGTAGACGTCGGCGAGCTTGGAGAGCGAGGCACGGAAGGCCTCGACGTTTTTCGGATCAGCCTTGATGGACTTTTCGGTGCCATCGGCCTGCTTTTCCTTAACCTTGCCCTCTTCCTCGATGTGGAAACGGAGGTTTTCGAGGAGGAGCACGTCACCGGCCTTGAGGGCGGCGGCGGCCTGCTCGGCGACGGGGCCTACGCAATCGGAAGCAAAGGCGACCGGCTTGCCCAGAAGCTTGGCGAGTTCATCGGCGACGGGCTTGAGGGAGAACTTGGCGATCACCTTGCCGTCCGGACGGCCGAGGTGGCTGGCGAGGACAACCGAGGCGCCTTTTTCGAGGGCGAACTTGATCGTGGGCAGCGCGGCAACAATGCGCGCATTGTTGGTGATGGCACCGGTGGCCTTGTCCTGCGGAACATTAAAGTCGACGCGGATAAAGACGCGTTTGCCGGCGAGGTCGAGGTCGCGGATGGATTTGAATTTGGCCATAAATGGAAAAACCACAGAGACACAGAGGGCACAGAGAAAAATCCCTGTGGGCTCCGTGCCTCTGTGGTTATCGTTAAGGGTTAGAGTTTGGCGGCGATCTTCTTGGTGAGATCGACGACGCGGTTGGAATAGCCCCACTCGTTGTCATACCAGGACACGAGCTTGAAGAACTTGCTGTTGAGCTCGACGCAGGAACCGGCGTCGAAGATCGAGGAGTGCTTGTCGTGGATGAAGTCGCTGGAGACGACTTCGTCGGTCGTGTAGGCAAGGATGCCCTTCAGGTAGGTCTCGCTGGCCTTCTTCATGGCGGCGCTGATCTCGGCAAGCGAGGTTTCCTTGGTGGACTTGAAGGTCAGGTCGACCACGGAGACCGTGGGGGTCGGCACGCGGAAAGCCATGCCGGTGAGCTTGCCTTTGACGGCGGGGCACACGAGGGCGGTGGCCTTGGCGGCGCCGGTGGTCGAGGGGATGATGTTCTGGGCGGCGGTGCGGCCACCCTTCCAGTCCTTCTTGGAGGGACCGTCCACCGTCTTCTGCGTGGCGGTGTAGGAGTGGACGGTGGTCATGAGGCCTTCCTCGATGCCGAAGCCTTCCTTGAGGAGAACATGCACGACCGGCGCGAGGCAGTTCGTGGTGCAGGAGGCGTTGGAAATGATGCTGTGCTTCGTGATGTCGAGCTGGTCGTCGTTGACGCCCATGACGATGGTGATGTCTTCGCCCTTCGCGGGAGCGGAGATGATGACCTTCTTGGCACCGGCGGTGATGTGGCCCTTGGCCTTCTCAGCCTCGGTGAAGAGGCCGGTGGACTCGATGACGAGCTCAACACCCAGCTTGGCCCAGGGGAGCTCGGCGGGGGACTTGGCGGAAACGACGAGGATGTCCTTGCCGTTGACCACGAGAACGTCGTCCTCGGCTTTGTCCGGGGAGGACTTCTTGGACGTCACGGTGCCGGCAAACTTGCCCTGCGTGGAGTCGTATTTGACGAGATAGGCGAGATTATCGGCCGGGACGATGTCACCGACGGCGACAACATCGAAAGTGGTGCCAAGCAGACCTTGCTCGACGAGAGCGCGGAAGACGAGGCGACCGATGCGACCGAAACCATTGATTGCAACTTTAACTGCCATAAGAGGACTCCGTTTTTCTAGTGATTAGTTTACTGATCCAAGTGAAGCCGCGCCGCGATGGCACGGAAGGTCCACAGAAAGGGCGGACGTGCTGGTTTGCAAGGGTTTTGGCTGCGCAAACGCTGGCAAATTTACTGCGTTTGTTGCGACCAAACCGCAAAAACCTCGGCAACCCCTCAACCCTCGCGCACCCAAAGGCCAAGACCGAGCGCCGGCACATAAAGCTCGGACTCAACCAGACGTCCGCCACCAGCATGAAAGGTCGAGAAAAAGCGCTCTTGGTCAGCAAGTTGCCGCCAATCTCCCGAGGCTATGCCGTCCACATGGATGCTGACGTCGTAAATCGTGGGATTGATCGCAAAAAGAATCTGCTGCGACCCCTGAGAGTGATCGGCGTTATAAAGCACTGCGGGCGCAGCGGTGTTTGGCGCCCAGAAAAACTGAAAAAAACCTTCGGTCGCACGTGAGAAATGTCGCAGCAGGCGCCCTGTCTCCGACAGGCGGAAGGCGATCCAGTCCGCGAAATACGCGTGGGTGGACGGAAACCGATAGATACGCTTGTAGTCCAGAGCGTTCACATCACCCATTTGGTAGGTGTTGTTGATGCCCTGTTTCGATCGAATGAAGTCCTGCCCCGCCGAAAGCATCGGGATGCCGATCGACATGTGGAGGAACGCCGCCATGAGGTGCGTGCGGCGGCGGTCGTTGAGCGTGGGATGGTCGCCGTTGCCGCTGACATTTTCAGTGATGTTATCGATCCACGTCTTGTCGTCGTGCGATTCGGTGTAGTTGACCGTCTGCGCGGGCCACTTGGCATAATGCCAAGGCGAACCCTTGAGGTAATACTCAAACGTCTCACGCGATCCGCCCCCGCGCACATAGTCGCGCACGAAGTTGCGGTAGCCGTCGTTCCAGGAAGCCCAGCCGGTATCCCGTAATTCACCGGAAATATTGCCGCGGAAACTCCATGGCTCGGCGATAAGAATGATGTCCGGCTTGATGCGCTTGAGCACGACCTCGAGCTGCTTCAGCACTTCGGTTCCGACGAGATCGGCAAGGTCGAAGCGGAAACCATCCACACCGTAGGCCTCCACCAAGTGGCGACAGCTATCCAAAATGATCCGCGTAGCCATGGCGGAACACGTGCGCAGATCGTTTCCACAGCCGCTCCAGTTGGAAAGATTCCCGGCGCTGTCCTGCTCGAAATAATACAGACGGTCGACAAACATCAGGTGCGCCGGCTCACCCACATGGTTGTAAACCACGTCGAGAATGACCGCCATGCCACGCTTGTGGAATGCGGCGACCAGTGCCTGCAACTCCTTCACACCCGAGGCCCGCGCCGGATCGGTCGCGTAGCCGCTGTCGGGGGAGAAATAATTGTTGGTCATGTAGCCCCAGTGGTATTCCTCCGGGGTCTTGGCGTCATTTTCCTGCACGGGTTGCAGTTCCACACAGTTCACGCCCAGCCGGTGCAGGTAAAAATCGGGGTGCTCCACCCATTTGCGCAGACCGGCAAAACCGCGCCGCTCTTCCACGCTCATGGAAACCGGCGCAAGCGCGTTGAGATCCCGGACATGCGCCTCGGCGATGACCAGATCATGCCAGGCGGGTGTCTTGAAGTTATGATCCCCCTGCCCGATCCAGGCGGCATCCAGCACGATGCCCGGCCCCAAACGACTCACCGAAGCCAGCGCGTAAGGATCAAGCACCCGATGCTGCGGATCAAAAAGCCCGAAGGCATCGCACGGGCCGTCCACATGATACCAGTAGAACCAGTTGTGCAGATTGTCCGCCAAGACGATCTCCCACACGCCTGACTCGCCATGATGATCGGCTCGGCGGGCAAGCGGATAGCGATGCGGATTATCTTGTTGATCGAGCCCTGCACAAACAGAGAGCCATACGGATTTTGCCCTGGGCGCAAAAAGCCGGAAAACCGTCTCATTCCCGCGCACCAGCGCCCCAAGAGGCAGATCGGTGCCAAGCTTGTAGAAAAAGTTCCCCGGCATGAGCGGCACCGTTTCGTCCGCCTCCCCGCCGGTCCAGCGAATCACCGCCGAGGTCGAGAGATCCTGCGGATGTGCCAGGGTAAATTGAAACAAATGCTGGCCGGTGCGCTCCGGATTGATCGACAGGTTGAAATTCCCCGAGTCATCGCGCACCGCGTTGGGCGCGGAAGAGTTGACCGGCAGCCAGCGATGCGCCGCCGTCACGAATTTAAACCGCATCAGCGGATCGCCATAAAACCGCTCGGCTTCACCAGTCCACAGCAACACCGACTCGCCATCCAGCGAAGCCTTTCGCAACGACCACTCCGCATTGCCCACGGCATTCTGCCAGCCGTTGAAATCCCCCGCAAGATAGACGGCTTCGACCGCCGGATCGATGTCGGGATATTGGCTCAACCGCAGGAAAAAAAATATCTCGTCCTTGCGGTTGACGAAGTAACCGCTCTCGCACCCAAAGACATAATCCGGCACGCGCTGCAAAGCCGCAAACTTACCCGCGCCTCCCGGCGCCAACGGCGGCATATGCCGCGCCTTCCAGTCATGGAGCAATTCGACGACCCCCCGAGAGGGCGACTCCAACCAAGCGCGGGCTATTTTTTTGGAACGATTCGGCATGCGGCAGATGTGGTCATCATTTGGCGTGCCAACTGTCGCACAAGATTGAAAGCATCTCCGCCCGGGCTTTACCCGCGGTTGACAAAAGCCCCTTCCCTCCCACGTCGTGTTGGAGCGTGCCTTCTTCCGAAAGAATCCTCGTCGCCATGTCCGGCGGAGTCGACAGCTCCGTCGCCGCGCTCCTGCTGAAGCAGCAGGGCCACGACCTCGTGGGCGCCTACATGAAAAATTGGATCAACGAGGACAACATCATCGGGCATTGTCCGTGGCAGCAGGACATCGAAGACGCCCGCGCCGTTTGTGACCGGCTCGGCATCGAGTTTCGCGTCGTCAACCTTATGCAGGACTACCGCGAACGCGTGGTCTCCTACCTGCTCGATGGCTATCGACGCGGGCTTACGCCCAACCCCGACATCATGTGCAACCGCGAGATCAAGTTCGGCGTGTTCCGCGCCTGGGCCCGCGATCACGGATTCGGCGCGGTCGCCACCGGCCACTACGCGCGCCGCGAACCGCTTGATGACGGATCGTTCGCTTTGATCGAGGGCGCGGACAAAAACAAGGACCAGTCCTACTTCCTCGCGCTTCTTTCCCAAGAGCAACTCGCCGACGCACGCTTCCCCATCGGCCACCTGCCCAAGCCTGATTTGCGCCGCCTCGCCTCAGAAGCAGGCCTGCCCACCGCCACTAAAAAAGACAGCCAGGGAATCTGTTTCATCGGCGAAGTGAAGATGCAGGATTTCCTCCGCCAATATGTGCCCGACCAGCCCGGCCCCATCGTGCGCGCAACCGACGGCAAGGAACTCGGACGTCACCCCGGTCTTCATTACTACACGCTCGGCCAGCGCAAAGGCATCGGAGTGCCGTCCAACACCGATAACCGCGCGTATGTCGTGGTCGGCAAGCGCGCCGAAGATAACGCCCTTCTCGTCGCCTTTGATGCGTCCGACGCTCCGGGATTGTTCCAGACCGAGGCGCGCGTTCACTCCATACAATGGAACACGAAACCCATCACTACTTCGCGCACACTTGAAGGTCGCGTGCGCTATCGCGATCCTCGAGTAACCATGCAGTTTATCCCTGAAGGCGGCGACACTGCGTTCGTGCGTTTCAGCGAACCGCAACGCGGACTGGCCGCCGGCCAGATCCTCGCGATCCACGACGGCGAGCGTCTCTTGGGCGGCGGTGTCTATGCTTAAAAGCGTGCCCGAAATCAGCGGACTGCTTCAGGCAATGGAAACCGGCTCAAAACGAATCGTGAACGTCCAGAATGCCGGTCCCCCTAGCCTTAAAGCGCCAGCTCTTTAAAATCGGCGGTCTGAAACGTGTGTGGCAACCCGTGTGCCGATGCCATCTTTTGCAGGTAGGTGCTATCAGGATGTTCCTTGAGGCTCTTGTTCAGAAATGCAACGGCATCATCCGGGCGACCAAGCAGAGCCAAAACCCAGGCTTTTTGGCCGAGATCTTCCTCGTTCTTTTTGAGATCATAGCGGTCTTCAAGCAGTCCGAGAGCCTTTTTATAGGCCTGACGGGCGCCGTCCTTGTTGTCCTGACGGCGGCGGGCCATCCCTAGGGCAACCCAGTATTCAGGATAATCATCGCGCACTGCGATGGCTTTCTGGAACAGATCCTCTGCACGCGAATATTCGTGGATCTGCATGGAAAACTGAGCCTCGCTCACAAAGTTTTCCGCTTTGAGTTTTGCCTCCGGCGAAAGAACTTTGGGTTTGTCCTTGCAACCGCCCAACAGGACGACGGCGGCACAAAGTAAGGGTATAAAGCGTTTCATAAAAACAATTACATGTCCGGCGGCACCGTGGAAATAGCCTCCTCGATCGTGGTCAGGCCGGCCTTGACCTTGAGAAGAGAATCTTGGTGCAGGGTTTTCATGCCTCCCCGCATGGCTATTTTTTTGAGCTCGGAGGTTTCCAGGCCCTTGTTGATGCCCTCGATCAGCTCTTCGTTGGTCACCATCAATTCGTGGATGCCCACGCGGCCCTTGTAGCCGGAGCTTCCGCACTTGGGACAGCCCTTGGGATTGGCCTTGTTGATCGGGCCGCTCCAACCGATGGCTTTTTCCAGAATTTCTTTTTCACGCTCGGTGGGCTCGACTGTCTGGCGGCACTGCTTGCAAACGCGCCGCATCAGACGCTGGGCGCACACGCAGAGCAACGACGAGGAAATCATGAACGGCTCCACCCCCATGTCGGTGAGACGGGCCACGGTGCTGGGCGCATCATTGGTGTGCAGCGTGGAGATGAGCAAGTGACCGGTAAGCGCGGCCTCGACCGCAATATTGGCGGTCTCTTTGTCGCGGATTTCTCCCACCAGAATGATGTCGGGATCCTGACGAAGAAAGGCGCGCAACGCACTGGCGAAGGTGAGCCCGATCTGCCGGTGCATCTGCATCTGGTTGATGCCGGCCAGGGTATACTCGATCGGATCCTCAGCCGTGCGGATAACCAGCTCCGGCGAGTTGATCTCGTTGAGCGCGGAATAAAGCGTCATCGATTTACCCGAGCCGGTGGGACCGCAATGCAGGATCATGCCGTAGGGCTGCGTGATGACATCCCGATACTTCTTCAGGTTGTCCTCAGAAAAACCCAGCGCCGTCATGGGCAGCGTGGATTTTTGCTTGTCGAGAATACGCATCACAACGCCTTCGCCGTGATTCAGCGGAGCGGTCGAAACGCGCAAATCGATATCCACGCCTTTTTTCGTGTATTGCTTGAAGACGATGCGGCCGTCCTGCGGCAACCGGCGTTCGGCGATGTCGAGGTTGCACATGATTTTGAAACGGGCCACCAGCGCCGGACCCACCTTGGCGGGCAGGCGCAACTTTTCCTTGCAGACACCGTCGATACGATAACGGACAACCAGATCTTTTTCCTGCGGTTCGATGTGAATATCGGAGGTGCCGGCGTAATACGCATCCTCGATGATACGGTTGGAAAGTTGCAGGATGGCGCCAGACTCCTCGGTCACGTCATCCGCGGAACCGTCGAGCTCCTCAGTGGCGCCAAATTCGGCGCCAAGTTCCTTCACCACATCTTCAAAGCCGGCGGACTGCTGCTGGGTGTTGTCCTTTGCGAATTTGTCCCTGATTTCCTTTTCACGGCCAAGCAGGCGGACGACACGCTTTCCGGTCATTTCCTGAATTTTGGCCGGGACCGTAACCTCGAAAGGGTTGGCAAAAGCCACCAATAAAATTTCCCCAACCTGCCCCACGGGCAGCACGAGGTTTTCCTGGCAGAAGTCCTGCGGAATCCGTTCGAACGTCTGCGGGTTCATCCGGTAGCGGGCCACGTTAAACGGGGCGAGGCCCGCCGCACGCGCACGCGCCACGAAAATCTGAAAGGACGTCAGCCGGTATTCATCCAACAGAAGCTTGTCGAGCGCGTCACCGCTGAGATCATCCGGATGATTTACGAGGGCTGCGCGCTGCTCCGCAGTGAGCCTTCCCTGCTCGACTAGCTTGGTGACAATCTGAGACTGGATTTTTCCAAGTGGCATGATGTTTAGGTGGACGCTTTGGCGTCAGTCTCCGTGCCCATTTTTTCAAAACAATCGGCCAGCATTTCCAGAGTGGTGCCAAACCAGATGATCGGCCCGCCAAGTTGTTTTTCCCAGTAAGTACGCACCGCAGGACTCATGTAATAGGCGGTGGCCACATAATACATGTCTTCCTCACGGTCGAACGGCAGCGACCAAGTCGCCCAACACGCACCCACATCCAAGTTTTTTTTCAGTTCCTCCGAAAATTCGTATGAACGTAGATCAACCAGGCCGACACCGTGTTCGTCGGCAACATGCTGAAGCACGTCTTCCTCTTTTACCACTTTCAGCTCATAGGCCAGAATCCCCAGCACGGTGCTTTGACGGGGATTGTCGGTGGCGACCAATTCCAAGAGGCGTTCATTGGCCGCCTCCAGACTCTCGATTTTAACCAGGTTGTTTTCGACGAGGTTGGCGCCCAAAAGACGATTGGCACGCATGAGCAGGGAACGGTGTTCGGGCGTCATGATGATTCAGGGTTCAGACGGCGGTCTTTTTAACGAGCTTTGGTTTTCCGCCATGGGCGATCACCCGTTTTCGCAGGGCTTGCTTGAGTTCTTCAAGACCTTCCCCGGTAAGGCAGGAAATCTCAATGATATCCACCTTATGCCGCCGCTTGAATTTCGTCAGGTTCGCCTTGGCTCCGGCGATATCCATTTTATTGGCCACGACGACGCGGGGTTTTTCCAGGAGCGAAGCGTCATAGAGCTCCAGCTCACTCACCAGCGTGGCGTAATCCTCGCGCGGATCGCGGTCGTCCACGCCCGCCATGTCGATGAGGAACATGAGCAGCGTGCAGCGCTCTATATGGCGCAGGAAACGGTGGCCAAGGCCGCGATTTTCACTGGCTCCCTCGATGAGACCGGGCACGTCCGCAAGCAACAGGCGGTCGAATGTTTTCGGATATTCGATGACTCCGATCTGAGGATGAAGCGTGGTAAAGGGATAAGCGGCGGTCTTCGGGCGCGCCTTGGTGATGCGCGTGGTAAGCGAAGATTTGCCGGCGTTGGGAAAGCCAACAAGACCGATGTCCGCGATGCTCTTGAGCACGAGGCGGAATTTGCCGATCTCCCCGTCATGGCCGGGGTTTGCGCGTTTGGGTGCGCGATTGGTGGGTGTCTTAAAGTGCGTGTTTCCCCAGCCGCCGTTGCCGCCCTTGCAGAGGACGATCTGCTGGCCGTCCTCGATCACTTCCGCGACTACTTTGTCGGTCTCGGCGTCTATCACGACAGTTCCAAGCGGCATCTTCATGATGCAGTGTTCACCTTCTTTACCGTGGCAATCGGCACCCTGCCCGTGCTCACCCCGCTCAGCCTTCCAATGCGGCTTGTATTTGTAGTCGATGAGATTGTTGACGTCGTCATCGCCCAGTAAAATGACATCACCGCCGCGACCGCCGTCGCCGCCGTTGGGCCCGCCCCATGGCTCGTATTTTTCACGACGGAAGCTCACGCATCCGCGGCCACCGTCACCGGCTTGAACTTTGATCACGCACTCGTCGACAAACATGAAGGGAATGCTGCATAAAGAATCACTCTTGCCAAGGGGTGCGTTTGAAAACGCCTGTAAATCGTAAATGCACCGCGCTTAAGCGGATTACAGCGCAAGTTTGATGCCTTTGCGCAGATATGTCGGGACGTCGAGATCCTGTCCCTCGAAGAGATTCCTGTCGGTCTTGTCAAAATGGCCGCGGCGTTCGATCTCGCCAAAAGTGAACTCATCCTGGGCGACCGGCGCAGCGCCGCCCGACGGTGCGGGCGGAACAACGCCCGTGATCGTCGCAGGAAAGACTCCGGATGGAGCCGCCACCATAGTCGCAACCGGCTGAACCGGCAAAAGTTCGTCGGTCTGTGCCGTCGCCTGTGCCAGCGGACGGGTGGGACGCGCCAAGGTGGACGGACGGCGCACACCGGCGCGACCTCCAACATCGCTCGTGCCAAGCACCACGAGCTCCACCTTGCCCTGCATGTCTTCATCGATCACCGCACCCATGATTACATGGGAATCGCGGCCGAATTGCTCGGTCACGGCGGTCATCATTTCGTTGACCTTGGGTAGCGTGAGATCGGTGCCGCCCACGATGTTGACGAGAAGGCGGTCGGCCTTGCGCGCAAATTCCGGCGTGGCGAGCAGCGGGCACAATTTGATGCTTTCAATCGCCTCGGCGACCGCGTTTTCGCCGGAACCGGAGCCGAGCCCAAAAAGTGTTTTTCCGCTACGCGTGTGAAACGCCTGACGAAGCGTGGCGAAGTCGATGTTGATGAGTCCGGTGCGGAAGAGCATCGACCAGATGGATTTCACCCCGCGACCGATCCATTCGTCGGCGCGCGCGAATGAATCGAGCGCAGTCTCGCCGTCGGCCCCCTCTTGAAGAAGAATATCATTGGGCAGCGGAATGACCGCATCGCACACCTTGCGCAGCGCGATAAGCCCTTCCTCCGCCTGTTTGACGCGGCGGCCGCCTTCAAAACTGAAAGGCAATGTAACGAACGCGATGACGAGCGCACCGGATTCGGCGGCGATTTCCGCGACGGTCGGAGCCGCGCCGCTGCCGGTGCCTCCTCCCATGCCGGCGACAAGGAACACAAGATCGCAACCCTTCACGACGGCGGAGATTTTTTCACGGTCGGCCTCGGCAGCGTCATGACCGAGATCGGGGTCACCGCCGGCACCGAGACCGCGGGTCACGGACGAGCCGATGAGCACCTTGTCCTGCACGGGCGAATTGGCCAGCGCCTGATGGTCGGTGTTGATGACCGCCATCTGCAGACGGTCGAGGTTTTCCATCTTAAGACGGTCGACCGCGTTGGAACCGGCGCCACCGACACCCACGACTTTGATCGCGATGGTGCGGTCGGTGAGGATTTCGTGCGAGAGAGGGAGTTCGTTGGGATTCATGGCAGCCCTGGATTAAACGGTGGCGAAAAGTTTGCTGACCCAACCGGCCGCCTTGCGGCGCGGTGCGGCGGCGGCCTCCGCACGGGAACTGAGTCCGTATTGAAGCAGGCCGAGCACGCTGCTGAAGCTGGGATCACGGAGATTTTCCGCAACCCAGCCGGGCGCCTCTCCGAGTCGGGCCTGCACGCCGAAGACCTTGGCGGCAGCCTCGTCGATACCGGGAAGCTTGGCCGTGCCACCTGTAAGAATCACACCGGCAGCCGTCTTCTCCGGCGAGAACGCGGGGCCGAGTTTTTTCTTAACCACCTCGAAGATTTCCCAGATGCGGGCGGAGGTGACTTGCTCGATGCTGTAACGCGGGAACTGGCGATCACCGATGGCGAAATCGCCATTGAGCCAGACTTTTTCAGCGCGATCCTTCGTGACGATGGTGCCGCGACCAAAGCGGAGCTTGAGCTTTTCGGCCTGCCCTTCGGTGAGTCGGAGACCGAGGCTGAGATCGTTGGTGAGGTGGCTTCCGCCCACCGGCACGACGCCCGTCATCTGGGCGCTGCCATCGCGGTAGAGCACAAAGTCCGTCGTGCCCGCACCGATGTCGATCACCAGCGCGCCATTTTGCCGGTCTTCCGGAGAGGCGAGCATCGCTCCCGAAGCCAGACTTGAAAGGATGAGCTCGGCCACGCGCACATTGAAGCCGCGGATGACGTGAATGTTGTCGGCGATCTTGGCCTCGGGACCATGCACCGTCCAATAGCCGGCCTCCAAACGCTGGCCAACGAGGTGCAAAGGATCCGGCACGATGCGGCCATCAAGGCGGTAAGGCCGGCGGAGGTGATGAACCACCATGCGGCCGTCAGGCAGGTTTTTCGATTTGGCGAGACGGCACACGGTATCGATGTCGAGCGCGCTGATCATGTTGTCAGCGGCGGAAACATTGACTGCCGCCTCGTTGTAGAAGCCTTCGAGATGTCCGCCTGTCTGTGCGAGGTAGACCTCATCGATGCGCGTCCCGGCACTCTGTTCGGCCGCCATGAGCGCCGTATGGGTGGCGTCGCTGGCAGCCCGGAAATCGGCCACCGAGCCCTTGATGACGCCGCGTGACTGACATTCGCCAACGCCGATGATGTGGAGGGAGCGATCTTGGGAAAGCTCGCCGATGAGCACGCTTACTTTGGAAGTGCCGATTTCAACGGCGCCGATGAACTTGGTTCTAGAAATCACGTTTCGAGGGAGAAGAATTACGAGAAGGAAGTGAGAAAAGCGCGGTTCCAAAGGGCGCCGGTGCGGCTGTCTTGGAAACTGTGGTTGTCCGTGGATTATTACCGTCATCCGAGGCACCCGCTGCCCCAAAAGCGACCGGCACCTGACTGCCGCCAACCGCAAGATTTACAGCCTTGAGGGGTTGAGGCGGATTTTGCCGGCGGGTTTCATCCAGGATGTAATCGAGCCGCGCAAGCTGCCGATAGAAACCGTCTGAAGCCACGCCGAACGTGATCGCATCCACCTCGGTGGATTTGACCGTGATCGTGCTGTCGACGTTGAACCGAGCCAAAGATACGACGCGGAATGTATGATAGAGGGCCGGGGTGCTGGTGCGGGCCGTGCCGAGCAAGTCGGAAACTTGATCCATTCCGTCGATACGCGCGAATCCGTCGCCCGACCGAACCAGCTTAACCCCGTCCAAAAATGGCAAGGTATCTGCCAGCCGCTGATCATATCCTGAACCCTGATACACTGCGCCATCACGAGAGACCATGTAGGCCTGAGGAGCAGCGGAACCAAGCTGGGCCATGACCCTGGCCACGGGCGAACGCTCTTGGAGGGTCACCGTAAGGATGTCGGGAAACTTCCGCGCGACCACGGCGGACTGCACCTGCCCCGTCGCAAGCAAGCGATTCTGCAAGGCAGAAAGATCCAGCTCCATCAGGCTAGCATCCTTCGGAAGATCGAGCGTCCGCATGACCCATGACTTGTCGAGCACCCCGTCCGTTCGCAGGGTTACATCGCGCAAGGGAACACTGCTGGCGGCGGCCGTTATGCGGGTGGGATTGGTTTCCCAAACCGAAACGAGTTCGTAAACACCCCAACCGGCGGCCCCCAATACGAGGACAATGCCCACAATGTTTCCCACCGCAAAAACCAGCCGCTTCTTCCCTTCGCGCGACATCGCCCGTGGAGTGACGGTTTGCGGAATGTCACGCCAAGTGCGGGTGGGCGGAGGATTGAGGGTCAACTGGCTCATGATGCGATGGTCGCCCCCTGCTTAAAACGCTGCACGGCAGGACCAACCAACTCCCGGACCAATCCAGTAAAATCAAGCCCTGCGCAGCGCGCGCTCATCGGCAAAAGGCTGGTCTCTTTCATGCCCGGCAGTGTGTTGATTTCCAGCAAATAAAGTGAGTTATTCACATTTTGTTCACCGAGGATGAAGTCCACCCGCGCGTAATCCCGGCAACCACAGGCGGCAAAGGCCTTTTCCGCCGCCTTTTGCACCATGCTGGCAGTCGTTTCATCCAACGGCGCCGGTGCGAAATACTCGGTCGCTCCTTTGGTATATTTGCTCGCGTAGTCATAGACTCCGGACTTCGGCCGAATCTCGACCACGCCCAGTGCCCGCCCACGCAGCACACCAACCGAAAGCTCTCGGCCGATGATACGCTGCTCGATCAACCAATTCCCATCCGTGATGCCCGCAAGCGCGTTTTCCAAGGTCAACCGGTCCATCGCGATGCTCAACCCCACGCTGCTTCCTTGGTCGTTGGGTTTGACCACGACCTGCTCGCCGAGCTCCGCGATCACCGCATCCGCCGAAGGTTTTGCCGCGGCGGAAAAGTTCATGCCCTTGGCCACACCCACTCCTTGCGCGGCGGCGGCGGCTTTCGTGAGCGCCTTGTCCATCGTGAAGGCGCTGCTCGCAGCGTCGCACCCGGCATAAACCACGCCGGCCGCATCCAGGAGCTTCTGCATTCCGCCATCCTCTCCAAAGGTTCCGTGCAATGTCGAAAACACCACATGGTGCGCCGGATCGAGACCGGCCGGCAACGCGTCCGCCTCGATCTCAAAAAGCCGGGTGGGGAAACAGCGTGCGAGCGCGATGGCCGAGGCGCGGCCGGAGCCAAGCGAAACTTCGCGTTCAGACGAGGTGCCTCCGCAGAGGACCGCGATGACAGGTTCAGGCTTGGTCATAAAACATCCTTCCAGTTTTTTCCATAGAGCAGCACTTCGGGTTCGAGAAGAACACCCTTGGCCTGCTCCACCTGCGCACGCACCCGGCGCACAAGCTCGATCACTTCCGCCGCCGAGGCATGCCCGCGATTCACGATAAAATTCGCATGCGTCGCCGATACCTCGGCATCCCCCACCCGCTCTCCCTTAAGCCCGCTCACGTCGATCAGGCGGCCGGCCGAATCGCCCGGCGGATTTTTGAAGATACATCCCGCGCTCGGCTCACGTGGTTGGGACTTCTGCCGCTTTTCCTTGTAGACGTCGATCTGACGCGCGATCTCCCCCGCCTCGGACTTCGAAGCAGGTCGTAGCAGCGCACCCAGTGCAATGGTGTCGTGCAACTCCGCGCAATGCCGGTAGTCCACATGCATGTCCGCCTTCTTCCAGGTGCGAATTTCACCGCCGAATGTCATGGCCTGCACTTCCTCGACCACGTCGAACATCCAGCCTCCCATCGCCCCGGCGTTCATACGCAGCGCACCGCCAAGATTACCGGGGATGCCTTCGAGGAATTCAAAGCCCACCAGTCCGGCCTTCGCCGCCAGTCCGCAAAGATTTTTCAGGCGCAGTCCCGCGCCCACCCACACATGCCCGCCGGCACGCGGTTCAAACACTTCCCACGCCGGCTGGCGCAGACTGATCACCACCGCGTCCACACCTTCATCCGGCACGATGAGATTGGAGCCGCGACCGAGTGCGATGACGGACAATGCCAGTGACTTCGCCTCGCTCACAAGCGCCTGTAAATCTTTGACCCCGGCCGGCTCCGCATAGATCCGCGCGGCTCCGCCGATACCGATGGTGGTTTTGCGGGCGAGCGACTCTTCGCGTTTCACCTGAGTCTCACCCGAAACCACTGCGCGCAACGCCTCCACCGCTTTGTCCCAGTATTCCGCATCCACGGCTTTCAACCAATCGCGGGCCATTACATCGATGTCCCCCGCACCAACGAATGCAACCAAGTCTCCCGCCTGCCGGTCTCGTGTCAGCATCTCCAGCGTGCGGGTATGATCCCCCCGGTGATAAATCACGGACAAGTTCGGCGCGACACGTTTCAATTCCACGCAGACATCCGCCGTGCTTCCACCGGCCAAAGGCACCTCGCCCGCGCCATAGACATCGATCAGGTAAACCGCGTCGCTCAACGCGAGCGCATCCGCAAACCCCGCCTTGAACTGCGCAGTGCGGCTGTAGCGATGGGGTTGAAAAACAACCACCAACCGCCCTCCCGTGCGCTGACGAAGACTGCCCAGCAGCGCACGAATCTCCGCCGGATGATGAGCATAGTCCTCGATCACGGTCATGGTCTTCGTCGCAAGCAGCACCGCCTGACGGCGCCGCACACCAGGATAAGCCGCGAGCAGCCGATCGGGCGCGACCGTCACGCCCATGAGATGAGCCGCCGCAAGCGCCGCGGTGGCGTTAATCGCATTAAACCCCCCAAAGGCACGAACCGTGGCGCGACCGGCAGAAAAACGTCCGGCAAGCTCCAGTTCGATTTCACCATCACGGTCGCTGATGATTTCCGCGCGATAATCACCCGTGCTCCCAAAAGTGATCCGGGCTGCAGCCGCCGCCGCGACCTTGCCGGACATGGCACACACCTCGCTCACGAGCACCGCTCCGCGCGTGCGGGCAAAAAGCGCGCCGAACGCGGCCTCCAAATCCTCTTGTCGGCGATAATGGTCGGGATGGTCCCAATCGAGATTCACCGTCACGGTGATCTCCGGATTAAAACGTCCGATGGTGCCGTCGCTCTCGTCAATTTCCGCCACAACCCAATCGTTGGAGCCGGCGCACGCAGGCGGCACTGTGCCGGCATTAAAAAGGCCGCCCAAGACATAACCTGCAGGAAAGCCCGCCACACGCAGTGCCGTGATCAGCATCGCCGTGGTGCTGGTCTTTCCGTGTGAACCACAGACCGCCACAAGCTTTCGATCCCGCGTGACCTCCGCGAGCAATTCCCCGCGCCGAACCACGGGAAGCCCGCGAGTTTTGGCCGCAATTGCCGCGGGATGCGCAGGCGTGATCGCAGAGGAACAAACCACCAGCCGCGCATTGTCCGGCACGGCGCCGGCAGATGTGATCACAATTCCGGCTGAAATCAGCTGTGCACGCATGCCATCCGTCATGGCATCGTCCTCGCCACTCACCACAAAGCCCCGTCCCGCCAGATAAATCGCCAGCGGCCCCAAACCCATGCCGCCTATTCCGACGCAATGAAGCGCCGTCACGGTTTGCCCGAAAAGCATTGGAAGAGTCCCGGCTTTCATGCGGCGGTCGGCTCCTTTTTTTGAATGGCGGTGTCGCGGGAGGTCAGGATTTCAAGGTCGGCAAGGATGAGATCGAGGGGATTTTCCCTGCCCATGCGCTCCAGGTCGGTGCGCAACTTTTGCAGCCGTGCATCATCGAAGAGCAAGTCGATCACAGTCCGACTCAACCCCGTGAGATCGGTCTGCGGAACCACAAGGCTTCCGCCTTCCTGCGCAAAGTAAACGGCGTTGGCCTGCTGATGATTGTCCGCGGCATGCGGATACGGCACGACCACCGATGGCGTTCCGCAGCGGATCAGCTCGGCAATCGACCCGGCGCCGGCGCGTGCCACGACAAGATCAGCGGCAGACAGGAGCTCGGCCACCTGATCGCTGAACGGCACAAACACCGCCTTAACCGAAGCTCCCTGTTGGGACTTAAGCGTCAATACGTCGGGCGCGCCCTTGCCGAGACCGGTGACGCAGTAAAGTTGCACACCGCCCGCCGCAAGGAGCGGCATCTCGCGGCGGGCCCACTCGTTGAGCACAGTCGCGCCCTGGCTTCCGCCAAAAATCGCCAGCACCTTACGCGCGGGCTCCAGTCCCAGCCGCTGCCTCGCTTCCGGTTGAGACAGCCGGACGATCTCCTTGCGCACTGGCAGACCCACATGCCTCACCTTCGCCTGCTTTAATCCGGGAATCGTCACTCCGGGCGGCAGATAAACCCGTTTCGACAACCGCCCCAGCAGACGGATCGCGCGACCCGGCACGCGGTTGGCCTCGTGCAACGCCACCGGCACCCCGCAAAGTTTGCCCGCCACGATGATCGCCGCCGTGGTAAATCCTCCGAATCCAACGATGCCCGCCGGTCGCAACGAGCGGACCAGTTTCAAACTGAATAAAAACCCGCGCGTCTGCGAAACGACAAACCTCAGAAAACCGGCAGGCTCCAGGGTAAATGGCGAACCCGGGATGCGCTCGAAGCGAAGGGTCGGATATTTTTCGACCAAGCGCGCATCCACCCGCTTGTGACTGATGAGCAAAGTGGCGGAATGTCCGCGCGCCGCCAGCCCCTCCGCCAGGGCGATACCCGGCGAAAGATGACCGCCGGTGCCTCCGCACGAAATGATATAGTCACTCATGACGACAACTCCTCCATGGTGCGCCGTCCGGAATCCAGTGCCGGACGCGACCACGCGCGCTGCGTGTTTACGATGAGTCCGACGAGGATTCCCATGAGCAACAGATTCGACAATCCCGCGCTGATAAACGGCAGCGACATACCCTTGGTCGGCAACAGACCGGTGACCACCCCAAGATTAATGATGGCTTGGAGACAGATCAGCAGAACGCTTCCCGTCACGAGCAGGAATTGGAAAAGATTGGGCGCTTTCCTCAGGTGAATCACACCGGCGACAAACATGATCGTGAAGATCGCCACTACGCCGAGTGTGAACCACAGGCCCAACTCTTCGCCGATGACCGCAAAAATAAAATCGGTGTGTGCCTCCGGCAGAAAATGCAGTTGCTGTCTCCCCTGTCCCAACCCGGCGCCATCGACTCCTCCGACCGCAAAGGCCGCCTGAGATTGGTAGAGCTGATAGGTGCCCGCGTCCTTGTTTCCCTCGACGTCAAGAAACGCCGTGAATCGCCGCAGGCGATTCGGATTGTGGATCACCAACACGGTGAACCCGACCAAGGCGAGCATCACGGTGGGCACGATGTAGCGCCACTTGGCGCCGGCCAAAAACAACAGGACGAGTCCGACCACCAGGGTGAGAGCCGCCGTGCCGAAATCCGGCTCCAAAATGATGAGCCCGGCAAAGCCGCCGATCAGGATGAGCGGGAAAATGTAGCCGCGGCGAAGGTCGCCGATCCGCGTCTGGTTGAGCGCCAGATAGTGCGCGAGACAGAAGACCATCGCGATCTTCGCGAACTCCGAAACTTGAAAACGAATCGGTCCATAGCCCAGCCATCGGCGGCTGCCCTTTACCGAAAGGCCCAGATGCGGCACCAGCACCAGCATCAGGGAAAGGACCGAGGCAACCCCCACCACCCAGACATACCGCCGGGCATTTTCCAGATTCAGCCGGCTCACCACAAACGCCGTCGCCGCCGCCATGATCAACCCGATGATCTGTTTGTTGAGATACGAATAGGGCCCCTGTTTAAAGGCCACGGTCGCACTGAACAGAATCGTGACCCCGAGAGCCGCAAGGCCGATGGCGCAGACGACGATGATCGCGGCCGGATTGAAGGCCAAGCGGCCGCGGACAGGGTCTTGCGCGAGTGCGTCTGGGCGCATCAGTTCAGTTCCGGTGTAAGATCGAGTTGAGGTTAATGATCTGGTGGTGACTGAAACGGGACGGACCTCAGTTCATCGTGGGCGCACCGGAATCTTCGATCTTGATGACAGGGGCATCAGCGGAAGCGTCTGGCGCGGGCGCAACCAGCGGCGAACCACTTTCGGCGGGAGATGCGGAAATCGGCGAATCAGTTGCGGGCGCGACCGGCGACACGTCGAACGTCGGCGCAGGAGCGGCGGGCGCGGGCGCAGAAGTCTTGGCCGCAGCCGGAGCCTGCCAGCCGGGGATCTTCAATTTTTGACCGACACGAATCTTGGTGGGATCGGCAATGTTGTTGGCGGCGGCAATGTCGCCAACCTTCACCTGATATTTGCGTGCAATGCTACCCAGCGTATCTCCAGCCTTCACAACATGGGTGAGCGAAGAGCCACTCTGCGCAGCCGGGGCGGCGGCTTCGGCAGCGGGCGCGGGGGCAGACGCGCCACCGGCCGGAAGAACCAATACTTGGTCGACCCGCACGACGTCGGACTTCAGTTTATTCAGTGTGCGAATGGCGGCCTTGTTGCTGCCGGCGTGGCGGGCGATCGACGAGAGCGTATCACCAGACTTCACCGTGTAGGACAATGTCTGAGAACCGGCGGATGACGAAGAGGCGGTTGCGGACGCCACCGGAGCCTTGCCGGGAATGATAAGCTTCTGCCCGAGGTGAAGAGAGCTGTTGGCTTGGATATTATTTGCGGCGGCGAGCTCTTTTACGGTGGTGCCGTTTTTCTTGGCAATGGACCAGAGGTTGTCGCCTTTCACCACGGTATAGGCGCTCACAGGCTGCACATCGGCCGGAGCTTGGGCCTCGACGGCGGCAGCCGCGGCGGTGCCAGGACGCGTAGGACTGAAAAGAACCTGCGGAGGCGTGTTGTCCGTGCCTGCCGAAACCGGCGAAGCCATGTCGGGACCCGTGGATGCAACCGGAGAACCCGTATCGGCACCGGCGGCCGCCGCGGCCTTCTGCTTGCCGGTGGAACGGCAACCGGGAATGGCGAAGATGAACATGAACACAGCGGCGTGCACCGCGACGACGAGACCGAATATTTTCAGGATTTTCATAAGTAGATTTTTTTTGAAACAGGGAAATTGGCCAACTTAAACAAGGACTCCGCCCAGGTTATTAACCAGCGCGATAAAACGGGCTCCACGATCTTCATAGTTGCGAAACTGGTCAAAGCTCGCGAAGCCGGGGCTGAGAAGGACGTTGTCACCACTGCGGGCGGTCTTGGCGGCGGATCCGACCGCCTCGGACAGATCGGCGCAAACCGTATGGGGAACATGGCACGCCCCGCACAACGTGGCCAGCACGTTGCGGGTTTCGCCAATGATAAACATATGTTTCACATGCGGCGCGAGCCTGCGCACAAAAGCCGCCACGTCGCCGCCCTTCGACTTGCCGCCCGCGATCAAGATGACCGGCGCGGGAAAACCGGCCACGGCGGCCTCGACCGCGTGAAAATTGGTGGCCTTCGAGTCATTCCAATAGGTCACTCCGCCGTGCTCCCCCACTCTCGCCAGTCGATGGGCCCCCAGCCGGAACGATGTCGCGGCGGCATAAAGAGCGCTCTCGCGGAGCCCCGCGCTGCGCCACCATGCGGCGGCCAGCAAAAAGTTTTCCCTTTGAGGATAGTGCGCGAAAACCGTGCCGCGCAAAAGCACGTCGGCCGGCTGGTCTTCGGTCGCGACCAAAGCCTCGGCCGGCAGCGTCTGTCCGAAGACATGCGCATAGTGCTGCGCGCTTGTTCCGGCAAAAACATGGCCGCCGACCGTCCGCTCAAACAACCGCCACTTCGCGAGGAAATAGTCCGCCATGGCACCGTGCCGCTCGAGATGATCTTCGGCAAAATTGGTCCACAACGCCGCGTCCGCCCGGAAATACCGGAGCGTCTCCGCTTGAAACGAACTGACTTCGCACACCGCGATTGAGTCGGGTGCTCCGCCGTCGCGCTCTACCACCAGTTGCGCAAATGAATGGCCGATGTTCCCCGTGGCGCAGGCATCGCGGCCAATCGACAACAACGCATGAGTTAGAAATTCCGTGAGCGTGGTTTTGCCGTTCGTTCCGGTGATCGCGATCAGTGAGCCGCACCAAAACAACGATGAAAAATCCAGCTCCGCCAGACACACCGCGCCCGAGGCCCTGGCGGCAACGATCCAAGGATGCGTCGGCGAAAAGCCCGGTGAAAACACGGCCAACCTGTGGGCTTGCACCGCGGCGCCCCGGAATTCCGTGCGCACACCGTCCTGAGCCTTCTCGTCAAAAATTGTCCCCGTGCCACCAAGCGCTTCCACAAGCTCAAGGACCGCACGCCCGCTCACACCGCCACCGAAAATGGCGACGGGATGCGCGAGCAACGGTTCGATAAATTCTGGAATGACGAGTGGCATCAGCGGAGTTTTAAGGTGCCCAGACCAGCAAGGGCGCACATGAGCGAGATAACCCAGAAACGGAGCACCACCTTGGTTTCAGGCCAGCCCTTTTTTTGGAAGTGGTGATGGATCGGCGCCATGCGGAAAAAGCGCCGGCCTTCCCCATAGCGCCGGCGGGTGAATTTGAAATAGCCCACCTGAATAATGACCGAAACCGCCTCCATGACAAACACTCCGCCGACGATCACCAGCGTGAAGGGTTGCTGCACCATGAAGGCGATCATGCCAATGAGTCCGCCGAGCGCGAGTGAGCCGGTGTCACCCATGAAAAGCTCCGCCGGATATGAGTTATACCAAAGAAACGCCATGCCTGCGCCGACCAGCGCACCGCAAATCACCGCCAGTTCGCCTGTGCCAGGCACGGAACTGATGAGCAAATATTCGGCGATCTTCGAGTTGCCCGCCGCATAAGCCATAAGACCGTAAACCAGAGCCACCGTGATGGTGCAGCCGATGGCAAGACCATCAAGCCCGTCGGTGAGATTGATCGCGTTGCTAAAGCCGACGACCCAGAAAAACATGAGCACAAACAACGCGAGCAACCCCGCGACACCCGCAAACTGAAAGACCGGATATTTAAGGAACGGCACCCACAGTTCGCGGATTTTCGTGGCGCTCAGCGGATGCCAGGCCAGCGCGATCAATGCCACCACCGTGATGATGGTCTGCCACATCATCTTTTCCCGCGACGAGATGCCGTCGCGATTTTTCTTCACGACCTTCAGATAGTCGTCGCGGAAGCCCACGCCGGTGAGCGCGGTGTAAACGAACAGCGCCACCACCACCCAGATGTTTGGCGTGGCCCAGAGGACCGTGCTCACGAAGACGGAAAAAAAGATCAGCAGTCCGCCCATCGTGGGCGTGTTTTTCTTGTCGAATTTCTGCGCAAGATCACCCGTGCGATCATCGTCATAATGTTGTCCGAACTTGAGCTGTCGCAGCTTGTGGATGAGCCAAGGGCCGATGATGAAGCCGATGAGCGTGGCCGTGCCCGCCGCCAGCAGGGTGCGCAGCGTGATGAAATTCAACAGGCGCAGGGGGCCCCAGAAATCCTCGAAATTGGAAAGATACCTCAGCATGACAACTCAATGCGCGGTGAGCGCCGCCTCCCCTTGTAGAATGGTTTCCAATTGATAACGCCGGCTGCCCTTGATGAAGACCGCACCACGAAAGCCCGTCACGCGTGTCTTCACGGGTTCAAGCGAAGCCACGATTTCGACTTGGGCCGCAGACAGTCCGTTCTCCAAGGCACCTTGGCGGATGGCCTCGGCATCATCGCCGATCACCATGAGATAATCGTCTTTGCGCAGATGGATCGCCCGGCCCAGCGCACGATGATACATCGCCGACTCCGCACCCAATTCCCCCATGCAGCCGATGACCAGCAGTCTGGGATCGGTCTCCGGCGCCACGGCATAAAACGCGTCCAACGCATCCCCCATCGCGGCGGGATTGGCATTGTAACAATCGAGATAGAGGAGCCGTCCGTCTTCGCGCCGCAGCTCGCCACGCAACTTCGCTGGCTGCCAGCTCACGAGACGTGCCTGCACGGTCTCCAGCTTTACTCCAAGCCAGAGCGCGGCGCACACCGCCATGACGGCATTTTGAGCCATGCCGGCCGAAACACGACGCAACGTAAATACGAGCGGAGGAGGAGTTCCGTAGGCGACGGCGAGGGCAGTCTCGTCACCCCGATGCGTAACCGTGAAATATACGCGATCCTTAGGCGGCGCGGTCGGACGCAGGACCTCGGCGGATTCCACCACAAGCGTGTTTACACCCAGCTCGCGGAACGCGGCAAACTCCAGGCTTTGCCTCGGAAAAACCGCCACACCACCCGCGCGCACCGCGGCGGGCAACACGGCTTTTTCGCGCGCCACTCCTTTGAGTGAACCCAACGCCTCGACATGAGCGGGAGCCACCAGCGTGTTGATCGCCAGGTCCGGTTCGATCATCGCGGCCAGCGGCGCCATTTCTCCGGGACTGCTGATGCCCGCCTCGATGACGGCGAATTTGTGGCGAACCGGATCAAGCCGCGTAAGCGTCAGCGGCACGCCGATGTGGTTGTTGAGATTGCCCTCGGTCGCCAGCACGCCACCGGTCTCATCACCAAGCAGGAGCGCGAGCAGGTTTTTCGTGGAGGTCTTGCCGGCGCTGCCGGAGATGCCAACCACCGGCCCGCGAAACGTGCGGCGGTGTTCGCGGGCGATCATCTGAAAAGCCATCAACGGATCGGCGACCACGAGTTGCGGAAGCGCCAGCTCCGGGCTCGCACGAGCAACAATCGCGGCGCTCGCTCCGGCTGATTGCGCAGCGTGAAGGAAATCATGCCCGTCGCGTTTTTCCGTCTTGAGTGCAACGAACACCTGGCCAACGCGCAGTTGACGCGTGTCCATGGTGAATCCGGTCAGCGAGGCGGTCGGCAGAGCCGTCCATTTACCGGAGGTCCAGGCGGCAAGGGTTTCTGGGGAGAAGACGGGCACGTCGGGTCACCCCTTGGAGATTTTTTTGATTTCGATAAGCTCGCGCACGACCTGGCGGTCGTCGAACGGGCTTACGGTGTCCGCAAACTCCTGGTAGGTCTCGTGACCCTTGCCGGCGATGAGGAGACAGTCACCGGGCTTGGCCATGTCGAGCGCGAGGCTGATGGCACGGCGGCGGTCCTCGATCCAGGTGATCTTGAGCGGCGCGGTGACGCCCTCCTGCATGTCGTTGAAAATCTGCGTGAGCGCCTCGTTGCGGGGATTATCGGCGGTGACGAACGAGAAATCGGCGAACTCTTGCACGGCCTTGACCATAAGCGGCCGCTTGGTGCGGTCGCGATTGCCTCCGCATCCGAAGACCACAAGCAAACGCCCGGGCGTGATGGCGCGGAGCATGCCGAGCGCGTTGCTGAGCGCGTCGTCGGTGTGGGCGTAGTCCACGAGCACGTTGAATGACTGGCCCTCTTCGATGCGCTCCATGCGGCCGGGCACGCCCTTGAATGCGCGCAGCTTGGCCAGAAACACCTGCGGATCGCGACCCAGCGCCCAGGCCGTGGCGACGGCGGCGAGCAAGTTGCTCACGTTGTAGCGACCGATAAGCGGCGAATCGATGAGCATCTCGCCCTGTGGCCAGACGAGCTTGAAGGTGGTGTTCTTGAAATTGAGCGAGAGGGCTTCGGCACGCACCACAGCCTCGGCGCTCTCACCATAGCTTACCACGCGCACGGCGGGCGCGGCCTGACCGATTTTTTCGGCCAACTTGCGCCCGTAAGCGTCGTCAAAGTTGACGATGGCAACCTTGGGCTCGGAACCGGTGTTGCCGGTGAACAAACGGGTCTTCACCTCGAAGTAGGCTTCGAGCGACTTGTGATAATCGAGATGATCACGCGTGAGATTGGTAAAGACGGCCGCGCCAAACTGGAGCCCCAACACGCGCTGCTGGTCGATACCGTGCGAACTCACCTCCATGACCGCCTGACGGCAACCGGCGTCACGCATTTGCGCGAGCATGCCGTAGATGTCGAGCGACTCGGGCGTGGTCTTAAACGAGGGAACGGTGCGGACGCCAAGGTCGTAGTTGATCGTGCCCAACAGGCCGACGCGCTGGTCGCCGTTGAGGAAGTGTTTGATCAGATGGGTGACGGTGGTCTTGCCGTTCGTGCCGGTGACACCGACAACCTGCATGTCGCGGTCGGGAAACTTGTAGAAACGCTGCGCAACTCGAGCGAGTGTGGCGCGCGCGTCGGTCACCTGAAGGAACGTGACCTTGTTTGGCACATGCGACGGCATCTTTTGCGTCACGATGGCAACGGCGCCGCGGTTGATCGCCTCGTCGATGAAGGAAGAACCGTCGGACCGCAGGCCCGGGAGGGCAAAAAAGAGCACGCCCGGCACCACACGGCGACTGTCCATGACGATGCCGGAGATCGGTTGATCAAAGGTGCCTTTCACCGCGATCACCTCGTTTTCGCTAAGATAATCGGATAGTTTTGGAGCCATTTTAAAAACACGCTGACTGACGGAATCCTGACGACGCGCACGACCGATGGCGCGAGGTTGGAAGGCGTTAATGAGCGCATGGTTTTGAGTGAGATAGCCGATCATCGACGGCCTCCATCCATGACCAGCAAATTGCTTCCTTGTTCGGTCACCGGCTTGATATCGAGATATTGGATCAGCTGCTCGCCAATGTGCTTGAAACTGGGCGCGGCCACTACGGAACCGTAGGCGATGCGTCCGTTCGGCGGCTTGGCATCGCTCACGATCACGGAAATCACCACACGCGGGCGGCTCGCCGGAAAGAAGCCAACGAAGGAGCCAACGTGGTCGTGATCCGAGTAGCGACCGTTGATGAGCATCTGGGAAGTGCCGGTTTTACCGGCGACCTCGAAATTGGGAATGGCGGCTCCGGGTGCGGTGCCCTCGGCCGAAACGACACCTTCCAGCAGGCGGGCCGTCTGCTCGGCCGTGCGGGTCGTAACCACATGCCGGCGCACCGAACCGGTAAAGTTGTAAACCACCTCGCCCGAAGCATCGCGCACTTGGCGGATGAGTTGTGGACGCATGAGCACACCGCCATTGGCAATCGTCGCCATGGCGTAGTGAATCTGAAGCGGCGTAGCGGAAATGCTGTAACCGGCGGGGATGTGAGTGATGTCAGCACCTCGCCACTTATCGGGTGAATTGAGGATGCCGTTTACTTCACCGCCGAAGGGGAAACCGCTTTTTTCTCCAAAGCCGAAGGAGCGTGCATAATTATAAAGACGGTCTTCGCCGAGCAGCATGCCGAGCTGGGCGGCTCCCACGTTACTCGAATGACTCACGATCTCGGCCACCGTCAACGGATGATCGAAATGGTGATCGTCGGGCATGAACTTCCGCGGCGTGCCCTTGTAATCCATGGAAGTGAGCGTGCAGTTGAAGCGAGTCGCCGGAGTGACCAGACCTTCGTTGAGTGCGGCGGACACGGTGACACTCTTGAAGGTGGAACCCGGATCAAGAATGTCGGTGATGGCGAGATTGCGCATGTTCCCCATCTCGTCCTTCCCAAGCGTGTTGTATTCGTTGAGGTTGAACGTCGGATAGTTCGCCATCGCGAGGATGAAGCCGGAGTTCGGATCGCTGACGATGACTGACACCTTGGCGGGGTTAAATTTTTTGACGATGGCATCGATCTCCTGTTCGACGATGTGCTGGACGGCGGAATCGATGGAAAGCACCACGCTGTAACCCGGAGTCGCGTCCACCTCGCGGCTGCGGAACTGGGCCATCTCGCGACGAAGACCGTCCTTCTCGGTCTCGCACCAGCCGTCCTGTCCGCGCAGATAAAAATCGGCGTAACTTTCCACGCCGGCCGCCGCCTGCCCTTCCTTGTTCACAAAGCCTATCAAGTGGGCGGCCATTGAATTGTGCGGATAGGCGCGGCGGTAGGTGCGGTTGCCGTAGACACCTTTGATATCGAGTTTGTTGATCTGGTCGTAAGTCGATTCCTCGACATCGTCGCTCAGCTTTGCCCAGCGGATGAGCCGGTCCTCATCGCTCTTGTCATCGGGCGCGGCGGCACGGGTCTTGTCATTAAAAACCTTCGTCAGATCGGCGAGGGACAGGTTCAGCATTGCGGCGAGCTTGGGCCACTTCGCCTCGTCCTCCTTGCGCAAGGCCTGAGGATCAACGCCGAGCACGATCAACGAACGCGACGTGGCCAATGTGTCGCCACGTGTATCGAGAATATCCCCACGACGCGCCGTCTCGACGGTGATCTGGCGACGGGCACGATCCACGTAGCTCACGAGCTTGTCCCGGTCGATTACATGCAAATCAACCAGCCGGGCCCCCACGCAACCGAAACTGGCGATAACGCCAAGCCCCAGCAGCACGATGCGGTAGTTGGATGCGAAGCCCTTGGACATCAGGATCAGCGATAAGTGGCGGGAAGTCGAAAACGCACCGGGGTGACCGTGACATTTTCAGAGGCGAAAACATCGGCGTTGTTACGCGAAGCCAGCCGGCGCTCGGCAGACTCGCTGACGCGCACGACCTGCGGCTCCTTCGGCTGCACAAGCCCGAGATTCCACTCGGCATTCCGGCGGTTCAGCACGGTGATCGTCTGCTCCTCGGTGATCTGGGTGTTGAGCTCATCCATGTGCCGCTCGGTCTCGGTAATGCGTTGCTCGAGCTGCTTCGTATTGTTGGCCGTGACCGAAATCTGGTGGCGGAGCCACACGGTGCCGAGGCCGATGGATCCGCTAAAGCAGATCATAACCAGCGTATAAACGAGGAGCTGGTTCACAAAGGCGTTGGTGTCGGTCTTGTTCATGGTCGGACGGCTTTAAAAAATTCCGGGCGCGGGGTGGTTATATTTTTTTGACGGCACGCAGCTTTGAGGAGCGGCTGCGGGGATTTTCTTCGATTTCCAAATCGGTCGGCGTAAGCGGACCGCGGGTAAGCGGCTCGGCAAACTTCCTGCGGAGATCCTGGGGGCGATGATCGTCGAATCCCTCCGGCTGGCCGGAGAGCCGGCGGAAAAACTGCTTCGCGATGCGATCTTCCAGCGAATGAAAGCTGATGACCGCCAGCACGCCGCCGGACTTGAGCCGTTCGAAGGCGGCTGGCAGCGCCCGCTCGATCGCACCGAGTTCGTCGTTCACCGCGATACGGATGCCCTGAAAGGTGCGGGTCGCGGGATGAATTTTAGAAGTGAACCGGTCCCGTGGAGGAATGGCTCCGGAAATCAATTCGGCCAGCGATGCGGTGCGGGCGAGCTTGCCGGTGCCGCGGGCGGCGACGATGGCGCGCACGACATGGCGCCAGTTTTTTTCCTCTCCGTAGTCGCGCACGGCGCGCACGAGCATCTCTTCGGTGGCGGTTTCGAGCCAGGTCGAGGCAGGCACGCCGGACCGGGGATCCATACGCATGTCGGCAGGGGCGTCGTTACGAAACGAAAAACCGCGCTCCACGTCGTCGAGCTGGAAGGACGACACGCCGAAGTCGAAGAGAATGCCGTCGAACTCATCGACTGGAAGTTCACCCAGACGGCCGAAGTCGCGATCGATCAGCGCAAACCGTCCTTCAAACTCAAGTCGCAGCACCTCGGCACGCGGTTGCGCGGCAGGATCGCGATCAAGGGCGACGACATTCACGCCCGGAGCGGATTCAAGAATCGCGCGGGTGTGGCCGCCACCGCCAAAGGTGGCGTCGAGATACCGGCCGCCGGCGCACGGGGCGAGCAACTCAAGCGTCTCGCGGAGCAAAACGGGTTTGTGACCGGGTGTCATGATGATGGAGGCATCAAGCAGCATGGCGCACGGCGGCGGACGACAGTGACAAACGCGATTGGCGAAAAAGCGGTCCGTGCAACCAGACCGGACCGGCGGCCAAGGCTACGGCGAGGTTGCTTTGCTCAAAACGGGCGCGGGCCTCCAGGATGACATGAGACGGCGCAAGGCTACGCTGGCGGCGCCCGAGTCGGGCCGGGAGCACCAGCGGACGGATCGGAAGATGGGAAAGGCTTTGGCGCATGGGCTATATTCCTATGCGGCGCATCAGATCGCCGAAGTTCTCACCGGCGGTCCGTTGCTCAACACGACTCCAACGATCAGGGCTGTAGAGACTGAATTTCGTAAGCGAACCCACCAAAACGGCGTCTTTCGAGATGCCCGCATGGGAAACCAATTCGCTGTTGAGCATGATACGACCCTGCTTGTCGAAACCGAGGGTCTGTGTCTGGGAAAAGAACCGGGCGGCAAAATCCTGGGCCGCACCATCGGAAAGAGCCATGGCCTCTATCTTGGCGCGCAGCTTGGCGACCTCTGAAGGCGGCAGAATGGCAATATAGCCATCCGGATGTGGCGTCGCGAGAAACTGCTCCCCTTCGTCGTGCGCAGAACGCCATGACGACGGGATCGTTACACGATTTTTATCATCGAGCGCGTGCCGGAAAAGACCGGTGTAGGAAGCTGTGCCAGATTGAGCCATGGATGCATGGGAAACCGCCAAGTCCCCCAGAACGCCCCATTTCAACCCATTTTAACCCACTTCAGTCAAGACAACTCCGTCTCAAATAACAGATTTCAGCCAAAAACTTATTCACATTTGGCTGATGCTGTAAGACGGTGTAAGAAACCAGAAGTCACCCGGACGGATCGTAAGTCATGCGGACGCCGATCAAAATAACCACTGATGCATCACACTATTAAATAGTTAGTTGTGATCGAAATAAACCTCAGTCAGCCGGACTGATTTACAACTTGGCACCAGTCGAAATTTACAGAAAATGAGTTGAAACACTCGAAATTGGAAATTTCCACCCAAGTTTCTGCCCCGAAATGTCCTAAGTCATACGGACGGCGTGAATCTTTGCTCGGATTTTTGAGGCCGGTCAGAAGTCATGCGG